>CAWKCN010000001.1:0-193995 GCA_963848145.1 Ilumatobacteraceae bacterium
GGGTCCGGCGACGCCCTCGCGATCGAGCATGGCCCGATAGCTCGGCAGCGAGCCGTAGATCTCGAAGATCTTCGCGGCGCGCTCGCGGGCACCGGCGATGTCGTCGCTGACGCACACTGGCAGCCCGACGATCACCCGTGGTGACGGTCGTCCTGCTGCGTCAGCTGCAGCATTGATCGTCGGGATGACGTGGCTCTCGAGGGTCTTGGGTCCCGTGCACCACGTGATCGTGCCGTCGGCGAGCTCAGCGGTGGCCTTCAGCATCTGCGGACCGAGTGCAGCGACGACGATCCCGAACGGCGGCGCGCCCTTGGCTTGGATGGCCATGTTCGTGGAGTAGTCCTCGCCGCGATAGCTGACCGGTTCGTTGCGTGACAGCGGGCCGAGGATGCTCAGGTAGTCGCGGATGTGGCGGACCGGCTTGTCGTAGCTCATCCCGAGCATGTTCTCGATCACGATCTTGTGGCTGAGCCCGATGCCGAGCGTGAGTCGACCCTCGCACGCAGCGTTGACCGTGAGGCACTGCTGCGCGATCGCCGACGGGTGGCGCGGGTACGTGGGAACGACAGACGTGCCGAGCTCGATACGGGGAACCTCACGGCCGACGATCGCCAGCGCCGTGAGCGCGTCGTGACCGAAGATGTTGGGAATCCAGTACGAAGCGAACCCATCGGCCTCGGCCCGTCTCGCCTCGGCGACCACGTCGTCGATGGTGCCGTCGTTGATGCTTCCGCCGAATGATCCAATGCGCATGCCCGGACCGTAGCCACCACGTTCCATCACGCCACCAGCCGACAGGTCCGCGCTCAACTCAACGGTGATGCACACGCGGGTGCGTCCGGCTCGTGACGGCCGGTGAGCGACTGGTACGAACGCTCCATGAGCAACTGGAACTTCGCCGACATCTGGGAGGTCGTCGCCGACGAACTGCCCGACGCCCCCTGCCTGATCCACGGCAGCGAGACACGCTCGTGGTCCGACGTCGATCGTCGAGCCGACGGCGTGGCGCAGCACCTCCTCGACGCCGGCCTCGATCGTCAGCAGGCAGTTGCCCAGTACCTCTACAACTCACCCGAATACATGGAGTCGACCTTCGCCGCGTTCAAGGGGGCCTTCGCTCCGGTGAACACGAACTACCGGTACACCGCCGACGAGCTGCTGTACCTGTGGGACAACGCCGACGCCGGCGCGATCGTGTTCCACGGCACGTTCGCACCGACGATCGAGCCGATCATCGACCGGCTGCCCAAGGTGAAGGTGTGGCTGTGGGTCGACGACGGCGCCGGGCCGTGCCCCGACTGGGCAACACCGTACGAAGATGCCGCTACCAGCGGCGCTGGCCGGGTGGACCCCGGGTGGGGCCGAAGCGGCGACGACCTGAACTTCCTCTACACCGGCGGCACCACCGGGATGCCCAAGGGCGTCATGTGGCGCCAGGACGACCTCGCCGTCAAGCTGTCGGCCACGCTCGGCACCCCGCTGACCGACGACGGCACCGTCGACGACCTCCGCGGCACGTTCGTCGGGCCGGGCGCCCGGTTCCTGCCCGCCTGCCCGCAGATGCACGGCACCGGCAACTTCCCCTGCCTGAGCACGCTGGCAGGTGGCGGCAGCATCGTCACGATGGACAACCGCACCTTCGACCCGGTCGACCTGCTCGACACGATCGAGCGCAACGGGGTCAACACGATGGCGATGGTCGGCGACGCATTCGGCAAGCCGATCCTGCGCACCCTCGACGAGAACCCGGGTCGCTGGGACCTCACCTCGCTCGTCGGCATCGTGTCATCGGGCGTCATGTGGAGCAAGGAGACCAAGGACGGGCTCCTGGGCCACCACCCGAACATGATGCTGATGGACGCGTTCTCGTCGTCCGAGGCGCTCGGGATGGGTTCGTCGATCTCGGGCGCGGGCGCCACTGCCGACACGGCCAAGTTCGAGCTGAGCCCCGACACGATCGTGATCGACGACCTCAATCGACCGATCCCCGCCGGCACGGGCGAGATCGGGCGGCTGGCCGTCGGCGGGCGCCAGCCGGTCGGCTACTACAAGGACGAAGCGAAGACGGCGAGCACGTTCTTCGTGGTCGACGGGAAGCGATACTCGTGCCCGGGCGACTTCGCCACCGTCGACGCCGACGGCCGCATCACGCTGCTCGGGCGTGGCTCGGTCTGCATCAACACCGGTGGCGAGAAGGTGTTCCCCGAGGAGGTCGAGGAGGCGATGAAGACACATCCCGACGTGCTCGACGCCGTCGCGGTCGGCATCCCCGACGAGAAGTTCGGTGAAGCGGTGACCGGGGTGGTCCAACCACGTGCGGGCGCCACGATCGACGCCGACGCCGTGATCGCCCACGTCAAGCAGACCCTTGCTGCGTTCAAGGCGCCGAAGCGCATCGTGGTGGTCGACACGATCGGCCGGGCCGCCAACGGCAAGGTCGACTACAAGCGTTTGCGCGCCGACGCGGTGGATACCCTCGCCTCATGAACAACCATGTGATCCGCATCAGCTACTGCGTGCCTTGAGACTATTCGAGCCGCGCCGTGAGCGCCGCCAACGATCTGCTGTCCACGTACCAGCACGTCATCGACACCCTCACCCTCGACACCGGGGCAAAGGGCGTGTTCGACGTCGAAGTGGACGGCGACGTGCTCTACTCCAAGCACACCACCGGACGCCACGCCGAACCCGGTGAGGTCCTCACACTGTTCCGCGAGAAGTACGGAGCCGGCGTCCTCCCCTACGGCGAGTAGCGATCACATGCGGGTCACGCGGACCACGTCGCTGGTCTGACCCCTGAGGTGATCAGGACATCGAGACGAGGTCGAGCCAGTCGTCGCTGAAGTAGTCGACGTCGCCATCGGGCATCAGCAGCACCTTGGTCGGCGCCAGTTCGCGAACGAAGTCCTCGTCGTGACTGACCAGAATGATCGCTCCGGGCCAGTCGACGAGGGCGTCGGCGACCGCTTGACGCGACGGCGGATCGAGGTTGTTGGTCGGCTCGTCGAGCAACAACAGGTTGTTGCGCCCGACCATCAGCATGGCGAGTGCCAGCTTGGTCTTCTCGCCGCCCGACAGGGTGCCAGACTCTTGGAACACCTTGTCGCCGGACAGACCGAACATTCCGAGCAGCCCACGGAGCTGCGTCTCGCCGAGGTTCATCCCGTCGGGGACTGCGTCACGGATGTTGGTGAGCAACGATTCATCCGTGCGGAGGTTGTCGTGCTCCTGCGCGTAGTAGCCGGCGTGCACCTGGTAGCCGAATTCGAAGTCACCGAGATCGGCTTGGGTCTCGCCCGCCAGAATCCTCAACAGGCTGGTCTTGCCGGCGCCGTTGAGGCCGAGCACCAGCAGCCGCTCGCCGCGTCCGAGGTCGAAGTCGATGTCTTCGAAGATCGTCGGCCCGCCGTAGGCCTTGCACATTCCCGACGCACGGATGACCGTTTCGCCACACTTGGGCGGATCGGGGAATCGGACCGTCATCGTCTTGGTGCCCTGCGGCCCGCGCACCCGTTGTGTCTCGAGGCGAGCAATGCGCTTCTCGACGCTGTGGGCCATCGCTGCCTTGGTGGCCTTGGCGCCGAACCGGTCGACGACGGTCTGCAGCCGATCGATCTCCTTGGCTTGCAGCACCGCCTTCTTCGCGAGGCGAGCCTCGTCGTCGGCGCGGGCACGCTGGTACTGGCTGTAGGTGCCGCGGTACTCGAAGATCTCACCGACGTCGGTCTCGGTCGCACGGTCGAGGTGCAAGACGCGGGTGATCGACTCGTCGAGGAGTTCGAGGTCGTGGCTGATCACCAGCAGTGCGCCCTTGTATTGGCGCAGGAACCCGAGCAGCCACGCCTTGGCGTCGACGTCGAGGTGGTTGGTCGGCTCGTCGAGGCAGAGAACGTCGGAGCCGGCGAAGAGGATACGAGCCAACTCGACCCGGCGACGCTCGCCGCCGGACAGCGTGCTGATCGGCTGGTCGAGGCGCTCATCGGGGATACCGAGTCCTGCCGCCATCGCACGAGCTTCACTCTCGGCGGCGTAGCCACCGTTGGTGCGGAACGACTCCTCGGCGGTGGTGTACCTCGTGACGTTGCGTTCGTCCGGGTTCTCCTCCATCGAGAGTCGCAGCTTCTCGATTCGGGTGATCTCGTCGTCGATCCCCCGACCGGAGAGGACGTGCGTGACGCAGCTGCGACCGTCGAGCGCCGTGTCGATCTTGGGGTCCTGGGGCAGATAACCGAAACCGCCCTTGCGCAGTACCTTGCCCGCTTTCGGCTCGTTGGCGCCGCCCAACACCTTGAACAGGCTGGTCTTGCCTGCGCCGTTGCGACCGACGATGCCCACCTTGTCACGGGCCATGACGGTGAAGCTGGCGGAGTCGACGAGCAGTCGACCCCCCACTTCCACCGAGATCGCCTGGGCCTGGAGCACTCGCCCAGGCTACGGCGGCGCCGACGGAACAGGATTCGGTGTACTCAGCCGTCGGTCGACGGAGGTGCCGGCGGAGACGTCGGCGCCGGCTGTGGCGGCTGTGGCGGAGAAGTTGGCTGCGGCGCCGGCGGAGTCGTCGGCTGAGGTGCCGGTGGAGAGGTTGGTTCGGGCGTCGTGGCGCCTCCCCCGTCGGGAACCGTTGCCCCCGGCTCGGTTCCACCATCGCCGCCATCGGGGCTCGACGTGTTCGGGGCAACGGTGGTGGGAGTCACGCCGCTCGATCCCGATCCGCTGGAGCCGGAACTGCTCGAACCGGAACTGCTCGAACCCGACCCGCTGGAGCCGGAACTGCTCGAACTCGATCGACTCGAAGAGCGGCCGAGCACGGTGTCGGAGTTGCCACTGCCGACTGCGGAATCGTTGCGGAACGTCGAACGCAGGCAGTCGCCGACACCGTCGGGAACCGGTCCGAGCGCTGCGGCAACGGCATCGGCCAGCACCCGCCGACCAGCGTCGGTGGGATGCAGACGATCGCTGCTCAGGACACCCGGTGTCTCGGAGATCGTCTTCCAGTCGAGCACCGTGACGTGGTCGCGCTCGGCCCCGAGACGGTCGATGACGACGTTGACCTCGACATAGTTCGGCCGGTACTCGGTGACCGTGACCAGCAGCACCGGGCGCGGCTCCAACCGATCGAGGATCTCGACCAGTTCGGCCTCGTAGGCAAAGGCATCGCCGCGGTAGTTGCTGCCGAGGAACACGACGGCAGCGTCCCAGTCGGCGTCGGGGGCGACGTCGTCTGGCAACGCTCGCCTCAAGACCGTGTTGCCGAAGTCGACGAATCGACTGGGCTCGGCCTCGACCGCAACCTGCCAGCCGAGCGGTTCGACCGCCTCGCACATCTGGTTGCCGTACCTCGACGAGGTCGATGCCAGGATCGAATCGCCGATCATCAGCACGCGATTGCTCTCGACGGTTGCCCCGATCAGTTGCGACGTCTCCCCGTCGACATCGACGGGAAGGGGGACGACCACCACCGGTTCGCGCACCGCCGACGGGACGGCCGGAACGACGCCGACGCCGCCGATCGTGGGAACCGGGGTCACCGGCGGGATCGTGTCGTTGCTCTCGTCACCGGCAGAGCCGCAGGCGGCAGCCATGACCGCGATTGCGGCGACGGCGGCAGCGGTTCGGCAACGAGACATCACCCCCATTGAAGCGGGTTCACGAGCGAGTGTGGCATCGCGCCCGGTACCGGTGTCAGCGGTTGCGCAGCGCGTCGCGGATCTCGGTGAGGAGCTCCACCTCGCTCGGGCCGTCCTCATCCTCGTCAGCCGACTCCTTGGAGGCGTTGTAGGCCTTCACGACGAGGAAACAGACGAACGCGATGACCAGGAAGTTGATGATCAGCGTGAGCGGGGTGCCGTAGTTGATGCGGGCGTCGCCGATGTCGATGCCGAGGCTGCTGAAATCCGGCTGACCGATGATCGCAGCGATGATCGGCATGACGATGTTGTCGACGATGCTGAGCACCACCGGAGCGAACGCGGTGGCCAGCACGAAGGCAATGGCGAGCTCGACGAGGTTGCCCCGGTTGACGAACTCTTTGAACTCATGCATCAGGTTCTTCATGTGATCTCTCCTCGATCTCGCAGTGGACGTGATCGTTGTATCACATCTGGAGTTGTTCAGCGGGCTGTCCACCCGCCGTCGACGATGATGCTCTGACCGGTGAGGAACGTGCTCGCCGGCGATGCCAGCAACAGCAGTGCCCCGTCGAGTTCGTGAAGCTCGCCCATCCGCGGGATCGGCGAGTTCGCAGCGATGAAGCGCGCGCTGGCCTCGTCGGTGTCCATCCCCTCGGTCATCTCCGACGGAAACCATCCAGGACAGAGCGCGTTCACGCGCACGCCCTTGCGGGCCCATTGCAGCGCGAGTTCACGCGTGAGGTTGACCACCGCGCCCTTGCTGGCGCAGTAGTGCGCCTGCTTGACCGGCGTGGAGCCCACGTGGCCGAGCATCGATGCGACATTGACGATCGAGCCGGCCCCGCTGCTGATCATCGTTGGAGCACACAGCTTCGAGAGGTGCCACAGCGCGGTGACGTTGACCTCCATCGAGGCGCGGAACCGGTCGAGCTCCTCGTCTTCGACAGCGACCGATCCGCCGACACCGGCGTTGTTGACGAGCACATCGATCCGACCGAACCGTTCCAGCACCTCGGCGACCAGGCGTTCGCGGTCGGCCTCATCGGCCATGTCGGCGGCGCAGACCGACGCACCCGGCAGCTCGCCGGCGAGCGCACCGAGACGGTCGGCGCGCCGAGCGGTGAGCACCACCTGAGCTCCGACCGAGTGGAGCACCCTGGCGAAGTGCGCACCGAGGCCTGATGATGCGCCGGTGACGATTGCGATCTGACCGTCGAGTCGAAACCGGTCGAGCGGGCTGGAGGCGAGCGGAGCGCTGGTGGGCATGGGCAGCGACGCTACCGGTGGCCGATCTGCTCAGAACCGAGATCGACCGACGCCATCACACACCGGACCGCACGCCTGCTCCACCCACCATCACGTCATCACCGCGTCACGGCTCCGTCATCTCCGATCGCGCGATTCTGTGTCGAAGGTGTCCGTTGCATGACAACCTTCGATCGAGGTGTCGACGTACGAGACAGGGGGAACTCACCCGTTGTATGAAAGAACCTGTGGAACTCGACCGACGCACCTGGAACGCCGCCGTCAAACTCGCCGTCGTGATCTCGTTGCTGGCAGGTCTTGCTGCGATCGCAGTGTCCGCAGCCGGCGATGTCCCACAGGCGGCGATCGTGCTGCCAGTGATCGTGGTGGCCTTCACCGCCAGTTGGATCCAGACCACGCGGGTTCGCCGCGAACACGCCCCGGTCCGACTCGGCTCGCCCCGCGCCTCCTGACGTCGCAGCCACACTCGGCCGTCACTCGCCGTCGCAGACCACCGTCGGGCCGACGACGTCGCCGCATCTCGCCATCGCAGCGCGCTGTGGCACGATCACACCATGAGTGATCTGCAGCCAGCGCCGAAGGTCCGCATCGGGTTCGGCCTCGGCACGTCCACCGATCTCCACGGTCCGTCCTACGGCACGGTGGTCGATGCTCTCGAGTCCCTCGGGTTCGACTCGCTGTGGCTGTCCGAGCGGATCAGCGGCCCAGCGCCCGATCCGCTGGTGGCGATGGCCTACGGGGCGGGACGAACCGAGCGGCTCAAGTTCGGTATGTCGGTGATGGTGCTTCCCGGTCGCAACCCGGTCGTGCTGGCCAAGGAGCTGGCCACACTCGCGAACATGTCCGGCGGGCGCCTGCTCCCCGCGTTCGGGCTCGGCGCCGTCGATCCGATCGAGCAGCAGGCCTTCGGTGTCCAACGCGGCGAGCGGGCGAAGCTCTTCGACGAGATGCTCACGGTGATGCGGAGCTGTTGGACCGGCGAGCCGTTCACCCACCACGGCGCACGCTACGACTACGACGACGTCCGTGTGCTCCCTCCCGCGACGAAGATGGAGGTGTGGTTGGGTGGGATCGCGCCGTCAGAATTGCGCCGGATCGGCCGGATGGCAGACGGCTGGCTCCCGTCGTTCGTCACGCCGGAAGATGCCGCCGCAGGACGCGTCGTCATCGAGGAGGTCTGTGCGGAACACGGCCGCGAGATCGAGCACGACCACTACGGCGTCCTGGTCCCGTATTCGTTCGGACCGATTCCCGACCGACTCCTGGCGCTGCTGGCGAAGCGCCGTCCCGACCTGAGCGATCCCAGCGAACTCGTACCGACCTCGTGGGACGGTCTCACCGACTTGATCCGCCGCTTCATCGACGTCGGCACGTCGAAGTTCGTGGTGCTCCCGCTGGCTGAACCCGCAGGAGCGGACGCCTGGGTGGACCATCTCACCGAGGCCGCCGACGTGCTCCGACCGCTCGAGACACGATGACGACGCACGACGCCACGAGCGGTGCCGGCACATCGCTGTTCGAACCGGCCGGGCCCGACCGGTGGACGCCCACCGAGATGGCTCGCGGACCCTGGGACCCACGCGCCTGTCATGGCGGCCCGGTCAGCGCACTGCTGGCCCGCGCCGTCGAGCGTGCGATCCCGCAGTCGCCGGTCGACTGGCAGGTGGCCCGGCTCTCGATCGAGTTGACCCGTCCGGTCCCGGTCGGACGTCCGCTCACGCTGACCACGGACGTCGAACGCGACGGCCGCAAGGTGTCGCTCGTCGCCGCCCGTCTGCTCGACGGCGACACCGAGGTTGCGCGGGCGCGCAGCCTGCAGATCCGGGTGAAGGGGCTCGACCTCCCCGCCGGCGTCGTGCAGTCGCTCGACGGCGCGCTGGGCACACCGCACGACGGTGTCGCACAGCGCGTCACCTGGGCGGTCGGCGACCGCGTCGCGTTCCACAGCAACGCCTGCGAGCACCGTTTCGTGGCGGGAGCGTGGGACGCTCCCGGGCCCGTCAGCGTGTGGATCCGGCTCCTGGTCCCGGTCGTTCCCGACGAGACACCGTCGGGAGTGCAACGCGCTGCGGCCGCCGCAGATTTCGGCAACGGTGTCAGCGGTGGGTTGCCGTTCGAGCAGTTCACGTACATCAACCCCGACCTGACGATGCATCTCCTGCGCTCGCCGGTCGGCGAGTGGATCGGGATGCGAAGCGAATCGGCGTACGGCACGGCGACCGCGTCGTCGGGTGCCGGCTTCGCCGAGTCGGCGCTGTTCGACGAAGACGGTCGGCTCGGGAGAAGCGTGCAGAGCCTGATCCTCGACGAGCGCTGACGTCGCACCGCAGTGCACCGCAGTGCACTGCGATGGCCAGTAGCCCGACGGCGACATCGAGTTGCCCTCGCCGACAGCTGACTGGCGCAGATGGGCAGACATGAGCGGCCAGGATCGTGACTGGCCCGATCGAACGTGCCGATCTCGGATTGGTCGGGCGTGCGTTCACCGCTGTCGATATGCGCTCGGAGCGGGTGTTTGCGTTCGGTGCGCGCTACACCGGGTCGAGCAACTTGTCGAGTTTCTCGACCGCCGCACCGTAGTTCGTGAGGTAGCGGCCGAGGTGTTCGGTTGCTTCGGCGTTCACACCGATCTGGGTCTTCGCCACTGATGAGAATGGATCGAGCCGGCACGTCTCCGACCAGGTCCGGATCTCGGGGTGCTGGTCCCACTGCGTTCGTGTTGCGAGCTCCAGCTGGAACATCCGTACATAGTCGAGCGGCACCTCGGGTGGTTCGATCGGGGTGCAGAGGAGGTTCTTCAGGTCGTCATCGTCGTATGCGGATTCGATGTGGGCGATGAAGGCAGCGCTGAAGGTCGGCTGACAGGTGCGGATCCATTGTGGCGTGATTCGGTTGCCGGCGAAGATCTGCGTCGACGGTCGGCGAGGAATGCCCGGCGACGAGCAATCGACGTAGAGCGTGTTGGACTCCGTTGGGACCGAGCCGCGTTCGAGGATGATCTCGTCGGGAGTCAACCGCGTGACACGGCCGAGCCGGACGACGTCGGTGATCGACCGCAGTTGCTCGAGTTCGCCCGGGCTGATGACCGCACAGTGGTACGCCTCGGGCGTGATCGCCGGGTCGATGCGGGTGAGGAACTCTCGTGCTTCCAGATTCAGGTAGATGTCGTCGATGCTCTCAGCGAGTGCGACTGCTTCGACCTGGTCTGCGATGCCTTTGCACACCTTGGCGAAGTATTCCTCACCCGGCTGGTAGTTCCGGCGGTCGAGCAGCCATGAGTCGCGAGGCACGATCCAGCGAATGCGATCAGGTGGCGTGCCATTGTCGAGCAACCAGATGCACGTGTCCATCGCGGTCTTGCCAGCGCCGACCACGACGAATCGGTCGTACCCGGCGCTGCAGCGCGGCAGGTCATTCGGCGGGACGCAGTCGATGCTGGGATCAACCTCATATCGGGGCGGATCGACCGACGGAATACGCATCTGCGAATGAGTGGCATCGACCACCTTTCGCGCCGCGACCTCCGTGCGCTCGCCCGACATCAGTGACGAGATCGTCCCATCGGCGTCGACGTTGCTCATCGGGAACCAGTGCACGCGACCCGATGGGAGGAACTGTTGCTGCATCGTCAGGTCGAAGTGGCTGAGCACTTCCTGGCCCGACGCCAGTTCGAACATGCCCTGGTTGTGTCCGACCTCGTCCTTCGCTCCGGTGCCGAGCATTCGCGAGTTGACGCCATAGAAGCTCGACGGCTGGTGGAGGCGAACGAACGGGTAGGCATCGTTCCAGTGGCCGCCCGGCCTGGATCGGCGATCAACCAGTGCGAACGACGCATCGGTTTCCGCGAGCAGGACATCGGCGAAGGCCATCCCGACTGCCCCCGCCCCGATGATCAGATAATCGACCTCGATCGTCCCATTCGTGCGCGTCCCGTTGTCGGTCATGGTGACGAAACCTAGTCCAGCGCACGGATTCACTCGACCGGCACACCTGACTGAGTCGGTCTGCGAAGGCTGCGTGCTCCCATTCTTGGATGGGCGGCGTCCTGTCGAACAGCTCAGCGATGTATCCGCCGGGACCATGTGCGTTCTCAGGCGTACGTTCCGCCCCATGGATTTGGTGAGGCAGTGCTGTGCGGGATCCCGCCTGACGGCTGGTCGGCGACGCGCGCTCTGGGGCGGCCGAGCGCGTAGGCGCCGTTCTCGTGCGGGCTCGACTGTCGTCGGACGTTGTGGATCAGGGGCTACCGAAGCAGACTCGCGACCCGACCGACTGGCCGCTCGTTCGCCGTGAGGAGCGATGGTCGTGCGGTCTGGTTCACGGCTCGGAGTCACGTCCGCCAAGTCCGCCGCAGAAGGCCGATTAGCCTGCGGTTCATGGACGCCCTCGCAGCCCTCAGCCAAGCAAGTGAAGAATTCGAACGTCGCCTCAGCCAGGTGAACGACGATCAGTGGGATCTGCCGACACCGTGCTCCGAATGGACCGTCCGCGACCTCACCAACCACATGCTGTTGGGCACTCGGATGAGTGTGCAGCTGCTCGCGGGTAGGTCACAACAGGAGGTGATCGCAGGGCTTGGCGATGACTTGATGGCCGGCAATCAGGATCCGATCGCCGATTTCGTCGCCCTCGCAGCCCAGATGCAGGAAGGTTTCGCCGCGCCGAACGGTCTCGAGGGCACAGTCGACCACCCGATGGGTGAGATACCGCGCACGATGTTCGTCGGCTTTCGCATCATGGACAACGCGACGCATGCCTGGGATCTCGCCCGCGCCATCGGTGCCGATGACACGCTTGATTCCGACTTGGTGCAGCGAATGTGGGATGACATCCAGCCCATGGCTGGAGGGCTGGGTGAGTTGGGCATGTTCGGCGAGAGCTCATCAGGAGACGTTGCCGATGACGCGCCGCTGCAGACCCGCTTCCTCGATCTCGTCGGCCGACGACCCTGAGAGCCCGCGGTCTTCACCCGACCGAACCCCCCTCGTTCGCGAGGTTCGACCTCGGACTGATCGCGGCGCTGTCGATGACCGGCTTCGGTTGGAGATCACCGTCGAGGTGTGTCTCGACCGCTGCGTGTTCAGCGTCGAACGAAACGAGTCCGGCGAGCTTGTTTGCTTCGGGAACGGGGCGCTCATAGGGCCAGACGACATCAGCCAGCAGGTCGGCCCCGGCTTGGCACGCATCAGTGCTGATCTGGAGCGGGTCGGCGGACGAGTGATGGCCGAAGATCGGGCGGTATCGACGGTTTCTCAGGCGTGCGGGTTCGCGACGTGCTTGTGCGCGTCGGTTGTCGCTCGTCACGGAAGCGCCAGCTCGTGATTCGGCCTCCGACGGTGATGGTTTGACCAACGGGTGTCGGGGGGTCATCCGTGCCGGCCTCGATGAGTTTGGTGTCTCAGCCTTGCTTCGTGGCGGCTGGTGCGGGTCCTGTCGAACAGCTGCGTCGCTCTCGATGGAACGCTCGCCGAGATCGATGACCGAGCCAACGGTGCCGAGGACAGGGGGATCAAGGCAGCGATCGGCACGAGGAAGGCCAGCCCGAGTGACTCGACACCCTCACGAGCGGCTCGCGCCGCTGGCGTCAGGCCTGTCGCCCACCGCTCAGAAATCGGGGTCCGGGTACTCGGGTTCCTCGCCGTTGGTGAAGGCAAGGATTCCTTGAACGCGGTCGGTATGGACGACTGAGCGCCAGTGTTCGTCCATCATGATCGCGATCGCTTGTTCGACGGGCTCGCCTTGTCCGTTCTGAACCGCACGCTTGACCGCCTGGACCGCTGTGGGGGAATTGTCGGCGATCTTCTCGGCGATGTCGAGCGCTGCGGTCATGAGTTCGTCGCGTGGGTGCAGTGAGTTGACCATTCCGAGCCGGTGGGCTTCGCCAGCGGTGATCGGTTCGCCGGTCATCAGCATCTGCATGGCCATCCCCGGTGGGAGCATCCGCGGCAGGAAGACTGGCGAGCCACCGCCCGCACTCAGGCCGACCATGGCCTCCGGTTGACCGAAGCGGGCGTCGTCGGACGCGATGATGAAGTCGGTGCTGATGGCCATCTCGCAGCCGCCGCCGTAGGCCATGCCGTTGACCGCGGTGAAGATCGGCCTGCGCAGCTGGCGCAGGTTGTAGAGCACGCGGTCGAAGACCTGACGTTGACGTAGCCATTGCTCTTTCGACATTTCCTTGCGCTCGTACAGATCGCCGCCAACACAGAACGCTCGGTCGCCGGTACCGGTCAGGATTGCGACGCGCACGGAGGTGCGGGCGGCAATGGTCTCGAGCACCTCGATGAGCTGGGCTGCCAACTCTGTGGTGACGGCGTTGTCGGCGTGTGGACGGTTGAGCGTGATGACTGCGATGCGCCCATCGGAGACGTAGTCAACCAGTACGAGTTGGTCGGGTTCTGGCACGTCCGCCGGTGCCCGATAGCCCAACTTCTGCATTCGTGTCTGCATGTTGTCGTCTGCCATGTGATGCTCCAATGTGTCGTTGCCATGCCGTCGTCGCGTCGCAGAGGCCGAGGTGGGTCCCCGGGACACCATCTGACACGTGCCCAGAGGGCTGGCGGACTCCGATGTTCGAATCTGTTCCGATCGTCTCCCAGCAGCCCCGCCCCGACATCCCCCAGGTCGAGTGATCCTCACCGCTTGACGCGACGCCCCTGCGGCGCTCACCCAAACGGAACTGCACCGTCGTCACCGACTGCGAGAACGAGCGGGTGGATCACCGACATGCCCACCCGAGTGCAGTGCACGACAATCGCGGTGCCGTGACGGTCGTGGCCCACTCGACGTCCGGCCAATCGGGTGCACCCGACCCTCGGAGCCGAGGCCGTACCGACTGCCCGATTCGTACGCCTGACGCAACTGTCGTTCTCCGGGAACAAATGGTGCACTCCACTGCACCGCACGGCGATCTTGACGAAGTGTTGCATCCCGACCGGGAACCAAACCGGCCGGTGTGACGTCCAACACACATGATGCGATCTCGGCTCGTTCCATTGGTACTCGCCACCGCAACGCTGCTCGTCGCCGCCGCGTGCGCGTCCGACGACTCGGCCGACCCGGTCCCACCCGGCGGGTCACCGTCAACCAGTCCGACCACCAGTCCGACCGCCACGGCACCGGTGACGTCGACCGATCCAGCCGGAACCGCAGCCCCCACGCCCACGAGCCCACGCCCCCAGGGATTCGCATCGGCCAATCTCGAGTTCTTCGGCGACTGCGACGCCCTGCTGGGGTACATGCAGACCGAGGCATCGCAGCGAGTGACCGCATGGGGGCTGGGAGGAGGCGGCATCTACTACGGCGACGGCCGCGTGATGGAAGACGACATGGCAGCGACCGATGACGCCGCCGGCGAGGTGCCCGAGAGCGCCCCGGCACCGAACGGCCCGGTCGAGGGCCAGGACTTCTCCGGCACGAACGTGCAGGAGGTCGGCGTCGACGAAGGCGACATCGTCGAGACCGATGGCAACTACGTCTACGTCGCCAACAGCTCCGGTGTGCGGATCGTGGCGGTCGATGCCGCCGAAGTCGTCGCCGAGCCGGAACTTCCTCAAGGCACCCACCAGATGCTGCTCGACGGCGACCGGCTGGTGGTCGTCACCTCGAGTTGGGGTGGCGCCCCCGACACGATCGTGTCGCTGTTCGACGTGACCGAGCCGGCGAACCCCGACCTGCTGCGCCGCTCACATCTCGAAGGTGGCGTCGTCGCCACCCGCTCGGTGGACGGAGTCGCCCGTCTGGTGATCACGACGTCGTTCGACCAACGCCTGCCGTTCGTCCAGCCGAATCAGTTCGGTCTCGACGAGGAATCCGCGCTGGAGCGCAACAAGGAGATCATCGCCGACTCGACCGTGGAGGACTGGCTGCCACGCTGGTTCGACGAAGACGACAACGGTGAATTCGGTCCGATGACGCAGGTGCTCGCCTGCGAGACCGTCGCAGCACCACCCGACTTCGCCGGCCTCGGCCTCACCTGGATCGCCTCGATCGACATCGACGGCGACGGCACACCGGTCGGGTCGGCCGGCATCGTCTCGACCGGCGACACCGTCTATTCGTCCACCGACAACCTCTACGTGGCGACGCAGAACTGGAACTGGCAATGGGAGGCCCCTGTACCCCTCGACGAGGGGGCACCGACCGAGGCGACGTCACCCGAGGTCGACCCGGGACCGCCGCCGACGCTGATCCATCAGTTCCGCCTCGACGACGGCACCGCCGCGACGTATGTGGCCTCTGGACAGGTCGAGGGTCGCCTGCTCAACCAGTTCGCGATGAGCGAGTTCAACGGCGACCTGCGAGTGGCCACCACCACCGACGACTGGGGCGGCTTCGGCGACCAGAGCGAGTCGACTGTGTTCGTGCTGCGCCCGGACGGTGATGAACTGCGGCAGATCTCCTCCGTGGGCGGCTTGGGCAAGGACGAGCAGATCTATGCGGTCCGGTTCATCGAGGAACTCGCCTACGTTGTCACGTTCCGCCAGATCGATCCGCTGTACGTGATCGACCTCACCGATCCGGCCAACCCCGTCGAGGCGGGCGAGTTGAAGATCCCCGGCTACTCCGCCTACCTCCACCCGGTCGGCGAGGGTCTGCTGCTGGGCGTCGGGCAGGATGCAACCGACGAAGGCCGCACGACGGGAACGCAGCTCAGCTTGTTCGACGTCAGCGATCCCACCGATCCACAGCGCATCAGCACGCTGCCGATCGGTGGCTTCAGCGAGGTCGAGTGGGACCACAAGGCGTTCCTGTACTGGCCCGCCGACGGGACGATCGTGCTGCCGGTCTCACCAGGTTGGGGCGACTGCGGTGCCGACGAGGACTGTCTCGCCAAGGACATCGTCGGTCCGGGCGGTGGCGCGGTCGTCGCCGAACTCGACGGGCGTGAACTGGTCGCACGAGGAACGATCAGCCATTCGAGCCCGAGCCGGTCGGGCTGCTGGAACCCGCTGCAGCGTTCGATCGTCATCGGCGACGAGCTGGCCACGATCGGGCTCGATCAGCTGCAGTTCTCGGATCGCCAGAGCCTGGAGCCTCGCGACTCGGTGAGCTGGGGCGACCCGGAGCAGTACGGCTGCTACTGGTACTACGACTGACCCCACCCCCACCCCCACCCGTTTGCGCTGCAATTCGGGCGACCCGGGTCGCCGAAAACGCAACCCAAACGGGGGCTTCAGGGGCTGGTGACGCTGCCGCCGGCGGTGGAGCGCAGTTGGTTGGCGTCGAACGCCGACGGTGCGTATTTGACGGTGCGATAGGAGTTCCCGCTGTTCGGCAGGCCCACCGCCATCAACCGAGTGCCGTCGGGGGCGCGCTCGTCGATGATCGGCTGGAGCCCGGCACCCCAGTTGACCAGGACGGACCCGTCGGTTGCCTGTTGGACACTGCCGAGCGTCGCCCCGCCCACCTGACTGTTGCGGATCTCCCACAGCAGCGTTGCCGTGCCGGCTGCGACATCGATCGTGTACGCCACCGCCCGCGACGGTCGCCCGGTGCCCGCCTGGTTGTCGAGCATGGTCACCACGTTGCCGGTCAGTCGAGCATCGTGGGGCCGTTTCGGCCCGCCGAACGGATCGCCGACAATCGTGAGTTGGCTCGCACCGGCATCGGTCGACGGGGGTGTTCCCAACGTCCACAGGACGTTGCCGGACGGATGGTCGACGCGGAACACACCGTCCATGTGACGAACGGTCACGACGTAGTCGCCGTCGGCCTCGCGGTCGAGCGCATTGATGTGGAAGACATCCCATGCGTCGGGGAAGCCGGACACACCGGCAGGAGGTGGCTGGGCGCTGTCGAAGTTGAGTGGGAAGGTCGAGTCGGCGGGATCGAAGTGGTCGCTCATGTCCCAACGCCAGATCTGGTTGTTCCCGGCGTCGACCTCCTGGATCACCCCATCGGCGATGGTGTCGTTGACCGTCCCTCCTGGCATGCCGGTCAGGTCGACGCCGACCACGATGGGATAACTCACGTGTGCCCGTCGGTTCGGGCCCCCTGGAAGCTCGAGATAGTCGTGATGATCCGTCGGCAATGCGTTGGGAGCCGGGTCGGATGTGCGGTGCTTGATCGTCGACGTCCCTGGCAAGTTCGTCAACCAGTAGCCCTGGTTCTCGAAGATGCCGTAGGGCCCGAATGATGGAGTGAACGCGAGTCGGCCGTCGGACAGCCGTTTGAGATCCATCATTCCGCCAGTCGGCGTCCGCTTGTACCAGACGGGGGCGCCGAAGTGGTCGAGGATCATCAAGTACGGCCCGTTGCGTGTCGGGTTGGGGCTGGCGAACCCCGACGTGGTCAGGTACCAGCCGGCGGATGGGTTGCCCGGCCGAAGTACCTCGAGTCGGGGGAAGTCGAGCGGCACACATCGGAAGTGGTAGTTCTGCACCACCCCCTGGCGGGTGGTGGCCACCGTCAACAGCTGATCGGTGCGCATCTCCACGGTCACCGAACCGGTGCCGACCGGCCGAGTCGGGCTGCCCGAGACCGACACCGTCGCGGTGGTGAACGGCAACACGTCGAGGTTCATCTCGACGTCCGCCGATCCGGTACCGGCAGCGCACTCGACCACGTAGTCGCTTGCCTCAGCGTTGAACGGCGGCCAGGCGGGCTTGTCGAACGACATTCGCTCGACCGGAGAGCCCGGCGGTGCCGTCACTACGGCGAACACGTCGACGATCACGTTCGTTCGGACCGACGACACGATGCAGACACGTCGGTCGACACCCAACTCGATCGTTGCGAGGTTGGTTGCGGCTTCACCACGCACGTAGTTCAGCGTCGACACGTTGGGCACCGAACCTCCGCACGGGAACGCCGTGAGGAACCCGGCGTCGGCAGCGTCGGTCGACACGAAGTTCAACATCACCGCCGCTGCGTCGGCGGGATTCGAGGTACCGGCAACCGGGTCGAACGACCGGACCTCACCGGCTTCGAGCGGCTGCAGCGGGCCGCCGACGCCGTTGCGACTGTCGACCACTCGGCGACCAGCGGTCGGTTCCACCACGGCGGTCGGCCCGAACGCCGGCGCCGGACCGTAGAACCCGGTGACGTCGACGATCACGTGGACGGTCGTGTCGGCGACGACGCACAGCGTGTTGCCGAGACCGAGGCCGACGATCGCACCGACCGCTCGCGCCTCGCCGGCGAGGAAGTTCACGTTCGAGGCGTTCGGCACCGGCTGCCCGCACGGAAAGGCCGTCATGAACCCGGGTTGCGCGCCGTTGGCGGCGGTCAGGTTGACGACCGCGGCGGTGGATCCGTCGGGAATCACCGAGGTGGGAATCTGCACTTCACGGACCTGCTGTGGTGCGAGCGCCGTGAGTCCGGCTCGACGGCTGTCGTAGACGCGTTTCGGGGCAATCGACCCGAACCGGTTCGGCCCATCCGACCACCAGCCGCTGAGGTCGATGATCAGGTCGGATCGCCCGTGGCTGTACACACAGATCTGACGATTGGCGTCAGGGATGGCCACGACGAGGTTGGGCGTGGCGAAGCCGGCGCGGGCGTTGAGGTTCGAGGTGCCTGGCCGCCCCGATGCGCAGGGGTACACGGTGAAGAAGTCGGCTTGGCTGTTGACGGCGGTCATCGACAGTGCGACGGCCTGCGCATTGGCGGGGATGTCTGCTCCGACATTGACGATGAGGGTGCAGCCCGGATCGAGCGGAACGCCGACGCCTCCGACGTTGTTGCGGGTGTCGACGAGCCGCAACGGATTGATCGGCGTGAAGCTCTCCATCGGCGGCGCCGTGGCCGCGCCGCCCGACGGCAGCGGCGCACAGTCGACGTCAGCCTGGGCCGCAGAGGCGGGGGCCGACCCTCCGACCGCGGCAGGGACGACGACACCGAGCATGGCCGCGACCAGCACGATACGACCGACGACTCGCTTCATGAGCGAAACGTACTCCTCGGCGAACCCCCACCGTCGTCGCGTTGTTACGTTTGGTGTCTGACACCAAACGTAACGGCGTTGCGCGCTACGTCGAGCTGCGCTTCTGGATGTTGGCCCACTCGTCTCGCAGGCCGACGGTGCGGTGGAAGAGCATCGGCTGCTCGGAATCGACGGCGAAGTAGCCGAGCCGCTCGAACTGCACGACCTGGCCCGGATCGGACTCGGCGAGGGCCGGCTCGACCTTGACACCGGTGAGCATCTCCCGAGAGGCCGGGTTCAGATCGTCGAGCGGATCGCCGGTGGTCTCACCCGGCACCTCGGCGACGAACAGGCGATCGTAGAGCGCAACGGTTGCGTCGACAGCGTGGGCGGCCGACACCCAGTGCATGGTCGACTTCACCTTGCGGCCGTCGGGCGCGTTGCCGCCACGGGTCTCGGGGTCGTAGGTGACCTGGACCTCGGTGACGTTGCCGTCGGCGTCGGTGTCGAACCCGGTGGCGGTGACGAAGAACGCACCGCGCAGCCGCACCTCCTTGCCAGGTGACAAGCGGAAGTACTTGGGTGGCGGCTCGGCCTTGAAGTCGTCGTCCTCGATGTAGAGCGTGCCGCTGAAAGGCACCATCCGGGTCCCATCGTCGGGGTTCTCCGGGTTGTTGTTGAGCTCGACGAACTCGACCACCGGCTGCCCGGCATCGTCGAGGGGCCAGTTGGTGATGACGACACGCACCGGTTTCAGCACTGCCATGCGGCGCAGCGCAACCCGGTTCAGTTCGGTGCGCACGAACGACTCGAGCAACTCGATCTGGTGGCGGCTGTTCGTGCGTGACACGCCGATGAAGTCGCAGAACTCGCGGATGGACGACGCCGGGTACCCGCGGCGGCGCAGACCGCGCAGGGTCGGCATCCGGGGATCGTCCCATCCGTCGACCGTGCCGTCCTCGACGAGTTTGGCGAGTTTGCGCTTCGAGGTGACGGTGTGGGTGAGCTCGAGACGGGCGAATTCGGTCTGGCGCGGCTGCTCGAACGGCAGCGGCAACTGGTCGAGATACCAGTCGTAGAGCGCGCGGTGGCTGTCGAACTCGAGCGTGCACAGCGAGTGGGTGACCCCCTCGATGGCGTCGCTCTGGCCGTGGGCCCAGTCGTAGGTGGGGTAGATGCTCCACAGGGCGCCGGTCCGGTGATGGTGAACGCCGCGGATCCGGTACATCACCGGATCGCGCAGCTGCATGTTCTCGTGCTGCATGTCGATCTTGGCGCGCAGCACGTGCGAGCCTTCTGCGAACTCGCCGGCCCGCATCCGGCGGAACGACTCCAGGTTCTCGTCGATCGGGCGATCACGGAACGGGCTCTCGATGCCGGGCTTGCCGTACCCGCCGCGCTGCGCCGAGATCGTCTCTCCGTCCTGGTCGTCGACGTAGGCGAGACCCTTCGTGATCAGCAGTTCGGCCCAGTCGTAGAGCTGTTCGAAGTAGTCGCTGGCATACAGCGGATCGCCGTCGATCGGGAACCCGAGCCAGGCAAGGTCGGCGATGATTCCGTCGACGTAGCTGGTGTCCTCGGTGTCGGGGTTGGTGTCGTCGAAGCGCAGGTTGCACACACCGTCGAACTCGGCGGCGATGCCGAAGTCGACCGTGATCGCCTTGGCGTGGCCGATGTGGAGATACCCATTGGGTTCGGGCGGGAACCGGGTCTGCACGCGCCCACCGAAGGTGCCCTGCTCGTTGTCGGTGCGCACGAGGTCGCGAACGAAGTTGGACGCAGCGGGAGGTCGTTCGGTGGCAGCCATGTCGGTTCCCAGTATGGACGGCGTCGAACCCAACGGCGCAGGAGGATCGGAGTTGACCGATGCCCTCAAGAGCGAACTGGGCTTCCGCTACCGCTGGGCGCCGTCGGACCGCTACGGCTCGAGCAGTCAGTTCTCACCTTCTCCCCACCCCTGGGAGCGCTCCCAGTTGCCGGGCTCCATCGCTTGACGTCGAGTGCCGGGACCATCCGGCCCAGATGACGGGTCGTTGGCCCCTGGACGGGGGGAACCCGATGGGCTTGCGTTGAATGTGAGACCGAAAGGGGACAGGTGACCGCGCACGATGGTGTTCCCGTAGCGATCCGCATGACCGGATTGTCGAAGAGCTTCGGCGACCACGTCGCTGTTGCCGGGTTGGATCTGTCGGTGGCGACCGGTGAACTGTTCTCGTTGCTGGGGCCCAACGGCGCTGGCAAGACCACGACGATCAAGATGTTGTGTTGTCTACTGCGCCCGTCGGGTGGCACGGCGACGATCCTCGGGCACGACGTCGGGACCGATCCGATCGCGGTGAAACAGGTGATTGGGGTCTCGCCGCAGGAAACCGCCGTTGCTCCGAACCTCAACGCCTGGGAGAACCTCGCGTTGATGGCCGGATTGCACGGGATCGGCAAGCAACGCGCCCACCAGCGCACTACGGAACTCCTGGAGGTGACCGGCCTGACGAGCCGGGCAACGGACAAGGCAAAGCAGTACTCGGGCGGCATGCAGCGACGGCTGAGCATCGCGATGGCACTGGTGTCGGACCCCCAGGTGGTGTTCCTCGACGAACCGACGATCGGGTTGGATCCACAGGCGCGGCGTGGCATGTGGGAGTACCTCGCCGGACTGAAGGGCAACACGACGATCGTGCTCACGACCCACTATCTCGAGGAAGCTGATGCACTCGCCGATCGGGTCGCCGTCGTCGACGGTGGCGCACTCGTCGCGCTCGGGACCCCAACCGAGTTGAAGGCGGGGGTCTCCGGCACACCGGTGATGGTGGTCGAGGCAGGCAACATCACCGACGATGCCCTCGCTGCACTCAGGCGCGTGTACCCGACGGCACGACGCGTTCCGGCGGGCGTCGAGATCGAAGCCGACGACGTGAGCGTGTACGAAATCGGCGACTGCCTGCGCCCGTTCGGCGTCGAGATCCGCTCGACTGCAACCAAGCACGTGTCCCTCGACGACGTGTTCTTGGAGCTGACCGGTAAGGAGCTGCGGGAATGAGATCGACCGAGCTCGCCAAGCGCAACGTCAAAGAAGTGATACGCGATCCGTTGTCGCTGGGCATCGCAGTCGCGCTGCCGCTGTTGTTGTTGCTGACCTTGCAGGCGCTCGGCGGCGACGACACACCGTTCCTGACGCCGACCTTGCTGACCCCTGGGATCGTGCTGTTCGGCTTCGTGATGGTGATGTTCAGCTCGGCGATGATCCTGTCACGAGACCGCGAGACGTCGCTCTTGGCGCGACTGTTGACCACACCGTTGCGTTCGGGCGACTTCGTGTCCGGGTACTCCCTGCCGTACCTGCTCGTTGCGATCGTCCAAGCCACCGTGCTGTTGGCGGTCGGAGCGATACTGGGCCTCGACAGCAAGGGATCCGTGGTTCTCGTTGCGCTGGTCCTGGCGCTGATGGCCGTGTTCTACGTCGCGTTGGGGATGATCCTGGGCGCAGTGCTCACCGTCGCTCAGACATCGGGCGCCTACGCGGTGGTGCTGCTCCTGACGATCTTCGGTGGCGCATGGTTCGACCTCGAAGCGATCGGCGGCGTGTTCCTCACGATCGGCGACGTGTTGCCCTTCAAGCACGCTCTCGACGCCACGCGAGCGGTCATGGCCGACGGCGCCGGTGTCGGTGACATCGCCACCGACCTGTACTGGATCGGCGGGTACACGATCGGAGCGGCGGCCCTGGCCGTGGTCATGTTCCAGCGACGAATGCGCGAGTGAGGCTGACCTCCGAAACGGAAAGAGACCCTCCGGAGAGGGCCTCTGACCTGGAATCTTCTTGGCAGCCCGTACGGGATTCGAACCCGTGCCGCCACCTTGAGAGGGTGGTGTCCTAGGCCACTAGACGAACGGGCCAAGTAGCGATCGGAAACGATATCACCCGGGCCGCAGATCCCACCCGGCCGATGGGCGAGCGCCGAGAATCCGAGCCGAAAAGTGACGACGCCGACCTCGCAGTGCGCGAAGTCGGCGGTCGATCAGAGCTGGGGTGCAGGGACTCGAACCCCGAATGACAGTACCAGAAACTGCTGTGTTACCAATTACACCACACCCCATGGTGTGATGGTCGACGACGAGTCGTCGACCGTTGCGGGACGGGATTGTATCGGCCTCAGTCGGTGAGGCCACTCAACCGTTCGAACCCGATGATCCGGCCCAGAGCGATGCCCGCTGCCTCGGCCACCTCTCGGCGCGCTTCTGCCGCGCCACGAACCACCGAGTCGGGTGTTGCGGACACATAGGCCGTGAACCCGACTTCTTCAGCCGTGAGCTTGCTTCGAAGCGCGTGATACGGGTCGGTCACGATCAGCACGGTCTCGACCGATCCGTCGAGCAGTGTGCGCGCCCGTTCGAGCGACTCGAACGTGTTCGTGCCGGAATCCTCCTGCACGATTGCCGACTCCGGCACGCCCCGATCGACGAGATACTCGGCCGATGCGGACGCCTCGGTGAATCGATCACCTTCCTGGTTGCCCCCGGTGACCACCACTCGCGACGCGAGATCCGCCGACCACAGATCGACGACATGGTCGAGCCGAGCGGCCAGCTGTGGAGATGGACGTCCGTCGTATTGCGCAGCGCCCAACACCACGATGGCATCGACGTTGCGCGACTCGTCCGCCCGCCCGGTCGACCACACCTGCCACAGCGACACCGCGTAGTAGGCCACACCGATCAGCATCACGATCAGCACGACCTGCACGACTCGCCTGCCGACGAACCGCGGCGGCGAGGGCAACGGTTGCACCGGCGTCGGGTCCCGGGTGCGTTCGGCGTTCGCGGACGGGCCCATCGACGGCTCGCGATGCACGACCTCGGGAGTCTCACCGGTGCGGGCGTACTTCTCACCGACCGATTGATGGTCGTCGAGCGCGTCGAGCAGCTCGCGATCGCGCTCGACTTGCTCGTCCGAGGGCAACGAGAACTCGCGTCCGGCCATGGTCGTCACCGTCCGGAAGCCGGCGTCTCACCACCCGAGGCGATGTCGAGGGCAGCGGACAGGCGCCGCAGCGTCTCCTCTCGGCCGAGCACTTCGAGCGATTCGAACAGCGGCGGGCCGACCGTCCGGCCGGTGACGGCAACTCGAACCGGCGCTTGGGCCTTGCCCAACTTGATCGAATACGACTCCATGACCGATTCGAGCGCCGCTTTCAGGTCGTCGGCCGTCCACGGAGCAGTGCGGTAGGCCCCGATCACATCGGCCAGCAACGGCACCGACCACTCCGGTTTGAACGCCTTGTCCCACGACGCCGTCTCGTAGTCGACCGGTCGACCGTCGGGCCAGAACAGGAAGTCGACCTTGTCAGGCACCTCGTTCAGCGTGGTCAGGCGCTCCTGGATGTGCGGCGCAATCGCTGCGAAACGGGCACGATCCCAATCGGCCGGCAGTTCGGCGTCGGCTCGCTCGATGAAGTCGGCGAGTGGCAACAGTCGGATGTAGTCGCCGTTGAAGGCCGCCAACTTCTTCACATCGAAGAACGCCGGCGAATGTGTGACGTCCTCGAGCCGGAACGCCGCTTCGATCTCGTCCCACGACACGATCTCGCTGCCGGCGGCTTCCGCACCGGGTGGTGTCCACCCCAGCGTCATGAGGTAGTTGACCATGGCGTCTGCGAGATAACCGTCGTCGCGGTACTGCTCGAGTGCGACCTTGTCGCGCCGCTTCGAGAGCTTCTTGCGTTGCTCGTTGACCAGTACCGGAACGTGAGCCCACCGCGGCGGCTGCTGACCCAACGCCTCCCACAGCATCTGTTGCTTGGGTGTGTTGGGAAGGTGCTCTTCGGCGCGCACGACGTCGGTGATCGCCATCTCGATGTCGTCGACGACGTTGGCCAGCAGGAACACCGGCGTGCCGTTGCCGCGCAGCAGCACGAAGTCTTCGATCGTGTCGTTGTCGAACGTGACGTCACCGCGGACGAGATCGCGAACCACCGTGGTGCCCTCCGGGACACGGAATCGCAACACCCTGCCGGGCCCCGGTTCGAGCCCCCTGTCGCGCGAATGACCGTCGTACCCGCTGAGGCCGAGCTCCTCGTTGCGCTGCTGGATCTGTTCGCCGGTCAGATCGCAGTAGTAGGCGTGGCCGTCGTCGTAGAGCTTGCGTGCGGCCGCGATGTGGGCGTCCGCGAACTCACTCTGGAAGTGCGGGCCCTCGAAGTGCGGGTCGTCGGCCGAAATGCCGATCCACGCCAACGCATCGATGATTCCCTGCGTCCACTCGGGTCGGTTTCTCGCCTCGTCGGTGTCCTCGATCCGCAGCACGAAGGTGCCACCGAGACGACGAGCGAGGGCCCAGTTCTGCAGCGCGGTTCGGGCGCCGCCGACGTGGAACGAGCCAGTCGGCGACGGAGCGAAACGGAAGCGAGGGCCCGATGACATGACCTGACTGACGCTACCCGTCGACGGGCGCACCCGAGGGGTGTTCTTCGACAAGCAGTGGCCAAGTCTTCAACAAGACTTCGGCAAGACATCGTCGGCGGGTCCGGCCGCCGCTGCCGCGGTGATCGTGAGATTCCGGAGCTGGCGCAGCGCCACCGACAATGTGGTCAAGTCGAAGCTCTCTGCTCGACGAACTTCGGTGTGCATGGCGAGAGCGCGACCGACGGCTCGCTCGTTTGCCTCGATCCAGGCGCTCGGCGAACCATCTGCAGCCCGCATCACGTTGCGAGTCAGGTCGGCGAGCACCGTCATCAGATCATCACGGATCGCCGAACGCGCCTGCTCCTGCCAGCGGTCCGATCTGGGCAGATTGCCAACGCCGTCCCACAACCAGCCGAGGTCGAACGCATCGAACGTCGCCCAGTACGCCGTGGCTGCGTCGGCCACAGTGCGGGCTTCGGTGTGAGCGATCTCGACGATGTCGAACCCGGTGTGCAGCCACAGCCATCGAGCGGAGCGTTGAGCGAGATCGAGGGGAACTCCGGCCTCCACCCGGTCGAGGCTGACGCGCTCGAGCTCGATCGCAACACGTTCGCTCACCACCTGGTCGAGCGACTCGGACAGGAAGGCCAGCCCGGCGGAGAAGGCGTCGATCGCTTCGAGGATGTCGAGCGGCGGGCGGCGGTGGCGCAGCAACCACACGGTGCCGCGTTCGGCCATGCGCCGGGCGTCGAGGAACAGCGAGATCTGGGTGTCCAGGGAAACGCTGCTCCCGAGCGCGTCGATCTCGCGCCAGATGTCGGCGAAGCCGAAGATCTCGCGAGACGCCAGGAACGCCCGCGCGACGTCGGACACGGATGCCCCCGAGTCCTCGGTCATTCGGTGATCGAACGAGATCCCCGCCAGGTTCACCATGTTGTTGATGACACTCGTCGCCACGATCTCGCGGCGGAGACGGTGCGACCGGATCGAGTCGGGGAACCGCTCGCGCAGCTCGACGGGGAAGTACTCGAGGAGATCGGGTTCCACTGCGAGATCGTCCGGGAGGTCGGACTCGAGGAGCTCGGAGACGCTGGCGTTCTTGGTGTAGGCGATCATCACCGCGAACTCCGGCGCCCGGAGACCGCTTCCTGCGCTCTGTCGTTCGGCAATCTGCTTGTCGGACGGCAGGAACTCGAGTTCGCGGTCGAGGTGCCCTTCGGCTTCCAGCGTGTCGAGATACCGAGCGTGCACGTTGACCATCGACAGCGACTGCGTTCGGGCGATCATCAGCGCCAGCGTCTGGGCTCGGTTGTCGTCGAGCACCAGCCTGGCCACCTCGTCGGTCATCTCGACCAGCAGCTCGTTGCGTTGTTTGACGGTGAGTTCGCCGTCGCGTACCAGTTGGTCGAGAACGATCTTGATGTTGACCTCGTGGTCGCTGCAGTCGACACCTGCAGAGTTGTCGATGGCGTCGGTGTAGATCAACCCACCATTGATCGCGTACTCGGCTCGGGCGAGCTGGGTGAGCCCGAGGTTGCCACCCTCGCCCACGATCCGGCAACGAAGGTCGACCCCGTCGACACGCAGCGAGTCGTTCGCCCGGTCTCCGACATCGGCGTTGCTTTCGCTCGACCCCTTCACGTAGGTGCCGATACCCCCGTTCCACAGCAGATCGACCGGCGCCCGCAACATCGCCGAGATCAGGTCGTCCGGTCGCATCGACGTCACCGACGGTTCGAGGTCGAGCACCGCACGCACTTCCGGGGTGATCGCGATTGCCTTGAGCTTGCGGGAGTGCACCCCGCCGCCGGCTGAGATGAGGCGGCTGTCGTAGTCGGCCCAACTCGAGCGAGGGAGTTCGAAGAGGCGGCGCCGTTCCGCATACGACGCGGCGGGGTCGGGATTCGGGTCGAGGAACACGTGCCGGTGGTCGAACGCCCCGACCAGGTCGAGGTGATCGGACAGCAACATGCCGTTGCCGAAGACGTCGCCGGACATGTCACCGATGCCGACCACGCTCAGTTCGTCGGTGTCGACGTCCTTGCCGATCACCCGTGCATGCCGGCGCACGCTCTCCCAGGCTCCGCGCGCCGTGATGCCCATTGCCTTGTGGTCGTAGCCGTTGCTGCCGCCCGAGGCGAAGGCGTCGCCGAGCCAGAAGTCGTACTCGGCTGCGAGTTCGTTGGCGATGTCACTGAACGTTGCGGTGCCCTTGTCGGCGGCGACCACCAGATACGGGTCGCGTCCGTCGTGAATGACGACGCCGGGTGGATGCACGATCTCGGCTCCCACGACGTTGTCGGTGATGTCGAGCAGCGCTCGCACGAAGCGCCGGTACCGATCGATCCCCTCGGCTCGCACGGCGTCGCGGTCGGCTGGGTCGGCGGTCGACGACTTGATGACGAATCCACCCTTCGCACCGTTCGGCACGATCACCGCATTCTTGACCATCTGTGCCTTGACCAGACCGAGTACCTCGGTGCGGAAGTCTTCCGGTCGGTCGCTCCACCGCAGGCCGCCACGTGCGATCCGTCCACCGCGAAGATGGACACCTTCGACGAACGGTGAGCACACGAAGATCTCGAAGTCGGGCCGAGGCTCCGGCAGGAACCCGACGTCGTGCGGTCGCAGCTTGACCGAGATCTCCGACCGTCCGAGGAAGGCGTTGGTGCGGTCGGTCGCATCGATCAGGGTGAGGAACGCCCGACAGATCCGGTCGTCGTCGAGCGAGGGAACCGCATCGAGCAACGAGGCCAACTCTGCTCGGCAACGCTCGACCGCCGCCCATCGATCGTCGTCGGTCTCGAACTCGGGGCGCCGCGGGTCGAGCCGGGTGTCGAAGAGCTCGACGAGCGCTCGGGCGATCTCCGGATGCCGGACCACCGCCTGCTCGATGTAGCTGGCACTGAACGGGAACGATGCCTGACGGAGATACCGGTTGTAGAGGCGAAGCACCGCGATCTGACGACGTCGGAGGCCGGCCGAGAGCACCAGGCGATTGAGGCCGTCGGGCTCGGTCACACCCGTCATCAGGTCGACGAAAGCGTGCTGCACCTCGGCATGCTGCGAATCCGAGACCGGATGGGCAGGGCCACGCACGCCGATGTCGTCGAGGTGGACCGTGGTGGTGTCACCGGCGAACACCGACGGATGCTCGTCGAGTGGGGACAGGCCGAGGTGCTCGAGTACCGGAACGAGCTCGGCGATCGTCACCGGACGGTCTCGGAGGAACACCCGGAAGCGCCATTCGCCGTCGACCGAATCGATCGATCGGCCGAACGACGTGAGAATCTCGCTGGAGCCCGTCAGCATTCCGGCAACGTTGACGAGGTCGCCGACCGCTGCATCGGGGCGAACCCGGGCCTCGTAGTCGGCCGGAACTGTCGGGCCGACAACGGCCCAGACCCGATGGCCCTCGACTTCGCCGAGCAGATCGACCAATGCGTCCAGCGCCCGCTCTCCCCACGTTCGCGAGGCCCGGTCGATCGAGACCACGAGTCGGCTGGTGTCATCGAGACGCCCGGCTCGCACGGTCATCGAGATGCGAGCGAGCGAACTCGATCCCACCAGCGTCTCCAGATCGCGTATCTCGCCCCCGTAGTACTCCGAGACCAGCGCCGCGACCAGGTCGGGCAGGGCTGCCGTGAAGCGTGACTGCGGAACATAGGCGAGCACGGTGGTCCACGGCCCGACCGGCTCGCAGACGTCGAACACCCGCACGATGCGGCGCTCCTGCAGGCCGACGATCGCGCCGACCAGGTCTGCCAACTCGTCGACACCCGCTTCGAACACGACGTCGCGCGGCAGCGTCTCGATGACGTTGCGCACCGCTCGGCCGGTGTGGCTCTCGGTCGTCGCTCCGACGCGCTCGACGACCTGGTCGGCGCGCCGGCCCACCACCGGGATCGCGAACACGCTCTGGCGATACGCAGCACTGCCGAGGAGCCCGACGAAGCGGGTCTCGAGTTCGCCATCGGGCGAACGAACCGCGATCGAGGTCATGCGAGCTCTCCGGTGCACCGTGGCGACCGCATCGGTCCGGGCGATCACCACCGGTTCGTTGCCCGGATGCGGCGGCGGATCGATCCGCTCCGGATCGAACCGGCCGGAGCGGCACTCACCCAGCAGGCTGTCGGGGCGTACCCGGAGACCACCGGGAGCACGGTCGTAGACGGCGGAGCCGAGGAAGACGAAGTTGTCGTCGGCGAGCCATCGAAGCAGTGGGTCGTCGACGTCGACGCTGCGAAGCCGTTCACGCATCGGTGCGAAGTCGCGGACAACCGACTGCACGTCGTCGATCGCCGCGCGCACATCGGCCTCGAGTTGCAACCGCTCCTCGGGAACACAGCGGTCCAACTCGATCAGCGTCCAGGCCTCGATGCGACCGTCGGCTGCATCGACGTCGGTCAGTTCATGACGATCGTTGCGTCGCACCGAGAGCATCGGGTGCACGAGGAGGTGGATTCCGAGGTGATACCTGTCGAGCACCATCCTGACGGTGTCGACCAGGAACGGTGCGTCGTCGGTGACGAACATCAGGATCGTACGGTCGGTCTCCCAGCCATCACGCTCGAGGTCGGGCGACAGCACCTGGACGAGTGTCCGGTCTCGTCGCCGTGTGCGCCCGAGTTCGAGGTGCGCGACCGCCGCTGCGTATGCGGCGTTCAGCCGCCGCGCATCGGCATCGTCGCTGGGGACGTCGCTGTAGTACACGCCCAGGAACTCCTGGAGCAGGCCGTCGGTGGGTCGCCGTTCGCCTGCGATCGTTCGCAGGCTCTCGATGATTTCGGCCACGTCGTTGTGAGCACTCATGGGGTCCCGGCCGGGATCGAACGGCCTGGAACTCAACGTAGCCGCGCACCGCACCCGTCTCCGAACACATGCGCACCGGCGCCGAGCACCCCTGGACGCGCGCACTGGGGCGACGGCTAGCGTTCACGGAGATGACTCGACCCGATCTGTCGCCGAAGGATCTTCCCAAGCCCGAACTGCACGGCGGCCACCGACCGGTGTCCGGGGGGCTCGCACGAGCCGCAGTGTTCGGGATCAACGACGGGTTGGTGTCGAACGTCTCGCTGATCCTCGGTTTCGCCGGCTCGGGCGTCGACTCCTCGATCGTTCGCCTCGCCGGGCTGGCAGGGGCGATCGCCGGCGGCATCTCGATGGCGGCAGGCGAGTGGATCAGCGTGTCCGCCCAGAACGAGATGGTCGAACGAGAAGTGGCCGTGGAACGGCGCGAACTGGCCCGCAACGCGGTCGCCGAGACCGCCGAGTTGGCCGCCATGTACGAAGACCACGGCATCGCTCCCGACACGGCCCGTGCCGCTGCCGAGGACGTCATGGCGTCGCCCGAAGTCGCACTGAGGGTTCACACCCGAGAAGAGCTCGGTGTCGACCCACACGACCTGCCGTCGGCGTTCAATGCAGCTGCGATTTCGCTCGTGTGCTTCCTGTTCGGTGCGCTGCTGCCGGTGATCCCCTGGTTCACCGGTGCCACCGGGTTCGCCCCGGCGGCGATCTCGATCTCGATCGGCGTCGTGGCCGCAGCGTTCGTCGGAGCGGCGATCGGCAGGTTCGCCGAACGGTCGATCGCCAAGTCGGTGGCACGGCAGGTGATGATCGTGCTGGTCGCGTGCGCGGTCACGTACAGCATCGGCGAACTGGTGGGCGTCAATGTCTGACGCACCCGACGTCGGCACACCGCGGACGCCAAGCCCTCAACGAAACGTGCTCGGCACCGAGTTGCAGCCGTGTTCCTATGACCCGATGACCGGCTACTACCGCACCGGCTGCTGCGAGAATCGCGGCGACGACCCCGGCATGCACACGGTGTGTTGCAGGCTCACGGCCGACTTCCTCGAGTACTCGAAGTCGCAGGGAAACGACCTCAGCACACCGATGCCGCAGTACGGCTTCGCCGGCCTGTCCCCGGGCGACCAGTGGTGCGTGTGCGCCGCTCGTTGGAAAGAGGCACTCGACGCCGGACACGCCTGCGCCGTCATCCTCGAGTCGACCCACATGTCGACCCTCGAGTACATCGATTTCGCCGACCTGCGCGCTCACGCGATCACGAGCTGACGCCCGATCCGTGGCTCCACCATCCCGCAACGAACACTCGCCACTGCCCGGCTGGCTCGCCATCGCCCTCGTCGTCGGGACCTCTGCGGCGATCCTCGTGCTCGAGATCCTCGCCGGGCGTCTCTTGGCGCCGTACGTCGGTGTGAGTCTCGAGACCTACACCGGCATCATCGGCACCGTCCTGGCCGGCATCGCTGTCGGCGCCTGGCTGGGCGGTCTCGCAGCCGACCGAATCGATCCTCGCCGCCTGATCCCTGCGCTGCTGGTGATCGGCGGGGCACTGGCGATCGCCACGGTGCCAACGGTTCGCGCACTCGGCAGCGCCGGCGGCGCAGCGAGCGTCGGCGGCACGTTGACGCTGACGGCCATCGGGTTCCTGCCCTCGGCAACGGTGCTGAGCGCAGTGCCTCCTGCGGTCGTCAAGCTGCAATTGCGCGATCTCGGCTCCACCGGTGCGACCGTCGGTCGCCTCTCGGCGTACGGCACAGCGGGGGCAATCGTCGCCACGTTCCTGACCGGCTTCGTGCTGGTGGCGGTCGCAGCGGTGACCACGATCATCATCTCGGTGGGTGTCGTGCTCGTCGTGAGCGGACTGGCCCTGTGGCTGGCCTTCCCTGGACCGCTTCGCCAGTCGGCACGAACCGAGATGTTGTCGGTGTCGGCATTCGCCGGCGTGGCCCTCGTTGCGGCCACGGCGCTCGGCAGTCCGTGCGACAGCGAGACCGCCTACTACTGCGTGTCGATCGAGGTCGACGACGAGCGCGCCAGCGGGCGGATCCTGGTGCTCGACGATCTCCGCCACAGCTACGTCGATCTCGACGATCCGACCCACCTCGACTTCTGGTACACGCGCCGGCTGGCCGAGGCGATCGACGTCGTCGGCTCCGCAGCTCGCGACGAGCCGCTGCGCGTCGTCCACATCGGAGGTGGGGCATTGACGGTGCCGACGTGGACGCAGACGACCCGACCGGGAAGTGATCAGACCGTCTTCGAGATCGACGACGAGCTGATCGATCTCGTCGTCGCCGAGTTCGATCGATCGACCGGGCCGGACGCCGGCCTCGACGTCATCGCCGGCGACGCCCGCCTCTCGCTCGCCGATGTGCCCGATGCCAGCGTCGACGTCGTACTCGGCGATGCCTTCGGAAGCCGGGCGGTGCCGTGGCATCTCGCCACGCAGGAGTTCGTGGAGGACGTGGCACGCGTGCTTCGCCCGGACGGGCTCTACGCCCTCAATGTGATCGATGGCGCGGGGCTCGACTTCCTCCGCGCCGAGGCCGCCACGGTCGCTTCGGTCTTTGCTCACGTCGAGGTCGTGCTGGGCGCAAGTGCGGCCGAAGGCCGGCTGGGCAACTCGGTGATCGTGGCATCCGACTCCGCGATCGATCGCAGCCGCTTCGACCCCGACGGAGGACGCTTCGTCGATGATCTCGATGCCTTCACCGTCGGCGCTGACGTGCTCGTCGACGACTTCGCCCCGGTCGATCAGCTCCTCACCGCAGTCAGCTGAGTGGACTTCACCACGATCAGGGTGCGCGCCGACGTCGACGACGTCACACTGACGGGGTGGCTACCAAGACCCTCTCGCTCGGTGCGGCGCTGATCGTCGTCGGAGTGATCGTCACGATCGCTTCCGACTCGAGCAGCGCGACCTCACTCATTCCCGCCTTCATCGGTGTGGTGTTCGTCGTGCTCGGGGCGCTCGCTCGTGCGAAGCCCGATCTCAACCATCACCTCATGCATGCCTCGGCCGCGCTCGCGCTGATCGCTGTGCTGGGCAGTCTGGGCTCGGCGATCGGTCGAGGCGCCGAAGGCTGGGCGCTGATCGCCCAGATCGCGACGATCGTGTTGTGTGCCGGCTATCTCGTGCTGGCCGTGCAGTCGTTCCGCCAGGCCCGGCTGGCGCGCAACGCGTCGGCGTAGTCGAGCGAGATCGCTCAGTCGGCCGGCTCGCCGACCTGCTGGGAGCGAACGAATGCAAGGATCGCGTCGACCTGCACGTCGGAGTACGAGCCGTTGCCTGGCATGTCACCGAAGTCCCACAGGCGTTCTTCGACGCCGTTGCGAACCGCATCGGCGAACTCGACATCACTGAGCTGGTCTGGCCAGTAGATCGGATCGAGCAGCGATGGTCCGCGATCCGATCCAGCCAGATCGCCACCGTGACACTGGGCGCAGTTGGCGGCATAGATGGCCTCACCACGCTCGAGTTCGGTGGTTGGCCCATCGGCTCCGCACGCAGCAGCAGATGCTGCCAACACGACGGTGATTCCGGTGCCGAGGAGGAGCCGAACGCTCGCAGCGCGCATGGCGCCAGTCTGCCATCCACGTGGTCCGCTACCGTCGACCACCGTGAAACGATCTCCCTGGACAGCTGTGCTGGTCGTCCCACTCGCACTGGCCGCCGTCGCGTGCGGATCGCAGGACACCGCGACCGAGCAGGTGCCGGCTTCGTCCGCGGAACCATCGGCTCCGTCGAACGGCGCCTCCACGACCACGACCACGCTGTCCCAGGCGACCACGACCACGACCACGACGACCACCACCACCACGACCACGACCGCGCCGACCACCACGACCACCACAGTGGCGATCCCGACGACGCCGGGACCGCTCGACCTCGGCGCAGAGCAGGTCGGGCTCGGGATCTCGGCCGGCGGACAGCCCATCGTGGCGGAGCGGTCGGGTACCGTCGGTGGGCGACGGGTCCTCGTGATCGGCGTGATCCACGGCAACGAAGATGCCGGTGTCGCCATCGTCGACGAACTCCGAGCCGAACCGGTCCCCGACGGCGTCGAGTTGTGGATCGTCGAGTCGATGAACCCCGACGGCCAAGCCGCACAACAGCGAGGCAACGCCAACGGCGTCGACCTCAACCGGAACTTCCCCTACAAGTGGGGCCCGATCGGCGTGCCCGGCGACTCGCAGTACGCAGGCGTCGGTCCGGCGAGCGAACCCGAGACCCAGGCGGTCGTCAACTTCATGACCCAACTGCAGCCCGACATCACCGTCTGGTACCACCAGGATCTGTTCGTGGTGAATCCGTCGCAGGGTCGCGAAGGCCGGGTCCGCGAGCGCTACGCCCAGCTCACCGGTCTCCCGATGGGCCAGATCACCGGCGGGACCTACACCGGTATCGCGGCCACCTGGGCTCGCAACGAGTTCCGCCCCGCCGACGGCGTGGCCTTCATCGTCGAGTTGGGCGCCGAGTTGTCACCGATCGAGGCGATCGTCCACGCCGACGCCGTCCGCACCATCGCCGTCGAAGGCTGAGCCGGAGTTGGTGACGACACGGTTCTGACCCGTGTTGTCCCGACCCCGTCAGCTGGTCCAGGCGAGGATGGCGGCAACGACGTCCTCGCCGCGGTCGTCCTGCAGGAAGTGCCCGCCGGGTTCGAACGTCTGGTGGGGTTGGCCCGCTGCACCTGGGATGCGGTCGACGAAGGACTGCTGCAGGTGGCCGAGCACGAAGTCGCCCGGCGTCCACAGCGTGAGCACGGGCTTCTCCCAACGCTCCCACACTTCCCACGCCGCCCGATTTGCCGGGACTGCCGGGTCGTCCGGGCCGGTCGGCACGAGCAGCGGGAACTGACGGGCGCCGGCGAGGTAGGTCTCGTCGGGGAATGGAGCCCGGTAGGCGTCGGCCTCGGGATCGTTGAGCTCGCGAGCGAGGCATGCCTGCTGGAGCAGCGCGCCGCAATCCATCGGGTCCATCGTCTGCGAGACCTCCTGCCACATCATGAACCCGTCGCCCATCGGCTCCCCCGCCGGCAGTGCGGTGTTGCCGATCACGACCCGGTCGAACCAGTCGGGGTTCTCGGCGACCATCCGCAGGCCGAGCAGCCCACCCCAGTCCTGCACGAACACGTGGAAGCCGTCGGCCGGTCGATCGAGCCCGCCGACGAACGCCGTCAGCCACCGGACGTGATTGGCGTAGGTGTAGTCGTCGCGGTTCGTCGGCTTGTCGGAGCGACCGAACCCGATCAGGTCGGGCGCCACGATGCGATAGCCGGCCTCGACGAGCGGCGGGATCATGCGGCGGTACAGGTAGCTCCATGTCGGCTCACCGTGGAGCAGCAGGAAGGTGCCGGCCTCGCCCGAGCCCTCCTCGATGTACGCCATCCGCAATCCCTCGACCTCGACGTACTTCGGCTCGTAGGGGAACTCGAAGAGGTCGGCGAATCGGTGATCGGGCGTGCGGAGGAAGTCGACAGGCATGCTGCGCATGCTCGCAGATCCAGGATGCGCTGCCGTCAGGGAACGACGACGACCGCCTCGGCGGCGCCGAGCGTCCCACCGACAGCGGTTCGCCGTGGGTCGGAGCCGACCACGAGGGTCGCTCCATCAAGGTCGCCGGGCCACGCGATGTCGGCGTCACCCAGGTTGACCAGCACGGTCACGGTGTCGTCGGCGAGCGTCCGCTGGAACCGGAACAGACCGCCGTCGCTGGGCGAGATCACCATGTCGCCGCTGCGCAACACCGCTCGCTCACGGCGCAGCGCCAGCAGGTTCCGGTACAGCGCATGCATCGAGTCGGACTCGCCGATCTGGGCCTCGGCAGCGTGGGTCGATGCGTTCACCGGGAACGGGAGCCACGGTCGCGTCGGCCAACCGTGGCCCGTCTCGTCGTCGCCGTCGGTCGTCCAGGGAATCGGGGCCCGACACCCGTCGCGGCCGTCGGGATCGACGACGCGGTCGTCGGGCACCACGGCATCTTCCAGGCCGAGCTCCTCCCCTGCGTACAGGAACGGTGTCCCGCGGGTCGTGAGCGCGACCACGGCTGCGGCCCGCGCACGCGCCTCGCTGCCGTAGCGGCTGCGGTGGCGGACCTGGTCGTGGTTCGACAACACGAACGTCGGCCACCGGGGCTCGGCGAAGTCGCCCTCCATCGCGGCGATCGCCTCGGGCAGTCGCTCGGCGTCCCACGGCGAGTGCAGTGGCCGAAAGTCGAACGACAGCTGCAGTTCAGGCGCATCAGGCGTGCCGACGTACGAGGCGCTCTCGCCGTCGCGCAGCAGGTACACCTCGCCGACCATCATCGGGGCGTGCTCGTAGCCGTCGAGGAGCGTGCGGATCCGACGGAGCAGCTCGTGTCCGAACGGTCGGTCGGTCGCCAGCAACGGGAACCGCCACACCGGGTCGGGAAGGTCGGGGACGTCGGTGCCCTTGCCGATCAGGTTGACGACGTCGGCCCGGAAGCCGTCGACGCCCCGGTCGAGCCAGTAGCGCAGCGTGTCGTGCATCGCCGCCTCGACCTCGGGGTTCGCCCAGTTCAGGTCGGGCTGCTCCGCGAGGAACAGGTGCAGGTACGACTGGTCGGTGGCATCGTCGTGCGTCCACGCCGGCACCTGCTTGAACATCGCCTGCCAGTTGTTCGGCGGTGACCCGTCGGCCAGCGCGTCCTTCCACACGTACCAGTCGCGCTTCGGGTTGTCGCGCGACGAACGCGACTCGACGAACCACGGGTGCTGGTCGGAGCTGTGGTTCGGCACCCAGTCGAGCAGGAGCCGCATGCCGCGGTCGTGGACGCCGGCGACCAGCGCGTCGAAGTCGACGTCGGTGCCGAACACCGGGTCGATGCCGCAGTAGTCGGCCACGTCGTAGCCGAAGTCGCGCATCGGCGACGTGAAGATCGGCGACAGCCACAGTGCGTCGACGCCGAGGTCGGCCAGGTAGTCGAGCTTGCTGGTGATACCGGCGAGGTCGCCGACGCCGTCACCGTTCGCGTCGGCGAACGAGCGCGGATAGATCTGGTAGACCACGGCGTCTCGCCACCAGGGTGTCGGCGTGGCGCTCACCCGACACCGACCAGCGGGTTGATCGGGCTCGCCGCGAGTTCGCCGGGCTCGATGTTCTGCAACCAGATCAGCCGGTCGAGCTTCTGGCCGTCGTTGGCCGGTTCGGTCACCCTGGCCCCGTCGGCGAACCAGATCACGGTCATCACCTCGCGGTCGATCTCGGTGCGGTTCGAGTTCGCGCGGTGCAACGTCCACCCGAGGTGGAAACTGGCGTCGCCGGCGCTCATTGCCCCGGTCGACTTGCGGGCGAGCCCGGCATCGGCGAGATGGGCGTCGTAGAACGCATCGGAGTCGTCAGAGATCGCCTCGTCGCCGATCGGACCCGCATGCGTTCCCGCTGCGAACTCGAGGTCGCCCATCGCCGGGTCGACATCGTGGAGCGGCAGCCACATCGTGATCGTGCGGTCGGTGTCGAGCGGCCAATACCACTGGTCCTGATGCCACGGCGTGTGGCCACCGCCGGCCACCTTGTACAGCGCCTGGTCGTGGTACACCCGCACCGCGTCGACACCGAGCAGCGCCGCCGCGGTCCGGGCGAGCTCGGGGTGCAGGGTGACCTCGGCCATCGCCGGGTCGGCCTGCCAGAGGTTCATGTACTGGTCGAACGCGGCCTGGTACGTCTCGTTGCCCGGCGGGAGCTCCACCTTGTAGGCCTTCGGCAATGCGGCGTTCACGATGTGTCGGAAACGCTCGACGTCGGTGGCATCCAGCAGACCGCGCACGACGACCTGTCCATCGCGTTGCAGCTCAGCGCGCAGTGCCTCGATGTCCGTGCCCCCGATCTCCATGCCAGGAGTCTGACCGTCGATGCTCGTCGATCGCAAGGCGCACGCCGCACCACTACGCCACTCCGGCTCGACGACTGCGAGTCAACTACAACGCATCGCCTGCCACCGGGAGCTCCGGCAACAGGAGTCGAACCGACTGCCGCTCAACGCGCCGCGTCCTCGCCCTCCGCGAGGGTGGCGATGACGTCGGATGGGCTGCGCCGCTCCGTGAAGCGTACGGCCAGCAGGCCCGCCGAGGTGATGACGCCCGGGTGCAGGACTCGTCGTCCGAGTCGTGCGGCGGCGATGTCGCGGTCTGAGATCACCGATCGGGCCGCCGTTTCGTCGAGCGGCGCGAGCTCTCTGGCAAGCTGCCAGGCCGCATCGCGCGCCCGGCCAATACTGAAATTGACGACGGCGTGGTCGACGTCGCCGGCGATGTCGTCGACGAAGCGGTACAGCGGTGAGATGCGGTTGATCCGACGCTGGACGTCGGCCACCAGACCGGCGAGCACATCGTTGATCTCGATGAAGTCGGGCTCGAGGTCGACGATGTCGTCACCGGGCGCGACCTGTGCGGCGGCGATGCCGAGGTCGAGGTTGATGTGGGCGTTGATGCCGAGGAGCAGGTGTTGCAGGACGGTCGGACTCCAGGCCGAGGCCGCATCGAACGCGACCTGCCAGGACTGCGACGGCCGGCGTCCGTTGCGGTGGAGCTCGAAGGCATCGAGGTAACGCCGTGCGAACGTGACCGTCAACTCGCTCAGGCGGTCGGGAGTGGCAAAGGCTCCGTCGCGAACCCCGCGAGCCACCGCCGAGGTGACACCGAGATACAACGCCGCGAAGTACCCGTTGCGATCCTCGTGACCTCGTGCATCGTCGACGACGGAGCGCAGTTCGGCGACGATCGGATTGATCATGCCGGACCGGTCGCGTCTGGGAGACGAGCGGTCGGCCACCAACACACAGCTGTGATTGTTCCACGCCAGAACCCCCGGACACCCAGCCATCAGCTCGTCGGCAACCGTCGAGCCGAGCGTGCGCACTGGACGACGCCACGAGAAAGGAGGACGATGGCCACCGAGCACCAACCCGGGAGACCACCATGTCGACAGCAACCCTTCCCCCAGGCAGCACCCTTCGCGTGGATCGGCTCTCGAGCGGTGAACGGCGGCTCGTTCGCGATCTCGAGATCGACCTCGGCGTCGACATTGGCATCGCCGCTGGAAAGCACCAGGGTTTCGACGTCGTCGATGGGTCGACCCGCGTCACCGTGCCGTCGTGCTTCGTCACCGACTTCTCGTCGATCCCCGCCTTCGCCCGCGTGCTCTACCGTTTCAGCACCGTCGACCTCGCGGGCGTCTGTCACGACTGGGCCTACCGCATGGGGGTCGATCGCAAGACGGCAGATCGCTGCTGGAGAATCGTGGCGACCTCGGGTACTGCCTGCGTCGGCCCCACGCAAGGTCGACTGGGATATCTGGCCCTGCGCCTTGGAGGACGGTGGGCCTACCGGAGCAACCAGCGCAAGCGCGAGGGAGGCGACGTCATCGACCCGCAGACCGGCCCGCCGTGTACGTGCCAACCCTGCGGCGAGAGCCGATGAGGCGTCTGGGTCAGCGGTGAGCTGGAAGCTCGCTGATCAGGGCTGACGCTTCTCGATAGAAGGTCGACTCCGGATGATCGGCGAGGAGTTCTCGTACCCGCTCTGCGTGGGCGTGAGCGTCGGCGGTGCGGCCCTGGGAGTGTTCGAGTTTGGCCAACTCCATCTCGAAGAGCGGGGTGGCCGACGGATATTCGTTTGTCTCGATCAACCGAGCCAGTCGAGCTCTACCCTTGTGCGCTGCCCTGACACCGTGACGTCTGGCGAAACGTGGGTTGCGGAGTGCTTGCATGGTCGAGGCTTCGGCTTCACCGCTGGCGATACGCGCTGCCGTTGCGGCGTAGAAGCCGTCGATGTTCGTCAGCATCCACCGGTCCCCGGCTGCGTCGTATGCTGAGCGGAGCGCCTGCAGCCGACTGTCGCCCCGACTGAGGTCGCCGTCGAGAATATCGACTTGGGCTTGAAAGGCTTTCGCGTTCCGGCGGTTCGCGAAGCTTGCATTGAAGACGGCATTGTCGCCATCCTTGAGCCTGGCTGCGGCCGTTTCAGTATCCCCGACGAACGTTGCGATACCGATCGCCCAAACTTCCGCACCCGACGCATACACCGGATCAGTGCCGGCAGCGATGGCCCGGTCGGCGGCGAGGATTGTCTCGTCGATGTTTCCTAAGCCCAGGTTGGCGACCACGTGCGTCAGGTGACCCAGTGCGGTTGCGCGACGGTTGCCGGTCGATGTGCCGATGTCCAAGAGTTCGTCGGCCCACGTCGTTGCGGTCGAAATGTCGAGGTTCATGGCGGCACCAGTCGATGCGCCGCCCATCGTCTTGAAGGTCACGTATCGACAGTCGTAGGGGTCGGGAATCTGATCCACGAAGGTGCGAACTTCGGGCCAGAGTGCCGCAGATCGCTGGAGATCGCCTGACTGGTGTGTCAACCAGGACAGCCATGCCATTGCGTAGCCTCGTGCGGTGACGTCGCCGCACACGATCGCCTCATCGACCGATTCGTCGAGTACCGCGATTGCTTCGACGATGGCGCCCTTGTCCAGCCACAGGGCGAGGCCGATCCAGCCCTTCCACCGTGCGAGCAGGCTGGGATCCCCCACTGCCTCCGCCAGGGATTCATGTCGCTCCTGGAGTGCTGCGAGGTCGTCGATGTTTCCTCGGTAGTAGAACGCATGGCACCAGTCGAGCAACGTCTCGAGGAGCAGGCGGTCAACCCGGACCTTGTCGACACCGTCAACATCGTCAGCGGTGAGGAGTTCGTAGGCGCTGCGGTAGTAGCTGTGGGCTTCGTCCAGCGCATGTTGCGCGAGCGCTCTCCGGCCGGCCAGACGGAGATACCGGATCGCGGGTTCGACGTCGCCGCTGCGCTCGTAGTGGAAGGCCAACGTCTCGACGATCTCGTTGGAGCGCTCACCGAAGTGGGCTTCGAGGGATCGGGCCACTTGGCCGTGGAGGCGTTGGCGGTCGCGGGTCACCAGGCCCTCGTAGGCGACTTCCTGGATCAGTGCGTGTTTGAAGATGTACTCCAGTTCCGGATCGTGATCTTTCACCCGGATGAGATCCGCTGCCGACAGCACGGCGAGACTGCCATCGAGCTGTACGGGATCACCGGCAACGGATTGCACGATGCGGTGCAGGAACTCCCGCCCGACCACCGACGCCTCGCGCAGCACCTGCTTGCGCTGCGCATCGAGCATGTCGATGCGCGACGACAGCAGGCCACGCACCGTCGGCGGGATGGCCTGCGAGACACCGTCAGCGCTCAGCGTCCACTCGTCGTCGACGACGGTCAACAGCTCCTGGTCGAGGAGGCTGTTGACGATCTCCTCGGCGAAGAACGGGTTGCCCTCGGCTCGCTCGACCACCAGAGCCACCAGTGCATCGGGTGGGTCGGAGCCGTCGAGCAGCGACGCCAACTGTTCCCGTGTCTGGCGGGGGGACAACTCGCCGAGATCGATCCGGCGGGCCCCGTCGATCTCGAAGTCACCGCTCGGCCGGAAGTTGCAGATCGTGACACGCGGCGGCGACGTCTCACGAGCCAACGTTCGGATCAGGTCGGCGGTCGACGGATCGACCCAGTGAAGATCCTGGAAACACACCACCGTGGGTTCGCGCCCGGCTGTGGCCGACAGCAACCGGCCGAGCGCCGTGGTGAGCATCTCGCCGAACACTTCGAGATCGATGTCGTCGCCGCTGTGCACCCCGAACAGCTGCGCAATGACCGCCGACGCATCGGAATCACCAGGGGCCAGCCCGTCGATGAGCGATTCGAGCTTCGCTCGGACCTCATCGGGTTCATCGGACTCGTCGATGCCCGCCGCCCGGCTGAGCAGGTCGAGGATCGGCGCATACGGAACGTTGCTGGTGTACGGGTACGCCCGGCCCTCCACCCAGACCACATCGCCGAGGCGAGCGTGGACCTCCTCGAACAACCGTGTCTTGCCAGAACCGGCTTCGGCCGACACGGTGACCACCGACGAGGTGCCATCGCGCATCCGATCGACGGCGCCCAACAGGATGCCCAACTCCTCCTGACGTCCGACGAAGTCTCCGGAGCGTCGAGACGGGGCAACGTCACCAGCCACACCCAACACACGCGCAGCACCTACTGCGGTGCTTCGACCCTTCAACTGCAACTCGCCGAGATCATGCAGATTGAACGTCGCACCGACCAACGCGATCGTCTCAGCACCCACGATGATCTCGCCCGCGCCGGCCGCCGACTGCAAACGGGCAGCGACGTTGACCATGTCGCCGAGCGGGCCGCTGTCGCGATCCTCCATGCTGTCACTCGCCACGATGATCCCGGTGTTGACGCCGCTGTGCATCTCGAACGACCGGCCAACGCGAGCTTCGAGCGACGGCGCCATCTCGCGCACCGCGGCGTGCAGATCCAATGCTGCTCGAACCGCCCGCTCGGCGTCGTCCTCATGGGCGACCGGGTCGCCGAAGACGGCGAGCACCGCGTCACCCATCAACTTGTCGACGCGGCCGCCGTACTTCTCGACGATCTCACGGGCAGTGCTGTACACCTCCCCCATCACCTCGCGGACGACCTCCGGGTCGAGATGCTCGGCGAGCGAGGTGTACCCCGACGCGTCGGAGAACAACACGGTCACCTGTCGACGTTCGTCACGCAGCCCAGCGTCGTCAGGTCGTGCCGCCTCGACCGCAGCACCGCACCCATCGCAGAACCGGGCGCCGTCACGGTTGGCCTGGCCACACCCCGCGCACACATGCCCACCCACCGGGGAAGTGTCGCACACTCTCGTCAAGGTGTTGTCACTCAGAGTGTGCCGAACGTGACGGCAGAGGTCGCTGGGCCCGGCGCCACTGGCCCATCCCGCCATATCGGCGTGGGTGGTCAGCGGATGGATGAGTTCACACCGCCGAAACGATCGTGGAACACGAGGTTCCTACGTTGGCGCCCATGTGGCGACGAGGACTCGACACGGCGACGATCGCGGCCGACGCGTGATCGACGCGGTCGACCCGTTCATCGGCACCGACGTCACCGACCTGCCGCCACCCCATGGCCTTGCCGCCGGCTGGTGGTGGCCGAAGCCACAGGTCGGCAACACCCACCCCGGGGCGACCTCGCCGTTCGGGATGGTGTCGGCGTGCGCCTACTCGGGGGCGTACCCGACCGGCTACGGCGTCCACGAACTGTCGACCGAGGGCGTTCCCGCACCGCTGTTCGACCGCCTCGCAGCATCGGGGTTCACCCACTTCCAGCAGTCGGGCACCGGCGCGATCCGCAAGTACTACAACTACCTGCGCGTCACCCCGATGGTCGACCCACTCGACGACCTCGGCACCCAGTGGACGCTGCGCGACGAGTCGGCCGAACCCGGCTACTACACCGCGACCCTGAGCAACGGGATCCGCTGCGAGCTGACGGTCGGGCCCAAGAGCGCCGTCCACCGCTACACGTTCCCCGCCCACAGCGACGCCCGATTGGTGGTCGACTTCTCCCTCGGCGGCCTGGCGATCGAACACGGACGAACCGTGCCGACGCGGGCACGCCTTGGCGTGATCGAGCCCGGCATCGCCAACGGCGAGATCGTCGTGGAGGGTGCGCCGCTCGCCGTGCACCTCGAGTGCGACACACCCACGTGGCGCCAGATGCTCTGGTACGACCAGCGACTGATGCCGGGCGGCACTCAACTCGACTTCGACTCGATCCGAGCCGACCACCCTGCGTCCGTTCGGCCTGCTGCTCCGCGGCCCGACCGAACCCGGCCAGACGATCGAACTGCGGCTCGGGTTCTCGCTCCGCGGCGTCGAACAGGCACGGGCCAACCTCGTCGAGGACTGCGGTCCCGGCCCCCACAGTTTCGACAGCCGCCGCTCGGCGACACGCAGCGACGTGGTCGGAACACCTCGACACGATCCGGGTCGAGACGACGTCGAGCGAACGGCGAACCGTCTTCAGCACCGCGCTCTACCACTCGCTGATCAAGCCATGTTTCGCCCCGAACGAGAGCCCGTTCTGGCCGGCGTCGGGTCCGTTCGTGTTCGACATCGCCACGATGTGGGACATCTACCGCACCCAGTTGCCGCTGATCACGCTGCTGGCCCCCGACCGGGCCGTCGAGCTGGCGACCGCACTGCTGCTGATCTGCGAGGAGGAGGGCAACCTGCCGATCGGCTACCGCATGGCGCGAGGCGCCGACCGGTTCTCCCGCCAGGGCAGCGCGCTCGCCCACACCTTCCTCGCCGACGTCGCCGCGCTCGGGTCGCCCGACATCGACTGGGACTGGGCGCTCGTGCACATGCACAACGACCTGCGCCGTAACTACGGAGAGGAGTTCCTCGAGCGCGGCATCGCCCACCCGATCACCCACACGCTCGACCTGGCGTTCGGCTACCACTGCACCGCCCAGGTGGCGCGCCGGATCGGCGACGACGATCTCGCCGGGCAACTCGATGCGATGGCCACCAAGTGGGTCGACGCGTTCGATCCGGAGACCGGGCTGCTGGTCGACTCGACGTTCTACGAGGGCGGGCGGTGGAACTACTCGTTCCGCCTCACCCACGACATGGCCGCCCGCATCGAACTCGCCGGCGGCGAGGACGACGTTCGGGTCGCTGCTCGACCGGTTCTTCGGCGTGGGCCAGCCAGCGGTGAAGCAGCTCGGGGTGGCCCCCGACGCCGACGACGGTCGCCGCCGGGTACGCCCTCGACCGCTTCGAGGGCCTCAACAACGAGCCCGACATGGAGGCCCCCTGGGCCTACCACTACATCGGGCGCCCGGACCGCACCACCGAGATCGTCCACGCGATCATCGAGAACCAGTTCGCCACCAGCCGCGGCGGGCTGCCCGGCAACGACGACTCGGGCGGCCTCAGCTCGTGGTACGTGTGGGCCTCGCTCGGGCTGTTCCCGGTGGCCGGTCAGCAGATCGTGTTCGTCAACGCCCCATCGTTCCCGAGCGCTCGCGTGCGTGTGCCGTCCGGAACGTTCGTGATCGACACGACCGGATTCGTCGAGCCAGAGCCCGACCGACCACCGCAGTACGTGCAGTCGGTCAGCCTCGACGGCGTCGCCCTCGACCGGACATGGATCACGACCGCCGAACTCCATCACGGCGGACGCCTGCTGATCGACCTCGGACCCGAACCATCCACGTGGGGGCGCACCAGCCGCCCTCCATCCACCTCGACCCGAACCAGGAGGCCCACTGATGTCGGCACCGTCACCCACCCGCCGTCTCGTGATCGTCGTGCGCGCCGATCCCGGTGATCTGCGGACACTCCGGCGAGGCCCGAAACCTCGCCGAGGTCGCGCTTGACCCGCGGCTTCGACGACATCCGCATCGTCACCTGGCCGATCCCGACGCTGCAGGCGGCCGGACTGCCGCTCAAGCCGCTCGACGCCGTGCTCCCCTACAGCGACGGGATCACCGTCGAGCGGCCCGACCCGGTGGGCGACTACAAGGTGCCCGACGCCCGCTTCTACGGCGGCCTCGTCGGTCGGTTGGTGGAACTGTTCACCGACGGCGTGCCGACGGTGGCGATGTCGCTCTACCTCACGCCGCACGCAACCGCCGTGAACGACGCGCTCGCCGTGGCGCGTTCGACCGGGCTGCCGACCGACGTGACGACCATTGCCGAGGCCGTTGGTTCCGACATCACCAACGTGGTCCGCACCTCGGTCGAGGAGGAGTTGTTCGGCGCCGCTGCCCAGGTGTTCACCACCTATCTCGCCAACGACCAGTGCGTGGCCGTCTCGGAGTTCACCAAGCAGATCATCGTCGAGTCGGCCGACGCGATCGACGCCCGCCACGGCACCTCGTTCGCCTCCCAGTGCCGCGAGCGCGTGGCGATCTCCTATCCGGCGATCGACAGTCGCCAGTTCACCGACCTCGACCCGGAGCGACTCGAAGCCGCGCTCGCCCGTCGCGGGCTCACCGACGACGGCTACGTGCTGTTCCTGTCACGGGTGACCAAGGCCAAGGGCGTCGACGACCTGATCGACGGCTACGCGGCCAGCCATGCGAGCGACCAGGTGCCGTTGGTGATCGCGGGCACCGGCCCCGAGGCACCGGCGCTGCGAGCGCGCGCCGCCGCATCGTCGGCAGCCGACAAGATCGTGTTCTTCGATGACGTCGACGACGACGAGAAGACGTTCCTGATGGCCGGCAGCGCGGCGTACGTGCTGCCGAGCAAGCCACGGCCGGAGTTCGTCGAGACGTTCGGGATCGCCCTCGTGGAGAAGATGCTGGCCGGCGGTGGTCCCGTCATCACGACGGCGACCGGAGGCATCCCCGAAGCGGTCGGTGAGCATGCGATGATCGTGCCGATCGGCGATCCGATGAGCATCGCCCAGGCGCTCGACGACGCCATCCTGCGCACCTCGGCCGAGGAACGCACCGCCCGCGCCGACGCCGCCCGCGAGTTCGCAATGCAGTTCGATCGGGTCAACGTGTTCGACCGCCTCTTCGCCCGCCTCGACCCCACGATCGCCGCCGCCTGACCCGCCCCGAACCCATCCCAACCCGAAAAATGCGCAGTTCTGCCCGCCCAGCGGGCAGAACGCTGCATTTTTCGGGATGGGATGGCGGCGCGCTGGCCTCGCGGCGGCGCGCGGTCAGATGAAGGTGGCGAAGACCTCGAGCGGTTCGCGGTCGGTGGTCAGCGAGTTGATCGGAGCGTCGGGGTCGGCATGGCCGATCGCCACGCCGCAGAAGATCCGCTGCTCGTCCGGGGCGCCGACGAATTCGCTGACGGCTTGCTCGTAGACGGCCCACGCTTCCTGGGGGCACGTGTCGAGCCCAGCCTCCTGGGCGAGCAGCATGAACGTCTGCAGGAACATCCCGAGGTCCGACCACTGCGGCGGGCCCATGATGCGATCGATGAAGCAGAAGATCGCGGCCGGCGCTCCGAAGAAGTCCATGTTCTTCGCGAACTGTCCGAGACGGCCTGCCTTGTCGTCGCGTCCGATCCCGAGCGTGGCATACATGTCCTCGCCCACCTTGAACCGCGAGCTCCGATAGGGCTCGTGCAATGGTGACGGGTAGATGTCGTACGCCGCCGGCTCGATCGGCCGGTCGGCAAGGAACTCGCGGAAGCGCGCCATCGAGTCGCCGTTGACGACGTAGACCCGCCACGGCTGCACGTTCCCACCCGAAGGCGCCCGCGACGCTGTGGTCAGCAGCTGCGCGATGACCTCGTCGGACACCGGGTCGGGCAGGAAGGCCCGAACAGACTTGCGGGCGTTGACGGCATCGGTCACGTTCACCGCAGCAGTCTGGCCGGGCCTGCCTCGACAGATCGAACCGAGTCGGTTCAATCATTGGACTTTTCCATCCATCCGTGCCACAGTTCGCCGATGACCACGACGGCACCGACGTCTGCGCACTCCGACGAGATCCCCCGCGAAGCCCGCCTCACGCTCGCGGTCGCATCACTTGCCGTGCTCGCAGTGTTCCTCGACACCACGGTGTTGTTCGTTGCATTCCCCGACATCGTCGCCACGTTCGACTCGGTGGCACCGGCACAGCTGTCGTGGGTGCTCAACGCCTACACGATCGTGTTCGCCGCACTTCTGGTTCCGGCCGGCAAATTCGCCGACCGACTCGGCCACAAGCGGGCGTTCCTGTTCGGCTCGGCGCTGTTCACCGTCGCATCGATGGCATGCGGGCTCGCCCCGTCGGCCGGCATCCTCATCGTGTTCCGGGTGGTCCAGGCGATCGGCGCCGCGACCTTGATCCCGTCGTCGCTCGCCCTCGTGCTCCGAGCGTTCCCGCCCAGCAAGGTGCCGTTCGCCGTCGCCATCTGGGGTGCGACCGGCGCAGTCGCCGGCGCGTTGGGCCCGACGCTCGGAGCGGTCCTGGTCGAGGCGGCGAGTTGGCGATGGGTGTTCTTCATCAACCTGCCCGTGGGGCTCTTCACCGTGTTCGCCGGACGGCGCATCCTGCGCGAGTCCCGAGACGACACCGCCGTCCTGCCCGCCCCGATCGGGGTCGTCCTGATCGCTGTGGCGTCCGGGTTGATCTCACTCGGTCTGGTGCAGAGCGAGTCGTGGGGATGGACCGACGCCCGAACGATCGGCTCGATCGTCGGCGGATTGATCGTGCTGGGCGCGTTCGTCGCCCACCAACGGTGGACGTCGGCGCCGGCGCTCAACATGGAGCTGTTCACCATCGGGAACTTCTCGTGGGGCAACGCGGCGACCTTTGCCTTCGGCATCGCATTCACGGCCATGTTCTTCTCCTCGATCCTGTTCCTGACCGAGGTGTGGAACTACTCGATCCTGCGTGCCGGCTTCGCCGTCGCACCAGGACCGGCGCTCGTCGCGGTGCTCGCCCCGTTCATGGGCAGGCTCGCCGGGCGGATCGGCCAGCGGCCACTGTTGCTCGGCGGCGGTGTGATCTTCGCGGTCGGTGGGCTCTGGCGACTCGTGTTCCTCGACGGCACCCCGAGCTACGTCGCGGACTACCTGCCGTCGATGCTGTTCACCGGTTTCGGTGTGGCGATGTGCCTCCCGCAGCTGTCGAGCGTGGTCGCCCAGTCGCTGCCACCGAACCGGCTCGGCGTCGGCGGCGGCTCGAACCAGGCCATCCGCCAGTTCGGTGGCACCCTCGGCGTTGCGCTGACGATCGCGTTCATCGCCACACCAACCTCGCTCGCCGAGGCGTTGTCGCACTTCGACCTGGTGTGGTGGCTGTTGATCATCGGTGGCCTGCTCACCACCGCGCTGTCGATCCCGCTCGACACCAGACGGACCTCCGTAGGGTGATGGCGACATGTCAGGAGCTGTCGTGAGGAGCAGTCGATGAAGCGCAAGCCGCTGGGCCACATGCAGTGCCCGATCGCCCAGACGCTCGACGTCGTCGGCGACCCGTGGACACTGCTCATCGTGCGCGACGCCGTGTTCGGCATCACCCGATTCGACGAGTTCCGCCGCAGCCTCGACATCCCGCGCGCCACGCTGGTGACCCGCCTCGACAGCCTGGTGGAGCATGGCGTGATGGAACGTCGCCGGTACCAGGAGCGCCCGGAACGGCACGAGTACGTGCTCACCGACAAGGGTCGCGACCTGCGCAGGGTGATGGTGTCGATGCTGCAGTGGGGCGACGCCTGGTCGGCGCTGCCCGAGCCGCCGGTCACCCTCCTCGACGCCGACACCGGCAAGGAGATCGAGCCGGTCTACGTCGACGCGGTCAGCGGGCGCGCGCTGTCCGACATGCGCGTCACCCGCCGCATCAACAACTGACGCACCCGCCCACCACTCACGTTTGTGCGCAGAGTCGGGTGGACCGGGTCACCCAAATCCGCACGCAAACGTGAATGGGGCCTAGGTTCTGGCGATGGCAACGATCAGGGAACTCGCGGAGGAACACTGGGCGGGTCGGGGCGAGTTGGTCCACGCCCACCATCCGGTCCAGCCGATCCACGTGCATCACGACGACGGCTCGAGGAGCACTGCGAGCGAAGAGATCGACGACGGGCTGCTGACGCTCAAGTCGATCGCATCGGTCAACGCACTCGACACCGGCGACGGGCTCGTGATGCTCGACACCGGCGGGCAGTTCGATCGCCAGACCGTGTACGACGCCGTACGACGGTGGCGGCCGGAGGATCCCGTCCGCGCTGCGGTCTACTCGCACCACCACATCGACCACGTGCTCGGCACCGCACTGTTCGATGCCGAAGCAGCCGACAAGGGCTGGCAGCGCCCGGTCGTGTACGCCCACGAGGACCTCCCCGCCCACTTCCGCCGCTACGAGCAGACCGGCGGCTGGAACACGGCGATCAACCGTCGACAGTTCGCAATCGACGTGCCGCAGTTCTCGTGGCCCAGTGAGTACCGCGACCCCGACGTCACCTATGCGCAGCACCTCACGTTCAACCGCGGCGACCTCACGTTCGAACTGCACCACGCCCGCGGCGAGACCGACGACGCAACGTGGACCTGGGTCCCCGAGCGCAAGGTACTGCACCCGGGCGATCTGTTCATCTGGGCGCTCCCGAACGCCGGCAACCCACAGAAGGTCCAGCGCTACCTGTCCGACTGGGGGGCGGCGCTTCGCCAGATGGCGGCGCTGCGGCCGGAGATCCTGCTCGCCGGCCACGGTCTGCCGATCTTCGGAGCCGACCGCATCGTGATGGCGCTCACCGACACCGCGGAACTGCTGGAGTCGATCGAGAGCCAGACCCTGGCGATCATGAATCAGGGCAAGAGTCTGGACACGTGCCTGCACGAGGTGACCGTGCCGGCACACCTCGCCGACAAGCCCTACCTCCAGGCGGTGTACGACCATCCGCAATTCCTGATCCGCAACGTGTGGCGTCGATACGGCGGCTGGTGGGACGGCGAACCCGACAACCTCCTGCCCTCGCCGCGGGCGCACCAGGCCGCGGAATGGGTGGGCCTCGCGGGCGGGGTCGACACGGTGCTCGCACGAGCTCAGGAGGTCCTCGCCGCCGGCGACCCTCGCCTCGCCTGCCACCTCGTTGAATTCGCTGCCCTGGCAGCGCCCGAGAACCCCGAGGTGTGGACCGTTCGCGCCGAGGTGTACGCCGCGCACTCGGCCCAGCACACCTCGTCGATGGCACGCAACCTGCTTCGCCACGCGTCGATCGCCAGCGAACAGGGCAAGCGCGACCTCGCCGGAGACTTCTGAACCCCGCCGCCCCCACGTTTGCGTTGCGTTGTCGGCGACCCGGGTCGCCCGAACTGCAACACAAACGTGAAGTCAGCGGTGTGGGGAGTCAGTCGACGTCGTAACCGGCGTCGTCGATCGCGGCGCGAATGCCCGAATCGTCGCCGCCGGTGACGGTCACCAGCTTCGCGTCGACATCGACCTCGACCGACGCGACATCGGCAACGGTCGACACTTCGGTCTCGATGGCTCGCTTGCAGTGGTCACAGCTGATGCCGGGGACCGTGTAGGTGCGGGTGGTGGTCATGCGACGAGCTCCTGCTCTGTGGTGGACGATGTTGACGTGCCCGACATGCCCTCGCCGGCCACCCGGTAGCCGTCGAAACGGCGCAGCCGCAGACTGTTCGACACGACGAACAGCGAGGACATGCCCATTGCCGCAGCAGCGATCATGGGGTTGAGCACCCCGAACGCGGCGAGTGGGATGGCGGCGGTGTTGTACGCGAACGCCCAGAACAGGTTGCCCTTGATCGTGCCGAGCGTTCGCCGCGACAACGCCACGGCATCGGCGGCGGCTCGCAGGTCGCCCGACACGATCGTGAGATCGGACGCCTCGATCGCCACATCGGTACCGGTGCCGACGGCGATGCCGAGGTCGGCCTGGGCGAGGGCAGGGGCATCGTTGATGCCATCGCCCACCATCGCCACCCGGTGCCCGAGTGCTTGGAGACGAACGATCTCCGCTGCCTTGGCATCCGGGAGCACCTCTGCGATCACTTCGTCGACGCCGACGGCTGCTCCGACGGTTCGGGCAGTGCGCTCGTTGTCGCCGGTGAGCAACGTCACGGTGAGCCCGAGATCGTGGAAGGCGGCGATCGCCTCCTTCGATGTCGGCTTGACCGTGTCGGCGACGACCAACACCCCCTCGGCCCGAGCGTCGCGGCCCACGAACACTGCGGTGTTGCCCCGTCGCTCGGCCGAGGCGCCGGCACGCTCGACCGGCGCAGGCACCGAGTCGAACAGCTGACGACGACCGACTCGGACCTCGACGCCGTCAACCGATGCGACGACCCCGACTCCGGGCTGGTTCGAGAACCCCTCGACCAGGCCGAGCTCTGCGCCCGTGCGAGATGCTGCAGCGGCGATCGACCGCCCGATCGGATGTTCGGAGCGCGCCTCGACCGCACCGGCCAGGGCCAGCAGCTCGTCGACCGCCGCCGCCGTTGCGTCGGGCACGACGACATCGACGAGCGCCAGCCGACCCTCGGTGACGGTGCCGGTCTTGTCGAGCACGATCGCGTCGATGCGACGGGTGTCCTCGAGAACTTCGCCGCCCTTGATGATGACGCCCAGCTGCGCAGCGCGACCGGTGCCGACCATGATCCCGAGCGGGGTCGCCAGACCCAGTGCGCACGGGCATGCGATGATCAACACCGCAACCGCAGCGGTGAACGCCTCGTTCGGGTCACCCGTGATGGCAAGCCACGCGAACAGGGTGACCGCAGAGATCGCAATCGCAGTCGGTACGAACACCGCGGCGACACGGTCGGCGAGACGCTGCACTTCGGCACGGCTGCCCTGCGCTTCGTCGACGAGACGAATGATCTGTGCGAGGGCCGTGTCGGCGCCGACCCTGGTTGCCCGGACGACCAGTGAACCGTTGACGTTCACGGTCGCACCGATGACCTCGTCGTCGACCCCGACGTCGACGGGGATCGGTTCGCCGGTCACCATCGACGCATCGATCGTGGACCGCCCCTCGACGACGACGCCGTCGGTGGCGATCTTCTCGCCCGGCCGAACCAGAAACCGGGTACCGACGGTGAGCTGCTCCAACGGCACATCGGTACCGTCCTCGAGGCGGGCCGACCGCACGCCCAGGTCGGCAAGCGCTCGAATCGCATCGCCCGAGCGGCGCTTCGCTCGGATCTCCAACCACTTGCCGATGAGGATCAGCGCCACGATGACCGCTCCGGTCTCGTAGTAGACGTGGATGCCGCCTCCGTCGGTCAGCGACATCGACCCCATGTCGGCCATGGTCGACGAGTCGTCGCCGAGCCCCCAGACGAGCACCACGGTCGACCAGGTCCACGCCGACAACGTGCCCATCGACACCAGCGTGTCCATGGTGGTCGTGCCGTGGCGGAGGTTCATCCAGGTCGCACGATGGAAGCCCCACCCGCACCAGAACACGATCGGGGTGGCGAGCGCACCCACCACCCATTCCCAACCGTCGAACTGCGCCGCGGGCACCATCGACAGCACCACGACAGGGATTCCGAGCACGACCGCCACGATCCAGCGACGCCGGAGATCTGCTTCGCGAGCTCGTTCTGCCGCGTCGTGGTCGGCGGTGACCGGAGCGTCGTAGCCGAGTCGTTCCACAACGGATCGCATGTCGGACTCGTCGGTGCCGTGGTGCATGACGGTTGCTCGACCGTTGGCGAAGTTCACGCGCACCTCGTCGACGCCGTCGAGCTTGCCCAGACCGCGTTGGATGCGGTTCGCGCAGGCTGCGCAGGTCATCCCTTCGATGGCGATGTCGGAGCGCAGGGAACCGCTGGGAGCGTCCGGGTCGGAGGTGGTCACGTCGGAGGCGGTCATGTCCGGCCGATCACCTGACAGCGGTTCGGGTCGGTACACGTTGCCGGGTCGAGTCGTCGCGCACGCTCGGCGAGGTCGAGCATCTCGTTGCGTGCGGTCTGGAGGCGTTCGATCTGCGCATCGATTTCGGCCACGTGATGGTCGAGGAACGACAACGTGTGCGAGCAGGTTCCGATCCCGGCGTCCTTCATCGACAGCAGCGTCTGGACCTCGGCGAGCGTGAGGCCCGATGCCTGTGCATCGCGGATGAAGCGGAGGCGTTCGGCGGCGTCGTCCTCGTAGTCGCGGTAACCAGCCGAGGTGCGCGCCGGGTCGGGAAGCAGGTCGATCGACTCGTAGTACCTGATCGCCTGGGTGCTCAGCCCCGAGACCTCTGCGAGTGCTCCGATGCGCATGGCGACACTCTACCGAAAACCTTGAAGCTGACTCGAAGGTTTGTCAGAGGACCGCACGGAGCCGGGCGGCCGCGACCTCCGGGGTGAGATCGCGCTGCAGATTCGCCAACAACTCGTAGCTCGCCGGAATCTTGCCGATCTCGGCCGACCGCAGCAACGGGGGGTAGTAGTGGCCGTGCAGTTGCCACGAGTCGTCCTGGCCTCTCGGTGCCGAGTGCCACCCGGAGCAGTACGGAAACGGAGTCGAGAACAGCCGATCGAAGGCGCGCAGCATCGTCGGCAAGATGTCGGTGAGCGCATCGCACTCGTCGTCGAGGAGCCCGACGAGCGACGCCACGGGGCGACGCGGCAACACCAGCGTCTCGAACGGCCAGTACGCCCAGTGCGGCACGACGACGACCCAGTGCTCGTTGACCGCGACGAGTCGATCCCCTCGTCGGACCTCCTGCTCGGCGTACTCGACGAGAAGGCGCGAGCCGTGCGTCGCACGATGACGACGCTGATGTTCGAGCTCGACGACCGCTTCGTTCGGCAGAAACTCCGACGCCCAGATCTGACCGTGAGGATGTGGGTTGGACGCGCCCGACATCGCTCCTCGAGTCTCGAAGATCTGCACCCACGAGTAGTGCTCGAAGAGTTCCGCCTCCTGCGAGCGCCACAGTTCGACCACACCTCGGACCTCGGCGGGCTCCATGGTGGCGAGCGTCAGGTCGTGCCGCGGAGAGAAGCAGATCACTCGGCACTCCCCCACCGCTGCGTCGGTGGTGAACCATCCGTCGTCACGGTCCGACGGCTCCGGTGCGTCCGGGAGCAGGGCCGCGAAATCGTTGGCGAACACGAACGTGGCGTCGTAGTCCGGGTTGCGGATCCCGCCGACGCGCTCGTTGCCAGGACAGAGATAGCAGTCGGGGTCGTACGGGGGCGCCGCCGGCGGTGGCTCGCCGGTGGTGCCGTTCCATGGTCGCTGGGTCCGCTGCGGCGACACGATCACCCAGTCGCCGGTCAACGCGTTCCTTCGTCGATGGGGGTGGATCGACGGATCGAACGACACGCTGCGACTGTAGGTCCGGCCGGACCGCTCAGCCGCAGTAGCCGAGGGAACAACGCTCGGCTTGCAGCAACCGCTTGGCCGGTTCGGCCACCGACCCGAACGTCGGGCGGTACACCTCGGTGGTGACGCCGTCCCAGCGGTTGTGCGACAAGCCGTACACCAACCGTCCCGGAAGCTCCGACGGAATCCAACTGGCGAAGTAGTTGTTGCAGTCGACGGTGCACTTCACCGGCGGGCGCCACTCTGCGACCACCCGGAACGGACCAACCGGACGCGTCGACTGCTCGACGACGATGCGGTCACCCCACCAGTCGCCCACCTTCGTGATCACCATCCACTGGTTGTTGACGTACACGAACTGGCTCGCGTTCACGAGACGTGTCGGATCGAGGATCGGCACGGCGGCAGCGGGGTCCGCACGCCAGCCGTTGGCCGTCCAGTACGTCGGACGAGCCAACAACTGACCCTTGGGAACACGCGCCACCGTCACTCGGCTCGCACAGGTGAAGTCGTGGGCGAAGACGAAGATGTACGGGTCGAAGCCGAACTGCCGATGGCACTGCGCGAACAGGTAGGTCCAGGTGTTGTCTGACTCGATCGAGAAGCCGTACAGCGCTGCTGAGGCATTGCCCGGTCGGGCCGTGGAATTCACCGCCAACGTCGTGGGGTCGACGACGGCAACCAGGGTTGCGGTCGGTTCGGTCCGGGTGAGATAGGTGGAACCGCGTTCGGCCATCTCGGCGACGAACACGTGCAACCGGCCGTTCGCTCCCAACTCGGCACCGAGCGGCCAGTACCAGCGGCTGAAGGGAACCGTCTGATCGGCGAACAGCCAGGGCCGTGGATCCTCCGCCGTCCCGCCGATCAGCACCTGGAAACACGGACCGTCCTGAACCATGCCGATGTTGTGGACCAATCGAGCGCCACCGTTCGGCAGCCGAACCTTCGCGTCCTGGAAGGTCCAGAGCACCCGCCCGTCGGGCAACGACGTCGCCCGCTGATAGTCGGCCCCGACGACGCCACCGGGTTCGGCCGCGAACAGACGATCCAGGTCGCTCGGCGCTGCTCCGGCAAGACACGTCGGCCCGCTGAGCGTCGAGGTCGTCGTCGCGGACGACGGCGCTGCGAACGCGAGGCCGGCGACGAGCAGCGCAACGGCGATCGTGATCAGCCCGACCGACGGTCGGCGGGCCCACCGTTCAAGACGACGAGCCCGAACGTCGCACGCCGGTGTCCAATCCATCCAGACCATGTTCGCGCACCGCAACGTGCGCAGAACATCACGCAGCGTGGTCAGAGACGACGGATGTCAGGGTTCACAGCTCGCGGTCCACGACGCGGAAGACCGACGCCCACGGTGAAGAGCAGCCTGACGATGCGTTGGCGGTGCCCGCTCCAGGGCGCCAGGTGACGACACATGATCTCGTCCCCGCCCTCGTCGGCCCGCAGGCGTCGGGCATCACCGGTGAAGGCGTAGTTGACCATCGTCGGCAAGCCGTAGTCGCGGAGCACGACGGTGTCCGGATCGCCATGCGTGGCGGTGATCACCGACGTCGCCGTCCACGCACCGAGCCCGGGCAACGCCGAGAGGCGGGTTCGCGCCTCGGCGGGCGCCATCGCGGCCGCCTCCTCCAACCGGTTGGCTCGACGGGCGGCGAGCAGAATGGCGTCGGCGCGTCGACGCTCGACATTGAAGCGGTGCAACTTCACATACGACTGAGCGGCAACGACCTCCGGCGACGGCGGCAGCCGGAGCTCACACGGGCCCGGCGCCGGTTCACCCCACTCGTACACGATCCTGGCCCAACTCTTGACCGCTTCTTCCGTGGTGACGCGTTGGCCGAGCAGCACCAGCAGCAGCTCCTGCCAGATCACACCCGCGGCGGGAAGACGGATGCCCGGATGTCGCCGAGCCCACTCTGCAATCGTCGGATGCAACGACGGGTCGAAGCCATCGAGGTCATCGTGGAGCCCGACCCAGTGGGGTGACCGATCGACGAGCCAGTCGGCCCCGGCCCCCCACGCCTCCGCGGTGGTCGTTCCGGCACGGTCCCAAGTCAGCCGCATCGTCCCGGGACCGGCGGGCGTCAGCACCGCCTTGGCGAAGCTGTTCGCCGTCCAGTGGGTGGTCGGGTCCCGCGAATAGACCCCGATCGGCTTCATCGTGACGCGAAGATCGATGTCGCCGGTCCGAAGGATTCGAACAGCGGTCATCTGCGCCGGCGCCAACTCAGGCGCCGACGAGGGTCCGCCAGTCGGCGGGATAGGCCGCTGTGACCTGTGCCGGCGTCATGCGCAAGGTGGCGTCGGGAGGCAGGTCGGCGACGGCGCGAGCCTCCATGTAGTGGTGGCCGATGTGCCGGAGACCTTCGAACATCTCCGACCGCAACTCGACGAGTTCGGCCGGAGGGGTCGGGTCGTAGAACCCCCAGATCGTGAACGCGATGGTGAGGTCGTGGACGACCGGAGCCCGGGAGAACATCGAGGCACGACGCAACGCCACGCCGAGGCATCCGCGGATCGCGTCGTCGGCGTGCTCATCCGCCTGCAGTTGCAGCTTGGGCCGAAGACGGCCGGCGATTCGCAGCGCAAAGCCCTGGTCGGGTCCCTGATCACCGAGCCGCGGCGCGTCCGGCTGGAAGCCGTCGATCTCACCCGGACGGTCCGGAGTCCACGCAGCAGGCACGTGGTCGGGCGACCCGTAGTAGCGCGGGTGTTGAGTCGGAGGAACCGGGCTGAAACGGGGGGCGGCCATCGCTGACCTTTCTACCACTCGGCGCAACGAATGGTGTCAGACACCGATCGTCACACCGAGCGCAGCGACCGGTGCAAGAGCCCGTAGACCAGGCTGTCCTCGAGGGCGCGCCATGACGCCTCGATGATGTTGGGGCTGACGCCGATGGTGGTCCAGTCGCGTACGCCGTCGGTGGCCGACAGCAACACACGGGTGGTCGAACCGGTCGCACTCGCACCGTCGAGGATGCGCACCTTGTAGTCGGTGAGGTGGATGTCGGCGAGCTGCGGCAGCATCGCGCCGACGGCCTTGCGCAAGGCGGTGTCGATCGCATTGACCGGACCGTTGCCTTCGGCAATCCAGACGCGTCGCTCGGCGTCGTCACCCTCGCCCACCCAGATCTTCACGGTCGCCTCGGTCGAGAAGTCGCCACCCGGCAGTTCGTCGGTGATCACCCGCATCGACTCCACCCGGAAGAACTCCGGTACCTGGCCGGCCGCTCGGCGCATCAGCAGTTCGAGCGAGGCGTCTGCGGCTTCGAAGTGGTAGCCCTCGTGCTCGAGGCGTTTGAGTTCATCGACGACCTCGTTGATCGCTGCACCGTCGAGTTCGATGCCGATCTCCTCGGCCTTCATCTGGATGGTCGCCCGACCTGCCATCTCCGACACGACGAACCGCGTGCCGTTGCCGACCAGCTCCGGGTTGACATGTTCGTAGGCGTCCTTGGCCCGGACGATGGCCGACACATGGAGCCCGGCCTTGTGCGCGAACGCCGACGAGCCGACGTACGGCGCCTGCGGGTTCACCGCACGATTGAGCACCTCGGCGACATGATGGCTCACGGCGGTCAGCCGTTCGATCCGACCGTCGGGCAGACACGTGTAGCCCAGCTTGAGCTGCAGGTTCGGGATCACCGTGGTGAGGTTGGTGTTGCCGGTGCGCTCACCGAGACCGTTGAGGGTGCCCTGGACGTGCCCGGCGCCTGCCTCCACCGCCGCCATCGAGTTGGCCACGGCGCAACCGGTGTCGTCGTGGCAGTGGATGCCGATCGTGGCATCGTCACCGACGTGGGCCTTGACCTCGGCGACGACCCGGTGAACGTCGCTCGGCAGCGTTCCACCGTTGGTGTCACACAGCACGAGGTGCGTCGCACCGTTGACCACCGCTGCCTCGATTGCTCGCAGCGAGAACTCCGGGTTGGCCTCGTAGCCGTCGAAGAAGTGTTCGAGGTCGACGAGCACCATGCGTCCTTCGCCATGGAGATAGCGGACCGAGTCGGCAATCATCGCAGCGCCCTCGTCGAGTGTCGTCTGCAGCGCCTCGACGACCTGGTACTCCGAGCTCTTGGCCACGATGCAGACCGCGCTGGTCTCGGCCTCGATCAGGTTTCGAAGCGTCGCGTCGTCATCGACCTTGCCGCGTGGCCTGCGGGTCGAGCCGAACGCCACAAGGGTCGACGTCGACAACACGAGTTCACGCTTGGCCCGAGCGAAGAACTCGATGTCCTTCGGGTTCGCACCCGGCCAGCCGCCCTCGATGAAGTGCACACCGAGCAGATCGAGTTGCTCGGCGATTCGGAGCTTGTCGTCGACGGTCGCCGACACGCCCTCGACCTGAAGGCCGTCTCGCAATGTGGTGTCGAAGACTTCGACGTGTCGCATGAGTTGCTCCCGAGAACTGAAAGAGCCGCCCGGTTGGGCGGCTCGACGAACACGTGGGGGCGCCACGTGTTCTACGCAATGATGATGATGGCGGTAACGCGTTCGTTCGACATCGACTCCCATTGAACCGGTTCGCGTCGCAGGATGCAATCCGCGGCGACCACTTGGCGATTTCGCTCGTCGGCGCTGTGCACATGGTTGTGCACGAACGGTGGGCAACGGGTGGACGAGCGGCGCAATCCTGGGGGTAACCGGAAAGTTCCGGGGATAACCCTGTGTTTTTCGAAATACCCCTTGACCTGGGGTTTTGCGACGTATTTACTGATGCTCGTTCCGGAGAGCGCACGCCGACCGGGGCGGTGAGGAGGGGGCTTCGGCCCAGCCCACACCGCTCACGAGGCGCAGCGGAATCGGAACACGGACAGTGTTCACGGCCACCTCGGACCGGGCTGTCGGACTCCCTCGGGAGATCGGCGGAAACGACGAGTCGGCGGACGTTGCGGGAAACCGGGACGGGCGTCGGGTCAGACCGGGCCGGCGCCGCCTTCGGGTGGCGGCGGAGACGGAGACCTGCTGGATCGTTCGGAGGGCACGGGGCAACCCGCAGCCGGCGAGTGGTGTGGCGAGACGACCGGGCATGCTCGTCGCCTTCGGGCGCACCTCGGTGCGCAACTGGGCGCCGAGCAGGCAACGGAGTCGTGGGAAGGAGCCGGAGGAACTGGGGCCACCCCAACTGGACTCAGCGAGAACGGTTCCCGGCACCAGGACCGAGGGCTCGGGCAACCGGGTCAGCGTGAAGCGGTGCCACGGGTTCGAGGCCGGGAGACCGGTGTCGAGTCCGAACGCGGCATCGCCCGCCACGCCGAAAGGCGAGACGGGCGATGTGAACAGGTCGAGACGAAGGCTAACGCCCGACCATCGACCGGTGGTGGACCTGTCCACCCGAGCAGCCCCGGAAGGCGCGCAGGCGAGAGCCCGCAGCGCCGACCGGGGCGCTTTCGTTTTCGACCCGCTCGGTCGCGGCCCCGCCGGCACACACCTCTAGGGTCCTCCCGATGAAGACGAGAGTGCTCGCTGCGGCCGACCTGACCCACCTGCTGGACACGGTCGGGCGTGACGAGTTGATGGATCTGATGATCGAGCGTCTCCGCGCCCGATTCCTCGACCACTCCGCCGACGCCGTCGAGGTCAGGGCCCGCGACGGGTTCCGCTACGACAAACCCGACCTCGGTCTGATCGAGTGGATGCCGACCCACGAGACGGGTGGCCCCGTCGTGGTCAAGATGGTCGGCTATCACCCGGCGAATCCTGTGCAACGGGCATTGCCGTCGGTCATCGCAACGTCGTCGATGTGGGACACGGTCACCGGCCATCTCGTCGCGATCGCCGATGCCACCCTGCTGACGGCCATCCGTACCGGCGCCGCCTCCGGCCTCGCCACCGAGTTGCTGGCCAAGTCCGGTCCGATCGACGTCGGCCTGGCGGGTCTCGGCGCCCAGGCCGTGACACAACTGCACACGATCAGCCGCGTCCGCCACATCGATCGTGTGATCGGCTTCGACGGCGACCCGGACGTCGCTGCGACGTTCGCGGAGCGCGTCGCCTTTCTCGGCATCGACGTCGAGGTCGCCGGACCCGACCGGGCAGCGACAATCGTGAGCGACGTCGACGTGCTGTGTACGTGCACCTCGGTCGACATCGGTGCCGGACCCGTCATCAGCGACGGCGAGCACCGCCCCTGGTTGCACGTCAACGCGGTCGGGGCCGACTTCCCCGGCAAGGTCGAACTGCCTGCCCCGTTCAGCAATCGTGCGTTCGTCGTGCCGGACACGCTCGAACAGTGCCGGATCGAGGGCGAGTGCCAACAGGTGTCCTCCGATCGGATCGGGCCGTCGTTGAGCGAGGTGATGCAGCGTCGTGACGAGTTCGTCGGCCACCGCAACGAACTGACCGTGTTCGACTCGACCGGGTGGGCGGTCGAGGACGACGTGGCCCTCCGGCTCGCCGTCGAACTCGCCCGAGAACACGACATCGGAACCGACATCGCACTCGAACGCCTGCCGCAGGACCCGTACGACCCGTACGGCCCTGCCTGAGCTGCGCGGTTCGTCAGCGCAACGCTGCGGCGAGGCGGGTGACGACGGCGAGGTCCTCCCGGGCCAACTCGACGGTCGGGCCGGGAAAGAAGGTGACATCGTCGGCGCCGGCATCGACGAGCGCCTCGGCGTGACGGACGGCGTCGTCGAAGTCGCCGATCGCGCCGAGTTCGATCCACCAGTCGCTCGGCATGTCGGCGATCCCGTCGACGCCGCGCTCGACGAAGCGCTCCCGGATCTCGTCGATGTGCGGGTGTGCGAGCACTGCCGCACCGCCACCCTCGAGCAGCCCCCCGACGAACGGCGCCATGATGCGATGCGCGGTCGCTGCATCGTCGGCCACCCCGAGGGCGGTGAACACCGAGACCCGGAACGGATCGGGTGCACCGGCGGATGCGGTCGCCTGGCGCACGAACGTCGGGCCGGCGCCCTCCGCGAGCACGACGCCATCGGCGACACGTCCCGCGAGCGCCAACGACTTCGGCCCACTGACCCCGGCGAGCACCGGCGGCCTGACCTCGGGGGCCGCGTCGAGCGTCACCTCGCGCATCGTCACCTCACGCCCCTCGAACGTGACCGTTTCGCCGTGCAGCAGTCGCCGCACCACCGTGATCACCTCATCGAGAGTCGTGAGCGGTGACGACGTGCGCGCGCCCATCTGATCCATCCAGTCCTGCACCCCGTGTCCGATTCCGGCGAGCAGCCGTCCGGGTGCGAGGTTCGCGAGTGTCGCCAACTCCATCGCCGTGATGGCTGGGTTTCGTGCGACGGCAGGCAGGATCCCGATGCCGACGGTCAATCGGTCGGTTCGGGCCAGTGCGGTGGCTGCAAGGCTGATCCCGGAGGTGTAGAAGCAGTCCTCGATCACCCACAGCTGATCGACCTCGGCCGCTTCCAGCGATTCGGCGATCTCGACGACGAACGGCGCCGGCAACGACCGGTCGAAACACATCCCGATGCGTGCCCTCATCAGCGGGACCGTACATCACTCGCCGAACCGAGCATTGTGCGACTTCGGCTCAGCACGGGCGAGATGATGCCGATTCGGGCGCCGCCATCACACGCACACGTCGCGAACGGGGCGTTGCGAGCACGCTGCGCCGGCGGACACACCGTTGTGCTGACGGCTGGATCGAACGGGAGTCGGGATCCCTGGGGCAGCAGCCTCAGCCGACGTGTTCGCACCAGTGGGCGTAGCGAGGATCCTTGCCTCGGATGGCCTCGTGGTACACGTGAGCGATCGCCGACGTCATGGGACCTGGGCAGGGAATCTCCCGATCGTCGACCGAGTTGATCGAGCTCACCTCGGCGGCGGTGCCACACACGAACGCCTCCTCGGCGATGTACAGATCACTGCGGGCGAGGTTGTCGACGACGACGTCGTAACCGAGGTCGGCTGCGATCGTTGCCACCGAGTTCTGCGTGATGCCCTCGAGCGCGCCGGCCGACAGCGGTGGGGTGAGCAGCTTGCCGTGGCGGGCGACGAAGATGTTCTCACCGGTGCACTCGGCGACCAAGCCGTTCGGCGCGAGCATGATCGCCTCGTCGTAGCCGGCCTTGAGCGCCTCGACCTTGGCGAGCGACGAGTTGACATAGTTGCCGGTGGTCTTCGACGCGGGCGGCATCGTGTTGTGATCGTGACGCGTCCACGACGAGATCTTCATCCGCACACCCTTCTCGACCGCGTCGTCGCCGAGGTACGCACCCCACGGCCAGCAGGCGATCGACACGTCGACCGTGCACGGGAGCGTGTTGAGCCCCATCTCGCCGTAGCCGAAGTAGGCGATTGGGCGGATGTAACACGAGTCGAGCCCGGTGGAGGCCACCGTCTCCTTCGTCGCCGCGACCAGCTCGTCGACCGTGTACGGGATCTCCATCCCCATGATCTGCGCCGAGCTGAACAACCGCTCGATGTGCTCGGTGAGACGGAACACCGCCGGGCCATCGGCGGTCTCGTAGGCACGGATCCCCTCGAACACACCGGTGCCGTAGTGGAGTGTGTGGGTGAGCACGTGCACCTGGGCCTTGTCCCAGTCGACGAGCTCGCCGTTCATCCAGATCTTCGGGGTCGAGGTGATGGGCATGTTCGTCAGTTTCCCACGCGGGCAGCGATGGTGTCACCGACGTCGGTGGTGCTGCCGGTGACAGGATCAGCGCAGGCGGCGCGAATCCTGTCGGCGGCGACCTCCTCGCCGAGGAAGTCGAGCATCAGCGCGGCACTCAGAATGGCTGCGGTGGGGTTGGCCTTGTTCTGTCCGGCGATGTCGGGCGCCGACCCATGGACCGGCTCGAACATCGACGGGCCGGTCCGAGCCGGATTGAGGTTCGCCGACGAGGCCAGACCGATGCCGCCGGACACTGCGCCGCCGAGGTCGGTGAGAATGTCGCCGAACAGGTTGTCGGTGACGATCACGTCGTAGCGATGCGGGTCCTGTACGAAGAAGATGCAGGCGGCGTCGACGTGGTTGTAGGCAGTCGTGATGTCGGGGTACTCGGCGGCGACCTCGTTGAAGGTGCGCTCCCACAGCCCACCGGCAAAGGTCAGCACGTTCGTCTTGTGCACGAGCGTGAGGTGCTTGCGAGGCCGGCTCGCAGCCAACTCGAACGCGTACCGGATGCACCGCTCGACGCCCAGGCGTGTGTTCACCGAGCCCTGCGTGGCGACCTCGTTGGGTGTGCCGACCCGCAACGCGCCCCCTTCGCCGACGTACGGACCCTCGGTGTTCTCACGGATCACGACGAAGTCGTGTGGTGTGTCGCCCCCAGGGGCCGTTCCGAGGAACGGGCGCTGGTTGATGTACAGGTCGAGATCGAAGCGCATCTTGAGCAGCAGGCCACGCTCGATGACACCGGGCGGCACATCGGGGGTGCCCACCGCACCGAGCAGGATGCAGTCGAACGCACGGAGTTCGTCGAGGGTCGCGTCGGAGAGGATCTCGCCATCTCGCAGGAACCGTTGGCCGCCGAGGTCGAACTCGGTGGTGGAGATGTCGACCCCAGCGGCTCGAATCACCTTGATGGCCTCGGCGGTCACGTCCGGGCCGATCCCGTCGCCGCCGATCACTGCGATGTTGTGCGTCATATGGCCAGCGAGCCTAGGTGTGCGCCGGCCCGTGCACCCACTGCGACGGCGCCCGCTGCCGCGCAGCGCACGGCACCGCCGTAACCGGACATGGGTCCGTGCACGCCGGTATCCTTCGATCACCATGGCAGTAGTGCAGTTGTCGGCATCGGCGTACGAGCGCCTCAAGGCCGAATTCGAGGATCTGACGACGCGGGGTCGTATCGACGTCGCCAACAAGATCGAACGCGCCCGAGAAGAGGGAGACCTCAAGGAGAACGCGGGCTACCACGCCGCCAAGGACGAACAGGGTCACATGGAGGGTCGGATCCGCCAGTTGGAGCACCTGCTCGAGAACGCCGAGATCGTCGACGGCTCGATGGTGTACACCGTCGTGTACGAAGGTGACGACGAAGACGACGCCGAGCGTTACCTGATCGGCAACATGGAGGAACAGGTCGATGGCGCTGACGTGATCAGCGCTTCGTCGCCGCTCGGCCAGGCACTCGACGGCGCCGAGGCGGGCTCGACCATCACCTACGAGGCGCCGAATGGCGCGCTCACCGTGACGGTGCTCGGTGTCGAACAGCTCTGAGGTCGCCTCGCCCGCCGACACCGGCCATCACGAACTCGACATCGTCGCCCCCGTCCTCCCGCCGGCGCGCTTCGTCGAACTCCCTGATCGCGGCACCGTGATGGTCCGCGACTTCGGCGCCGCACCCGATGCGCCTGCGATCGTTCTCCTGCACGGATGGACTGCCACCGCCGATCTCAACTGGTTCCGCTGTTACGGCGCACTCGGCGAGCGGTACCGCGTGATCGCGTTCGACCATCGCGGGCACGGCACCGGTTTGCGCTCGAAGAAGCCGTTCCGTCTCGAGGATTGCGCCGACGACGCGGTCGACGTTGCGGCGGCGCTGGGCGTCGAGCGCTTCATTCCGATCGGCTATTCGATGGGCGGCCCGATCGCTCAGTTGGTGTGGCGACGCCACCCCGAGCACGTGATGGGCCTCGTGCTGTGTGCGACCGCCCCCTACTTCGCGGGGCGCCGCGAGAAGCGTCTCGGCTGGGTCGGTTTCACCGGGCTCGCCGCCATGGAGCGAGTCGCCCCCGAGCAGGCCAAGACGTGGGTCGTCGAGCAGCTGTACCTCCAGCGCCGCACCGAGCGGTGGGGGCCCTGGGCGATGCGCGAGACCGCCGACCACGACTGGCGGGCGGTGCTCGAGGCCGGCAAGGCAATCGGCAGGTTCTCCTCGAGCGACTGGATCGGCGAAGTCGACGTCCCGACGTCGTCGGTGTTGACGATGCGCGACCAGGTGGTGCCGTTGCGGCGCCAGGTGAAGCTGTTCGAACAGATTCCCGGCGCCGAGGCGTTCCGGGTCGACGGGATGCACGATGCCGTCGTCGCCAACGCGGATCGGTTCGCCCCAACTCTGGTCCGTGCGATCGACTCGGTGGTCAGACGCACGTGAACCGGCGAACGATCACCGTCGGAGCGGCAGCTGTGGCAGCCGGTGTCGCCACCGTCGCCGTCGCACGACGACGCGGCCGGGTCGTCGCCTCCTCGCGCCATGTTCACCGCTCGAGGCTGCGACGCAATGGCCAGCTCGCCCGTATGGGGGCACGGGTCGGTACCACCTACGCGACCACAGCGGCGCGCAAGACGTTCGCGTCGGCCGAGCGCCGCGAGGAACTCGATCGGCATCGCGAACTGCGTTCTGCAGAACAGGTCGCCGACGAGCTCGGGCAGATGAAGGGTGCGCTGATGAAGCTCGGCCAGATGGCCAGCTACCTCGACGACGGGTTGCCCGAACCGTTGCGACTCGCCCTGTCGCAGTTGCAATCGGACGCCCCGCCGATGTCGGTCGAGCTCGCACTGCAGACCATCGAACGTGAACTCGGGCGTCCGGTCGACGAGGTCTTCGTCGAGTTCGATCCGAACCCGATCGCAGCTGCCTCGATCGGCCAGGTGCACCGGGCCCTGTGGCGAGACCCGGACACCGGGCTCGAACGTGCGGTGGCCGTGAAGGTGCAGTACCCCGGTGTCGGCGACGCGATCGTGGCCGACCTGAAGAACGCGGATCTGCTGGGAGCAGTACTGCGGCAGGGCTTCGGAGGGCTCGACCCGGCCGAGATGGTCGACGAGATCAAGCTGCGGATCGCGGAGGAGGTCGACTACGAACTCGAAGCCCGAAACCAGCGAGCGTTCGCCGACTACTACCGGGACCATCCCTTCATCCGGATCCCAGAGGTCGTTCCACAGCTGTCGACGATGCACGTGCTCACCACCGAACTCGCAGAGGGGTTCGGGTGGAGCGAACTGATGCAGCGCCCGCAGGCCGATCGCGACCGCGCCGGCGAGGTGATCTTCCGGTTCGTGTTCCGCAGCCTGTACCGGATGGGCGCGTTCAACGGCGACCCGCATCCGGGCAACTACCTGTTCCACGACGACGGCACGGTCACCTTCCTCGACTTCGGGTTGGTCAAACACTTCACCACCGACGAGATGCTCACGTTCGGATCGATGGTCAAGGCGGCCGCCGTCGACCACGACCACGCCGAGTTCCGCCGGATCGTGGAAGGCGCCGGCATGCTCCGGCCGGATGCACCGGTGTCGACCGAGACGGTCGGCGACTACTTCTCGCACTTCTACGACACGGTGCGCACCGACGCCGAGATGACGTGGACCCGCGAGTACGCGAACTCGATCGTGCGCCACACATTCGACCGAACGAGCCCCATCAGCCAGTACGCAACGGTGCCTCGTGCGTTCGTCTTCATCCAGCGGATCAACCTGGGTCTGTACGCCCTGCTCGGCGAGCTGGGCGCGACCGGCAACTACCGTCGTATCGCATCCGAGTTGTGGCCGTTCGTCGACGGACCGCCCTCCACGGAACTCGGGAGCGCCGAGGCGGACTGGCGAGCAGGCCGCTCCTGATCCCGACGTCAGAGTTGGGTGAGAGCCTCGCTGGGTGACGTGGGGTGGTCGGGCTTCGCAGTTAGCGTCGTCGCAATGCGCCGGACCCTCCCCCTGCTCGTGACCGCCACCCTGTTGTTCGCTGCGTGCGCGAGCGACGACGACACTGCCAGCAACGACACCACCGAGACCACGGCGGATTCGACCGACGACACGACATCCACCGACCCCGAGACCCCCGACGACAGCTCGCCGGCCACACCGACGAGCAATCCCGACAAGCCCGAGGTCGAGATCCCCGAGGAGACCCCCACCGAACTCGTGGTGACCGTGCTCGAGGAAGGCTCTGGCCCGGCGGCCGAAGTCGGCGACGTGGTCATCGTCGACTATGTCGGCGTCCGGTCGAGTGACGGAGTCGAGTTCGACAACAGCTACGACCCGCGCCAAGCGGGAGCACCGGTCTCGCCCTTCACCCTCGTACTCGGACAAGGCGGCGTGATTGCCGGCTGGGACGAGGGCCTCCTCGGCGCACAGACCGGTGCGAGGATCCAACTCGACATCCCGCCCGACCTCGCCTATGGCGAGCAGGGTTCGGGTGACCTCATCGGCGAGAACGAGGCGTTGACATTCGTGATCGACGTGCGGGCAGTGATCCCTCCGGCCGACCCGGCCGACGAACCGGCCGAGCCGGGCATCGAACCGTCGGAAGGTGCGACCGGCGTGACGACGGTCGTCCTCCGCGAAGGCGACGGAGACGTCCTCGAACCCGGGCAGTTCGCAGTGATTCGTTTCGTGCTCTTCCGAGGAGACAACGGCGTTGCCCTGCAGAGCAGTTGGAGCGACCAGCCGCAACCGCTGCCGTACACCGAGGATCTCTTCCCGCCGCTGTACGAAGGAATGGAGGGGATGAGCGTCGGCGAGCGTCGGGCGATCATCTTCCCGCCCGAATACCCGGAATTCGGGTTCGGACCCGAGGGCGACCCGACCAACGGGCTGCCGGCCGGGACCGACATCGTGATCGTCGTCGACCTCGTCACCGTGTACGGCCAGCCCGACAGCTGACGGAACGCGCCCACGAGTTGGGCGGGCCCATCACTCGGGGACCCAGCCGCCCGGTTGTCGATACTGATCGCCGGTCTTGCAGCCTCCCGATGCTCGCAGCAGCGGATACGCGTTGACTGCGCCGCCGCCGTTCGGGTGGATCTCGAAGTGCAAGTGGGGGTACGCGGAATTGCCCGTGTTGCCCATGAACCCGATGATCTGACCCGCCCGCACCCGCGAGCCAACCGACAGATTCGGAGCAAAGTCGGCGAGGTGGGCATAGAAGTAGTACGTCCCGCTTCCATCGGCTGCGGTCAGCCACCACGCGTTGCCGGAACGCTGGCCCGGTTGGTCCCAGGCACGCCGGCTGAGCGTGCCGCCGACGACGGCGTAGACAAGGCTTCCCGGCCGGGCGAAGAGATCGGTGCCTTCGTGTCGACGCCCCGCACCTCGGGGGTCGCCCCAGTCGTCGCTGAACCAGCACGGCCCGCGCATCGGGAGCGCTTCGATTCCCGCTACCGATCCGGACCCAGTGGTCGTAACAGGCGTCGAATCCGACGCTGACGTGCCGCTCGACGCCACGGTGGATCCGGGTGGGAGGCACACGTCGTCGCCCGGGTGGATCACCCGATCCTCCGACGCATTGTTCGTCGACAACAGCATCGACATCGAGATGCCCGCACGATCGGCGATCGCCCACCAGGTGTCGCCGGATTCCACGGCGTACGTCGGCGCGTTCGAGGGCGAGCACGACGACGTACGCTTCGCTCCGGCTGGAAGGCAGACCACATCGCCGGGATGCAACATGTGGTCGTCGGTCGCATCGTTGGCTGCGAGTAGCGCTCGGGGGCTCACCTGCGAGGCCTCGGCGATGCCGAACCAGGTGTCGCCGGCTGCCACGAGGTGGCTGGCGCGGCCCTGGTCGTCGCACGTCGATGTCGACTGCCCGACCGGTGCTGCGATCGCCGGCGAGACGGCGACGACCAGCGAGGCCACGCCGAGCGCACCTCCGAACATCGTTCGCACGGCGATGCACGGTCGGCTCCTCGCACGGTGTCGAGAACGAACGGGTTCGTTGGTGGGCGTTCTGCGAAACGCTGGGCTGACGGTTGGCATGTGGAGCTCCTGACTCCGCCCGCCGCGCAACCTAGTCGCCGCTACCGCGCTGTGTACGTCGCGCTGCCTCCCACGCAAGACGCGACGTCGGATCGGTCAGACGGTCGACAGGTCGAGACCGATGTCGAGCACGCGTGCGGAGTGTGTGAGTTCACCGACTGCGATGTAGTCGACGCCGGTCTCGGCAACGATTCGTGCCGACTCGAGCGTGAGTCCCCCACTGGCCTCGAGCCTCACCGCCGGATTCGTTTCGTCGCGCACTTCGGTGGCTCGACGCATCTCGTCGGGGGTGAAGTTGTCGATCAGCACCTCGTCTGCGCCGGCGGCGATCGCTTCGCGCAGTCCGTCGAGGGTGTCGACCTCGATCTCCACAGCGATGCCTGCGGCGAGTTCGCGGACGCGTCGGAAGGCCTCGGTCACACCGCCGGCGGCGGCGACGTGGTTGTCCTTCACCAACGCCATGTCGGACAGCCCCATCCGGTGGTTGGTGCCGCCTCCGCAACGCACCGCGTACTTCTCCAGGGCCCGGAGCCCCGGGGTGGTCTTGCGGGTGTCACGCACCACCGCCGACGTGCCGTCGAGCGCATCAGCCCACCGCCGAGTCGCCGTAGCGACGCCCGACAGGTGACCCAGCAGGTTGAGCGCCGTGCGTTCAGCGGTGAGCAACAGCCGCGTCGGGGCCGTGACCTCGGCGATCTTCGTGCCCGCGACGACGCGAGCACCGTCGTGCACGTTCGACGTGAACTCGCTGGCTGCGTCGCCGCAGACGGTCTCGACGACCGCTGCCACCACCGGGAGACCTGCGATCACACCGTCCTGGCGCGCCCCGAACGTCGCAGTGCTCCGGTGGTCCGAAGGAATCGTGGCCGTCGACGTCACGTCGATTCCGCCCATGAGGTCCTCGGCGACTGCACGACGGACGATGCCGGCGATCGCGTCGGGATCGAGGCCGCCGGCGATCAACGAGCGTCGAGTCGGTTCCGACAACGGATGGAACACGAACATGGCGCCGAGCGTACGTGTACCGACTGGTGTCTGACACCAATCGTCACATCGTGACGGTGAGCTCGTCGCCCGGGTGGACGATGCCGCCGCAGATGACCGAGGCGTACCAGCGAGCCCAGCCCGGGTGGTCGACGTGATCGATACGGTTCCAGTTGCGGTCGACGAACGAATCGCCGATCTTCTGACACGGTGCCGCAGGACTGCTCGTCACCAGGACGACTTCACCGATCGTGATGGTGAGGCCCCCACGCATCTTCGACCAGTCGACACCCGAGATCGTGAGGTTCTCGCCGGTGGTCCCTGCTCCGATCGGGTGGCCTTCCGATCGGAGTTCGACGAGACGCTCGGTGCTGTACAGGCAGATTGCCTGCCAGGGTCGACCGTGATGGTTGCGGTTTCCCTGCACATCGATGCTGATCCCGGCCGGACCGATCTCGGCCTGTGGGATCGGCGACTTGGGAACGCCACCTCCGGACGCCTGCAGCGAATCGATGCGCCCGGCCATCACCTCGTGGCGATGAGCGCTGCGGCGAGCTGCAGCGAGATCGTGGAGACGGTGCATCACCGAATGCGTCGACGCGACGGGGTCATCTCCGATGGCGATCGGTTCGGCCAGCGCCCGGGTGACGACGTCGGCGTCGGCGCCTTCGAGCACGTAGCCGACGAGGTCGGAGGTGTGTGCCAGTGTTCGTTCCAGGTCGCTGTCGCTCCATCGAGCGCCGTCGAAACCGCATTCGTCGCAAGTCAAGGGGGTCATCAACGCTCCTCCACGGAGATCGTCCCGATGGCATCGAGGCTGACGTCGAGGTGACGGAGCCACTCGGGTCTGGATGTGGGGTGATCGGATCGGCGGTGACAGCCACGACTCTCGGCGCGGGCGCTCGCTGCTGCCACCATCGCGGTGGCGACGGTGAGCATGTTCGTCGCTTCCCAGCTGCGACGTGAGGCTTCGACAGGCACAGTTGTGACCCCGTCGTCACCGGCGGCCCACTCGTCCGAACGCGTCGCCGTCTCGAGGCCGCGGCCGATCGCACCGAGTGCCCCGGCCGCAGACGACAACGAGAGCGCGTCCCGTACGACCCCGACATGTCGCGACATCACTGCTCGCACCTCGCGTAGGCGTGCAGGGTCGAGCAGTGGGTGGTCGAGCGGATCGTCGACGTCGACGTCCATGGGCACGCGGTCGGGTACCTCCCAGGCCAGGTCGCGCCCGACCCACGTTCCCGACACGATCGACTCGGTCAGGCTGTTCGACGCCAACCGATTCGCCCCGTGTACACCGGTTGCCGAGACCTCGCCGACGGCGAAGAGCCCGCACACCGCGGTGCGGCCATCGAGGCCGGCGCGGATACCACCACAGGCGTAGTGCGCTGCGGGCGCCACCGGGATCCGGTCGACGGCCGGGTCGAGCCCGACCTCGCGACAGGCGTCGGTGATCGACGGGAACCGCTCGTAGAAGCGCTCGCCGAGGTGTGTGGCGTCGAGGTAGACGTGGTCGTCGACACCGCCGGGCGCTTCGGCCATGCGGCGGCTGATCGCGGCGGCCACGACGTCGCGTGGGGCCAGGTCCTCCAATGGGTGTGCGCCGGCCATCACCCGCTGACCGGCACCGTCGAAGAGGATGGCCCCTTCACCACGAACCGCCTCGGACACGAGCGCCTGTTGCCCACGCGCATCGGGCCCGCGCCACATGACGGTCGGATGGAACTGGACGAATTCGACATCGGTGACCGGGAGCCCTGCTCGCAACGCCATGGCAACGCCATCACCGGTGACCGCCGGAGGGTTCGACGTCGACGCGAACACCTGGCCGTATCCGCCGGATGCGATGACGACGGCCCGAGCAGTGACGATGCCGACCGAGACCAGGATCCCGTTCTCGTCCGTCTTGCCGATCCGCACACCCGCCACCTGTTGCTCACCGCTCCGTGCGGATCCCATCACGAGGTCGAGCGCGAAGGCGTGACCCATCACCTCGACGCCGGCACCGAGTGCGTTCTCGTCGAGTGTGCGCTGGACCTCGGCACCGGACCGGTCGCCGCCGGAGTGGACGATGCGGTTGTGGCTGTGCCCGCCCTCACGGGTGAGGGCGATGTCGGTGCCGCCCTGCTCGGGATCGAACGCTGCTCCGAGCCGCATCAGATAGCGAATCGACTTCGGCGCCTCCTCGACGAGTTCGCGCACGACCGCCTCGTCGCACAACCCGGCGCCCGCCTCGAGCGTGTCTCGGACATGGTCCTCGATCGAGTCGGTCGGGTGGAGGACGCCGGCCAATCCGCCCTGCGCCCACTGGGTCGACCCCGCCGAGAGCACGTCCTTGGTCACCACCAGCACACTGCGCACGGGGCGAGCTGCCAGCGCTGCCGACAACCCGGCCGCGCCGGATCCCAGCACGACGACGTCGACATCACGTTCCCAGGTCGCCGCCGGTGCCGCCAACCGCCTCGGCAGACTCATCGCGGTTCCCCGTGCCCTGGGCACCGGGAACCGCGATGCGTCAGCGAGACCTTGGCGCTGGGAACCGGGGCAGCCACGATGGTCACTCGCCCGTGGACGAGGGGGTGCCGATGGCGATCATGCGCTCGACCGAGCGGCGGGCGCGGTCGGCGATGTCGGCGTCGACGAACACCTCGTCGGTGCCGTCGCGCAGCGAACGCAGGAGCTTCGCCGGCGTGATCATTTTCATGTACTTGCACACCGCTGCTCGGTTGACCGGCACGAATTCGGTCGTCGGGTTGACCTTGTTGAGCTGGTGGATCATCCCGGTTTCGGTGGCGACCAGCACCTTCGCCGCGGTGGTCTCACGAGCGGCATCGACCATGCCACCGGTCGACAGGATCTTCGCGCTCGTCTCGGGCACGACCCCGGACGCGACGAGGTACATGGCGCTCGTGGCGCAACCGCACTCGGGGTGCACGAACAGCTCGGCTTCCGGCTCCGCCGCCACCGTGGCCTTCAGGTCGGCGCCGTTGATGCCGGCATGCACGTGACACTCACCCAACCAGATGTGCATGTTGTCGCGGCCGGTCATCCGCTGCACGTGAGCGCCGAGGAACTGGTCGGGGCCGAACAGGATCTCGGTGTCGCGCGGGATCGACTCGACGACCTCGACTGCGTTCGACGACGTGCAACAGATGTCGGTCTCCGCTTTCACCTCGGCGGTGGTGTTGACGTAGCTGACGACGACGGCACCGGGATGCTCGGCCTTCCACGCTCGCAGCTGCTCGCCGTTGATCGTTTCGGCCAGGCTGCAGCCGGCGGCTTCGTCGGGGATCAGCACCGTCTTGTCGTAGGCGAGGATCTTCGCCGACTCGGCCATGAAGTGGACTCCACAGAAGACGATGGTGGACGCCTCGACCTCGGCCGCCACCCGCGACAGACCCAGCGAGTCACCGACGTGATGAGCGATGTCCTGGATCTCGGGCACCTGGTAGTTGTGGGCGAGGATGACTGCGTCGCGTTCCTTGGCGAGCGACAGCACCTGCTCCTGCCAGTCGCTCGGCAACACCTCGACGTTGACGGCCGTATCGGTCACGGCGCACAGCGTACGTGAGTGTGCCCCGGCTCCAGCGAGCGGTTGTCCGGACGCTTGACTGGCCGGATGACGAAATGGTCGCCGTACGTTGCCGGAGCACTCTTCACCGGGGCCGGGGTGATGCACTTCGCCAGGCCCGACTTCTTCGAGGCGATCGTGCCCGATTGGTTTCCGAATCCCAAGGTCGCCAATCAGGTGAGCGGTGCCGCCGAGATCGCACTCGGACTCGGCATGCTCTCGCCGAGAACCCGGCGGCTATCGGCGTTGGGCCTGGTGGCCCTCACCGCGATCGTCTTCCCGGCGAACGTCGACATGGCGCTCAACAAGGTCGAGGTCGGGCCGGCCGATGGCCGTATGGAGCGACGGGTCGGCAACGCCACCGGTCCGGAGAACTGGATCCGCCTGCCGATGCAAGCGCCGCTGCTGTGGTGGCTGTGGCGAGAGGCCAAGGCTGCCGCCTGAGCGCCGTCAGCGCGGGTCGCGCCACATCGCAGTGACCGTGGGAGCTCCCGTGCCGACCGCGATCTCACCGGTCGGCTGGAACCCGTGTCGTGCGTAGAACGGGATGTTCTGCGGGTTGGAGCTCTCGAGGTAGGCCGGCATGCCCTCGGCGTCGCACCGATCGAGCATCGGGAGTATCAGCGCCGAGCCGAATCCCTTGCCCTGCATCTGGCGGGCCATGCCGAGCGCCTCCAGGAAGTAGTGCTCCGGCTCGGGGTGCACCTTCTCGATGGCGCTGAACGCGCCCAGCAACCTCGGGGTCCTCGTGCCGAGGGAGCGGAAGATCGCCGGGAGCACCCTCATGGTGGTCAGCGCCGACATCTTCCACTGATTCGGATGCATCCAGACCGCGACACCGAGATGGTCGTCGCTCGTGAACACCAGATGGTCGTCTCGCCGCAGCTCCTGTTTCAGGGTGGCTCCGAACAACGCTCGCAGCTTCGGTTGGATCGACTCGCCCGAGACGGCGCCGGTGGCCCAGCGAAACAGCGGGTCAGCGTCGAACGCGTCCGCGAGTGTGGTGGCCATCGCATCGCGTTCGGTGGGCCGTGCGGATCGAATGGCGGGCACCCGTCCGTTGTAGCACGTGCCCGTCCGGCGATGGCCGAGCGCAGCATGACATACGGTTCCGACATGACGAACAACGTGGTCCACTTCGCGATTCATGCCGACGACGTCGAGCGGGCCCGGCGCTTCTACGAAGGCGTGTTCGGTTGGCGATTCGAAGCGTGGGGTCCGCCCGGCTTCTACAACATCGACACCGGCAGCGACGATCGTCCCGGCATCCACGGAGCGCTGCACGAACGCAGCGAGCCGCTCCGTGGGACCGGCGTACGCGGCTTCAGCTGCACTGTGGCGGTCGACGACCTCGCTGCGATCAGCGCCCGGGTGACGGCGAACGGCGGCTCCGTGCAGCACCCGGAGATGACGATTCCGACGGTCGGCACGCACATCGGATTCCTCGACACCGAAGGCAACGAGTTCGCGGCGATGGTCTACGAACGCCCGATGTTCGGCGCCTGAGACGCTGTCTGCCGCAGTCGTCCACGGCCACCGCATTCGCGCCCGCACTCGGCCGCTGCGTCGGCGTACGGTGGAGCGATGGACACGATCATCGATCGCGTGTTGTCGGCCGCGGGCCGCCACGAGGGCACCGGCGACGGACCCGAGAGCGGCCCGTTCTCCGCAACGCTCGAGGTTGCACCGATTCTCGACAAGATGGGCGCGTCGATCGACTACGTCGCAACAGCACCCGATGGCAGCGAGCTGCATTCCGAGCACACGGTGCTGGCATTCGAGAGTTGGTCCGGCCAGCCGACGTTGTTCGTCCTCTGCGCCGAGTTGAACGGGATCGACCAGCTCGTCCAGACAGGGGAGTCGACGTTCAACAACGGGCGCGGGACCGACGGGTTCGAACTGCAGATCGAGATCTCGCTCGATGGGGGCACGCTGGCGTACGTGTGGTCGTGGGGCGCCCCCGGAGATGGGCTCACCGAGCAGTCGCGAGCCACGTTCGCCCTTCCGTGACGGCCGACCGTTGCGTTCATCCGATCGCCCGGCGCTGAACGACTCGTCACAGTGCGGTCGAGATCTCGCCGGCGGCTGCGACGACAGCATCGCCGAAGCGTCTGCCGGGTTGACGGGTGAGTCGCTCGATCGGTCCGCTCACCGAGACCGCCGCGACGATCGAACCATCGGGTGCCGGCACCGGTGCACTCACTGATGCGACGCCCGGCTCGCGCTCGCCGACGCTCTGGATCCATCCCACCCTTGACGTCTCACCGGTGAGGACACGTCCTGCCGAGCCCACGCCGAGCGGCAGGAGTGACCCCTGTGGCACGATCCAGCGAAGCCCGTGGGGCGACTCGAGCGACACCGCGCAACGGCGTTGCGACCCCTCACGCACGAACAGCTGCACACTCTCGCCGCTGGCTGCGCGAAGTCCCTCGAGCGCCGGTCGGGCGAGGTCACCGAGCGGAAACCGCTCGGCGGCGGCATGGCCGAGCGGCACCAGCCCGAGGCCGAGTTCGTAGCGGCCGTCGACGTTTCGGCGCAGCATGCCGTGCTCCTCGAGCGCTCCCGCCAACCTGTGCGCCGTCGCCCGCGGCAGCCCGGTGGCCGCCTGCAACTCACCGAGCGTGCTGGGCCTCTCGGCCACTGCACGAAGTACGACCATCGCCTTGTCGAGCACGCCGACGCCGGATACGCTGTCCATATTGCAAGAACTATATCCCACTATCTGGGATTGTGGGTTCGGCGAACGACACCGGACGTCACATCACGACAAGGAGCGTCGACATGGGCAAGACACTGCCGGAGAAGGTGTGGGAACGGCACCTGGTGCACGCTGCACCTGACGAACCGGACCTGCTGTACATCGACCTGCACCTGGTGCACGAAGTGACCAGCCCGCAGGCGTTCGACGGTCTGCGCCTCAGCGGACGCACCGTGCGTCGACCGGAGTTGACGATCGCCACCGAGGACCACAACGTCCCCACCGAGGACATCGATCAGCCGATCGCCGACCCGGTCTCGGCCAAACAGATCGACACGCTTCGAGCGAACACCGCCGAGTTCGGCATCACCAACTTCCCGATGGGAGACCCCAACCAGGGCATCGTCCATGTGATCGGCCCCGAGCAGGGCCGAACACTGCCGGGCATGACCATCGTGTGCGGCGATTCGCACACAGCCACCCACGGTGCGTTCGGTGCGCTCGCGTTCGGCATCGGCACGAGCGAAGTCGAGCACGTGTTGGCGACCCAGACACTGCCCCAACAGCGGCCCAAGTGGATGTCGGTCACCGTCGAGGGAGACCTACAGCCCGGCGTGACCGCCAAGGACGTGATCCTCGCGATCCTGGGTGAGATCGGAACCGGCGGGGGCATCGGCCACGTGATCGAGTACCGGGGTTCGGCCATCCGTGCGCTCTCGATGGAAGGCCGGATGACGGTGTGCAACATGTCGATCGAGGCCGGCGCGAAGGCGGGCATGATCGCGCCGGACGAGACGACGTTCGACTACCTGCACGGCCGGGCGCACGCCCCGAGTGGTGCAGCATGGGACGCCGCCGTGGCCGATTGGTCGACCCTGCACTCCGACGACGATGCGGTCTGGGACGAGCAAGTCGTGCTCGACGCCGCAGCCATCCGCCCGCACGTCACGTGGGGCACGAACCCCGGGCAGGTGGCGCCGATCGACGCGGCAGTGCCCTCGCCCGACGACTACGACAACCCGACCACCAAGGAAACGGTTGCCCGAGCGCTCGAGTACATGGGTCTCGAAGCCGGGACACCACTGCGCGACGTCGCCGTCGACACCGTGTTCATCGGCTCGTGCACCAACAGCCGCATCGAGGACCTCCGTGCGGCGGCCGCCGTGATGGAGGGTCGTACCGTCACCGTGCCACGCGTGATGGTCGTGCCGGGCAGCCACGCCGTCAAGGCCCAGGCGATCGCCGAGGGCCTCGACAAGGTGTTCGTCGCCGCCGGCGCCGACTGGCGCGAACCGGGCTGTTCGATGTGTCTTGCGATGAACCCCGACAAGCTCGCGCCCGGCGAACGCGCAGCCAGCACCAGCAACCGGAACTTCGAGGGCCGGCAGGGCCGTGGAGGTCGAACCCATCTCGTCTCCCCCGGTGTCGCTGCCGCAACCGCCGTCAAGGGCACGTTCTGTACGCCTGCCGACCTGGAAGGAATGACGTCATGAAGGCCGTCACCGTCATCACCGGCACCGGGGTGCCGCTGAAGCGTTCCGATGTCGACACCGACCAGATCATTCCCGCCGACTGGCTCAAGCGGGTCGAGCGGACCGGGTTCGAGAAGGGCCTCTTCTCCACGTGGCGTGACGACCGCGAGTTCGTGCTCAACGACGAGCGCTACGCGCAGGCGACGATGCTCGTGGCCGGCCCCGCGTTCGGGGTCGGCTCGTCGCGCGAGCACGCGGTGTGGGCGATTCAGCAGTACGGCTTCAACGCGGTGATCGCGCCGAGCTTCTCCGACATCTTCCGGAACAACTGCACGAAGAACGGTCTCGTGCCGGTCGTGCTGGCGGAGTCGACGGTCGAAGCGATCTGGGCTGCGATCGAGGCCGACGCCGACACGCAGATCGTCGTCGACATGGAGCAGCTCAAGGTCGAGGTGCCGGCGGCGGGTATCGACGAGAGCTTCCCGATGGACCCTCAGACCCAGCACCGGTTCCTCAACGGTCTCGACGACGTGGGTATCACCCTGACGCATGCCGAGGCCATCGACACCTACGAGTCCAACCGCCCCGCCTGGCTCAGCTAGTGCCGCGTCAGCGAACGTTCGGGGTGTCCCCGATCGGCACTTCGGGGGCGCCCGCAGCAACGACGAACGGCGCAACGAATAGCCCTCCCTCAGTGAGAATCCTCACGTACTGGCCATCTGAGACGCCCCAGGTCAGATGCAGTGGGCGGGTTCGGGTGTGAGCCGGTTGTCCGGTGGTCGTCCCCGTATCGGACAGTGCCCGCATGGCCGCGCGACTGGCGCCGAGGATCCTGTCCCCAATCGGCACATCGGGGATGCCTGTCGTGGTCGAAGAGGTTGAGCGTTATGCGGCCCGTCGGCGTGCGCATCATGCCGGATCCCGGATAGGTCCCAGCACTCGACGTCGCTGCGATTGTCGAGCAGGAGATCGCGGCCGGCCAGGCCTGAGCCGCCGATCTGCGGGTGGGCTCGGGTCAGCACAGCGCCGGGTAGCTCACGACACAACCGACTCCATCTCCACGGTCACGGGCCGTCGACGCGACGTTCGATCGTCGTGTTGCAGGTCAACCTCGCTGGGTAGTTCGATCCGGAGATCTCGGGGCCGAACGCGTTGAAGGCGAACGAGCCCGGCTCCGGCTCGAGCTTGGCTTGCCCCGACCCGACGATCGAGAACAACGGGCAGAAGATGTCGTAGACGTAGAGCGCGTCCGTCGTGTCGGAGCAGGACATGGGCGATCGTGCCCGTCGGCTCCGTCTCGCGGACGGCGCCGGTTGCACTCCACTCGTAGTTTGCGGGCGGCACGGCGGTGCTGCCGTTCGCACCGCCGTTCATCGAGTCAGCGGTCGTCTCGAAGGTCATCGCTTCGGCGTACTCCATGGGAACACCGAACGACGCAAGAGCCTCCTGCCAGGCCATGTTGTCGGTCTGGAACAGCACCGGGTAGTTGAAGTCGGCGCCCAAGTTCGTGTCCGAGAGATCGATGTCGGCCGGTCGGCTCACGCTGATCCACTGGGCGTCGAAATGCCCGGCACCGAACGAGATGCCGTCGACGCGGAGATCCTCACATTGCTTGGAGACGTGAGCAAGGACGTTGAGGCTCGTGAACTCGTCGGGCACAACCGCTTGTGCCGCTGCCCTGTCGACCGCCGCGAGAAGAGCGAACTGCTCGCATTCGATCAGATCGATCTCGATCCGCTCGGCGGCCGCCGCGACCGGCTCGTCCTTCGTGTCGCGGACCGTTGGGTCCGGGTCCGTGGCGGTCTCGGCCGGGCTCACGTCTCCGTTCCCCCCGGAGCCGCAGGCAGCCGCCACCACCAAACCGACCGCAAGGGCACCGCTGATGACCAAGCGTCTCAACTGCATCTGGCGCCTCCGTTCGCTCACGGACAATGCTGCGGTGCCCGAGCTCGTTTGGCTAGTGCTGAATGTCACTGGCGCATCCCGCCGCTGCTGCATGAACGCCCCGAGGACCGACGCCGTACGTGCGAGTGCTGCCGTGAGCTGCTGTGGTCGCGGAGTAGCGGCTCCGGGATCGGCGAATCCGGACACGACGTCGCGTCTCACCGATCCGTTGTCGCGATCGACCCATGTCGGGCGGACGTTCGCTCGCCCGACATAGACGCGAACATCGCTCGGCCCCCGGCCGGAGAAATCATCCTGCTCACAGCTGCGCTCCGCTGCTTGACCGAGGCCCCCTCCCTCGATTCCCACCAATCCAACAAGCTGGTGCGACACCCGCTGCAGGATCGCCGACCGCGCGCTGTCGAAGTACTGCATATCAACGGCGCCTTCGCGTACCCACTACCCGCCCCTAGCGGCACCTGCGCGCTCGGCGGGCCGTCCCATGATGTGCGGCGCCACCGGCGTTGCAAGGTGTCACCGATCGCCGGTTCAGGGGACGGGTCAGGAGCCGTACCCGATCGGCGCTTTCGGGACACACACGCCTGCGGCTACCAGGTTGGCGCAATTGCGAATCGCCGGGTGCCGGGCGGCTGTCAGCGAGGCTCGACTGCGAAGAGTTGCCAGGGACGGTCGATGCCCTTCACTGATCGGGTGCCACGATCGTCGAAGCGGAACCGTCCGCCGACGGTGGTCTGCTCAACTGATGAGCTGACCAGGATCTCGCCGGGTCCGGCTTCGCCCATGACGCGTGCTGCGAGATTGACGCCGATGCCACTTATGTCGTCGTCACGTTGTTCGACTTCGCCGAGGTGGACGCCAGTGCGGCCTTCGAGGCCGAGGTCCCGCGTGGTGATGCGTAGTTCGACTGCTGCGGTGATGGCTTCGGTGCCCGACGGGAAGGTCGTAAGGGCGCCGTCGCCAGTGTGTTTTACGACAGTGCCGTGGTGGCGCTGGATCGTCCGCTGCAGGGTTGCCTCGTAGCGGTCGAGAGTGGATCTCCACACCTCATCTCCGCTCGCTGCAGCCGCTGGTGTGGAGTTGACCAAGTCGGTGAACAACACCGCCACAAGTCTCCGATGCGGGGAAGTTTCCACCGGTTCGCCGCTAATGAAGCCTGCGGCCAGCTCTGCGACCAAACCAGCATCGAGCGCCATCACTCCGCTGTCAGCGCCTTCGATGGTGACGCTGTCCGCTTCAGGAAATATCCGGGTCCAGAAGTCAACCGAGGCCCGGCTCATCGAATCCCGCCGCCGAATCAGCAAGACCGGTGGCGCATCCTGGATCGGTCCGGCCTCGGCCTCGAATCGCTTGTTCGCAAGACGATCGGCGCTCAGAACGGCGGCCCATTCGTCGCGAGATACTCCGAGCCGGCTCGCTCGCTGGGTCCATGCGACGAACGCCAGATCATCGGCCCGACTCGGGGTCATGTGCCGCGCCTTGGACGAACGGTCGCGCTTGATTGTCGAATCGAGAACTAGCTGTACTTGGCCGTCAGGTTGGTGTCAGTCGGCTGATCGGTGGGTGACCTCCGAGGGCGTGGTGTCGCCGTTGGTGGTTGTAGCGGTGAAAGAAGTCTGGCAGAGCTGCTGAGCGGTCGTCGTTGGACTCGAAGACCTGCCGGTAGGCCCACTCGGTTTGGAATGTTCGGTTGAAGCGTTCGACCTTGCCGTTCTGCCAGGGGCAGTGCGCTCGGATGAACTTGTGCGTGGCTCCGAGATCGGCGATGCACGAGCAGCGACGGCGGCTGGTTCGTTTGTAGCTCCAGTGGTTGTCGGTCATGACTCGCTCGATCGAGATCCCGTGCGACGCGAAGAACTTCGCCGGCGTGTTCGATGAAGCTGGCGCAGGTGTTGCCCTTTTCGTCGTCGTGGATCTCTGAGAAGGCGAGGCGGGTGTGGTCGTCGACCATCGAGTGGACGTAGTCGAACCCGATCCTGCCTTCTTCTTCGCCGAGCATGGAGCCCATTTGGCGGCCGTGGGCTTTCCAGCCGCCACCGGGCGGGATGCGCCCGAGTTTCTTGACGTCGACGTGAACCAGCTCGCCGGGCCGGTCGCGTTCGTAACGGATCGCGGTTGTCTTCGATGATCGGATCAGATCACCGGTGAGTGGGTCGCAGTCGTGCAGTCGTGGGACGCCGTTGCGGCGCAGGATCCGGGTGATCGTCCGTGCCGGGACATCGACTTCGTGGGTCGAGCTGGTCGGGACCGGATCGGTGTTCACGTCGAGCAGCGAGGACGCGTCTCTTCAACATCAGGCGTTGTCTGGGTCGGGCAGAATGTGCGGCCGCGAGGACGATCTTCGAGGACGTTGTTGCCGTCCTCGTTGAAGCGATTGATCCATCGATGCGCGCACTGGCGCGACACGCCCATGGCTTTCGCGACGTGAGAGACGGGGTGACCTTGTTGGACGCGTTCGACGATCAGCCGACGGCCATGGGGCGTGAGCCGAGCATTACGGTAGAGACATGAGGACCTCTTGGTGAGTGGTTGACGGCAATCTCCACATGCACTCGGAGGTCCTCATCGTGTCAAGAACTGTCACCAACGTCACGGCCAAGTACACCTAGCTCCTGTTGATCCACCGAGATCGGGTTGATGAGCACTGCTCCGAGAACTCGAGTTGGGTGCGCCTGGATCGTTCTCGCAAGGGCCGACAGAAGACTTCCGACGAGCCAGGCCCTCTCGACGTCGAGTGCATTGAGGACCGCCACATGGGCCGCTGCCAACTGGCCGTGGAAGTCACGATCGCGATCGATTGGATCCGATGACCCAACGCCCGGCTTGTCGAACAGCACGACGCGCCCACTACCGCCGAGCGTCTGCAGGAACCGGTCATACATCGGTTCCTCTTCCAGTAGGTCGAGCGGGAACGGCCCAGCCGTCGTGTGGAGGATCACTGGACCGGTGGCCCCCGACATCACCCGGTAGGCGACCTCACGCCCATCAGGCAGACGAGCGAACTGAACCTTGTCAGCCACCGACACTGCCTCCCATGCGCCAATACTGACATCTCCACCAAGACCACTGAGCTTCGACCGTCACCCGACCGTCCCCTATCGCCGGGTAGGGGTGACGCCGATCGGCACATAGTGGAGATATCCGATCTGCCTCGGACCTTGTCCTCTTGTCCTGCTTGGGCACCGAGCGTGTGATGGACGAGTAGGCACCTAGCCCTTCCTAGCCAGGGGGTGAGAATCATGTCTGGACAGCACACCGTCGCTCTTCTTCTGGTAGCTGGTCTTGCCGTAGTGAGTTCGTGTTCCGACGATGGGGACTCATCGGACACAGTTGCGACGTTCTCGTTCGACGAGCACGACTTGTGCGACTGGGTAAGCGCCGAGGAGATTGCAGCGATCGTCTCGGCACAGTTCGACTTCGACGGTGAGGTCACCGAATCAGAAGCGCCGGCCAAGGTGGCGGACTTCGAGGAGCGGGGCGAGGTTGCGTGCAGTTGGGAGTTGAGCGGTGACAAGGCCGGGCACGTCACTGTGTTCGCCCCGACAACGCTCAGCATCGGCGACGAGACGTACGACTACGCCGACGTCAGCGGGCACATAGTGAACGGACCAGTACTCGGGCACCCGTCGCTGTCCGACGGTGTGGCCTACTTCACCGAGCCCTATCACAACACGGCGTTCGGACTGCCCGCTACGGACAACTACTTGATCGCAAGCTTCGAAACGGACTTCAAGTCCCCAGAAGTCTCGTGGGACGACCACTGGGACCGTTGGTTTGCTGTTGCGGATCAGATCATGAGCGAACTCGGCTGGACGTGACCGAAGACGGCGTCACCGATCCACCGCAACCCCGACGACCGACGCGGCACGCGCCTGTATGACGGCCCCTAGCCTCCAAAATGGTCGACGCGTCCTGATCGCCGGATGGTCGAGGGCAGGTTCCTGGGATCGGTCCGTATCGGGTGCCCCAGAACGCCGGGTCGAGGACACCCTGTCCGGTTGAGGAACCCTTGTCGGACGCGAGACCTTGTCCGTTCAACACCGACCTTGAGACGGCTCGAATCGATCGCCTCACATGGCAAACTCCCTGACGAGCTGCCAGGCGAGCGCCTCGGTATCGGACATCGCATCAACGATGCGAGCCGACCGCTGAGAGAAGCGCCCATGGGAACTTCAAAGGAATCCGGCAGATTCGTTAGGCCAAGGCACCTCGCGTTCGCTGAGAACCTCTGAGCCGGACGTTTGACCTACGCCCTGTCCGGCGGACTGCGAAACGCTCGGTCCAGCAGCGCAGACCGCACCGTGCTGGCGGCCGATCAAGCCGAGCCCACATCCAGACCCGAAGAAGTACCACTCCGAAGATGAGGAGACCGACGCCTCGTGTGTCGCTGTGGCTGGGCTAGGCAAACCTGAAGGTATCGCCGGGCTCCTTAGGATCGTCGTCAGCTGTGTGAAGGACCGTGCAGGCTCGATGACCGGCGATTGCCTCGGCGAGCGTGTGTGCGAACGCCAGAAGATTCGAGCCGTCCCGTTTCTTTCCCTTTGCGATGTCGTCATAGGCGCGGAATACATCGGACTCTTGTCCGTACGCGCTGAAGTGCAACCGTGCAGCCGGGTCGTTGCACTTCAATACAAGTTCGGTATCCCACATCTTGAACATCTTCTTCAGGCGATTGACGCTGATTTCGTCGATGTCATCAAACTTCCATTTCCAGACGAGTAGCCGCCCACTCTTCTCGGCGCTCTCGCCCCAGGCGGTCCTACCTTTGACCACGCCCAGGAGGGCTTCTGTTGAGACCATGACGACATGCTTGCCCTCGGCGATGGTGGAGCTCTCGTAATCGCACTGCGTGCCACTGCGAGGGCCGAGGTCCGACGGTCCGATCGTGGCCGTCAACGCAGTCCCCGTCATGGACCACATGCCAAGATTCGGTTCGTCGGCGGTGGGCGATGGTGCTCCCGTGATGTTCGACGCGGTCACGCCGGCGCGTCCCCGAATCCCGATGGATGCTGGTTTGGCGCTGTAGACACCGACACTCGGTACGAGTGCGAGCCGGTTGGCGACCTGGTCCTGTTGTCGATCTTCGGTCATGCAGTTGCTGCCGTGCCTTTCCCTAGTAGCGCACAGTCGGCTGAAGCGATGTGCGATGCTGCGGACACCAGAATATGGCCATGGATTTCTGGTTGGCGAAGCAACCGATCTGGAGTGCCAGAAATCCTCAGTCCAGGCAAAGCTTGGTGTCCGACTGGAGAACCTGTATCGGACGCGAGATCTGTCCGGTTGAGCGACCCGTAGCTGAGACATCCGGCGAACGGGATGGTCTCTGAGCGCGACTCGGGATTCTCGCTTCTTGCGCTGGAATCAGCAGCTGCCGAGACATGTGGAGGGTTGCCGCTCCCGAACCCCACCACTATTGTAGACACGTAACTACGTGGAGGCGCGATGGCGACGCAGATGAGCAGCCGACAATTCAATCAAGACACCAGCGGCGCCAAGAAAGCTGCCGAGAATGGTCCGGTCTACATCACCGACCGGGGCCGACCAGCGCACGTGCTGTTGACCTTTGACGACTATGAGGAACTCGTCGGACCACATCGGGCAATCGACCTGCTCGCAGAGCCGGCAGGAGTCGCGGACATCGAGTTCGTGGCGCCGAGGAACAGCGACGTGGCGCGGCCGGCAGCGTTCGAGTGATGTTCGTCCTCGACACGAACATCGTGTCCGAACTCCGCAAGGTGCGAAGCGGAAAGGCGAACAGCGGGGTTGCCTCGTGGGCCGAGCAAGTCCCGTCGGCCGAGCTGTTCATCTCTGCGATCACGATCCATGAACTCGAGCACGGAGTGCTGCTCGTGGAGCGGTCAGATCCTGTGCAGGGAGCCATGCTGCGTGCATGGCTCGACCAGAGCGTCGCCGCAGCGTTCAAGAGTCGAGTTCTGCCGGTGGACGAGCGCGTTGCACGTCGCGCGGCTGCCTTGCACATACCGGATCCTGCACCATTCCGCGATGCCCTCATCGGCGCGACCGCCTTGGTTCACGACATGACCGTCGTGACCCGGGACCTCAAGGACTTCCAGCGTTTCGACGAACTCGACGTCATCAACCCCTGGAGTTGATCAAGTCACCGAACGCTCACCGGGTCATCTATGAGTTCGTTCGGCTGATGGTGCGGTACACCGTCGGCCGCGACACCAAGAACAACTCACCGAGATCCGAGATCGTGTACTCGCCGGCTTGATGCATCCTCTTCAACTCCCTCTGCTGCATCGGAGAGAGCTTGGGCTGACGGCCCTTCAACTTGCCTTGAGCCCTGGCGACGGCCATCCCCTCACGGGTGCGCATCCGGATCAGGTCGACCTCGAACTCGGCGAACGTGGCCAGGATGTTGAAGAACAACTCCCGCATCGGGTCGTCCGGGTCGTAGATCTCGCCGCCCAGAGACAACGACACCCCACGCTTGGCAAGGGTGTCACCGATGTCTCGGGCATCGGGAACGGACCGAGCAAGTCGGTCGAGTTCTCGGTGTTCCAGAAGGTGCGCATCTGAAGTCCCCGCTCCGGGCGTCCCGGAAAGCTGGCTCGGCGACAGACGACGGGACGCGAGACTTGGGCCGGTCGCGGGTGGTCGTTCAGGCTGCCAGTATTGGCGGGTGGGAGGCAGTTCTGGTGGCTGGTGAGGTTCGGTTCGCAACGATGGCCGACGGGCGCGACATCGCGTATCAGGCGGCGTCCGAGGGTGACGGCCCAGTGATCGTCCACGATGTCGTCGGTCCGTGGCCGCTTGATCTGCTCGGCGAGGAGCCGATGTACGACCTGTTCCTTCGAACGCTGGGCCGATACGGGCGGCTGGTGGTGTACGACAGGCCGGGTCTCGGGTCGTCGGATCCTCTCGATCCTGAACGCGATTGGCTCGATGAGATGTGCGAGGCGAGCGTCGCAGTTCTGGATGCAGTGGGGACCGGTGCGGGGTGGTTCGTCGGCAGCTCACTCGCTCAGGTTGCGACGGTGATGCGCCTTCACCCGGACCGGGTTCTTGGTGCCGTGCTGATCAATCCGCTTTCTCCGGACAGGTTTCAGCGAGTGGTCACCTCCAGCGTTGAGCGGGACCGGAGCGTGCCGATCGACCCGTCGCCGAGTCGGGCGGGCGACCGCTCCTTTGCTGAGTGGCTCGAACGTGCGAACCGTCTGGGGTCCTCCGCCACCGATCGAGCCGTGTTCATGCATTCGCAGCGGATCGCACTCGACCGATTCTTCGCTGGTTCCCGAACGGTAGTGAACGGTCCGCCGACGATGCTGATCCGAAGGCGCAACGCCATGAGTCTCGATGAGCTGGACCGGTGGACCGCAATCTTCCCCGGTGCCGAATGCGTCACGATCGAGGGCGCTGACAGTGGGGTGATGGCACTTGATGCCGGACTCGTCGCCGAGCTTGCGGCTGGCTTCATCACCGGCGCACCGGTGGAAGCCTCCACCGATCGGCGACTGATGGCGGTGTTGTTCACCGATCTGGTCGAGTCCACCCCGATCGCCGCCACCGTCGGCGACGCAGTGTGGAGATCCACGCTAGACCGCTACGAAGCGAACATTCATGCGACGGTCCAACGCCACCACGGCACCGTCGTCAAACGCACCGGTGACGGAGCACTGGCCACTTTCTCATCAGGCTCCGAAGCCATCGCTGCTGCAATCGAGCTTCGCAACACGACCCGTGACCTCGGCCTCGAAGGCCGCACCGGCATTCATGTCGGCGAGATCGAGCAACGCCACGATGACATCGGCGGCATCGCCGTCCATCTTGCTGCCCGCGTCATGGACGTAGCTCGACCCGGTCAGATCATCGTTACCTCAACCGTTGCCGAATCCTCGACCGGCGGCGCCTTCAAGTTCACTGACTGCGGAATGCATTCGCTCAAGGGCCTCGAGCAGCCCAGACACCTCCTGGCGGTCGACATCGACAGTCACTGACGCCAGCGTCACGTCGCACCGCATCACCGGCGAAGCCGGTCGGCCAGGAGCTGCCGCCGATCGTGCGGGTGAGACTCCTCGTGAAGCGCTCGGTCACCGTGCCGGTTCCGGTGCCGCCACCCCAGTTCCAGCTCACTTCGTCGCCGATGTGGATGTCGTACGCCATGGCGAGTCGCTACCCGAAACCAGCGCCACCCCAACCGTCTACGCTGGTCCGATGCCATTGACCGGAGAGTACGAACCGAGTGCACTTGAGTGGGTACGCGACCAGGTCGCCACCTACGAGGCGACCAACGGGCGCGAGGCGAACACGCTGCGCGAGACCGGCATCCCGGTGATCATCGTGACCTCGCTCGGGGCCAGCTCCGGCAAGATCCGCAAGTTCGCGCTCATGCGGGTCGAACACGAAGGCGAGTACGCACTGGTCGCCTCGATGGGCGGCGCACCGACCAATCCGGGTTGGTACCACAATCTCGTCGCCCAACCCCTGGTGATGATCCAGGACGGCCCGGAGCCGCACGACTACCTCACGCGCATCGCCGACGGCGACGAACGCGCCACGTGGTGGTCGCGTGCCGTCGAGGTGTTCCCGACCTACTCGGAGTACGAAGCCAAGACCGACCGGATCATTCCGGTGTTCGTCGCAACCCGCGCCGACTGAGCAGTCTCGTCGACGCTAGGCACCCGGCTTCGGCGCCGGACCTGGCACCGGTGGAGCCGGCGGCACAGCACCGGCGGGCGGGGCCGTGGTACCAGGCTGCCCGGGGACGGTCTGCCCACCGGCAGCGGCAGCCTGCTGGGCTGCAACCGCATCGAGCCGGGCCTGGTACTCGGCTCGTCGCTCGAGTTCGGTCTGTGCATCCTCGACCTGGTGGAGACGACCCGTGATCCATCCGATCAGGGCACTCAACAGCAGCGCGACGATGCCGTAGATGATCATCGCAAACACCACAGAGGTCTCGAAGATCGCCGGCACATCACCGCTGGTGACGCCCAGTTCGATCGGCGTGAAGATCCCGCGGAACGGCGACATCACCCGATCGAGGTTCCGATACACCCACTCCGTGAAACCGGACGACGGATTGGCACCGAACAAGAGGAGGATGAACCCCAGCAACAAGATGATCTCGACGATGACGAGATAGGCGTACACCAGGTAGCTGATCGCACGGGCGATCATCAGGACCACCTTGCGTTCGCCAAGGGCGGATGAGTCGGCGTTGAGCATGCTGTGGTTCCTTCGTCGAGACCGGGCGGTCGTTTGACTTCACAGTAGCCACCGACCTCCAGGCTGTTGGTCGATGCCGCACTCAGCCGGGGGCAACGACAGCGGCGAGCAGCGAACGACCCATTCGGGCAAACCGTTCACTGTCCGCCGAGTGCAGGAGGTACAGCAGTGCAAAGTGCAGCGCCCATGCCTGGCCGCGCTGCCACATGGCGTCGTCGACGGCGAGCACCGAACCAGCCGCGGCTCGGAAGCTGGCTCGGTCGTCGTCACCGAACAGCATCCACGCAATGGCCAGATCGACCGCAGGGTCGCCCGAGGTGATGTCGCCGAGATCGAGCACTGCGGCGATCTCGCCGTTGCGCACGACCAGATTCGCGGTGTGCAAGTCGCCGTGCAACCACAGCGGCGGCCCAACCCAGTCGTCGACGTCGAGGAGTTCGTCGGCCCGACCGGCGACCGAACGAGCGTCGATCGTCGACCCGAGGTGTTCGATGTTGTCACTGACGCGCGGCCGCAGGTACGCCATCGGCTGGCCGCGGAACTGGTTGTCCGGCGCGTCGGGCGGCGCAGGCGTGTGAAACGCCGCCACGAAGCCCCCGAGCCGCAGCGCCTCGGTGGGCGGATCACCCAGTTCGGTGTCAGCTGCCACCTCGCCGTCGAACCACGGGCAGATGCTCCAGGCCCACGGATAGCTGTGAGAGGGCACACCGGCGCGCAGCGGCACGGCGATCGGGATCGGCAATCGTTGCGCCAGGTCGGGCAGCCACCGATGTTCGTGCTCGACGAGGTCGGCACCCAGTTGCCGGCGCGGCAGGCGTGCGACGAGGTCGTCGCCGAGCCGGAAGATCACGTTGTCCCACCCGTTCGCCACGAGCGTCAGTGGCCGATCCGCAAGGTCGGGAAACTGATCGTCGAGCAAACCACGGACCAGGTCCTCGGTGATCTCGATCTCGGCGACCGGCACGTTCATCGCCACCGCGAACGCCCCTCCCCGGCAGCGACGGTCACAGCAGGCCCACCGCCACCGTGCGACGGCTCAGTCGGTTTCGAACTCGGGGAGGTGCAGCAGACGTGCGTCGTTCGAGAAGACCTCGATCGGCTTCTCGGTCGGCAGACGCATCCCTCGTTGCAGGATCCGCATCTGGGTGTGCTGGTTGTACTCGACGAGCGTGACCGCCCAGCCGTCGCGTCCGGCGCGTGCGGTGCGACCCGAACGGTGCAGGTAGTCCTTGACGTCCTTGGCCGGCTCGTAGTGGATCACGGCACCGATGTCGTCGATGTCGATGCCACGAGCAGCAACATCGGTGGCGACCAGGATCGACAGCTTGCCCTCGGCGAACTTGCGCAACACGCGCTCGCGGGCGCTCTGTTGCATGTCGCCGTGCAGCGGCGAGGCGTCGACGCCGAGGTCGTCGAGATTTCGCGCAACACGGTCGCAGTTCCGCTTGGTCTGGCAGAACACCAGCACCTTCGGAATCGACTTGCCGATCGATCCGATCACCTTGTCCTTGTCCATGTGGTGCACGGCCAGGAACAGGTGGTGCATCGTGCCGACGGTGTCGGTGGCCTCGTCGATCGCCACGGTCACGGGATCGGTCTGGTAGTGCTTGATCAGATGCCCGACGTCGCCGTCGAGGGTGGCGGAGAACAGCATCGTCTGGTTGCGGCTCCCGCAATGGCGCAGGATCCACTCGACCTGCGGGGTGAACCCGTCGTCGGCCATGCGGTCGGCTTCGTCGAGCGTGACGATCTGCATGTCGTCGAGCGACACCTCGTTCGACTTGATCAGATCGATCAGGCGGAGCGGCGTCGCGATGACGATCTCGACGCCCTTCGCCAGTTCGTCGACCTGGTGATGACGCGAGGCGCCGCCGTACACCGGCAGCACACGCATGCCGGCGTGGCGGGCCACGGGCTCGAGGACCTCGGCGACCTGCACGGCGAGCTCGCGAGTCGGGACGAGCACCAATCCGAGAGGACGCGACGGCTCGGCCTTGTCGGTGATGCGGGCGAGCATCGGGACGCCGAATGCCAGCGTCTTGCCGGAACCGGTCTTGGCCCGACCGCAGACGTCCTTGCCGGTGACCGCCACGGGGATGGCTTCGGTCTGGATGGCGAACGGCTGTGCGAACCCGCAGGCAGCGAGGCCGTCATCGATCCGCTCGGGCACGCCGAGATCGAAGAAACCCGTGGGCGCCTCGACCGGCGGAAGTGCGTTGATGGATGTGAGATTCGAGGTGTTGACGTGGCCACCGTCGTACGGCTGGTCCGAGGTCTGCGGGCGAGAACGCCGGCGACGGGGCGCTCCTCGTCGCGCTGTTGATTCAGTCATGTTGTCCCCAGCGTACCGGGCAGTCGCGCGACGAGCGCGAGATGGCCCGCACAGGTGCTATCGTTTCCACCATGTCGTGCCGCAGCCTCCTTCTGCTTATGTAGGGCGAGCGCCACATCTTCGCGTTCGCCCGCACCCCCCGCCCTCCGGCCGGGGGGTTCTTGCTTTTTCAGCCCGTGTCCAGACCGATCACCGCCACTTCACCGCACACCCAGGAGAACCAGATGCCTCCCCAGAATGTCACCCCCACCCCGATGCCCTTCGAGAAGTACACGCCGTTCGTGCCGATCGTGCTCACCGATCGCACGTGGCCGAACGTCACGATCGACACTGCACCCCAGTGGTGCTCGGTCGACCTGCGCGACGGCAACCAGGCCCTCATCGACCCGATGGACCCGACGCGCAAACTGCGCATGTTCGAAGAGCTCGTCGCAATGGGATTCAAGGAGATCGAGGTCGGCTTCCCCTCCGCGAGCCAGCCCGACTTCGACTTCGTCCGACAGTTGATCGAAGAGGACCGCATTCCCGACGACGTCACCATCCAGGTACTCGTGCAGTGTCGCCAGGAACTGATCGAACGAACCTACGAGTGCATCCAGGGTGCACCCCGTGCAATCGTGCACTTCTACAACTCGACCAATCCATTGCAGCGCGAAGTCGTGTTCGGGCTCGACAAGGACGGCATCATCGATGTGGCGGTCAACGGTGCGAAACTGTGCCGCAAACTCGAGCACGCAGCCGGCGACACGAAGATCCGCTACGAGTACTCGCCGGAGAGTTTCACGCTCACCGAGCCCGAGTTCGCGATCGAGGTGTGCGAAGCCGTGATGGACGTGATCGAGCCAACGCCCGACGCTCCGATCGTGCTCAACCTGCCCGCCACCGTCGAGTGCTACTCGCCCAACGTGTACGGCGACGTGATCGAGTGGTTCGGTCGCACGATCAAGCAGCGCGACTCGGTGGTCGTCTCGTTGCACCCGCACAACGACCGGGGCTGCGCCGTGGCCGCTGCCGAGTTCGGTGTGATGGCCGGAGCCGACCGGGTGGAGGGCACACTCTTCGGCAACGGCGAGCGCACCGGCAACGTCGACATCGTCACGCTGGCGATGAACCTGTTCATGAACGGCGTCGATCCCGAACTCGACATCACCGACATCGACAAGCTGCGCCGCACCGCCGAATACTGCAACCGCCTCCCCGTGCACCCTCGACACCCGTACGCGGGCGACCTGGTGTACACGGCGTTCTCCGGAAGCCATCAGGACGCGATCAAGAAGGGGTTCACCGCACTCGACGCCAAGCGCGACGAGTCCGGCGAGTACCCCGAATGGGGGGTGCCGTACCTGCCGATCGACCCCGCCCACGTCGGCCGCTCCTACGAGGCGGTGATCCGCGTGAACAGCCAGTCCGGCAAGGGCGGCGTGGCCTACGTGATGAAGGCCGAGCACGGCTTCGACCTGCCCCGGCGACTCCAGATCGAGTTCTCCAAGACGATCCAACACATCACCGAGGACTCCGGCACCGAGATCGGACCCGGCGTGATGTGGGATGCGTTCCAGCACGAGTACCTCCCCGACGAGCCCGGCTTCCGGCTGCGCAGCCACGAATTGCACACCCGCACCGGCGATGACGGCGGCAACACCTCCATCCAGGCACAGCTCGAGATCGATGGCAGTGCACACTCGGTCTACGGCGAGGGCGACGGCCCGGTCGAAGCCTTCGTCGCGGCACTGATCGCCGAGTTCGGCGATCGGGTCGACGGCCACTTCGACGTGCTCGACTACGCCGAGCACGCGATCGGCAAGGGGGCAGACGCACAAGCGGCTGCCTACGTCGAAACGGTCAGCGACGGCGGCAAGGTGCGATGGGGCATCGGCAGAGATCCCAACATCACCACGGCATCGCTGCGTGCCGTGCTGTGCGCATTCGAGCGCCACCAGCGCTGACTCCAACTACAGTCGCACCGATGGATTCGATCGGCACAGCATTTCGCCGGATCGTCGTGCTCGTCATGCTGGCTGTCGGCATCGGCGCTGCCATCGCATGGAGGCAAGCGCGAGACACGACGCCGACACCGACCGCACCGCCGGTGTGGCCACCGCTGCCGTCGCCTCCGTCGACGACCGACATCGCGCCACCGGAGGCCGGGCCCGAACCGGAGCCGGTGCCCGCTTGGCTGCCGGCGAACGCCGACGGCACCACTCCGACGACCCACCCGGTCAAAGCGAAGGAGTCGTCGGGCATCTTCCACACACCAGGCGGGCGCTTCTACGACCGGACGAAACCCGACCGCTGCTACCCGACTGCCGCCGCTGCCGAAGCCGACGGCTACCGTCGGTCGAAGACGTGACCGACCAACCCGTCGGGCGCAACCGTCCATCGAACAAACCCATCGAACAAAGGGGAACGACATGAAGGTGATCGTCGACTTCGACGTCTGCGCATCCACCGGAGCGTGCATGCAGGTGAGTCCGGAGGTGTTCGAGGTCCGCAGCGACGGCTACCTCTACATCCTCCAGGAGAACCCGGGCCCCGAGGTGGCCGACAAGGTCCGCGAGGCTGCCGATCTCTGCCCCACTGCGGCGATCACGATCGAGGACTGAACCCGACTTGACGTTCCTCCGCCAACTCGAAGCGTCGTGGAGCGCATCAGGCTCGATGCTCTGCGTCGGACTCGACCCCGACCCCACCCGGATGCCGTTCCCGCTCGACGGCACACACGGCGCGATCGAAGCGTTCTGTCGGGCGATCATCGACGCCACTGCAGACCTCGTGTGTGCGTTCAAGCCGCAGATTGCGTTCTTCTCCAGCCAGGGAGCCGAGGACGCGCTCGAACGCATCTGCCGCTACGTCCGCGAGACGTACCCGAACGTGACGTTGATCCTCGATGCGAAGCGTGGCGACATCGGCTCGACCGCTGCGCACTACGCCGAGGAGGCCTTCGGCCGGTACGGCGCCCACGCTGTCACGGTCAATCCGTATCTGGGGACCGATTCGGTCGCCCCGTACTTCGAGTACGGCGGCGGCGTCATCGCGCTGTGCCGTACCAGCAACCCCGGCGGTGACGACATCCAGTCACTCGTCGCCGACGGCACCCCGATCTACGGCCACGTCGCCCGCCTCGTCGCCAACGACTGGTCGAAGCGAGGCGACTGCGGCTTGGTGGTCGGCGCCACCTACCCGGCCGAACTCGCCGCCGTCCGCTCGATCGCACCGGACGTGCCGATCCTCGTACCGGGCGTCGGTGCGCAGGGCGGCGACACGGCTGCGGTGGTCGAGAACGGATCGCGCGCCGACGGTCGCGGTCTGATCGTCAGTTCGTCACGAGCGGTGCTCTACGCGAGCAGTGGCGCAGACTTCGCCGATGCCGCTCGAGCGGAGGCCGAACGAACCTCCGCCGCCCTCTACCTCCCCTGACCCAACCCCCGATCCCAGGTCCGAAAAATGTGCGCCGGCAGATCGCCGGCGGGCAGATCTGCGCACATTTGGCCTCGCCAGCGGCGCGTATTCCGAATTGTGCGCACATCGGCCCGCCCGTGACGGTCCCATGCACATTTTTCGGAGGTGGGGTGGCGCAGGGGTGGCGGGGCGGCGTGGGCGATCAGACGGTGAGGCTGGTGACCTTGACGATGCCGGGAGCGGCACGAAGCGCATCGAGTACCTCGACGGGCACCGGGGCGCTCGGGGCGATCAGCATCGTGGCGGTGTCGGAGCCTGTGACACGGCTGACGTCCATGTCGGAGATGTTGACACCGGCATCGCCGAGCAGCGTGCCGACCGTGCCGATCACCCCGGGGCGGTCGTCGTTCTGGATGACCACCATGTTGTCGACCGGAGGCACGTCGAACGGTGTGTCGTCGATGTTGACGATGCGCTGCGCCGCCTTCGGGCCGGCGAGCGTGCCCGCAATGTTGTGCCCGCCGCCGCGCAGTGTCAGCAGGTTCACGTAGTCGGTCGAGCTCGAGGAGCTGACGTCACGCACCGTGACCCCGTGCTGCGTCGCCAGCTGCGGTGCGTTGACGTAGGTGACCGCCTCGTCGGAGATCGCACCGAAGAAGCCCTTCAGCACCGCCAGTTCCAAGATGCGCGTGTCGTAGCCGGCGATCTCGCCCTCGGTGCAGATCTCCAACTCGGGCGGCAGCCCTCCGACGAGCGACACGAACAGTCCGCCGAGCCGCTCTGCCAGGGGAAGATACGGGCGAATCGTCTCGCTCGCCTCGGCCGCGTTCACGTTCACGGCGAACGGGACGAATTCACCGGCAAGGGCGAGTTGCACCATCGATGCGATCGTGTCACCGGCCTTGTCCTGCGCTTCGCGGGTGCTTGCGCCGAGGTGCGGGGTGACGATGATCGAGTCGATCTCGAACAAGGGCGACTCGGTCATCGGCTCCGTGGAGAACACGTCGAGGGCGGCGCCGGCGATGATGCCTTCGCGGACGCAGTCGGCCAGGTCACCCTCGTCGACGATGCCACCTCGGGCGACGTTGATCACTCGCAGACTCGGCTTCGCCTTGAGGAGCAGATCGCGGTTGATCAGCCCGAGCGTCTCGGGGGTCTTGGGGAGGTGCACGGTGAGGAAGTCGGACTCCGCCACGACCTGGTCGAGCGCAAGCAGTTCGACGCCCATCTTCTTCGCGCGGTCCTCGGACACGAACGGGTCGTAGGCAACCAGGCGCATGCCGAAGCCCTTCGCGCGATCGGCGACGAGCTTGCCGATCCGGCCGAGGCCGACGACCCCGAGCGTCTTGTCGCACAGTTCGACACCTTCCCAGCGGCTTCGTTCCCAGCGCCCGTCGACCAGGGCGGCATGGGCCTGCGGCACGTTGCGCGCCGAGGCCATCAGGAGCGCCATCGTGTGCTCGGCGGCCGACACGATGTTGCTCTGCGGTGCGTTGACGACCATCACACCGCGCTTGGTGGCGGAGTCGACGTCGACGTTGTCGAGGCCGATGCCTGCGCGACCGACGACCATGAGATCGGATCCGGTGGCGAGCACCTCGTCGGTCACATCGGTTGCGGAGCGGATGATCAGTGCGTGCGCACCCGCAATCGCCGACAGCAGTTCGTCGGCGGACAGTCCGAGCCGCACGTCGACGTCGTGCCCTTCGGCGCGGAGGCGGTCGAGGCCACCCTCAGCGATTTCTTCGGTGACCAGGATGCGAGCCATAGACCCCCTTGCCTATCTGGTTCGACGTGCCAGTTCCACGGGGTTTGACGAACCGTTCACGACCCCTCCAGGCAAACCGGTACGTTCGTGACGGTGGTCACCGACGAGCGCGTGAACGAGATCGAACGGTGGTTCGTGAGCCGCGGCGTGCCGCACCTCGTCGAGAGCGACAACGACGACACGATCCTCGACACGTGGACCCGCGCGCTTCCCCTGCTGGTGGCGGTGTACCTGTTGCTCGGCCTGAATGCACTGGACCTCAGCAACTGGTCGCTCGCCCAGAACCTGGCTGCTGCGGTGGGCGTACTGGCGATGCTGCTCGCGGTGTGGGTGTTGTCGAATCGGCTTCGAGGCGCTGCGGCATTCGCACGCCCGACCGACATCGACACACCGGAGTTGTTGCTGTTCGTGTTCGGCCCGGCGCTGCCGGTCCTGGCGTTCGGCCAGGTTCGGGACGCCGTCGAGAACGTGGTGCAGGCACTGGCGCTGCTGGGGCTGATCTACCTGTGGTCGTCGTACGGCATCGGTGCACTGCTGCGGTGGGGGCTCCGCCGCTCCGGCGGCCAGCTCACCGGGCTCGGGCCGCTGGTGGCAAAGGCGCTGCCACTGCTGTTGGTGTTCAACACGTTCCTCTTCGTCAACGCCGAGGTCTGGGAGATGGCGGGCACGCTCGATGGCGCCGCCTACGCCGTCGTGGTGTCGATGTTCTTCCTGCTCGGCGCCGGGTTCGCGATCAGCCGGCTGCCGGGGTTCATCCGACAGGAGAACCGCTACGAATCGTGGGACGACGTCGCCGAATACCTGCCCGGCACTCCAGCCGAGACGATCGAGCTCCCTGCGACCGGCGAGACTCGTGACCCGCTACGGCGACGCCAGCGGTTCAACATCGGCCTGATCGCGCTGTTCGGGCAGGCGCTGCAGATCACGTTGGTGGTGGCAGCGCTCACCGCCTTCTTCGTGTTCTTCGGCTTCCTGGCGATCTCCGCCGAGACGATGCTGAACTGGACTCGACTCGACGCCATGGAGATCCTCACATCGACCGACTTCGGCGACCGGACGCTCGTACTCACCGAACCCCTCATTCGGGTCTCGGTGTTCCTCGGGGCGTTCTCCGGCATGTACTTCACCGTGGTGCTCACGACCGACGAAACGTACCGAACCGAGTTTGCGAGCGACGTCGGCGCCGAGATCCGCCAGATTCTCGCCGTGCGGACCGCGTACCACGTTGCGCAAGGGACCTTCGCAGCACCGGACCTCGGTGCCGACAATGGCACGGGCACGCCATGACCGACCCGACGATCACGGTCCGCACGATCACCGGACGCGACGAGTTCCAGGCCCACGACGCCTTGATGCAAGGCGTCTGGGGGGTGCCGGCATCGCTCGTCACCATCGAGATGCTCTCTGCGATCTCCCACTCGGGCGGCTACGTCTCCGCTGCCTTCGCAGACGAGCAGATGGTCGGGGCCTCGGTCGGTTTCCTGGCCGACCACCACGGCGAGCGGGCTCTGCACAGCCACATCACCGGCGTGGTCGACACGATGCGCCACGCCGGGATCGGACGGGCGATCAAACTGCATCAACGGCAGTGGGCTGCGGAGCGCGAACTGCGGTGGATCCTCTGGACCTTCGATCCGCTCGTGCGCCGGAATGCGTGGTTCAACATCGCACTCCTCGGCGCAGACGTCGAGGCGTATCTCCCGTCGTTCTACGGAACGATGACCGATGCCATCAACGCCGGCGACGAGTCCGACCGGCTGCTCATCGTCTGGGATGTGCAGGCGTCGTCGCCCGATCGACCACGCGACGGCGGCGACCTGGTCGACCCACTCCTCGTGCCGACCCCGGCGGACATCGTGGCGCTGCGTCGCGACGACCCAGCCGCAGTTGCCCGGTGGCGATCCGAGACCCGCTCGGCGCTCACCGCAGCCCTCGACGGAGGACGACGAGTGCTCGGATTCACGCGCGACGGCGCCTACGTGATCGGATCACCATCATGAGCTGGACCATCGACCGTGTCGAACTACGTCGGATTGCGATGCCACTCGTGTCGCCGTTCCGCACCAGTTTCGGCAGCCAGACCGAACGCGACATCCTGCTCGTGCGTGTCGACCTCGCCGACAGCAGCAGCGGCAGCGGCGACACGGTCGAAGGGTGGGGCGAGTGCGTTGCGATGTCGGAGCCGAGTTACTCGCCCGAGTACGTCGACGGCGCGCAGCACGTCATCATTCATCACCTGCTCCCCCGGCTGATGGACACCGGGCCGATCGAGGCCGCCGACGTTGCTCCGGCGTTGGCCAAGCTGCACGGTCATCCAATGGCCAAGGCCGCACTCGAGATGGCGGTGCTCGACGCGCAGCTCCGGGCGACCGGGACCTCGTTCGCTTCCTTCCTCGGGGCCGAGCGAGCCCACATCCCGAGCGGCGTGAGCGTCGGCATCCACGATTCGACCGACGAACTGCTCGCCGCGGTACAGGGCTATGTCGACGACGGGTACGTGCGCATCAAGCTGAAGATCGAACCGGGGTCGGACGTCGATCAGGTCGCTGCGGTGCGGGAGCTGATCGGACCGGACACACCGTTCCAGGTCGACGCCAACACCGCGTACCGCCGAACCGACGGCGCTCATCTCGCTCGTCTCGACGAGTTCGGCCTCCTCCTGATCGAACAGCCCCTCCCCGAAGACGACATCGTCGGCCACGCTCGACTCGCCGACGAGGTCGACACGCCGATCTGCCTCGACGAGTCGCTGGTGTCCGCTGCCGGCACCGCTGACGCGATCGAGTTGGGTGCCTGCGAGATCGCCAACGTCAAGCCCGGCCGGGTCGGCGGCTACCTCGAGGCGGTCCGCATCCACGACCTCTGCGTGACCAAGGGCGTGCCCGTCTGGTGCGGCGGGATGCTCGAGACCGGCATCGGTCGGGCGGCCAACGCCGCGCTGGCCGCACTGCCAGGCTTCACGCTGCCGGGCGACATCAGCGCATCGACTCGGTTCTACGCGCGCGACATCGTGACCGACCCGATCACGATCGCCGATGGCCACGTCACGGTGCCGACCACGCCGGGCCTCGGGTTCGATCTCGACCGCGACTTCCTCGACTCGGTCACGACGAACCGACTGCAGATCGACCGGCGCGGTACAGTCACCGAACTATGACGTATCCGTTCCTGTCAGACGAGTGGATGGCCGCAGCTCACGAGATCCGTGAGAAGTACGCCGACCAGGTCCCGCCGGTCACCACTGTGATCAAGATCAACCAGGTGATCGTCGACGTGCCGTTCGGTGACGGTGAGGTCAAGAGCTACCTCGACACCTCGTCGGGTCACCTCGAGATGGAGCTGGGCGAACTCGACGACGCAGACGCAACGGTCACCACCGACTACGACACTGCCAAGGCGATGTTCGTCGATCAGGATCAGGCGATCGCGATGCAGGCCTTCATGGCAGGCAAGATCAAGGTGCAGGGCGACATGATGAAGATGATGGCGATGCAGACCGCGATTCCTTCCAACGAATTCACCGACACCATCGCCGAGGAGATCAAGGCGATCACCAACCCCTGAGGGTCGATCACCTCCGAGGAACTTCGGCAAGGGATTTCACCCGTCTACGCCGTGCAAATTCGGTGACGGCTCGCCACAATGAGGGCCATGGCCGTCGTGACCGAAGAACAGATCATCGAAGCCCTCCGTCCGGTGGAGGATCCCGAGCTGCACCGTTCGATCGTCGATCTCGGCATGCTGCGCGGTGTTGCCATCCGTGACAACGGTGTCGTCGGCGTGTTGATCGCTCTCACCGTGCCCGGCTGCCCCCTCAAGGGCGAGATCACCCGTCGTGTGTCCGACGCCGCTACCGAGCTCGACGGCGTCGAGTCGATCGACCTCGAGTTCACCGTGATGAGCGACGAGGACCGCGAGAACCTGCGTCGCACCCTGCACGGCGACGCCGGCGCCACCGCCGGGTCGAGCCAGGCGCACGGCCACGCCGAAGGCCGCGAGATCCCGTTCTCCAAGAACACCTCCAAGACCCGTCCGCTGCTGATCTCCTCGGGCAAGGGTGGCGTCGGCAAGTCGAGCGTCACCACCAACCTCGCCGTTGCGTTGGCATCGCAGGGCTACAAGGTCGGCGTGGTCGACGCCGACATCTACGGCTACTCGATTCCCCGGATGCTCGGCACCGACCGCGAACCGGTCGTGATCGACGAGATGCTGGTTCCGCCGGAGATGTGGGGCGTGCGCTGCATCTCCATCGGCTACTTCGTCCCGCAGGGACAAGCGGTCATCTGGCGTGGCCCGATGCTGCACAAAGCGCTCGAGCAGTTCCTCACCGACGTGTTCTGGGACGAGCCCGACTTCCTCCTCGTCGACATGCCGCCCGGCACCGGCGACATCGCCCTGTCGCTGGCCCAGTACCTGCCACGCGGTGAGGTCTTCGTCGTCACCACACCGCAGCCCGCGGCGCAGAAGGTTGCGTCACTGTCGGCGGCCATGGCGGCCAAGGTCAACCTGCCGGTTCGCGGCGTGATCGAGAACATGTCGTGGTTCACCGGAGACGACGGCAAACGCTACGAGATCTTCGGATCGGGTGGCGGGGCGCTGCTCGCCGAGGAGCTCGAGGTGCCCCTGCTCGGCAAACTGCCGTTGGTGCCCGAGCTCCGCGAGGGCGGCGACAACGGCCGACCGATCACCGCAGTCGACCCGGAGTCGGAGTCGGCACGCATGTTCCAGGACATCGCCCAGAAGATCGCCGTCGAGATGAAGCCCAAGAAGGTCTTCTCCGACAAGCTCAAGGTGCTCTGACCACGATGCGACGATCGGTGTCGGACACCGATCGTCACATCGGGCAAGCTGGCGCCGATGGAGATCGTGGCTCGCTACAAGTTCGAGGCGATGGTGGCCGACGCGCTCGACGACCTGCCCGACGAACTCCTCCACGTGCTCGACAACGTCGTGGTGCAGGTCATCGACCGGCATCCCGACGAGCCCGATCTGCTCGGCCTCTACGAGGGTGTGCCACACACCGAACGAACAGGCCACGAAGGACCGGACATCGTGTCGATCTTCCGCATGCCACTGTGCGAGATGTGCCGTGACGTCGACGAACTCGCCGACGAGGTCTACGTGACGGTCATCCACGAGGTCGCACACGCGGCCGGGATCGACGACGATCGCCTCCACGAACTCGGCTGGGCCTGACGCGTACGCTTCGGGGCTCAGGTCGTGGCGGGGTCGACCAGGTCGAGGACGAAGTCGACCAGTGGGACGGAGCGGAGCGAGCTGATCTCCTCGACGGTGAACCAGGCCGCGGCGTCGGTGGTGTCATCGGAATCGAACTCGGTCCGCAGCTCGCCGGCGACGATCGACGCCGAGTACACCGCACCGATCACGTGACCCGGCCCACGACGAGCGGTCCTGCCCTCCTCCAACCACTCGGAGTAGATCCCGAGCAACGAACCCAGTTCGGCGGTGAAGCCGGTCTCCTCGTGGAGTTCGCGGAGCGCCGTCTGTTCGGGTCGCATGTGGAACTCCTCGAGGTTCGATGTGCACGATCGCTGCCGGCCGCGTCCCGGCATCGGGGACCCGGGACGCACCGATCGAAACGACGGGGCGCTTGGGGGCGCCGATCGAGGGTGATGGTAGACACCGAGCCGTGGAGTCCGCGCCGTTCGCACCAAACGAGGCGGTGGCGCTGGTGGTCGACGCCGGCCTCGGCGCTGCCGGCGTGGGCGAGCACGGCGGCACGTCGATCTGGGCGCCTGAGGTCGCCATCGCCGAGATCGAGGAGATCGAGCGCTCGATCGGGCCGCGCTGGGTGTGGTGGACGTCCGCCACCCCCGAGTTGCTGGTCGCTGCAGGCGTACGACCGGCGCGGTGCTGGGATCTCGACGCCGTCCACCGGCTCGTCAACGGCGGATGGCGAGGCGGACCCGCACGGACGTGGGCCACCGCACACGATCTCGACCCCGAGGACGTGCCCACCGTCGCACCCGTCGATCTGTTCAGCGCAGCGAACACCGCCGACCCGGGCGATCCGGAGCGGCCGATCAGGCCCGACGGTCACCTGGATCCGTCGTGGGTCGACGGAGCGTGGAGCGACAACATCGGTCGACTCGTCCGGTGGGCGACGCTGGCGCTCGAGGTCCACGGCCTGCAGCGCGATCAACTGGACGCCATCGGCGATCGGCCGGCGGCGCCGGCCACGGCACGATCGGAGTCGGCCGCAGCGCTCCTCGCCGTCGAGCTCGGCGTCGACGGGCTCCCGGTCGACGTCGCCGAAGCCGAGCGGATCATCGCCACGTTCATCGGACCACGACCCGACGACGCTGCGGACGAACGGCGTCTGGCCGCCGATCGGGACGATCTCGTGCTGCGTCACCTCCCTCACGGTCTCCGCGACGGCGTCGACCTCCGGAACCCGGCGAATGTGAAATCGCTGCTTCGGCGCGCCGGCATCGAAGTCGACGACACCCGCGCCTGGCGCCTGGAACGTCTCCGTGGTGAACACCCCGTCGTCGATGCGCTGCTGGTGTGGCGCAAGGCCGAGCGGGTCGCCACGACCTTCGGCTACCGCTGGCTCGACGAGCACGTGACCCGACAACGCCTACGCGGCTCGTGGTCGTCGTCTGATGGTGCGGCGGGCCGCATGACCGCGACAGCGGGTCTCCACAACTTGCCGGCCGACCTCCGACCCGCGGTCGTCGCCGAACCAGGTCACCGGTTCGTGCGGGCCGACCTCGGCCAGATCGAACCGCGGATCCTGGCCGCCGTCTCGGGCGATGCAGCGCTCGCTGCGGCAACGCACGAGGCCGACATGTACGCACCGGTCGCGCAACGGCTCGGAGTGAGCCGCGACATCGCGAAGGTCGCGGTCCTCGGGGCGATGTACGGCCAGACGACCGGTCACGGTGCTGCTGCACTCCGCGGCCTCGACGCTGCCTACCCGGTCGCGATGCACTATCTGACCGACGCCGCTCGAACCGCCGAGGCCGGCCACGACCTGCGGACTCGGGGCGGGCGGCTCGTCCGGATGTCCGGCGACAGCGACCCGTCGGTGGACGAACGAGATCAGAGATCGCGAGCCGCAGCCCGAGGGCGCTACGGACGCAACGCGCTGGTGCAGGGCGCGGCCGCCGAGTTCTTCAAGACCTGGGCGGTGATCGTGCGCGCTCGACTGTCGGCTCCCTCACGCATCGTGCTCTGCCTCCACGACGAACTGCTGGTGCACGTACCGACGAACAGCGCTGACGAGGTCGCTGCGATCATCGACGACGCACTCCAGGAAACCGCGGCGCGCTGGCTGCCGCCCGAGATCGGGGTCGACGTTCGGTTCGCTGCCGACACCAGCGTCATCGAACGGTGGTCCGAAGCGAAGTGATCGACCCTGCGCCGCCTGCTCGGTCCGGCCCCGCCCGGTTCCCACTACCGTGGCATGGGTGAGCGACGTCCCACCCCCGCCGAACAACGATCCCTCCTCGAGACCCCCCGTTCCACCCCCATCCTCGTCCCCTCCTCCGCCACCGCCGCCGAGCGGGTTGACACCACCCCCCGGCTATGCCGCGTACGAGGGGCAGCCCACGCCGGCCGCTCCAACCCGACGGATCGGAGGGCTCGCGATCCCGATCGTCGTGTCGACGACGATCGTTGCCATCGGCACGCTGATCGCCGCGTTCCTCTCGGCGGGAATCGCCACCGATGCGACCGACTTCCTGGCAGGCAGCCTCGAAGAGAGCGAGTTCGAGGACGCACTGGTGCCACTCAACTCGGTGCAGTTGCTGGTGAGCGTCGCCACGCTTGCCACCGGGGTGCTCACCATCGTGTGGATGTTCCGCATCGCCAACAACGTCCGGGCGTTCGGGCGGGCGACCACGTGGAGCCCGCTGTTTGCGATCTTCGGTTGGTTCCTGCCACCTCTGATCCTGTACATCATCCCGTTTCTCGTGCTGCGTGAACTCTGGAAGGCGTCGGAGCCGACCGTCGTCGACGGAACCGACCGCTGGAAGGGCTCGGCGGACAACCCACTGTTGTGGGTGTGGCTGGTGCTCTTCGGGTTGCTCCCCGCCGTGCTCTTCGTCATCCAGATCGGCTCGTTCGCAGCAGGCGGCATGCCGACGGGCGACCTCGAATCGGTGGCCGAGGGCCTCGACGAGTTCGGCGCTCTCGGGTGGCTCACCGCCGTACTCAACGTGGCAGCCGCCATCGTCTGGGTGCGCATCGTGCGCCAGCTGACACACCGGCACAAGCGGTTGACGAACGAGTCCTGAGCGACCCGCCTGTGACGTCCGCATGAGCAACGCCGACCTGATCTATCTGGTCCGCCATGCCAAGGCCGGCGAACGCCGAGTCTGGGACGGCGACGACGAGGACCGACCGTTGAGCAAGCACGGTTGGAAGCAGTCCGAGGCGATCGCGAAACGTCTCGCCGCCAAGGGTGCGACGTCGTTGCACTCGAGCCCGTACGTGCGCTGCATGCAGACGCTCGAACCGCTCGGTAGACGGCTCGGCCGCGACGTGCACGCAGAACAGCGTTTGCACGAGGGCGAACCGTTCGAGCCGGTCCTGGAGCTGTTGACCGAGGTCCCTACGGGGGCGGTGTTGTGCAGCCATGGCGACATCGTGCCCGACGTCATCCAAGCGCTGGCCCGCCGCGGCATGGAGGTCCAGTCGCCGCCCGACTGGCGCAAGGGCAGCATCTGGGTGCTCAAGCGCAAGGGCGACCGCATCACCAAGGGCAAGGTCTGGCCGCCCCCGACCTGAACGTCCAGCGATGAGTTTCCGCGCCGGCAGGCGGCGGCGAGACTCATCGCCGACGGAGCGCGGTGCGATCAGTTGGCCGAGCGAATGTCGTCGGCGAAGCTCGCCACGAGCGAGGCGACGTCACCCGGCGGGTTGCTCGCCTCGCAGCGCTCGATGTTCGGTAGCGCGGCCTCGGCGTCACCGCGGAACTGGAACTCGACGATCGCCAGGAAGCAGTACGGGTCGGCGTAGTCGGGCTCGATCTCGGTCGCCTGCCCGAGCGCGAGCACTGCAGCCGCGTAGCGCTCGTCGGCGCCGGTCACGTCAGGGTTCTGACGGGTGAGCAGCGCAAGCGTCCAGCCGAAGTAGGCAACGGCCTCGGCGTTGTCGCGGCCACGGGCGCGCTCCATCTCGATCACCTCGGCGAACAGAGCATTGGCCGTTGGGAAGTCGCCGGCCCCCATCGCATCGCGAGCGTTCGTGAGCACGATGCGCGACTCGTCGCCAGGCGTCAGCCCGGTGATCTCCTGACCCGATGACCGTTCGCCCCAGGCCCCGGCGAGCACGAATCCGACACCGATCGACCCGACGAGCACCGCGGCGGTCACTGCGATCGTGCGACTCCAACGCCTCGGTTTCGCAGCCGGGAGCGAGTCACGGCCCTGCTCGATCTGGCGCAGTACGTTGGCGGTGCGGACCGTGTAGCCGTCCTTGAGCGTCTGGTAGTCGAGGTCATCGACGTCACCCGCTTCGTGCTCGCGTTCGAGGTCGGTCAGCGAACGCAGCAGGAACCGGCGTTCTTCCTCCAGCGACGCCAATCGATCGAGCTGGGCGCCGCTCGCCGTCATCGCCCTGCCTCGTTGCTGTCGTCGGCGGCGAGCGCCGCCTCGACGAGTGCGCGGTCGGCGTCGGTGGGGTCGGACACCTCACCCGCCTCGCGTTTCCATCTCCGGAAGACCACGACCAGCGCTCCGAGTCCACAGGCGAACGCAACGGCCGGCAGTACCCAGATCAGGGCGTCGAATCCGCTCGACTTGGGCACGAGGAGCACCTCACCGCCGTAGCGGGTCTCGATGAACGCAATGATCTCGGTGTCGTTCAGGTCGTTGTCGGCCACGAGGTCGGCGATCTGGTTGCGCAACGCGATCGACGCGTTGTTCTGGGACTCGAAGACGCTCTCACCATCGCAGATCGGACACGCGACCCGCTTGGAGATCTCGTCGATCCGGTCCCCTTGACTCTCGGGCCCGGTGTCGCGGGTCGCCCCGACCGCGAGGAATCCGGCGACGACGAAGACCAGCGCCACCCACCCCGGCCAGCGCTTGACCCGACGGTTCAACTGGCTCGGCATCAGCGGTACTGCTCTCGGAACTGACGCAGGATCGAATTGAGCTGGTCGGCGGTCACCTCGGAGATCAACCGCAGCTGCACCACTCCGCTCGGGTCGACGATCCAGGTCTCGGGCACCTGGGCGACGCCGAAGGCCACCGGGAACTCGTCGGCCTCTGAGTAGATCGCCGGCCAGTCGCCGCCGTTGTCGGCGAAGAACGCCTCGATCTCGTCCTGCTCACCCCGGGTGATCACCGAGTACAGCTCGGCGCCGTCGGTGCCGAGCGTGTCCTGGTCCTCGTCGAACGCGATCAGTTCGGGGTGTTCACGGATGCACGGGACGCAGGTTGGATCGAAGAAGTTGAGGACCACCCAGCTGCCCTTGCGTCGGGACAGGTCGAATGCCGTGCCGTCGGAGAGTGTGCCGGTGGCCTCGGGTGCCGGCCGACCGATCAGTGGCGAGTCGGCGCTGGCGCCGCCGTCGTCGTCGCTGCTGACCGCGCCGACGAAGACGACGATCAGCCCCGCCATCAGCACGGCGATCGCCCCGACGATCAGTGGGGCAAGGCGTCGACCGCCTCCGGCGGCTTCGTCGGTTGCGCCTCCGCCGTCGGGGGGGCCTGCTGTGGTGGGGTCGTCGAGCACGTCGCTCACACCGGCACCCCGGCTTCGGTGTCCTCGTCCTGGGTGTCGTCGGCGAGGGGTCGACCGTCGGACGCTGCTCCCGACGAGCCGTCGGTGTCGGCCGCCATGTCGGCGGTCGCATCTGGATCGGGTCCGCCGGTGGCAATCGGCGCCGAGACCGGATCGACAGCGATCCGCCGCCGAGTACCGGGGAATGCGGCCAGCAGTGTGCCGAGAGCCATGATGCCGCCGCCGATCCAGAGCCACAGGATCATCGGCTTGATGAAGACCCGGATGGTGGCCTCGGTGTCGCCGGGGGACACTCCCTGGCCGAGCGTCAGGTAGATGTCCTCGTTCCAACCGGTGCGCACCGAGGGGGTACCGATGTCGGCGCCGATGTTGAGGTATCGCGTGGTGGCTGGGCGGTAGGCCTGCTCGTTGTCGAGGAGGACGTTGGCAGCGATGCGACGCTCGCTGCCGGCGTCGTTGACACGTTCGTCGACCGACAGCAGTTCGAAGGTGTGCCCGCCCCACTCGGTCGGTTCCCCGACACGGAGATCGAGGGTGGCGGAGTGGGTGAAGCTGTTCGACGACGCGAGCGCCACGGCGATGATGATCACACCGATGTGCACGACCATGCCGCCGTTGGCACGTCCGACGAAACCCCTCCACCCTTGGCGGCGGGTTGCCAGCGCGAGCTGGCGGACGGCAGATCCCATTGCGAAGCCGGCGAGACCGAACGCCACGAGCGGAGCCCACCCGTCGGCGCCGACGAACACGGCGATCGCCAGGCCGAGAGCTCCCGCCCATGCCGGCCAGAACAGCCGGGTGCGAAGGAGTTCGCCCGACGCCTTGCGCCAGGGCAGCACAGGGGCCACGCCCATCAGGAACAGCAACATCAGCCCGATCGGTTGGGAGAGCCGATCGAAGTACGGAGCACCGACGAGGGTCTGACGATCCTGCAGCGCCTCGACGAGGAGCGGGAACAGCGTGCCGAGCAGAATGACGAACGCCCACACGGTGAACAGCACGTTGTTGGCGAGGAACGAGCCTTCGCCGCGACAGCGGCGAGTCGATCGAGCCGGGTGAGCGCAGCCGGTCACCGCGCCAGGCGATCAGCCCGAGCGACACGACGACGATCAACCCGAAGAAGCCGAGCAGCCAGTTGCCGACCGGGCCGTCGCCGAAGGCGTGCACCGAGCTCAGGATGCCCGACCGGGTGAGGAACGTGCCGAGAATGGTGAGCGCGAACGTGGCGACCAGCAGGCTGAGGTTCCAGACCCGCAGCATGCCCCTTCGTTCCTGGACCAGCACCGAGTGGATGTAGGCGGTACCGGTGAGCCATGGCAGCAACGATGCGTTCTCGACGGGGTCCCAGGCCCACACACCGGACCAGCCGAGCACCTCGTAGCTCCACCAACCACCGAGCAGGATGCCAATGGTGAGAAAGGCCCACGAGAACAGCGCCCATCGTCGGGTCTCCATCAGCCAGCCTTCGCCGAGGCGACCGGTGACGAGCGCCGCGATCGCGAAGGCGAACGGCACGGTGAACCCGACGTAGCCGAGGTACAGGATCGGCGGGTGGAACAGCACGAGGATGTGGTTCTGCAGCAGCGGGTTCGGACCCGGGCCGCTGGTGATGCCCGGGGCTCCTGGGGCGAACGGGTCGGCCGGGCCGAAGCTGAGCAACGCGAAGAAGGCCAAGACGACGAACATCACGATCAGCGCCCACCCGACGAGCACGTCGTCGGTGCGCTTGCGGAATCGCCAGGCGACCGCTGCGGTGAACCCGGCGAGCGTCAGCACCCAGAGCAGGATCGAGCCCTCGAGTGCCGACCACATCGCAGCGAAGTTGTAGAGCGCCGGGGTGTCGGCTGATCCGACCTGTTGGACGTAGGCGAGCGAGAAGTCGCGGGTGATCAACGCTCGCTGCATCATCACCACGGCCAGCACGATGCCGCCGAATGCGATCCAGGCGTAGAGCGGACCCTGTTTGAGCAGCTTGCGGTCGCCCTTGCGGATGCCGTAGAGCACTGCGAGGGCGCCGAACACCGATGCAGCCAGCACCACGAGCAGACCGGCCCGGCCGAGCGCCGAGTTGATGCTTGCGGCGAAGAGCATCAGGCGTCGGTGGCGTCGGGGCAGCCGGCCGACTCGGCGTCGGCGACCCGCTCGTCGTTGACGGCGACGTACTCGTCGGAGTGCTTCACCTCGACTCGGTCACCCAGCAGGGTGCCTTCCTCGATCACACCGTGCACGACGACGGGGATGCACTCTTTGAAGATGCCGCCGGGTTCTCCGTCGTAGCTGACCGGAATCGTCTCGTCGTTGAACGTGATCGTGAACACGGTGGTGTTCGCGACGCGGTCGACGGTGCCTTCGTCGACGGTGCCCTGCAGGCGGATGCGGCGGTCTTCGTCGCAGCCGTCACGAACGCCGACCTCGTCGACGTTGCAGTAGTAGTCGACCGCCTGGGTGAGGAACTGGGTGACGATCACGCCACCGGCCACGACCACCATCGCGAGCACCAGCATCGGCAGCCAGTTGCGCTTTCGTCGCACCGGTGCAGCGGGGCCGACCGGGGTGCGCGGGGAAAGATCCATGTCGCTCGGGCTGTCGTCGGTTCGGTCGTTCATGTCAGAGGTCATTCTGCTCGCTCAACACCAGTACTTGTCCGCGTCAGGCACCTGTTTTCCGAGTCGTTTCCCGGCGCGGAGCACACGCCACGCCATGAACGACACCGTTGCGAACGTGAGCACGTAGCCACCGATGATGAATCCGGCGTCTTCCATCAGATGGTTCCTTCCTGGGGAGCAGTGTTCGGCGTTGTCGCAGCCGGAGCGGCATCAGTCGCCGAGATCGAGGCCTCGGCCTGGCGGGCAGCGACAGCATCGTCGAGACCGCGGTCTTCGAGCAGGTCCTCCATCGCCATGACGCGGGTGCGGTGGAGGACGAGCCAGACGTAGAGCAGCGAGAACGCGATGACGCCGACGAACAGGCTGAACAGCATCAGGCCGTCCATGCTGACGTCGCCGTCGGTGCCGAGCACCGTGGCCTCCTGGTGCAGGCTGCGCCACAGTCGAACACTCCAGTGCACGAGCGGAATCTCGAGCACGGCGAGCATGCCGATCACAGCGCTGCGTCGGGCCCGCTGCTCGTGCGTGCCGCCGAGTCGACGAACCGCGAGGTAGCCGATGTAGGTGACGAACAGCAACGCCGTGGTGGTGAGGCGGGCATCCCACTGCCAGAACACCCCCCAGGTCAGGCGACCCCACATCGCACCGATCACGAGGGTGACGGCGACGAACGCTGTTCCGACCTCGGCGCTGGCACCGGCGAGTCGGTCCCAGCCGAGTGACTTCTTCTTGCCGAAGAAGTACAGGCCGGAGGCGACGGCGGTGACGGTGAACGCGAGGTAGGCGATCCAGATCGTGGGGACGTGGACGTACAGCAGACGGACGCTCTCGCGCTGATCTCGGTCCTCGGGTGAGAAGCCGAGTCCGAACGCCACCAGCCAGCCCATGGCGACGATGGTGGCGATCCCGATGATCCGTGTGCCACGGGTACCGGTGCCTGCTCTCTCGTCGGTTCGGTTGCCGTCCGGGGCAGCCGGGTCACTGGTGAACGTGGGATCCGTGGTCGTCATGTCCGATTCCTGCGGGGTTGGGGGATGGTGCTCGCGTTCGTCGTCTCATTCGTCGATCAGCGGCCCGAACGCCAAGGCACCACCGACACCGAAGGCAACGGCGAAGACGGCCAGCAGGCCCACCCAGGGCCAGCCGTCCGACACCACCGCACCTGCCGTGCCGAGCGCTGCTTCGACCGCTCGTGTTGCTCCGATCAGGACGGGCGCCACCGCCGGGAACGTGAGCAGCGGGAGCAACGTCTCGCGACCCGTGAACCCTGCGGCAAGGCCTCCGTACAGGGTACCGACTGCGGCGAGTCCGCACGTCGCTGAGATCAGAGTTGTGACGAGGAGCACCACGCCGTCTGTCGGGATCGTCTGGCCGTACAGGACCACGGCGGCGAACAGCAGCACGACTTCGAGCACGAGGAGTTGTACGCCGAGAGCGACGGCTTTGCCCAGGTAGATCGCCCGGGGATCGATTCCGGCGACGCGAAGTGCGTCGAGGGCACCGTCGGCGGTCTCGACCGCGAACGAACGCTGGACGAGCACGAGCATCGAGAACATCGTGGCCAGCCAGACGAGGCCGGGAGCGACACGCTGGAGCACCGAGTCGGCGTCGAGCGCGAACGCGAAGATCACCATCGTCACCCCGGCGAACGGCAAGACCTGGTTGACGAACACCCGGCTGTTCCACTCGATTCGCAGGTCCTTGAGCGCGACCTGCCGTCCGATCCGCCACACATTCATTCGCCCGACCCCACCTGGTCCCCCGTGCCCTGGGCACCGGGGACCGCGTCGTGCGGGTCGGACCCGTCCGACAGCTCTCGAACGCGGCCAGCGACCACCTCGACACTGCGAGTGGCCAGATTGCCGGCTCGTTCGAGTTCGTGACTGGCGACGAGAATTGTTGCGCCGGCAGCCGACGCTTGGCGCAGGGTCTCGTCGAGATGATCGCGAGCCGACGCATCGAGCCCCGCGTGGGGTTCGTCGAGCAGCCACAGCTGCGCTCGACGGGCGATCAGGCACACGATGGCGGTGCGACGCTTCTGGCCTGCCGACAGCTTGCTGACGGCGACGTCGGCCAGACGTTCTTCGATGTCGAGGCGCTGCATCGCGACCAGCATCTCGTTGTCGGATGCACCGACCGTCGAACCCCAGAAACGAACGTTCTCGGCAACGGTCAGATCGAGATAGAGCCCGTTCTGGTGACCGAGCAGACCGACCGTTCGACGCACCGATTCCCGGTGCGTGGTCAGGTCGAGGCCGAGCACCGAACCGGTGCCACGCACCAATGGCAGCAGACCGGCACACAACCGCAGCAGCGTGGTCTTGCCGGCGCCGTTCGGGCCACGCAGCAGCACGATCTCGCCCCGCTCGACCCGCAGCGAGGCACCGGCGAGTGCCGGGAACTGTCCGAGTACGGCAACCGCCTCATCGAGCTCCACCACCGACATGCGCGACACGCTAGGTCGTCAAGTCCTCGACAACTCGTGGCGCCGCGATCCCGCACCGAACGTACGCAGGTAGTTTCGGGGCCGTGTCGGACGCTCCATCGCCAACCTCGCGCCCGCAGCGAGTGCGCAAGTTCGACCGCCCGCCGCCACCTCACGACTGGCGATGGTGGGTCGGCGGTGTCGGCAAGACGTTGATCGCCACCGGGCTGTTGATGTTCGGTTTCGTCGCCTACCAGCTGTGGGGAACCGGCATCGAGACCGCTCGTGCACAGAGCTCGCTCGAGAAGGAGTTCGAAGCGCTCCAGGCCAGCACGCCGCCGATCACCCCGGCACCCACGACCGCGCCCCCGGACACCACGCCTCCCAGCGATACGACACCAGGTGACACGGCGCCGGACGGCACGACTCCGGACGGCACGGTGCCGGTCGTCGCAGCAACGGACACCGCACCGCCGGCACCGACGATCGAACTCCCGCCGATCACCGAGGGCGACCCGATCGCCCGGATCGAGATTCCCCGCATCGGGGTCGGGAAGTGGGTGGTCGCCGGCGTCGAGAAGGGCGACCTGAAGAAGGGCCCGGGCCACTACCCCGACACGCCGCTTCCGGGACAGCTCGGCAACTCGGCGATCGCCGGCCATCGGACGACCTTCGGACAGCCGTTCTTCGACGTCGACAAGCTCGAAGTCGGCGATCAGATCGTCGTCACGACACTGGCCGGACGCTTTGTCTACCGGGTGACGGGTCAGGAGATCGTGTCGCCCGACGACTACCAGGTGATCGCCACCACCGACCCGTCCGTCGCCACGCTGACGCTCACGTCGTGTCATCCGAAATACACCGCACGCGAGCGCATCATCGTCTACTCCGAGCTCGACAGCGAGGCGACCGATGGCCTGGTCAGCGAAGCGACGATCAACTACGGCCGACCGCTCGACGAGGTCGGCTCGAGTGATCCCGACCCGACCAACACGGTGGTCGATCCGGCGGCGGACGGCGACACGATCACCGACGGCGACACCGACCGGGCGAGCAGCCTGCCGAACGACGATCCCACGATGAGCGACGACCCGATCGAGGTCGACGAGCAACAGGTCAACGCCGGAATCGCCGACGCCTTCTCCGAAGGGTGGTTCAGCGACCCGGGTGCCAACAGCCAGGTGTTGCTGTGGGGCCTGGCGCTCGCAGCAATCGGCAGCCTGTCGTATCTGCTGAGCCGGAAGGTGAAGCGCGATTGGGTGGGCCTGCTGGTCGGCATCGGCCCGTTCATCGTGACGCTCTACTTCTTCTTCCAGAACGTCAACCGGCTGCTGCCTCCGAACCTCTGAACCTCTGATCGCCGGTACCTGACGTTCGGTGCGTGCCACCGAGCGTCACGTCGGTCAGCGGCCGGTGAAGTCGGGGCGGCGCTTGTCGAGGAAGGCGGTGCGCCCTTCTTCGGCGTCGGCGCTGGCCCACGCTGCGCTGCGAGCTGTCTCGAACGTCTCGTCCTCGCCGGGTTCGACGTGGGCGTGTTCGAGGCCGATCTTGTGACCCGCAATGGTCAGCGGCGCCAGACGCGACAGTTCGTGCGCCCAGGCAACGGCCGCGTCCAGGTCGCCCAGGCGATGGATGCCGCCCGTGGCGTGCAGCTGTTCTGCGGTGTAGGTCTGCGCCGCCATCAGCATCGCCCGGGCGATGGGGGGCGAGAACTCCGATGCCAGTCGCCGAATCGTCCAGTGGTCGACCACAAGGCCCAGTTTGGCTGCGGGAACTCCGAGCACACTCGTCGCTGTCGCAACACGCAGGTCGGTGGCGATCGCCAGTTGTGCGCCGGCACCGAGGGCCGGGCCGTCGATCGCCGCGATCACCGGTACGGGCAGTCGACCGAACCCGCGCAGCACGGCTGCGAGATCGGTGGCGAACTGGCCCTCCTCGACGCCATTGAGGTCGGCGCCGGCACTGAACGCCGGTGGCTTGCCCGTCAACACGACCGCACGAATGGCGTCGGGCGAGCGGGCCGAGATCGCCGCCTGGACGTCGAGCAACTCGAGCAGCGTGGCGTGATCGACGGCGTTGCGCCTCGACGGCCGATCGAGTGTCACGACCGCGACCAACCCGTCGTGGGTGAGATCGACCGTCATGACCCGCAGCGTTCCGCTCGTAGCATGACCCGACTGTATGTCGAACCCCCGTGCCACCCCAGACGAGATCGACCCCGTGCGCGCGAAGCGGGCACAGGTCGCCAAGTGGACCCTGCTCGCCAACCGAATCGGCTATCTGTTCGTGGCGCTGGCCATGGCGCTGTTCGTGATCGCGTTCGCCGTTGGCTTCTCCTCGACGATGGCCAACCTCGTCATCATTTCCTTCGTCGTCGGATGCGTGTTGCTCGCCCCCTCGATCATCGTCGGCTACGCCGTCAAGGCGGCCGAACGCGACGACCGCGAGCGCGGATTCTGACCGCCCCCGAGTGAATTCGCTGATCGACTCCTGCCCGTTACCATTGGGTAACTGATGTCCCCTCGTCTCACCGCCACTGCCCGTCGAGAGCAGATTCTCGACGTTGCGCTCGAGGTCTTCGCCACCCACGGATTCCACGGCACGTCGATGAACGACGTCGCCGAGGCCGTCGGTGTCACCAAGCCGGTGCTCTATCAGCACTTCGACTCCAAGCGCGACCTCTACCAGGCGCTGATCGACGAAGTCGGCAACCGGCTGCTCGCCAACATCGCCAAGGCCGCGGCCGAGGCCACCGATGGCAAGAGCCAGACCGATCTCGGGTTCCGTGCCTATTTCCGCTGGGTGGCCGACGACCACGATGCGTTCCGTTTCCTGTTCGGCTCGGGGACCCGCCGAGACGACGAGTTCAACGCCGCGGTGACTCGGATCACGGCCGAGGCAGCACAGGCGGTTGCACCGCTGATCGCCGTCGACATCGACGAACGCCACCGGACGACGATCGCTCACTCGCTCGTGGGCATGGCCGAAGGCGCCAGCCGCCTGCTGGTCGAACGGGGCGACGAGTTCGACCCTGACGAGATCGCTCAGGTCGTGTCCGACCTCGCCTGGGCCGGCCTACGCGCCGTCCAACCCAAAGACTGACCGTTTGCGTTGCAGTTCCGGTGGGACGTCCCACCGGAACTGCAACGCAAACGTGGAATGGCGTTGACGGGGTGGCGACGGTGCGTCAGGGTGGACCCATGACCGACATCGCTGCCCGTCGCCGCCCGAACGAGAATCCATACCTCAGCGGCAACTACGCACCCGTCACCGACGAGGTGACCGCATTCGATCTCCCGGTCACGGGGACGATCCCCCAGGAGCTCGAAGGTCGATGGTTGCGCAACGGACCAAACCCCGGCGTCGACGCAGACACCGCGACGCACCATTGGTTTCTGGGCGCCGGCATGGTCCATGGCGTACGCCTGCGCGGCGGCCGCGCCGAGTGGTACCGCAACCGCTACGTCGCAGCGACCGACGGACCCAGCCCGAACACCAACGTCGGGGGCTTCGCCGGCACGACCTGGGCGATGGTCGAAGCGGGCACACCTCCGGTGGAGATGGGCTACGAGCTCGACTCGCTGGGCGTCAACGCCTTCGGCGGAACGCTGCCGAACGGGTTCAGTGCTCATCCCAAGTACGACCCGGCAACCGGCGAGCTGCACGCCATGGCCTACCAGTGGCCGGACCTGATCGACCATGTCCAGTACGTCGTGGTCGGTCGCGACGGACGGGTGTCGAAGGTGGTCGACATACCGGTTCCCGACATGCCGATGATCCACGACATGTCACTGACGTCCACCTACGCCGTGGTGTACGACTTGCCGGTCACGGTCAACTTCGACGTGATGGGCGGCGGGTACCCGTGGCCGTTCGCGTGGAATCCCGACCGGGCTGCCCGCGTCGGCCTGCTTCCCCGCTCCGGCAGCGCCGACGACATCGTGTGGTGCGACGTGGACCCCTGCTACGTGTTTCACCCACTCAACGCCTACGACGCCGACGACGGCACCGTGGTGGTCGACCTGTGCCGCTACGACCGCATGATGGACGACGATCGCCGCGGCCCGTTCACCGACTGCCTTCCGACGTTCGACCGCTGGGTGATCGACCCGGCGGCCCGCAGTGTCCACGAGCGCCGCATCGACGACCGGCCGCAGGAGTTCCCGAGACACAACCCGACCGTCGGGCTGCAGCGCCACAGGTACGGCTACACCTCGGAGGTCACGCCAGGCGAACCCAACCTGCACGGCGCAATCATCAAGCTCGATGTCGAGGCCGGAACGACCGAGGCCCACGAGTTCGGGCCCGGCCGCGGCGGCGCCGAGCCGGTCGTGGTGCCGAAGACCGATGGGAACGCCGAGGACGACGCCTGGATTCTCACTGCCGTCTACGACGCTGCGACCGACGCGACCGAGCTCCACATCCTCGACGCCGGCGACATCACCGGTGAGGCCGTTGCCAGCATCTCACTCCCCCAACGGGTGCCGTTCGGTTTCCACGGCAACTGGGTGGCAGATTCATCGGTGCCGCCGCCGACCTGACCCCGACGTTTGCGTGAGGTTTCTGGTGGGACGCCCCACCGGACCTGCAACGCAAACGCTTCGGTGAACTCGAGGGCGGAGCAACTCAGTTGCGGAACGTGAGGCCGCGATAGCCGTCGACGAACCCGGCGCTGCGCAACATCTCCAGCACCCCTGCGGGCGCATCGGTGAGACCGTTGCCATCGACCTTGCGGACCTCGACGGAGCGCACCCGATCGTGCTTCACCAGCGACACGAGTGCCTCGGTCCACGACGGATCGAGCGTTGCCTCCGGGAATGTCACGAGATGATGTCCGCGGCGATCGAACCACACGAGCGGGCGACCCGCTCGCGACACCACGAGCGACGATGCACTCCGCGCCGGACGGCCCTCGGTGCCCGGCCATGCGAGCGCTGCGCCGTACGGCTGGGCGGGATCGGTCGAAGCGAGCACGATCGGGTCCGGTACATCGTCCGGGGAGATCACCGGGTCGGGGGTGTCCCGTGCGGCGCGGAGCCGGTCGACCGCGCCCGGCACGGCGAACTGGGCAGCACCGAGGCCGTCGACGAAGTAGCCGCGTCGCACCTGACCGCGCTCTTCGAGCACTTTGAGCACGCCGTAGACGGCACTGAACCCGCCGACGAGCCCTTCGGCCAACACCGCCTCGCGGGTCACCACGCCGTACCGCTCGACGAGCTGCAGGGCCTGGGCATGGGCCGCCTCGGTCGGTGCGGGCACCGGGCGCAGCAACGGCGCAACGAGGCTCCAGCGGCCCTGACCCGCCGGCGGGCCGATTCGGGTGAGGCGCCCCGGTCGGGGCCGGCCGCGAGATTTCGATCGGCCGGCCCCACCCGCCTTCACCTTCGCCCCGGCGAGCACCGCTCGCAACGGTGCGAGCGAGTCGTTGGTGACCTCGCCGGCCCAGACGAGATCCCACAGCGCGGCCAGCAACTCCTGATCGGAAGCAACCGCGTCGGCCGAGCGGATCTGCCCCCAGAAACTCGCCCCTTGCTCGGCCAGCTGGGTGCGGATCGCATCGTGCAGTACGCCCTCGACGGCCTCGCGCTGCTCCCAACCCGGCGCGAGCAGCGGGAGCTGATCGGCGAAGCACAATCGCACCCGCCCGTCGCGAGCGCCGAGTGCACCGGCACCGACCCAGATCAGCTCGCCGGCGGTACAGAGTTCGTCGAGCATCGACGAGCGGTACGACCCCACCCGAACCGGCAGCACGTCGGTCTCGATCGTCGAGGCCACGAGTGCCGCGCCCGACAGGACGCCGAGGGTTTCGACCAGCGCCTCCACGCCGCGACGTTGGGCGGGGACGTCGTGCCATGCAGTCAGGAACCGAGCAAACGCTTCCTGCTCGACCGGTTCGACTTCTTTGCGCAGCGCTGCCAGCGACCGGCGGCGCAGCTGGCGCAACACATCGACGTCGCAGTACTCGCGAGACACGCCACCAGGACGGAACTCGCCGACCACCAAACGCTCTTCGCCCTCCAACGCTGCAAGTGCGCCGGCGATCCGCTCGGTTGGCGCACCGAAACGGGCGGCGACCTCGGCGGTGAGGAACGGGCCATGGGTTCGCGCGTACCGACCGACGATCTCTTCGAGCGGACGGGCGACCGGATCGGTGAACGCCATCGGCAGCCCCAGCGGAAGCGAGCACCCGAACGCGTCTCGGTACTTCGCTGCGTCCTCGGCCGCCGCATACCGCGTCTCGCCGCCGATCGCGATCTCGATCACTCGCTTCTCGCCGAGCAGGGTGGCCAACCAGCTCGCTGTGTCGACAGCCGACCCGTCGGCACGCCGTGTGTCGCAGCGCAGTTCGATCTCGTCGACGGTGAGGTCGCCCACGCGTCGGACGACGTCGTGCAGTTCGTCGGCGGAGCGCGCCCGACGCCCCTCGGTGAGGCACTGCAACTCGAGTTCGACGTCGGCGAGCACCTCCGGGTCGAGCAGCTCGCGGAGTTCCTCGGCGCCGAGCAGGTCGCGCAGGAGGTCGCGGTCGAGCGCGAGGGCGGCAGCGCGCCGTTCGGCGAGCGGGGCGTCGCCTTCGTACATGTAGGCGGCGATCCAGTTGAACAGCAGACTCGACGCCATCGGGCTCGCCTTGCCGGTGTCGACACTGACCACCCTGACCGCCCGCGAACGCAGCTGGCCGAGCACCTCGCGCAGCGCCGGCACGTCGAACACGTCCTGCAGACACTCGCGCGACGTCTCCAACAGGATCGGGAACGTCGGGTACTTCGACGCCACCGCCAGCAGATCGGCAGCGCGCTGACGTTGCTGCCACAGCGGGGTGCGGCGGTCAGGGCGTCGACGAGGCAGCAGCAGCGCACGGCCGGCGCACTCGCGGAAACGAGCAGAGAACAGCGACGTCTGTGGCAACGTCGCAACGACCAACTCGTCGATGTCCTCCGGGTCGATCAGGAGCGCATCGAGCGGGAGTTCCATTGCAGACTCGGGCAGCCGGATCACGATGCCGTCGTCGCCCCACATCGTCTCGACCGGTATGTCGAACTGATCCATGAGCCGCCGCTCGATCGCCATTGCCCACGGTGCGTGCACCGGCGTGCCGAAGGGGCTCAAGACGCACACCCGCCAGTCACCGATCTCGTCCTGGAAACGCTCGACCACCACCGTTCGGTCGTCCGGCACCGCGCCGGTCGCCTGGAGCTGCTCGTCGAGGTACTGGCGCAGGTTCCCCGCCGCGAACGCGTCGAGCGCGTAGTGGCCCATCAGCCGCTCGATCGCTGCGCGCTCGTCGAGTTCGCGCACTTCACGCACGAACGCACCCAGCGCTCGACCCAACTCCAAGGGCCGACCCGGACGGTCTCCGTGCCAGAACGGCATCTTGCCCGGCTGTCCCGGCGCCGGTGACACGGTGACCCGCTCGAACGTGATGTCCTCGATCCGCCACGTCGACGCACCGAGCACGAACGTCTCCCCCGGCCGACTCTCGTACACCATCTCTTCGTCGAGTTCACCGACGCGGGTGCCGTCGGGCAGGAACACCCCGAACAGTCCGCGGTCGGGAATCGTGCCACCGGAGGTCACCGCGAGCCGCTTCGAACCGTCGCGTGCGCGCAGCCGATCGTTGATGCGATCCCAGACGATGCGGGGCCTGAGCTCGGAGAACTCCTCACTCGGATATCGACCCGACAACAGATCGAGCACGTTGCCGAAGAGGTCGTCGGAGATCTCGGCGAAACTGGCGCATCGCCGCACCATCGCCGCGACCTCGGCCACCGAGCACTCTTCGACGATCGCGACGTGCGCCACGATCTGCTGGGCGAGCACGTCGAGCGGATTGCGCAGGAACCGGGTCGACTCGATCTCGCCGTCGACCATCCGCCGTGTGACGACCGCCGCTTCGAGCAGATCGCCACGGTGCTTGGGAAAGATCGACCCACGCGACGGCTCGCCGACCGAGTGACCGGCGCGCCCGATGCGCTGCAGGCCACGGCTGACCGCTCCCGGCGACTCCACCTGGATGACCAGATCGACCGCACCCATGTCGATGCCGAGCTCCAGCGACGACGTCGCCACGATGGCGCGCAGCTCGCCACGCTTGAGTCGGTCCTCGATCACCACTCGCTGCTCTCGGGCCAACGACCCGTGATGTGCCATCACCAGGGGAAGATCCTGATCGCCCGACCCTCCGCTGTGGCGTGAGGAATCGACAGAGGAATCGAGCGACGTGTCGACATGCGACTCCTCGTAGAGCTCGTTGAGCTTGGCGGCCAGTCGTTCGGCGGCTCGGCGGGCGTTGCAGAAGATGATCGTCGATCGGTTCGCCAGAATCCGCGTGAGGATCTCCGGATAGATGCTCGGCCAGATCGAGGTGCGCCGCTCGGTCAGCGCGGCCGTGGCCGGACCGGGCGTGAGTTCCACCTGCACCTGTCCCAGCGTCGACATGTCCTCGATCGGGATGACCACCTCGACCTCGAGGGGCTTGCGAATGCCAGCATCGACGATCTGCACCGACCGTTTGCGACCCGGTTCCTCGAAACCGCCGAGGAATTCGGCGACCTCCTCGAGCGGCCGCTGGGTGGCCGAGAGCGCGATGCGCTGGGGCGGACGATCGGTGACCTCCTCGAGCCGCTCCAGGGTCATCATCAAGTGAGCACCGCGCTTGGTGGTGGCCATCGCGTGGATCTCGTCGATGATCACGGTCTCGACGCCGGCAAGCGTCTCCCTCGCCGACGAGGTGAGCATCAGATAGAGCGACTCGGGCGTGGTGATCAGCAGATCGGGTGGCCGCCGGATCAGCTTCTGGCGGTCGTTGGCGGGTGTGTCGCCGGTGCGCATCCCGACGTCCGGCGCCACGAACCCCTCGCCGAGGCGCTCGGCCGCCAGTTCGATGCCCTTCATCGGCGCCCGAAGGTTCTTCTCGATGTCGAACGCCAACGCCCGCAGCGGGGAGATGTAGAGCACCCGTGTGCGGTGCGACCGTTCCTCCGGGCGAGGGGTCGTGGTGAGCCGGTCGATCGACGCGAGGAACGCCGTGAGCGTCTTGCCCGATCCGGTCGGGGCGCAGATCAGCGTGTGCTCGCCGGCGACGATCTGCGGCCAGCCCTGCACCTGCGGGGGTGTCGGCTCGGGAAACGACGCCGCGAACCACTCCCGAACTGCCGGCGAGAACGCCTCCAGAACCCGATGGTGAGCGATCGCTCCACGCTACCCACGCCCGGAGGCGCCCAACTCCCGAACCCACAGTGATGAGTTTCCGCGACACCCGCCGTCGCGGAAACTCATGACCGCGTCGTGCAGTTGGTCAGCTGTCGTCGTCCATGTCGTCCATGTCGTCGCCGGAGTGGTCCATGTCCATGTCCATCCCGTCGATCGAGCGGATCGGGGCCATGACGACCAGCTCGGTGCCGTCGTCGAAGATCAACGTGACCTCGACCTCGTCGACGAAGTCGGCCGGATCGATGTCGAGCATCATCACGTGCGGGCCACCGGGCTCCAGCTGGAAGCTGGCGCCGGCTGCGATGACGAAGCCGTCCTCTCGCTCCTGCATCTGCATCGTGCCCTCGTCGTCCATCAGGGTCTCGTGGATCTCGACGGTGGCATCGAACGGCACCGAACCGCCGACCAGGACGATGTCGGTGTCGCCGTCGTTGCTGATCGTGCCGTACGCGGCAGATGCGGTCTGCCCTTCGGCAGGCTGACGCACCCATGCGTCGGTGACGGTGATGTCGCCGACGGTGGCCTCGCCACCGGGCATCTCCATCATGTCGTCGTCCATGTCGCTGTCCATGTCGCTGTCCATGTCGTCGTCCATGTCGTCGGCCATGGTGTCGTCGGAGGCCATGTCGTCGGAGGCCATGGTCGTCTCGACTGCAGCGTCGGACGAACTGTCGTCGTCGCTACCGCACGCGGCGAGCGAGAAGACCAACGCCGAAGCGGCCAGTGGTGCAAGGAGGGTTTTGGTTCGGATGCTGTTCACAGCACCAGAGGTCGTCGCCCCCACGCGTCTGGTTCCCTCCCCACCGCACAAACCTGTGCGGAATTCGGCCAATGGCGGGCTGATGTGTGCACGTTTCGGGGATTCCGGCCGATCAGCGACGTTCGGTGACGGTTCCGGCGTCGACGTCGAGCGTTCGTGTCAGGCGAACCCGATCGCGCAGATCCCGGTCGTGGGTGACCAGGATCACCGTTCCTCCGAATGTGTCGAGCGCCTGCTCCAACTGCTCGATCGCAGGGAGGTCCAGGTGGTTGGTCGGTTCGTCGAGCACGAGCAGGTTCGCACCGTTCGCCATGAGCAACGCCAACGACGCCCGTGTCCGCTCACCCGGCGACAGCGTTCCGGCGCCGCGGTGCACGTGCTCGGCACCGAGGCCGAACTTGGCGAGCAGCGTGCGAGCCTCACCGATCTGCAGGCCGGTCGCTGCTGTGAACGCGTCGACGAGCGAGTCGTCGCCCAGCAGCGCCGACCGTGCCTGTTCGATCTCGCCGACGACCACACTCGACCCGAGCATCGCGGTTCCGACTTCCGGCAACATGCGTCCGAGCAGCAACGAGATCAACGTGGTCTTGCCGCTCCCGTTCGGGCCGATCAGGGCAACACGATCTCCGAGACGGACGTCGAGGTCGACCGGGCCCAGCTGGAACGTTCCCCGCTCGACCATCGCGCCGCGAACCATCGCCACCACGTCGCCACTGCGGCCGGCATTTGGGATCGACAACCGGAGCTCCCACGGTTCGCGTGGCTCCTCCACGGTCTCCAGGCGTTCCGCAGCCTTCTGTGTCCGGGCCGCCTTGCCGGCGAGTTGCTCGGTCTGGTTGATCTTGAAGTGACGGATGTGTTTGTCGTTCTCGCCCGATTTCCTGACCTTTGCCTGCCCCTGGGTCGCCCACTCACGCTCGCGCTGCGCCCGCTGTTCGAGTGCCGAACGCCTTGCGTCGTACTCCTCGAATCGTTCACGAGCGTGCTGGCGGGCCAGCTCGCGCTCGGCGAGGAACGATTCCCATCCACCAGCGAACCATGTTGCCCGGTGCGAGTGGTGGTCGATCTCGACGACGTCGGTGATCGTGCGCCGAAGGAACGATCGATCATGGCTGACGAGGAGTACCGGCGCGTCGAGTCCGAGCACCCATCGTTCCAGGCGGTCGAGACCTTCGAGGTCGAGATCGTTGGTCGGCTCGTCGAGCAGGAACACGTCGAACCGCGACAGCAGCAACGAGGCCAGCGACGACCGGGCTGCCTCGCCACCCGACAACGTGAGCGTCGGTTGGTCGAGCAACCAGGCGCCGAGGCCGAGGTCGTGCCACACCTCGCCGAGCCGGGCATCGAAGTCGGCCGCACCGAGCGCGAGCCACCGATCGAGGGCATCCGAGTAGCGATCGTCTGCTCCGGCTTCGCCCACGGCAAGTGCCGCCGTGGCAGCGTCGAGCTCGATCTGGGCGGGCGCGACCCCGCTGCGACGCGCGAGGAACTCGCGCACGGTCTCCGCCGCCGACCGCTCGGGTTCCTGCGGCAGCAGGCCGACGTTCGCCGTGCGGGGCGCGGCCTCCACCGATCCACGTTCGAGGTCGACGCGACCCGCGAGCGCGGCCAGCAGCGTCGACTTGCCGACCCCGTTCGGTCCGACGAGGCCGACCCGATGGCCGGGAGCGAGAGTGAGTTCGACGTCGTCGAGCACCACGAGGGGGCCCCGAACGACGGTGAGCGAACGGGCGATGAGCGATGCGGGCATGAGGCACTCCAGGAGTCGGGCCGCGCTCGGCGCGGTCACACGGACGTGGGGACAGCTCAGCGCTCGGTCATCGCCGACCACCGTAGCCGGGTCGTCGACGTCGTTCGCTCCCGATTTCGCGTCCGAGCACCGCCGACGACCGGAAACGTGCGCAGATCGGCCCGCCGGTGAACGCCTGACGCACATTTTTCGGGGAGCAGTGGGGGTCGGCGGGGGTGGAGTTGTCGGCGCCCGGTGAAGGCGCCACACTCGACCTGCCGATGCCGACCGTGATCCTCCGCCCCTGGCAGCGTGCTGCGTACGAAGCGTTCAGGGCGAGCCCCCACCCCGACTACCTCGCGGTCGCCACCCCCGGTGCCGGCAAGACGACCTTTGCGCTCACCTGTGCCAGGGCCAGCCTGGCCGACGAACCACGCACGCTCGTGGTGGTTGCCCCGACCAGCCACTTGAAGGTGCAGTGGTCGCTCGCTGCCCACCGCCTCGGATTGCAGCTCGACCCGGACTGGAGTCCCGGGGAGGGCCTCGCTCGCGACGTCCACGGATTGGTCACGACCTACCAGCAGATCGCCACGGGCAACACTGCGGCGAAGCTGGCCGGATTGTCGGCAGACGGGTTCGTGATCCTCGACGAGATCCACCACGCCGGCCACGAGAAGGCGTGGGGCGACGGCATCCGTACCGCATTCAGCCACGCGGCTCGGCGCCTGTCGCTGTCGGGCACACCGTTCCGCAGCGATGCCGTGCAGATCCCGTTCGTGCGCTACGACGCCTCCGGCGACGAAGGCGACATGGCCCACGCCGACTACACCTACGGCTACGCAGACGCGCTGCGCGACGGCGGCGTCGTGCGACCCGTGTACTTCCCACGGGTCGACGGCGAGATGGAGTGGACCACCGCTGCGGGTGACGTGATCAACGCGAATTTCCAGGACGAACTCACCAAGGACCAGATGTCGATGCGCTTGCGCACCGCACTCAGCCTCGAGGGCGAGTGGATGCCGAGCGTGCTCGCCCGTGCGAACGAGCAACTGCGATCGATCCGCGGGGACCACCGCGACGCCGGTGGACTCGTGATCGCCATCGACCAGGATCATGCCCAGGGGATCGCCCGGCTGTTGCGCGACCGGTTCGGCACTCCCGCCGATGTGGTGATCAGCGACGACCCGACCGCGTCGAAGAAGATCGCCGAGTTCGCACACAACGACCGGCCGTGGCTGGTGGCGGTGCGCATGGTGTCCGAGGGGGTCGACATCCCGCGACTGCGCGTCGGCGTGTTCGCCACGACCACCTCCACCGAGCTGTTCTTCCGCCAGGCGGTCGGGCGTTTCGTTCGCTGGCAGTCCGGCCGACCGAGCCAGAAGGCCTACGTGTACATTCCCGACGATCCACGACTGCGGACCCACGCCTTCGAGATCGCGGAGGCGCGACGCCATGTACTCCGCCCGCCGGGCCACGACGATGACGACGAGTTCCAGCCCGACGGCGGTCTCGACGACCAGACCCATCCCGACGACGATGCCGAGCAGCTCGCACTGTTCGCGGTGGTGTCGGCGACGGCGACCGACATCACGGTCCACACCGTCACCGAGCAGGGAGTGAGGTACGAGCCGTTGTTCAGCCCCGACGAGCTCGGAACACCCAGTTACGACGACGAGCTCGAGATCGCCGAGCCGCAATTCGTTGCTGATCCACTCCTCAGCTTGGACCTGCCGGAGATCCCGACATCTGCCGGCCTGGTCCCGTCGGGATCGCTCAGCGTCGCCGAACGCAAAGACGACCTCCGTACCCGGAACGCGCACGTCGCCAAGCGCCTGGTCGACATCACCGGCTGGAGCCACGCGAAGGTACAGGGCGAGATGAACCGGCTCGCCGGGGTCACCCGGGTGGCGACCGCCACCACCGAGCAGCTCGAACGCCGGTTGCGCTACTCGGAGAGCTGGCTGCGCCGACTCCAACGCTGATGTGCCCATCGTCGTCGGACACCAACCGTCGCCACCCACCGCAACACCACACGAGGCACGCCCGAGGGGCTGTCAGATCGGCTCACCGGTAGGATCGAGGAATGCCTGCGAGCGGTGAGCACCATCCCGCCTTCGAGGAGTACTGCGAGTGCATCTTCGAGTTGCACGAAGACGACGTCGAGGTGATCCAGGCGCGTATCGCGGAGCGCCTCCAGGTCTCCCGGCCGGCGGTGAGCGAGATGATGAAGCGGCTCGAAGCCGAGGGACTCATCACCTCCGACGGAGGGATCCGCCTCACCGACGAAGGGCGTCGCCTCGGCGAGCGCGTCGTGCGCCGCCACCGGCTGGCCGAGGTGTTCCTCACCGACGTCCTCAAGCTCAGTTGGGCCGAAGCTCACCACGAGGCCGGCAAGTGGGAGCACATCATGAGCGACTCGGTCGAACGAGCCCTCAACGATCTGCTCGGGTCGCCGACGACCTGTCCGCACGGCAACCCGATCCCGGGTTCCGACTACGAGGCACCGGACTCCGGACCGCTCGCGGCGCTCGCGGTCGGTACACCGTTCACCGTGCGCCGCATCACCGAGGAACTCGAATTCGAGCCGGGTCTGCTCGAGTTCCTCGAGGACTCGGCGATCCAGCCGGGCAACCACGGCACGATCACTGCGGCGTCACCGGACGGCACGTTGACCGTCGAGATCGACGGTCGTCACATCGGCGTGGGTTCGTTTGCCAGCGAACGTATCCTTGTCACCCAGTGACCCCCGCCATCACGTCCCCCTCGTGACCGACCGCCGCCTCATCTCCCGCATCGCCGCCCTCGCACTCTCGGGCCTCGTCGTCGCCTCGTGCGCCGAGACCGTGGTCAACGAGCAGTCCGACGCCGGCGAAGTCAACATCGACGGGTCATTCGAGACCGTGCCGACCACCACCTTGCCGATCGTCGGCACGACCGAGGAACTCCTCGCTGAGATGTCGGCGGAGATGAGCCGCCTGAGCTCGGAGATCTCGGCGCCCGGCGACGAGCGAGCAACCCTCGACCGCATCGAACGGGTCTGGGTGGTCGCCCGACCCGACGTCGAGTCGAGCCGTCCCGAACTGGTCGTCGGCATCGACACCTCGGTCGACATGGCACGCACCGCAGTCACCAGGATCCGACCTGCCGACGGCGACAAGGCGCTGCAGATCCTCACCGACCTGGTCGATCGCTTCAACAACGCCAGCTGACCCGACCGCTGTGACGTTCGGTGTCTGACACCAGGCGTCACATCGTCGTGGCGTCGGGGTGGTGCCGGGTGACGTTGTCGGGGTAGCTCCGGCAGTAGTAGTTCCACAGCTGTTGGCCGTAGACGCCGGCACCGGTGTGACTCTCGATGCCGTCGACTCCCGACTCGATCTCGGTGCGTCGGGCCATGAACCCGGCATCGGCGTGCCGAGGACTCGCACCGACCGCTTCTGCGAAGCTCGCCGCGAGCGGCAGCGGATCGAGTCGAGTGGTCAGGTCGGGGCCGTGGAACCAGGCCGACGACTGTCGCGCCCGATCGGCGATGACGCGGTGGGTGGTGGCGACGAAGTAGTTGCCGGTCATCTCCTGGAGCATCTCGCCGATGTTGACGACGAAGGCGTCGCGTCGGGGCGGCACGTCGATCCACTCGCCCGCCGGATTGCAGACCTGGAGTCCGTCGGCATCGTGCTGCAACAGCAGCGTGAGGAATCCGGCGTCGTGGTGGGGGTTCACGCCGGCACCGTCGGGTGGCGTCGGGGGGTAGCTGATCAACTTGACGAACGACAGCGGACGCTCACCGAAGGCTGTTCGGAGGTGGTCGGGGGCGAGTCCCAGTCCGACGGCGAACACCTCCAGCAGCGTGTCGGCAACGCTGCCCATCCGTTGGAAGTACTCGGCCATGTGCGAGCGGAACCCGGGGAGGATGTCGTCTGCCGGCCACTGGTTGGGGCCGTCGAGGCGCAGATACGCGGGTTCGACGTCGACGCCGCGAACTGGGTTCTCCGTCGAGAGGTCGAGTTGTTCGCGCAGGTCGGGCAGCCCTCCGGTGAGCTCGGCTCCGACTCGCTCCCAGCCGCGGAAATGCGGTGACAGCGCCTTGTCGATCGTGGCCTTCGCCGTCTCCGGGAGGGCGAAGAACCGTCGTTGCTGCTCGATGTGGCGTGCAATGAAGTCGTCGTCGACGCCGTGGCCGATCAGCTGGAAGAACCCGATCTCGTGGCAGGTCTCCCGTACCTGATCCGCGAACGCATCCGGGTCGGCCGACCACCCGGCGAGGTCGAACTCCGGGATCGCAGTGAACGTCGTGGCAGCCACCCGGCCAGCGTACGTTTCGGCGGCAGAGCGGACTGGACCGAACCGAACCGACGAGTCGTCGATGCTCGCTGTTACGTCTGGTGTCTGAACAAAGTGACACCAAACGTAACGGTGGTCAGCGAAGGGGGGCGGGGAGGTCGTCGGCGTGGACGATGCTGAGGTGCTGGGTGGGGCGGGTCAGGGCCACGTACAGCGAGCGCATGCCGTGCTCGCCGTCGGCGACGATCCGCGCCGGCTCGACCACGACCACGGCGTCGAGTTCGAGCCCCTTCACCACGCTGACGGGCACCAACGTGACACCTTCATCGAGACCGGTACGTGTCGCGGTGCCATGGTTGACGCCCGCCGCGGTGAGGTGCTCCGACAGCTCGTCGATCATCGAGTCGGGCGCGATGACACCGAGGCTGGCGTTCGGCAACACCTCGGTGATCGAACCCACCTCGTCGGCAACCGCAGCGCCGAGCATGCCATCGGCCCGCCGGATCACGGGCGACGCCTCGCCGACGCGAACCGACTGCGGCGCCCGCAGCGACGGAGTCGCAACCGCCATCACCTTGTTGGCGAGCTCCATGATCTGGCCGGGGATCCGGTAGCCGACCGAGAGCCCGATCACCCGCGACGGCTTGCGGTCGGGCAGGTGATCGAGCACCTCTTCCCAGTCGCTCGGCGCCAAGGGCCCGGTTGCCTGGGCGAGGTCGCCGACGATCGTCATCGCTCCGTTCAGTGAACGACGCGTCGCCATCTTCAACTGCATCGGCGTGAGATCCTGCACCTCGTCGATCACGATGTGACCGTACGTTCGGATCTCGTCGGAGTCGTCGATCTTGCCGTTGCGGCCCGGCTTCGGACCGAGCACGTCACGAGCGTCGTCGAGGAGCGCCACGTCGGCGGCGGTCCAACGAACGTCGTCCACCGATTCGGAGCGGGGACGAAACAGCGCCAGCGCCTCGGTCTCGTCGAGCACGCCACGCGCCGCCAACTTCAGCAGCGCCTTCGAGCCGAACAGGTCGTGCAGCAACTGTGCCGGGGTGAGCAGCGGCCACATCCGATCGAGCGCCTCACGGATCTCGGGCGTGCCACGCAGCGTGTCCTTGATGTCGCGAGGACCGATCTCGGGGTCGCGATACGTTGCGGCGAGCGCCGACCACACCTCGTTCTCGACGAACTTGCGGCCGCTGTTGTGACGACGGAATCGGCGCCGGGCGTTCTTCACGATCCGGGCCGACTCGTCGACGCGCAACCGCACATAGCCGGTACGGAACGGGATCACGAGGTCGTCGCGGAGCGGCCGCTCACGGTCGTCGATGGCCTGGTCGATCACGTCGGACATGCGCACGTCGCCCTTGAGCCGCGCAGCGGTCGGACTGTCGGCGCCGTCACGCTCGCCAGGACGCAAGAACTGCACCCCGGGGACGAGATCCGACAGCACGACCTGCTCGACACCGGCCTCACCCAGCGACGGGAGCACCCGCTCGATGTACCGCAGGAACACCCGGTTCGGGCCGATCACCAGGACGCCCTGGTCTTCGAGCGGGAACCGGTGGGTGTAGAGCAGATAGGCGGCACGGTGGAGCGCCACCACTGTCTTGCCGGTGCCAGGGCCACCCTGCACCACCAGCACCCCGTGCTGCGGCGAGCGAATGATCTCGTCCTGCTCACCCTGGATCGTCGCGACGATGTCGCCGAGCGTTCCGGTGCGTCCCCGTTCGAGAGCGGCGAGCAGGGTGGAGTAGCCACGCAACCCTGTCCCGTCGTCGCTCGCTACGGCCGCCGTCGACCCGTCGAGGCCTTCGTCGTGGCCGACGCCGAGATGCCCCTCACCGAACAACTCGTCCTCGATGCCGAGCAGCGCACGGCCTTCGACGGCGAAGTGACGACGCCGCAGCAACCCCATCGGGCTGCGACCGGTGGCGCGGTAGAACGGCTCGGCCACGGGGGCTCGCCAATCGACCACCACGGGCTCACGGTCCTCGTCGGCGACGGCCAGGCGGCCGATGTGAAAGCTCTCGACCGCGTCGGGCGACTCGGCCGAGCGATCGATGCGACCGAACACGAGCGACGCTCCACCGAGATCGAGGTCGGCGAGTCGCTTGAGCAGCGCTTCGTCGAATGCATTGCGTTCGAAGCGCGCCTGGAATGTCCCTCCAAGATCTGCCTCGGTCATGGCGCGCATGCGCCACGCGGCCTCGCGACTTGTGTCGAGACACTCGTAGGCGTGATCTATGTAGGCCTGTTCGTCAGCGAGATCGGGGTGCTGCTGGGTCATATCGGGTCACGAAATGCTATCGGCCGGACCCCCGGTCTCGACCCGGCGATAGCGTCGGTCATCGATGCAAGCCCCCGCCGCCCACGACGACCCCCCACAGGATCCAGTCGGGAAACCACAGGCCAACCGAGCATTCGTCGACGCCGCTGCGGGTCGTCCAGGCCATCACACGCCGGTGTGGTTCATGCGTCAAGCGGGTCGCTCCCTGCCCGAGTACCGGGCCGTGCGCGGCCCCGGATCGATCCTCGATGCGATCAAACAGCCAGAACTCGCAGCGGAGATCACGATGCAGCCAGTGCGCCGCTACGGCGTCGACGCAGCGGTGCTCTACAGCGACATCGTGGTGCCGCCCCATGCGGTCGGATTCGGAATGGATGTCGCGCCTGGCACGGGGCCCGTCGCCGAACACCCGCTGCGTTCGAGAAGCGATGTCGAACGGTTGAGACCGTTGGAACTCGACGACATCACCTACGTCACCGACACCGTCGACCTCCTCGTACGGGAGCTCGAGGTGCCACTCCTGGCGTTCGCCGGTGCGCCGTTCACCGTGGCCAGCTATCTCATCGAGGGTCGCCCCAGCAAGGACTACCGCCACACCAAGGCCCTGATCCACACCGACGAGGTGTTGTGGCACGACGTGATGGAACGCCTCGCCGAGTCGGCGATCACGTTCATCGACGCCCAACTCGACCACGGTGCCGCTGCCTTCCAACTCTTCGACTCGTGGGCCGGATCGCTCAGCCGTCGCGACTACGACCGCTACGTCCTGCCTCACTCGCGCCACGTGTTCCGTGAGCTGCGCCGACGGCATCCCGACGCACCGGCGATCCACTTCGGCATCGGCTGTGATCACCTGCTCGAGTCGATGCAGCAGGCCGGATCCACGGTGATGGGCCTCGATTGGCGCACCCGTATCGGGGACGCTCGAACACGCCTCGGCAGCGACCTCGTCGTCCAGGGCAACCTCGACCCTGCCCTCGTGCTCGCCGGCACGGGTCCCGCGCTCGACGGCGCCCGCCAGGTGCTGCGCGACAACGAACGACCAGACGGCAGCCGACATCCCGGCCACATCTTCAACCTCGGCCACGGAGTCCAGCCCGACACCGATCCCGACGTCTTGCATGCCGTGATCGAACTCGTCCACGAACACACCACCGTCACCGAAGGGGCCCCCACCTCATGACGTCCGACCGAGTTGCCGTCGTCCTGATGGCCTACGGAACACCGCGAACTCCCGAAGAGATCGAGCCGTACTACACCGACATCCGGCGAGGTCGCCCGCCGACGCCCGAAGCTCTCGCCGACCTGGTCGCCCGGTACGCCGCCATCGGTGGCGTCTCGCCGCTCGCGCAGCTCACGGAGGCCCAGGCAACCGCCCTGCAATCGGCGCTCGATGCGGCCGAACCCGGCCGGTTCGAGGTGTCGCTCGGGCTCAAGCACGCCGACCCGAAGGTGGAGGTCACCGCCCGACGCGTCGCCGAAGCCGGTGCCGACGCGGTCGTCGGCCTGGTGTTGGCGCCGCATTACTCGTCGTACTCGATCGGCCAGTACCTCGACCGGACCCGGCAGGGCGTCGCCGACTCCGGCGTCGACATCCCCGTCGTCGGAGTCGACAGTTGGGCAGTCGAGCCGGCGTTCGTCGAGTTCCTCGCCGACGACCTCGCCCGACGCGTCAGCGCACTACGCGAACAGACCGGTGGCAACGTGCGGGTGCTGTTCACGGCGCACTCGCTCCCGCAGCGGATCATCGACGACGGAGATCCGTACCCCGACCAGTTGCGCGCCACCGCCGAGGCCGTCGCCGCTCGCGTCGGCCTGGTCGAGGGCGACGACTGGCAGATCGCTTGGCAGTCCGCGGGGCGCACGCCCGAACCGTGGATCGGCCCTGACATCCTCGAGGTGATCGACTCCCTCGGAAGCGACGATGACGTCGCTGGGGTGATCGTGTCGGCGTGCGGGTTCGTCGCCGACCACCTGGAGGTGCTCTACGACCTCGACATCGAGGCAGCCGACCGCGCCGAGGCCTGCGGGCTCGCGTTCGATCGGACCGCCTGCGTGAACGACGACCCCGCAATCATGGCCGCGCTCGCCGAGCGCGTCCGCTCGCTGGTGCCGTGACCTCTCCCCCACCCCGTGTTGCCGTCGTCGGCGCAGGCATCAGCGGGTTGGCGACCGCGCTCGCCGTTGCCGACCACGGCGGCGTCGACGTCGAGGTGTTCGAGGCGGCCGATCGTGTCGGTGGGAAGGTCGATGCCTCACCGTTCGCCGGGGTCGAGGGTGTCGACGAGGGCGCCGACGCCTTCCTCGCACGGGTACCCGAGGCGGTGGCCCTCGCGCACCGGGTGGGATTGGGTGACGATCTCGTCTCGCCGGAGCCCGTCGGTGCGGCGGTGTGGCACGACGGGCTGCATCCGATCCCGGACGGCTTGATGCTCGGCCTCCCAGGACGCGTCCGTCCGTTGGCCACCACCGACCTGTTGTCGTGGCGGGGGAAGGCGCGGGCAGCGCTCGAGCCCTTCCTCCCCCGCACCTCCACCGACAGCGACTCCATCGGCACCTTCGTCAGGGCCCGCTTCGGCGACGAGGTTCACGACCGCCTCGTCGATTCCCTCGTCGGCAGCATCTACGCGGCGGACACCGACCGCTTCAGCCTCGCCGAGGTTCCCCAACTGGCAGCCTTGGCCAACGGAAACCGAAGCGTGCTGCTCGCTGCGCGTCGGCAACGTCGCTCGCAGGCGGGCACCGCAACCGCTGCGTCGAGCCCGATCTTCGCAACTCCCCGTGGCGGCATCGGCGCCTTCGTCCAGGCGATCGCGGACGCCGTCGCAGAAGCCGGTGGCCGAATCCACACATCCACGCCGATCGCGTCGGTCGCTCCTGCCGGGGACGACCGCTGGATGCTCGGTCCTGTCGGGATCGGGGAGGACCGGACCTTCGACGCAGTGGTCCTCGCGACGCCCGCGGCTGCAGCAGCGGGCCTGCTCCACGACCACGTTCCCGATGCTGCGCTCTTGCTCGACCGGGCCGAGACGGCCGATGTGATCATGGTGACGATGCACGTTCCGGCCGAGCAGTGGCCGCAGCGCCTTCGTGGACTCAGCGGGTACCTGGTGCCGAAGCCGGACCAGCGCTCGGTGACCGCAGCCTCCTTCGCCTCACAGAAGTGGGGGCACTGGCGGCCGCCGGCGGGCGGCGAGATCCTGCGTGTCTCCCTCGGCCGAGACGGCCGGCCGGTGATGCACCTCGATGACGACGAGGTGCTCGGCCGTGTGCTCGACGACCTCGAGCATCACCTGGGTGTCGCCTTCGAGCCCATCGAGGTCCGCATCACCCGGTGGCCGGCGGCGTTCGCCCAGTACCGGCCCCACCATGCGGCGTGGGTCGACGACATCGAGGCGGCACTCCCCGTCGGGATCTCCGTCACCGGCGCCGGCTTCCGTGGGATCGGCCTGCCGGCCTGTGTTCGCTCGGCGTCGACCGTTGCGGCTCGCACCGCCGCCGAGGTTCTGACACAATCACCGTGATGGAGTCTCCGACGACGAACAGCGGCGCCCGCCGTGGGCGCCCTCGTCTGCTCGCCACGCTGATCGCTGCAGCGCTGCTGGCGCTGGTCGTCGGTGCCTTCGTCGCCGTCGACCTCGACCGCGCACCCGACACGGTGGCGTCGATCAACTCCGATTCGGCAACGACCACCACCACCACGACCGCCGCCACCACGACAACGACCACCACCGCTGCGCCGACCACGACCACCACGACAACGACCACCACCGCTGCGCCGACCACGACCACCACGCTGCCCAAGCAGACCAGTGAGCCGATCGCACCGCCGCGCGACACCCGTGGCGCCGAGAACAACCCACAGCTCGGCAGCATCTCGATTCCCAAGATCGGCCTCGACACCGCGCTGCAGCAGGGCATTCGCCTCACCACGCTCGACCGTGGCCCCGGGCACTGGCCGGGAACTGCGCTGCCGGGCCAGGTCGGCAACGTCGTCGTTGCCGCTCACCGCACCAGCCACGGAGCCGAGTTCCGGCACATCGATGCGTTGTCACCGGGCGACGAAGTGGTCTTCTCCACCGCTGACGGCACGTTCACCTACAACGTGACCGGCACCCAGATCGTGACGCCCGATGCGTTGTGGATCACCAACCCCACCGACACGCCGACGGCGACGCTGTTCGCCTGCCATCCCCTCGGATCGACTGCGAAGCGCATCGTGGTCAACCTGGCTCTCGCCAATTGAGCATCGACGAACGACCGGCGCTCCACCAGCGCCTCGCTCGACCCGCACTCGCCCTCGGCGCCGGTGTGCTCGTTGCGCTGTCGATGCCGCCGTGGGGTTTCTGGCCGCTCGCGATCATCGGAGTCGTCCTGTTCGACGTGACGCTCGGCGAGGTTCCCACACGGCGTGAACGTTTCCGGCTCGGTCTGCTGTTCGGCGCCGGCTGGATGTACCTCGGCATGGGCTGGATGGTCCAGCTGACCGCGCCGGGCTACCTCGTCGCGGGGTTCGTGTTCTCGTTGTTCCATGCAGTGGCTGCCGTCGCCGCCCCGATCGGCCCGTGGCGGGTCATCGGGCGACCAGCGGCCCATGCGCTGGCCGAAGCACTCAGGTTCTCGTTTCCGTTCGGCGGCATTCCGTTGGCCACGATGGGGATGTCACAGGTCGGCGGGCCGCTGGTCGGCGTCGTCCGGGTCGGTGGCGTGATCCTGCTCACGTGGCTCGTGTTCCAGATCGGCTGCGCGATCTCGGGCCCTGCGCAGGCGTTGGCGAGTCGAGTACGCCCGACGGTCGGCCGCGAACCGCACGGTGCGATCGCGTTGCTCGCGGCGATGGTGATCCTCGCGCTCAGCGTGGTCGCACCCCGCGGTGCCGGAACCGGCGAACAACTGCGGATCGCTGCCGTGCAAGGCGGAGGCGAACAGGGCACGAGCGCGCTCGAGGTGCCGTCGACCCTGGTGACCGAACGCCACCTCGACGCCACGAGGACGATTCCCGACAACGCCGACCTCGACCTGGTGTTGTGGCCCGAGAACACCGTCGACGTACGTCGCAGAAGCATCCCAGGCGACCAGTTGTTCCCGGATTCGGACGAGTACGCGGCCATCGCCGCCGAGGCCGCCCGACTCGACACTCCGTTCGCGGTGGGCGTCACCGAGGATCCCCGTGTCAACTCCCAGATCGTGGTCGCCGCCGACGGCGAGATCTTCGACCAGTACGTGAAGGTCCGCCGGGTTCCGTTCGGCGAGTACGTGCCGCTCCGCGGCCTCCTCGAGGCGTTTGGCGCCCCGATCGACCGGGTGGGCCGAGACGCCGAGGCCGGTACCGAACCGGCGGTGCTCGACCTCCCCGACGGGACCCCGTTGAGTGTCGTGATCTCGTGGGAGGTCTTCTTCGCCGGCCGCGCCCGCGAGGGCGTGAAGCTCGGCGGCGAGGCGATCGTCAATCCCACGAACGGAGCGAGCTACACCGGCACGATCGTGCAGTCCCAGCAGGTCGCGTCCAGCCGTCTCCGGGCGATCGAGAACGGCCGCTGGGTCGTGCAGGCGGCACCCACCGGCTTCACCGCCATCGTCGACGCCGACGGCAACGTGCGCCAACGAACCGCCGTGAGCGAACAGCGTGTGCTCTACGACGTGGTCGAGTTGCGTGACGGCCGCACCTGGTACACGAACCTCGGCGACGGCCCGATCATCGTTGCACTGATCGGGCTGCTGGCCGTCTCCCGTTGGTTCGCTCGACCTCGCCCCCGCTGGCCGGCGCGGTCGCTCACACCTCGAGCATCAGCGTGACCGGCCCGTCGTTGGTCAACGCAACGCGCATCTCGGTGCGGAACCGGCCCGTCGCGACCTCGGCCCCCAGCGACCGGAGTCGGTCCGTCACCCGGCCGACGAGGGGCTCGGCCACGTCGGGGCGGGCCGCAGCGATCCAGCTCGGTCGCCGGCCCTTGGTGCTGTCGCCGTACAGGGTGAACTGGCTGACGACGAGCACCTGCCCTCCGACGTCGGCGACCGAACGGTTCATCACACCGTCGTCGTCGTCGAAGATCCGCAACCCCCACAGCTTGTCGGCGAGCTTGTCGGCCTCGGCGACCGAATCGCTGTGCGTGACGCCGACGAGCACGCAGAGCCCGCGCCCGATCGATCCGGCAACCGCCCACTCGGCTGCCTCCGACGCTCGGAACACCACCTCGGCCTGAGTCACCCGTTGCACCAGTGCGCGCATGCCAGGCAGTATCGCCGACGTGACTGACCCGACACCGCCATCCGACGTTCCCGTGCTCCTCCGATCCGGCGAGGCAACGGTGACGCTGTATCCGTCAGCAGGCGGTCGGATCGGCCAGATCACCGTCGGCGGGCAACCATTGCTCGTCGACGTGCCCGATCTCACCGGCGGCGAGGCCCACCCCATGCTGTGGGGGGCGTTTCCGATGGCCCCGTGGGTCGGCCGCATCCGACATGGACGTTTCAGCTTCGACGGCCACGATCACCGGTTGCCGATCAACCACCGCGACGGCCCCGGACCCGGCCGAGCGCACGCCATCCATGGTCTGGTGTTCGACCGCCCGATGAGCGGTAGTTCGCCCACTGCGCACTCGTGGCGCGGGACGATCGCCATGGACTGGGAGTTCGGCGGCACCTGCACACAGACCGTCGCCGTGTTCGACGACCGGGTGGTGTCGACGCTGCAGTTGGACGCGACCGCCGGCCGGTTTCCCGCCGAGATCGGCTGGCACCCCTGGTTCCGCAAGCCCGACCGGCTCGAGTTCTCACCCACCGCCATGTACGAACGCGACGAGTTCGGCCTCCCGACCGGCACGCTCGTCGAGCCGTCCCCGGGACCCTGGGACGACTGTTTCACCAACACAGAACCCATCGTGTTGCACTACCGCCGACCGACCGCCCCCGCCGTCACCGTGACGTCGGACTGCGATCACGTGGTCGTCTACGACCAGCCACACGACGCCACCTGTGTCGAGCCGCAATCCGGGCCACCCGACGCGTTCAACCTGCAACCTCACGTCGCGCCACCCGACCTCACACGCACCATGACCATCAGCTGGTGACCACGGTGGTTCCCCGGACCCAGGGCACCGGGAACCACCCGGTGGTTCCCCCGACCCTGGGTCCTGGGAACCACCTGGTGTGACAGCTCGGTGGAGGAGTTGCGTTACCGAGTGGTAACGGTCCGCCGATAGCCTCGCTCGAATGTCGAAAGCCGGTCTCGATCCTGACGCTCCGCTCAAGATCGCTTACCTCACGTACCGCGGCAAGCCCCACGTCGGCGGCCAGGGCGTGTACACCCGGCACCTCACCAAGGCCCTCGCCGACCTCGGTCACAGCGTCGAGGTGTTCGGTGGCCAGCCGTATCCGATCCTCGACGAACGGATCACCCTCACGAAGCTGCCGAGCCTCGACACGTTCAACGACTACTTCCCTGGGCGTTTTCCCGGGTTCTGGGAACTGAAGACCCGTGAGGACCTGCTCGAGATGGCGGCGTTCGTCACCGGCGTCTTTCCCGAGCCGCTCGCCTTCAGCGCCCGCGCCGCTCGCGAACTGAAGCCACGCTCCGGCGAGTTCGACCTCGTGCACGACAACCAGTGCCTCGGCTACGGCATCTTGAAGATCGAGGAGAGGATCCCGACGATCGTCACCCTGCACCACCCCATCACGAAAGACCGCGAACTCGAGATGAGCCACGCGAAAACCCTCCCCCGACGCCTGTCCGTCGGGCGGTGGTACTCGTTCGTGAAGATGCAGGGAAAGGTCGCCTCGAAACTGCCGCGCATCGTCGTGGTGAGCCAGAACTCGATCGACGACATCCACACCGACATGGGCGTCAGCAAGGATCGCATGCGCCTCGTGCCCGTCGGGGTCGATCCCGACCTCTTCAGGCCGCTCGACCACGTCACGCGCCGGCCCGGGCGGTTGATCACCACGGCCTCCGCTGACGTCGCTCTCAAGGGGCTGTCGTACCTGCTCGAGGCGATGGCCAAGCTGCGCACCGAGCGCGACGTCACCCTCACGATCATCGGCAAACCCCGTCCCGGCCACTCGATGGACCTGATCGACTCCTACGGGTTGGCTCCGCACATCGAGTTCGTGTCGGGCGTCAGCGACGAGCGCATCGTCGAGCTGTACGCCGAGGCCGAGCTGGCGGTCGTGCCGAGCCTGTACGAGGGGTTCAGCCTCCCGGCGATCGAAGCGATGTGTACCGGCACCCCACTGGTCGCCACCGACGGCGGTGCGCTCCCCGAGGTCACCGGCGCCGACGGCGACACCGTGCTGCAGTGCACGGCCGGCGACAAGGACGCCCTCGCTGCCACGATCGCTCGGGGCCTCGACGATGCCGAACTCCGCACACGGATCGGAGCAGCCGGCCGCCAGCGGGTGCTCGACCGTTGGACGTGGAAGCTGTGCGCGAAGCAAACAGTCGAGCAGTACCGCGAGGTTCTGGCGATGCCGCAGAACGTCGAGAAGCTCCGAGCAAACGGCCGGATCTGAGATGCTCACGATCAAGTTCGATCAACTCGGTCTCGTGTCGGGCGACCGGGTACTCGACGTCGGTGCCGGGTTCGGCCGCCACGTGTTCGAGTGCGCTCGGCGGGGCGCCGACGTCGTCGCGCTCGACTACGCCGAGGACGAGGTCATCGAGACCCGCGCCACGCTCGGCGGCATGGTCGACGCAGGCGAGATCGACATCGAACGCTTCAAGGGGGTGCTGCGCGGTGATGCCACCCGGCTGCCGTTCGCCAACGACTCGTTCGACGTCGTGATCACCTCCGAAGTGCTCGAACACATCCAGGACGACGTCGCCGCCATCGCCGAGATGGTCCGTGTCCTCAAGCCTGGTGGCCACTTCGCCGCCACCGTGCCGGCGTGGTTTCCCGAGAAGATCAATTGGATGCTGTCCGACGAGTACCACGCCCCCAAGAGCGAGGGCGGCCATGTGCGCATCTACAGCGCCACCGAGCTGTCGGCGAAACTCCGCACCGCTGGCCTCGATCTGCAGGGCCACCACCGCGCGCACGCACTCCACTCGCCGTACTGGTGGCTGAAATGCGCCGTCGGCCCACGCAACGACGACAACACCGCAGTGAAGCGCTATCGGGAGTTCCTCGAGTGGGACATCACCGAGCAACCAGCCGTGACGAAGGTGGCCGACAGGGTGCTGTCACCGGTGCTCGGCAAGAGCATCGTGTTCTATGGGGTCAAGGCTGCGAACGAACCGGTCGGCCAGGAGCAAGCCGTTCGGTGAAGCACGTCGCGCACCTCCCGGGCGTACTCAGCGCCGACGAACTGCAGACCACCGGGGAACACCTCGCGTCCTTGCAGCTCGACACCGGGATGATCCCGTGGTTCCCGGGTGGCCATTGCGATCCCTGGAACCACGTCGAGTCGGCCATGGCCCTCGACGTCGCCGGCTTCCACGACTGCGCCGAGCACGCATATCAGTGGCTCGTCGACACCCAGCGACCCGACGGGTCCTGGCACGCCTACTACCACGCCGACGGTTCGGTCGAGGACGCAAAGCTCGACACCAATGTGTGCGCCTACATCGCCACCGGTGTCACCCATCACCTCCGGATGACCTGGGACGCAACGTTCGCCGAGCAGATGTGGCCCACGGTCGAACGGGCGCTCGAGTTCGTGCTCGGCCACCGTCGCGCCGACGGTCTGCCGCTGTGGGCGGTCGAGGCCGATGCCCAACCGTGGGACTACGCCCTCGTCACCGGTACCTCCAGCATCCAACACGCACTGCGCTGTGGCGCTCGGCTCGGCGAACGCGTCGGCGAGGACCGGCCGAGGTGGATCGAGGCAGCAGATGCCATGGCCGACGCGGTCCGCACCCGACCGGATGCGTTCGAGCCGAAGACCCGCTGGGCGATGGACTGGTACTACCCGGTGCTCACCGGCGTGCTCACCGGCGAAGCCGCGAAGGCACGTCTCGCGGAGGGATGGGAGACCTTCGCCATGGAGGGGCTCGGCATTCGTTGTGTGAGCGACGAACCGTGGATCACCGCGTCGGAAACTGCCGAGTGCGCACTCGCCTACGCATCGATCGGTGACATGTCGACCGCCACCGACCTGCTCGAATGGACCCGCACCCACCGGCGCGAGGACGGTTCGTACTGGACCGGCATCGTCTATCCGGAACCGGTGTTGTTCCCCTTCGACGAGCACACCTCCTACACCGCTGCAGCCGTCGTGCTGGCCGTCGACGCGATCACCCGGGCCACGCCCGCCAGCGACGTCTTCGTCCCGTTCTGATCGGGGCGACCCCGCTGACGGCTCGAAACGATGAGTTCCGTGCCGCCCGTGGTCTCCGAAACTCATCGCTCGGGTGATGGCTGTTACGTTGCTCTGCGATGAAGTCGACGATGGCGCGCACCGTGTTCTCGATCTGGAGCTGGTTCGCGCTCGGCGTGATCGTGATCGTCTGGACTCCGATGGTGGCGATCGTTCGCCTGGTCACGATGCCGTTCGACAAGGGCGCGTACGCCGCCGGCTACCTGTTCCGCAAGTTGACCGTCGTCCACGAACGGCTGACCCCGCTGTGGAAGTTCCGTACATCGGGCACCCTCCCCGACGACATGCGCCGCCCGTATGTGGTCGTGTCGAACCACGAGAGCTTCGTCGACATCTTGCTGATCTCGCACCTGCCGACCGAGATGAAGTGGATGTCGAAGATCGAGATCCTGCGCATTCCGCTCGTTGGCTGGATGATGCGCCTCGCTCGTGACATCCCGCTCGAACGCGGTGACGCCACCTCGACCGCCAAGGCGCTCGAAGCGTCGAGCGAGCGTCTCGATTCGAACGTGTCGGTGATGATCTTCCCCGAAGGAACGCGTTCGAAGACCGGGGATCTGCGCGACTTCAAGTCCGGCGCGTTCCGGTTGGCGATCGAGCACCAGGTGCCGATTCTCCCGCTGGCCGTCTACGGCACCCGCGATGCGCTGCGCAAGCACGATTGGCGTCTCGGGTACGCCGAAGCCGAGGTGCGAGTACTCGATCCGGTGCCCACCGAGGGGCTGACGATGGACGACATGCCGGCCCTGCGTACGCGGGTGCGTGACACCATCAGCACCGCTCGCGACGACTTGCGTCGCGAGTTCGGCGACTAGCGGCCGATCGCCGACATGGCGTTCCAGGCACCGGTCCGCCTCCTCGCCGCGGCGAAGCCTTCGGTGCCCGCCGCGCTGCTGGTCGCCATTGCATCGAGCACCGCCGTCTTCGCGGCAACTCCGTTCCTGCTGCCGGCGGTGTCCGACGAGTACGACGTGGCGATCAGCTCCGCCGGGTGGATGTCGACCGCTCAGCTCGCTGGTTTCGTGCTGGCCTCGTGGGTCGGCGGACGATTCCTCAGGCCGGTTCGTTCGGTGTTCGTGGTCGGCACGCTGATCGGCGTCGTCGCCAACCTGGCGTCAGCCGCCGCTCCGACGTTCGAGGTCTTGGCTCTCATGCGCTTCGGTAGCGGCTTGTCGCTCGGGTTCGCCGCATGGATCGCCTGGCAGGCCGCGTTCGGCAACAGCGAGAAGACCGGCGATGTCGCTGTCGTCGGTCCGCTGGTCGGCATGGTGATGGCGCCGCTGATCGTCGTGCTGCTCGAGTCGATCGGGCTGCGCTGGTTGTTCGTCATCCTCGCAGCGATCACCGCAACACCGCTGATCTGGACACGACAGGTCGAACGAACCGATCGTCTCCGACCTCACCGCACACGGCATGCGCCGACGAGAGCGGCACGGGCCATCCTGCTCGCGTTGGGCACGATCACGCTCGGGGGGTCGTCGGTGTTCGTCTACGCCGCAGCGATCGGCAAGGACCTCGACGGGCTGTCGCCGTTGACGGTGTCGTTGCTGTTCAGCGGCAACGCCCTGGCCGCCATCCCGTCAGCACGCTGGAGCGGACGACGCGGGCCCGCCGGCGTGTGGTTCCTCGCCACTGCGATGTGCGCCCTGGCGATCGCTGCGTCCCGTAGCGGTGTGGTCTTCGGTGTCGCCATCGTGGGCTGGGGGTTCGTGTTCTTCATGGGGATTCCCGCCGCCTTCAACCTGTTGGCCGATCGGTCGAACTTCCCGGAGGAACGCGCCGGCGACGCCCAGGCGATGATGGCGCTCGGGCGTGTCTTCGGGCCGATCCTCGGTGGCACCTTGCTGGCAGCGGGTTCCGAAGTGACCCTCGGCGCCGTCTCGGCATCGGTGATGTCGTTCGGCGCATTCCTCCTGCTGTACGTCGACAGGCAACGATTCGTTGCGGTCCGCCAGTACGGGGCCTGGGCGGCGTCGCGGGCGTCAGTCGACGCGACGCAGCACGCGTAGCGAGCCGGTCGCCGACACCATCTGGAATCGGCCGGACTCCAGCGCCGGACGGAAGATCTGCTCGTAGGGCGGTCGGCCACCGTCGGCCGGGTCCGGAAAGACGTCGTGGATCGCCAGCGTGCCGCCGACGGCGACATGGGGCGTCCAGCCCTCGTAGTCGAGGCGAGCCGGCTCGTCGCCGTGGCCGCCGTCGATGAAGAGCAACGACAACGGTGTCGTCCATGTCGCGGCGATCAGCGGCGACTTGCCGACGACGCCGATCACCGAGTCCTCGAGTCCCGCATCGTGGATCGCCATCCGGAAGAACGGCAGGGTGTCCATCTTGCCCGTTCGAGCATCGACGACCTCGACGTCGTGGTGATCCCAACCGGCCTGGTTCTCCTCGGAACCACGATGGTGGTCGACAGCGAACAGCAGCGTTCCAGAACGTTCCGCGGCGTCGCCGAGCCAGATCGTCGACCGTCCGCAATAGGACCCGACTTCGAGCATCGGGGCATTCGGCACTGCCGCCCCGGCCTCGACCGCTGCGTTCCAGAGCGCGTCACCTTCGACGGCGGGCATGAACCCCTTCGTTGCGAGCGCCACTTCGCGACGCTCGGGTGTCACCAGTTGTCCCAGTGGATGATCGTGTCGGGCTCGGGTCGCAGCGCCCGTTTGAAATCGGTGCCGACCGTGTAGGCCAGCGGCGACAGACAGGCCTGCTGGATGTCGTCGAACGGAATCCCGACGACGTCGGCAACCTCTTTCTCCATCATCAACGAGATCGTCGTCCACGCCGTGCCCAACCCGCGGGCGCGGGCGGCCAACATGAAGCTCCACATGCCGGGCAGGATGTTGCCCATCGACGACGCCGACATCATCGCCGGCGCCTCGTCGACACGCCCAGCGGTGCAGCCGATGACCAGTGCGGGCGCCTCGGCCATGTGTTCGGACAGGTAGGTGGCCGAATCCACGACCCGGCTCTGCTGGGCCTGCTCGGCGTCGCCCTCTTTCTGAATCGCACCGGCATAGAACGGCATCGAGGTGTAGATCGCCCAACACTGCTTGTAGATCTCGCCGATCGCCTTGCGCTTGTCGGGGTCCTTGACGACCACGAACTGCATGGTCATCATGTTCGATCCGGACGGTGCCTGCATCGCCGTGGCAACACACTCGCGGATCACGTCGTCCTCGACGGGACGAGAGAAGTCGAGCCGTTTGCGTACGGCGCGGGTGGTGTTGAGTACTTCGTCAGCGGTGATGTCGAGCAACGTCATTCGACGACTGTACGACGTGCCAACATGACGGTCGTCATGGAGAACGCTGCGCCCACCGACCCTTCCTCCGCTCGCGACAACCAGGCTGCGCTCGACGACCTCGTCGCGTTGCTCGACCTGGAGGCGATCGAGGTCAACATCTTCCGCGGTCGTTCGCCCGACGAGAACCGCCAGCGGGTCTTCGGCGGGCAGGTCGCCGGGCAGGCGCTCGTGGCCGCAGCAAGAACGATCGACGAGCGCGACCGCCTCGTGCACTCGTTGCACGCCTACTTCCTGCGGCCCGGCGACCCGACCGTGCCGATCCTGTACGAAGTCGACCGGATCCGTGACGGCCGGAGCTTCTCGACCCGACGTGTCGTGGCGATCCAACACGGTCGGGCGATCTTCAACCTGCAAGCAAGCTTCCACGACGACGAGCCAGGACCCGACCATCAGACACCGATGCCCGACGGCATGGGGAATCCGCTCGACCTGGACGACTTCCACACCCGGATGGCGCCGTACGCCGAGCAGATCGGCGACTGGTACCACCGGCCGCGGCCGATCGACCTGCGCTACGTCGACGGCGACCCGACCAGCCGTCGAGGCCAGTCGACCACGAAGCAGCATGTGTGGCTCCGCGCCGATGGCACACTGCCCGACGACCCGGTGCTGCATGCGTGCGTCGTCACCTATGCGAGTGACATGACGCTGCTCGACACGACGCTGTTGCCGTTCGGGCTCGATTGGGACACCCCGGGAATGCAGATGGCGAGCGTCGATCATGCCATGTGGTTCCACCGCCCGTTCCGGGCCGACGACTGGCTGCTGTACGCCCAGTCGGCGGTGTCGACGTCGTCGGCGCGTGGCATGGCCCAAGGTGCGATCTTCACCAGCGACGGGAGGCTGGCCGTCAGCGTGGTGCAGGAGGGGCTCACCCGAATGACGAACTGAGCGGCCGACATGCATCGCCGCTGCGGGGGCGCCAAGATGAACGGTGTGAAACACAGAGCGGTTCTGCTGGCGGTCGGCGGGTTGCTGTTGGCCACGGCTGCATGTGGTTCCAGCAGCTCCGACGAGCCGTTCGGCGTCGGACGGTCGACCACGGCCGACGTGCCCACCACGACCGCAACCGCCTCGACGAGCCGCCCGATCGAACCATCGGAGGCCACCGATCCGTCTGCGACGACGGCCCCCTCCGCACCTCCCGACACGCCGTCTCCGACATCGAGCACGACGCCCGGCCCGCTGCCCGAGCCGGTGGTGTCGCTGGTCGACGTCGGGTCGTTCGACCAACCCGTCGACGTGATCGCACGGGCTGGTGACGCCACGGCCTACGTCGTCGAGCAACCGGGCCGAGTGGTGGCCGTCGCCGGCCAATCGAACGAACTGCTGCTCGACATCACCGACCTCACCGAAGCGCGAGGCGAACGGGGCCTGCTCGGGCTGGCGTTCCACCCGACCGATCCGCTCGCCTACATCCACTTCACCGATCTGTCCGGCGACACCGTCGTCGCCGAACTCTCGATCGACCCGACCACCGGGCAGTTCGACCGCACCTCGTTTCGGGAGGTGCTGACGGTCGATCAGCCGTACACGAACCACAACGGTGGACGGCTGGTGTTCGGACCGGACGAGCTGCTCTACATCGGCCTCGGCGACGGCGGCTCGGGCGGCGATCCCGAGCGGTCCTCGCTGGACCTGGCGAGCCGCCTCGGCAAGATTCTCCGCATCGACCCGGCCGCGGCCGATGGGCAGGCGTTCACGGTTCCGGCAGACAATCCGTTCGTCGACGTTGCCGGCGTCGACCCGACGATCTGGTCGTTCGGGCTGCGCAACCCCTGGAAGTTCTCGTTCGACGGCGCGAACGGCGACCTGTGGATCGCCGACGTCGGCCAGAACGGTTTCGAGGAGATCAACCAGGCAATCGCGACCGACCGACGGGATGCCGGCAGGGCGACCAACTTCGGATGGAGCGCCTTCGAAGGCTTCGAGCGCTTCAACGACGATCAACCTGCCGACGGCGCTGTGCCACCGCTGTTCGTCTACGACCACGGCGGTGGACGCTGCTCGGTCACCGGCGGCAGCGTCGCACGAGGAGCGAATGCCGGCGACCTGACGGGCTGGTACGTGTTCGGCGACTACTGCAGCGGCCAGATCTGGGCGCTCGATCCAACAGCGCCCTCCGACGAGCCCCGGGTGGTCGAGATCGCCGAACTCCCCACCCTCGTGGCGATCTCCGAAGGCCCGAACGGCGAGCTCTACGCCGTGTCGAACGGCGGCGCCATCGCCCGGCTCGACCCAGGCTGAGTTCCGCAGGAAGATGAGATGGGCACCACGTGTTGTCGCCTGTCCGGCGAGCGGGAAGTCGGCGTCGGCGATCCGGTGGCGGCGATTCGGTTGGCGGTGACCGCGAATGTGTGACGTCACAGTTGGCGTGAGGTGCGCCGTCGGTGTCGTTCGCCGCCGGCTCCCATGGGATCTGCCCGATGACGTGCGGAGAGCACGCCGAACTGAGCCAGAACCTAGGGTGGTGTCGTGAGCCACGACCGCATCGAAGTCAGTAGAACGATCGCCGCCGATCCCGCCGCTGTGTGGTCCGCAGTGACCGACATCACGCGCATGGGTGAATGGTCACCCGAGTGCCACACGGCCCGGTGGGTCGACGGCGCGAGCGGACCAGAAACCGGTGCCTGGTTCGAGGGCGAGAACCGCAACGGCGACTTCGAGTGGACCACCCGCTCCGTCGTCGTCGAGTGCGAACGTGACCGGCGCTTCGTATTCGAAGGTGACGCCGACGGATTCCGCTTCTCCCGCTGGGGCTACGAGATCCAGCCCGTCGATGATGGCTGTGTCGTGACCGAGTTCAATCTGAGCTTCATCCCCGACGAGTTTCAGCCCATGTCCACAGAGATCTCCGGGGTCGACGATCGTGAGAGCCACAACAAGGCCGGCATGGCGGCCACGCTGGAACGACTCGCCGCCGCACTCGAGGCCTGAGCCTCGAAGCACCGTCGCCGGCTGGCGCTGCACATCGACGCCGCAGGCGGCCAAGAGTCTTCGATCTCTTGGCTCTGGCCAATTTGGCATTCGGAGTCAGATCAACTCGTTCTGAGGTTGGCGCGACTCGGTGGTCCGCTCGGTTGTACCTTCGGCGCGATCGCATGGGTCGAGGAACTTGCCCGGTTGGTCGAGTTCGCGACGATTCGCATTGGTCGAACAGTGCGTTGTTCAGCGTTGGATGCCCCTGCGGGGAGGTCGGCGCTGTTGCTGTCGATCGCATCGCAGATCGTCTGCACCACAGGCGCCGGTACCAGGCCGGTCGGCATCTCCGGGGCGCTGACAGCGACCGGGTGATCGGCGAGTCTGGTCTCGGTGTGCGGCGGCCGGTCACAAGTACCGAACGTTGAATGTTTCTTTCCGTCGGTTGCCTCTCAGGGTCGTGGTCTCGAGGATGCATCGCCCTCGACGAGCAGCTGGGACACCCGGCGACGGAGCGTGCACCTCGACGGCCTGACCATCGAGAGTGAGCCCGAATTCCGATCTCGACGAAACCTGAAGACGCACAATTGTCACTGGAATGTGACGGAGCCCTTGTTCACCAGGCTGCACCTGATGTTCGAGGAGCAGTACAGCGAGCTCTGGGTAGCGGTCGACCTGATCGCCGAACGCATTCGCTCGATCGGCGAGTTCGCCCCCGGCAGCTACGCCCAGTTCTCCGAGCTCACCTCGATCACCGAAGCCGACGGTGTTCCGGCAGCCGAGCAGATGCTCGCCGATCTCGTCACCGGTCACGAGGCCGTAGCCGGCACCACCCGGACCGCTTTCGCCGCGGCCTCCGAGGCCGGCGACCAGTCGACCGCCGACTTGCTGGAACAGCGTCTCCAGGTCCACGAGAAGACCGCATGGATGCTGCGCTCAATGCTTGCCTGATCCGCGACGAACCCCTTTGCGGCGTCAACGACCGAGCGACCGGCGCCGACGGGTCCCACGCACGACCTGGTAGCCGGACCGAGTCGAGTTCGACGACTGCCGCTCAGATTCAGGATCTTGGTCAGCGAGGCTGTTTCGCTGCGTCGGGGAGAGGTTGTCGGAACAAGCCGGGTGGGACCGGGGCACCGGACCGTACGAGTGCAACGTGCCAGGAAGGTGACGAGCCGAGCGACCATCGCAGGCTGCGAACGGTCGTCCCTCCGATACGGATTCGTATCGGGGATGAGTCGAGGCCGAGGATGTCTCTGATTCGTGGCGAGATGGTGGAGACCGCAGCGTCTGACAGCGGTCGGTAGCCGAGCCGGACTCCGAATGGCAGCGGAGGGCGGCGAAGGAACTCGGTTGCGTTGGCCTGATCGTCCGAGGCCGAGAGGCCTGGGTGCTCGTTGACCCAGGCCGACAAATCGGCGGCAGTTGCGGGGAGCGGTGATGCGTCGAGGAGGGCTCCGATCTTGGCCTGTTCCGCAACGAACTGATTGGCCTCCTCCGGTGAGAGCTCTTCTGGACCGAACGACTGATACGCCGCGAGGAACGAGTCGGTCAGGACGTTGTGGACCCACGCTGCCATCTCGGGGTGGCCGGCGCTGTACGCGCGGCCGCGTTCCGACGTCCCGCGAACCGGGCGGTGCGCGGTGCGGACTTCGGCGACGGCGGCGTCGACCTCGGGGCGAGCACCGTACGTGGTCTCGGTGACGTAGAACGACGTCCGGTTGAGCCGACCGAACGGGTCGCTGCGGTAGCGCGAGTGCTGCTCGACACCGGCAACCACCTCGGGGTGAGCCGCTTGCACGAGGAGCGCCCGGATACCGCCGACGAATGCTGCCGCGTCACCAATCACCTTCCACGAGACCGAATCGGGGCCGAGCAGACCGGGATCTCCCCAGTAGTCCATTGTGTTGGCCAGCGGTTGAGGGCCGTGAGAGAACAGAGATGTCGTTGCGGAAACAACGGTGTCGCGGATGCGGTCGATCACGGTGCAGATCTTGCAGTCGATTGCCGCAGGCCGTCAACACGAGACTGCGGCCAATCCTGTCGATGTCGGATGAGGCCGGGCCGTCGCCGTGATGACTGCCGTGCTCGCCGCATGGCTCATCGCTCCGCTCTTCATCCTCTGCGTGTTCTTGCTCGCTTCCTGGTTTCACTTCGCTCGCAGTGACGACGGACATCGTCGTCGACCCCGAAGCGCAAGACCACTTCTCGGACCACACCTCGTCGTCACCGAACCACTCCGCTCACGCAGCAAGGACGCGCAAACCCTTTGGCAACGGTCGAGCCGAGCGTGGGCGTCGGTGTGACTCACGACGAGCGACAACCGGAATACCTCTGGTCGCATGACTGCTTCATTGATCATGGCCCGCTACGTCGTTCACCTCCGCACCCCAATGCCGCCCGCCGAGGCGTTCGCCTACATGGCCGACCTCATGAACTTCGCGGACTGGGATCCCGGCGTCGACCGAGTTGAACAGGTGAAGGGCGACGGTCCCGGCCCGGACGCAGCGTTCGATGTCGCAGTGAAGCTGCCCGGCCGGACGATGACGCTGCGCTACGACACGACCGCATTCGATGCCGCGTCGACCACGATGACGGCCTTCGCCGAGAATGCGCTGCTGACCTCGGAGGACACGATCACTGTCGAGGCTGACGGCGACGGCTCGATCGTCACGTACGACGCCGAGCTGAAGCTGAAGGGCCTCCTCGCTCTTTCCGACCCGCTGCTCGGACTGACGTTCAAACAGATCGGCGACCGCGCCGCCGCAGGGCTCGTCGAAGCGCTCGACGGTGAGCCGATCGCCACCGCCGCATGAACGGCCGGGAGATCGCCGACGCTGTCATCGAGGCGCCAGTCGTGACGAGCTTCACCCGCTTCGGCTACGAGGCACGCCGCCGGTTTGCAGGCTGGACGTCGCTCGACGACTACGACATCAGCGGTCGGGTCATCGTCATCACCGGCGCCACATCGGGGCTCGGCTACGCAGCCGCCGAGCAATTCGCCCAGTGCAACGCCACGCTGGTACTCATCGGCCGCACCGATGCGCGAAACGAGCGGGCTGTCGCCGAACTGACCGCGGCGACCGGCAACTCGTCGATCACCCAGGTCGCCGCAGACATGGGCGACCTCGACCAGGTCCGCCACCTCGCGGAACGGGTGCTCACCGACCATGATCGCCTCGACGTCCTGATCCACAACGCCGGCGTGCTCGACCCCGAGCGCTGCGTCGCTCCCGACGGCACCGAGGCCACCGTCGCCAGCCAGGTCGTGGGCCCGTTCCTCCTGACGAGTCTTCTGCTCGATCGTCTCGCCGAGTCGGCCCCGTCGCGGGTGCTCACGATGTCGTCGGGTGGGATGTACGCCACCGGGCTGACGGTGTCCCAGCTCGAGATGTCCCCAGAGGACTACAACGGCACCGAGCAGTACGCACGAGCCAAACGCGCCCAAGTCACCCTGAACGAGATGTGGGCAGAACGATACGGGGATCGTGGCATCACCTTCCATGCGCTCCACCCCGGCTGGGCCGACACACCCGGCGTCGACGCCGGGCTCCCCACCTTTGCCAAGGTGATGGGTCCATTCCTGCGAACCCCTGCGCAGGGCGCCGACACCCTCGTCTGGCTCGCCGCCGACGGCACTGCGCTCGAGTCGAACGGCCGCTTCTGGCTCGACCGCCGGCAACGCTCGATCCACAAGCTCCCAACGACCAAACGAACCGACACGCCCGAGCGGCGCACGCAACTTTGGAACCGGGTCGCCGAGACCGCCGGGACAGGAAGCGAGCACACGTAGGGTCCCCAACGGTGCCGGTGTTGCGCTGGTGGCCGATGCCGGGTGACTCTCGATCGTGAGCGAACTCACCATCGACCTGGCGATACGCGTCGCGGCCGACCACGGGCGCGGTCGGGGTGGTGGCCTCCGTGCGTGATCACCGAAGCCGACCGCTGCGTCTCCGACGCCGGGTCGTTTCCGTTCCGGCAGTCTTCGTGGGCGCTCCTCTCCTCACGATCACCGCGCCCGTCTGGGGGCCGGCGGCAGCGCTTGCCGATCTGTTGCGCGGTCGACGGCGACCCCCGCTCGCGCGACTCCTCGGCTTCGGCGTCGTGTGGTCGTGGGCAGAGTACGCAGCAATCGCTCGCGCCTGCGGCGAGTGGGTCCGAGGCAACGCTGAAGCACACGACCACAACTACGCGCTGATGACGTGGTGGACGGGACGCCGAGCTCGACGCTCAACTCGCGAGGATGTGATGAGCATCGGCACCGCACTCCTCAGCGCCGCCGTCGCGATCGACATCTTGATGATCGGCACGTGGCTCGTCAACGTTGCGCTCCGGAACGCCTCGATCGTCGACATCACGTGGGGCTTCGGCTTCGTGGTGGTGGCCTGGGTCGTGCGGCTGCAGGGCGACACGAACACGACACACCAGTGGCTCGTGGTCGCCCTCACCACGATCTGGGGCCTGCGATTGACGGTCTACCTGTTCTGGCGCAACCACGGCCAACCGGAGGACTATCGATACCAGGCAATGCGACGGCGCCACGGAGCGCGCGTTCCGATCATCACCCTCGCGACGGTCTTCGCGTTCCAGGGACTGATGATGTGGGTCGTCTCGCTGCCGGTGCAACTCGGTCAGATCAGCGACACCCCGAACGTCGGTCTGCTCGGGTCCTCGGCGTCATTGTGTGGGGGATCGGCGTCGTCTTCGAGACGGTGAGCGACTACCAGCTCGCACGCTTCAAATCAGACCCAGCGAACGCGGGAACCGTGATGGACCGCGGCCTGTTGCGCTACACCCGCCACCCCAACTACTTCGGCGACGCATGCGTCTGGTGGGGCATCGGCCTGATCGCCGCCGAAACTGTTGCCGGCCGCCGGGGCCTCATCGGTTCGATCGTGATGACGATTCTGCTCGTGCGAGTCTCCGGCGCAGCGCTGCTCGAACGCTCGTTGCGCAAGCGCGAGCCCGGCTACGAGGAGAACGTCGCACGGACCAGCTCGTTCCTGCCCCGTCCACCACAGACGCCCCGACCACCGGCGTTCCGCGGCGGCGCAGGGCAAACCACCAGTCCCCTCTGAATCAGAAGAGCGTCTCGGCTCGCCCGTTGAGGTCGTCAACCGGAGTCTGATCCGGCGTGACCAAGCCGAGCGCATGGCCGGGGCGGCGCAGTGCGCCGCTCTTGCGGATCCGAGTCCAGCGGTTGCTCCGGTGACGCGAGCCTCGGTGCGCAAGACAGGTCGTGCCGACAGTCACGGCGTCATTTGTACATTGTTTAGCGATAATTAGATTCTCAGCTTCGAAAGCCCCCCCCAGCTACTCCCAACAGCGAGGTCCAGATGTCTCTCATCAACACCGCAATCAAGCCCTTCACCGCAACCGCCTTCCACGACGGAGTGTTCGTCGACGTCAGCGACGACGATCTCCGCGATGGCTGGTCAGTGGTGTTCTTCTACCCGGCCGACTTCACGTTCGTCTGTCCGACCGAGCTCGGCGACCTCGCCGACAACTACGCCGACTTCCGACGACTCGGCGTCGAGATCTACTCCGTCTCCACCGACAAGCACTTCACCCACAAGGCATGGCACGACGCCTCCGACACCATCGCGAAGATCGGCTACCCGATGGTCGGCGACCCGACGGGCGCCATCAGTCGCAACTTCGAGGTGCTGATCGAGGACGAAGGCCTCGCCGAGCGCGGCACGTTCGTGATCGACCCCGACGGCATCATCCAGATCGCCGAGATCAACGCCGGCAACATCGGCCGCAGCGCCACCGAGCTGCTGCGCAAGGTGCGTGCCGCCCAGTACGTGCGTGAGCACCCCAACGAAGTCTGCCCGGCGAAGTGGGAAGAAGGCGACGACACACTTGCCCCGTCGCTCGACCTCGTCGGCAAGATCTGATCGATCGACCCGAACACTCCCGGGGCAGCCCCCTCCTGCCCCGGGAGCCCCTCGCCCACCCTCGTCGCCCGATTCGATGGAGTCATTCATGCTCGACCCGCAACTCTCCGCCCAGCTCTCCACACACCTCGAGAAGATCACGATGCCCATCCGGCTCATCGCCTCACTCGATGACGGTCCGAAGTCGGAGCAACTCGCCGAGCTGCTCGGCGAGATCGCTGGACTCTCGGACTCGGTCACCTATGACGCGAACGGCGATGACCAGCGCCGGCCGTCATTCACCATCCAGCGGGCCGACTCCGATGTGCACGTTCGATTTGCGGCGATCCCGCTCGGTCACGAGTTCACCTCCCTCGTGCTCGCCCTGCTCCAGGTCGGCGGACACCCGTCGACCGAAGCACAGGACCTGATCGACCAGATCCGTGCCATTTCGCCGAAGAGCGGCGTCCATCGCTTCGAGACCTACGTGTCACTGTCGTGCCAGAACTGCCCCGACGTCGTGCAGGCCTTGAACCTGATGAGCATCATCAATCCGAACATCGAGCACGTGACGATCGACGGCGCACTGTTCCCTGACGAAGTCGCCGCCCGGGGAGTGATGGCCGTGCCGACCGTCTTCGCCGACGGTGAGCGCTTCGATCAGGGTCGGATGAGCCTCGAACAGATTCTCGGCAAGCTCGACACCGGTGCCGCCGACCGCGCAGCCGAGCGGCTTGCGGCGAAGGATCCATTCGACGTGCTCATCGTCGGGGGCGGACCCGCCGGTGCATCCGCCGCTGTCTACGCCGCCAGAAAGGGCTTGCGGACCGGAATCGTCGCCGAACGCTTCGGCGGCCAGTTGCTCGACACGCTCGGGATCGAGAATCTGATCTCGACGCCGTATACCGAGGGTCCTCGCCTGGCCTCCGAACTCGAGCAGAACGTTCGCAAGCACGAGGTCGACATCATGACCGATCAGCGAGTCGCAGGGCTCGTCCCGGCCGACCGGCCCGGCGAGCTCATCGGCGTCGATCTGCACAGCGGTGCCTCGCTCCAAGCGCGCACCGTCGTGGTGTCGACAGGCGCCCGCTGGCGACAGATGAACGTGCCGGGCGAGGTGGAGTACGCCAATCGAGGCGTCGCTTACTGCCCGCACTGCGACGGTCCTCTGTACGCCGGCAAGCGGGTCGCCGTGATCGGTGGCGGTAACTCAGGTGTCGAGGCGGCGATCGACCTCGCCGGCATCGCCGCCCACGTCACCCTCATCGAATTCGACGATCAACTCCGCGCCGACGAAGTGCTACAGGCCAAGGTTGCCGGCACGCCGAACATCGACGTGCGCATCTCCGCCGCGACGACCGAAGTGCTCGGCGACGGCGAGAAGGTGACCGGTCTCGCCGTCCGGAACCGGATCACCGAAACCGTCGATCAACTCGCGCTGGACGGCGTCTTCGTCCAGATCGGTCTGCTGCCCAACACCGAGTGGCTCGAGAGCACCGTCGAGCTCTCCGACCGCAACGAGATCGTCATCGACGACCGGGGCCAGACCTCCGTGCCCGGCGTCTTCGCTGCAGGTGACTGCACCACCGAGCCGTTCAAGCAGATCGTCGTTGCGATGGGTGCCGGCTCGACCGCCATGCTCGGCGCGTTCGACCACCTGGTCCGGACCTCCGTCTCGATCCCGGCCGCCTGATGAGAGAGCCAGTGCTCGACCACAGCGCCGGTGGGTCGATGCTGCGCTCGACCCGCCATTCCGTGTGGACAATTCGTGATGCGCAGACCGAGGACACGGCGCAAATCGTGCGACTGCTCGAACGTGCCCGCGAGGACGGCGATCTCCCGCTCGACCTCGCCGAGCTGATCTCGACCCTCGGCATCCCCGGTCACCACTTCGTTGCGTGTGTCGGCGGCGAAGTCGTCGGCGTGCTGCTCGGACGTCTCAACGGCGACGTCGGCCACGTCAACGCACTGGCGATCGCCGGTGAGTGGCGGCACCACGGGATCGGCTCGGCATTGATCGAGCGGGCGGAGGCATCCTTGCTCAAATCCGGAGCGAGGCGGATCGTCGCGCTGCTTGTCGAGGACCAGGTCGGCTCGGAAGCGCTGACGAACCGAGGCTTCACGGCGACGCCGGGGCTGGTGCGACACCAGAAGGAAGAGCTGCTCCGTCCCACCTCGTTCTCGATCCTCGAGTCCTGGGGTGGCGAACTGGTCGCCCCGTCCCGCTGGGAGCACTTCTCCGGTCTCCGACGGGAGCGGGCGATCGTCGAAGAGCGGTTGATCGCCCCGCTCCTCGAGCCAGAACTGGCTGACCGCTTCGGGGTCGTGGCTCCGACTGCGATGCTGCTGTTCGGCCCTCCGGGCACGGGGAAGACCTCGTTCGCAAAGGCCATCGCCGGCCGGATCGGCTGGCCGTTCGTCGAGCTGCTCCCGTCGAAGCTTGGTGCACAGGGCACGGCGATGATGGCCGACGAACTCAACCGAGCCTTCGAGGAGCTGCTGGCACTCGAACACGTCGTCGTGTTCATCGACGAGGTCGACGACATCGCCAGTTCGCGCGCCGCGCGTCCTGACACCCAGGCCGTGGTGAACGAGTTGCTCAAGGCGATCGTCCGAGTCGGTGAGTCGCCTGGCCGATTGCTGGTCTGTGCGACCAACTCGATCGGCGCGCTCGATCCTGCCGTCGTACGGCCGGGCCGGTTCGACCTCGTCGTGCCAGTCGGCCCTCCGGCGCCCGATGCCCGTCGCGATCTGCTCGGCAGCATGCTCGGCGCCATCCCGGCCTCGGTGGCCGATCCGGACGATCTGGTCGAGGACACCGACGGGTTCACGCCCGCCGACATCCAAGCTGCAATCCAGTCCGCTTCGGCAGCGGCGTTCACCGACGTCCGGACCGATCGCCCCGAGCGCGTCCTCACCTCGGCCGATGTCCGCGTCGCACTCAGGTCGATCACACCGACGATCTCAGACGACGACCTCCGGATGTTCGTCGACGAAGCCGAGCGCTACACCCGATCCTGAGCACGTCCAGGATCGGCGAAACGCTCCAGCTTCTGCGATGTCGTCGTCGCGACACAGAGCCGTGTCGCTGAGGCTCCGGAGTTCGGGGTCTGATGACGATCGCTCCGGCACCCGTCGACTGGCTGTGCTCGGTCAGTCGTCTCTTCGTCCGTCGGGGTGACGAACACCTCTGGCCGATCCCGGCTCGCCCGTGACGAAGTCGCTTCATGTACCCGATCACCTCATCGGCGGGCAGCACGGTGCCGACGGTGCGGTACGCGATCAGACTCCTTCCTCGATGATGCCGATCGAGCAGCGACCGTGAGCACATCTGGCCCAGCACTTGCACGGTGTTTCGAGGAGTGACATGACCGGAGTCGACGACGTCACGGCTCGGAACAACGCCAGCGCAACAGTGCAGATCGACGACGCCACCGGAACCGAGTGCGAGCCTTTCCAGGCGTTGTTCAGCTGTGGAACGCATGTGCTCGAAGCCGGAGGGGTCGCGGACGAGTTCGTCATCTACAACCAACGTGGCGTCGAGCTCGCCGTTGAGGCTCGCGTCGTTGCCGGGGTCGACGACGTCGTCGTCGCCGGTGGAATCAGCAATTGGACGTGGTCGGGACCACATCCATCGCTCGAGGTGCCTCGTCGCAACACTGCCGAGCAAGCCGCCGCGATGAAGGACGGCGGCGCCGATCTCCTGATGCTCGAGATGATGATCGACATCGACCGAATGCGGGCAACACTCGACGGTGCCGGTACCTCTGTACTTCCGATCTGGGTCGGATTGACATGCGGCTCCGAGCAAGGCCTGCCGTTTGCATCGACATTGCCTTGGACATGTGGCCAGGAGTCCTTGGGTGTACGCGCACAGCGGCGACTACGTGGACCGCAACTGGGTGTTCGACGGTGTCATTGCTCCTCACGACTACCGGACGTGTGCCGAGCGATGGTCCGGGCGAGAGATTCGTTTTGATCGGCGGGTGCTGTGGCATCGGACCAGACCACATCCACGCGCTCGGGTCGCTTCGGTCCACGCGACAACCTTGAGGCGATCACATTCGCGATGCCCGCTCTACTCGGTCGTCAGGATGGTGAGATCCAAATCAGCGTTGACTCGAGGCCGGCAAGACGAGCGAGTCAATCGACCGGACCCGATGCCCCGGCGAATCCCTGATCAACCATTGGCATCGTGACTTCGTTGCGCCGCATCCGGGACGGTCTGCGGCGTGTCGGCTCAGTTCTGAATCGGCCGGGGTCCTACGTCAGGTCGTTGCTGCCACGCGTTCTGGGACGCGTGACTGATCGTGCAGTTCGTGCGCGATGTCGCTGCGCTCGACGACGAGCAAGCCGTGTCCACGCTGGAGTATGCCGAGCGCCGATGTCGGAGTGATAGGGCGTCGGGTCATCGTGCACGGTGACGGGTGTCATGCAATATTCGGTGGGGAGAGCGGTTGACCAGTAAGCCGGAAGAGTTCCGGCACGATGGAGGATCACGATGAACATCATGGATGTCGCTCGCTCTCTAGGACTTGTTGTCTCGAACGGAACGGGCGCTGGCACGATTGACGAGCAGAAGGCGCTCGGAGCGCTCGTTGAGCTCGCAGAAAATGACCCGGCGAACGCCGACCTGTACGCCGACGCCGCCGAGCACGTTCGGAGCGCTCGCTCCGCTGGCATGGAAACCCACGAGGAGAACAGCGTGCACATGCACCGTGGCGCAGAGGCGACTACCCAGCTTCGCTACCGGTCCGAGATGGCCGATCTGTTCACCGACCTTGCGATCGACGTCGGACTCCGACTCCACAATGAGGCACTCGTCGCGTCCGCCTGAGCGAAAGCGCAAAGCGTGTCACCAACAGGCGACTCGCAACGACGGCGTCGCAAGCCGAGCGACCCGCTCGCGATCTGGCATTCTGTTCATCGCCGCAAGTGAAACAACACCCGGAATCAAACCCGGAATGGCATCTCGCATTCGCCGTTGAAGGGCCCGCGTATCCCTGCGGCCGGGCCTCTTCACCCACTCGCGATCGGCACTTCCGATCGGGTTCGTCGTGCGTGGCCAGCCGCCCATGTTGTTCGCTCGGAGCGCTGCTGCTTCGAGCCGTGACATTCTGTCTCTGTGTCAGACCTTGGGCCTTGCAGCGAGATGGTCCGTCACATCGACGTCAGAGGAAGCTGAGCAGGTCGGCGAAGACGTCTTCGCCGTCGACATCGAGCCCCCGACGTCCGAACCACTCACAGACGTTGAGCACGTCGCGATGGAGGAAGTCGACGCCCTGGAGGTTGGCGGCGATGTCGATCGACTGCGGGAAGTCGATGAACCACAACCGTTCCTGCCACCACAGCAGGTTGTACGCCGACAGGTCACCGTGGGCGATTCCGGCAGCAGTGATCGCTCGCAGGCCGGCGAGCAGTTGTTCGAATGCATCGGCGAGTTGCGCCGGCCGCAACCGGGCAGCAGAGAGCTGGGGCGCCGCCATCTCCCAGTCGCCGACGTATTCGAGGTCGAAGACGTCGTCTGCGAACGCGATCGGATACGGCACCGACACACCGGCGTGCCACAGCTTCGACATCACCTCGTGCTCGGTGCCGGTCCACCGGTCCTGCAGCAGCTTCTTGCCGTAGGTCGACATCCGTTCGATGGCCCGCCGGTCGCGTGACTTGCGGAACTGGCGGCCCTCTCGGTACTGGACGTCGTGACGGAACGCTGACGAGCGCTGCACCCCCATCGCCTCGAGCTGGCCCTTCTGGGTGACGTGGCGGGGCAGGTAGCGCTTGCGGGCGATGAGACAGGTTCTGCCGTCGTCGCCGACACGCTCGACGAGGTTGACCTGGGCCTCCTTCCCACTCTTGACCACACCGTGATCGGTGTCGGTGTAGGGCTCGTCGACGAGCCAGGACGGTAGATCGGACATGTGGGTGCACCTCGGGCGCGAGAGAACGAACGGACAGACGGTGTTCGATCGCGCCGTGCACGCATGTGCGGGCCGCGGCCGGTTCAGCGGCTCAGAACGGCGCGATCGGATGGGAACACAGCGATGACAGACATGTGCAGTTCCTCCTCTCGATCGACGGACGAGGTCAACGTAGTCCGACAGTCGCGTCCATGCGAACGGGTTTCGCGTTCGGCGTTACGTCTGGTGTCTGACACCAGACGTAACAGCTACCAGGCTTCGCCGTGGTCGGGGAGCGTGTCCGGCGTGCCGACGATCAGCGGATCGGGGGGCACCACGACGTCGAGGTTCTTGTTGTCGTAGGGCAACACGTCGAGCACGTGTCGAATCGCGTTGATACGCCCGCGCTTCTTGTCGTTGCTGCGCACGATGTTCCACGGCGCACGCTCGGTGGAGGTGCGCTCGAACATCATGAGCTTCGCCTGGGTGTACTCGTCCCAACGGTCCAACGAGGCAATGTCCGTCGGACTGAGCTTCCACTGACGCACCGGGTCGATCCGCCGGATCGTGAACCGGGCGATCTGTTCGCGGCGCGACACCGAAAACCACAGCTTGATCAGCGTCGTGTCCGCATTCATCAGCATCTCTTCGAACTGTGGAACCGAACGCAAGAACTCGTCGTACTCGTCGGGCGTGCAATACCCCATCACCCGCTCGACACCGGCGCGGTTGTACCACGACCGATCGAAGAACCGCATCTCGCCTCGGGTCGGGAGATGGCGCACATAGCGCTGGAAGAACCACTCGCCCTTCTCGCGTTCCGACGGCACCCCGAGCGCCACGACCTCGGCACCACGGGGGTCGAGATGCTCCAGGAACCGCTTGATCGTTCCACCCTTGCCGGCTGCGTCGCGACCCTCGAAGACGAGCACCAGTTTGTGCCCCGTCGACCTGATCCAGTCCTGCGCCTTGAGCAACTCGACCTGGAGGTCACGTTTGAGCGCTTCGTACTCCGAGCGTGACATCCGCTCGTCGTACGGATAACTCTCCTTCCACGTGTTGACGGGCAAGCCATCCGGACCGAGCAGGATCGGGTCGTCGACCTGATCGAAGGTGCCTTCGACGGTGAAGCCTCGGGCGGCAATCTCCTCCGCACTCATCGAACGGAATGCCTCGATCAGGCTGTCGATGTCGGTCGACTGCTGCCGCGCAGGCGCTCCAGCCGATGACGGTGCGTCGTTCGGATCGTGCACGGTGGGCCCTTTCGTCGTGTCGCCGGGCACGGCAGACCGCGCCCCGTGGACTCCATCATGGTCCGCCACGACGCTGCGCTCACACTCGCCGGGCGCAATGTGGCGCGACGGTCAGGCAACCCGCTCGAACTCGACGCGGCGTTGCCCCACATCGACGTGCACCAGCCGCACCCGCACCTCGTCACCGGGGTCCACGCGACGAGCGTCGACGCGAGCGACGATCGCTGGGTCGAGAACCTGGATACGGACACCCCGATCGTCCTCGTCGGTCACGACGGCATCGAAGAGCTCGCCCTCACGACCCGACAGGACGACCGCTTCGGCGAGGTCGAGTGCGGCGCGATCGATCTGCGAGGCTCGACTGGTCGCTGCGTCCATCACGGCGGGCAACGACTCGAACCCCTCGGCGACCCACGGCTCGACCGGTCGACCGGCGACCACCGACACCGCAGCTTCGACGACGAATCGATCGGCCAGGCGCCGCAGCGGCGCAGTGGCATGGGTGTACGTGGCAGCCACCGCGGCGTGCCACGGCACGACGCCGACTCGAAACGGCTCGTAGGAGGCCCGCCCGCTCGCGCGCCGCACGGCGAGCTGGAACGCAGCCGTTCGGGGATCGTCAGGATCCAGGGTGGGCTCGAATCGATCGAGCGGGACGTCGCTCGGCCAGTCGAGTCCGAACGCCCGAGCCGTGTGCCGCAGCCGACGCACCCCATGATCGTCGACGGCGGGCATGGTGCGGAACAGCCCGGTCCCCGCTGCGAACAACGCATCGGCCACGGCCATGTTCGTGGCCAACGACATCGCTGCCCCCTGGCGTTCGACCGCCCGTCGCGGCCGGAACCGGAGCATGTAACTGCCGTCGCGGCGCACGACCTCCTGTTCTGGCATGTCGATGCGGTCGGCACCGCGTTCGGCCTCGGCGGCCTCGATACGACGAGCGAGGTCGCCGAACCCGGCAGGCAGCTCACCGGCATCCACGGTCGAGTAGGAGAGCTGAGCGCGGCTTCGGATCACCGCTCGCTCTGCCCCCTCGAGGTGGACGGCACCCTCGGGGCCCACCCGAACCACGAAGACAACCGCTGGACGGTCGACGCCGGCGAGCAGGCTGGCCTCGCCTTCGGCCAGCTGCGGTGGATGCAGGCCCGCACGACCGTCGGGGAGATACACCGTGACACCTCTGCGCCATGCCTCGGCGTCGATCGCTCCACCCGGCCGCACGAACGCTCCGACGTCGGCGATCGCGTAGCGGAGGATCAGATCGGACCCCGACGACTCGAGTGCGAACGCCTGGTCGAGGTCGGTGCTCCCGACCGGGTCCAGCGTGACGAAGTCGACATCGCGGCGGTCGGTGCGGTCGGCGGGTTCGACCCGCGCCGCCGACGACATGACCGTCTCGGCTTCGGCGACCACCGCTGCGGGAAACTCGTCGGGAACGTCGAAGCTCCGACGAAGTTCGTCGAGACCTCGACTCAGGCTCCCGTCGTCATCGACGAGGCGGACCATGCGATCAGCGGCGTGCGCCCATGAACATGCCCTTCAGGGCTTCGTAGTGTTCGATCACGTGCCCGGCGCCCAGGACGACTGCCTCGAGCGGAACGTTCGACATCTTGACGGGTACCTCGGTCTCGCGTTCGATCCGTTCGGCCAGACCCCGCAGCAACCCGCCACCACCGACGAGGTACATGCCTCGCACCAGGAAGTCCTGCGACAACTCGGGTGGCGCCTTCGACAAGCAGCGGATCACCGAGGCAACGATCGACGACACGACATCCTCGGTGGCGTACCGCACCTCCTCCGGCGTGAGCAGCACCGTCTTCGGCAATCCGGTCATCAGGTCGCGTCCGCGCACCTCGGCCTGGTTCTCGTCGGGGGTCGGGTCGGCCGAGCCGATCGCCACCTTGATCTCCTCGGCGGTGCGCTCGCCGATGGCGATGCCGTGCTCGCGACGGACGTAGTTCTGGATCGCAGCGTCGATGTCGAACGACCCCACCCGTACTGCCTCGAGCGCGACGATCCCACCCAGGCTGATCACGGCCGTCTCGCTCGTGCCGCCGCCGATGTCGATGACCATGTTGCCGACGGGTTCGTCGATCGGCAGATCGGCTCCGATGGCCGCGGCCATCGGCTGTTCGATCAGATTGGCGTCAGCGGCGCCGGCGCGGCGGGCCGCATCGGTGACCGCTCGGCGCTCCACCTCGGTGATCGCCGACGGCACGCAGATGACCACCTTGGGCCGTGTGAAACGGCTCACGCCGACACGCTGCAACAACAGTCGAATCATCCGTTCGGTGATCTCGAAGTCGGTGATCGCGCCACCGCGCAACGGTCGCACCGCCACGATGTAGCCCGGGGTACGGCCGATCATCTGCCAGGCCTCGCGTCCCGTTGCGAGCACCTCACCGGTCTGACGGTTGAGCGCGATCACGGACGGCTCGTTGAGCACGATGCCGCGACCTTTCATGTACACGAGGGTGTTGGCGGTGCCGAGGTCGATCGCAAGGTCACGAGCCATGGGAGCTCACTTCCCCAGCCGGACCGCGTGCAGCGGCGTCATGAGTCATCGGCACCATCATCGTCGCTCGGAGCAGCCTCGGTGGGTTTCATCCGGTCGGACGTCTGACGACGCGCCTCAGGAGACAGGGCATCGATCTGGCGCCGGAACGACGCGATGTCGTCGGGTGGGCGTCGATTCCGACCCGCAGCCGCGGCCATCACAGCGCCGACGACAGCGAGCAGGACGACCCCGATGATGACCCCGACGATCACTCGGACGCCTCGACCGATCGGGGATGCTTGACGTCGCTGGCTCCGGTGCCCCAATCGGCACCGTCCTCCCACACCTCGTGTTTCCAGATCGGTGCCGACTCCTTGAGCGCGTCGATTGCGAAACGGGCAGCTTCGAATGCCTCGGCCCGATGGGGAGCCGACACGACGGCGATCACCGATGATTCACCGATGTCGAGGCGACCCAACCGGTGCAGCAGCGCCACGCGTCCCGTGTCGGGCCAGCGGCGACGGAGTTCGGTCACGATCTCACCGAATCGCGGGACGACCTGCTCGTCGTAGGCCTCGTAGGTGAGATGCTCGACACCCGAGCGCCCTTCGGCGTGATCGCGGATCGTGCCGCTGAACAGCACGACCGCCCCGCACTGTGGCTGGACGGCCCAGTCGTAGGCAACGTCGACGGGCAACTCGGAGTCGGCGAGCGCGAGCCAGTCGTCACCTTCGGGGGGTTGCTTCACGTGCGTAGCGTAGCGATGCCGGGCCCCACGGCGACGCCCGCGGCCAGCGCCATGCCGGCGAGTTGTACGATGTCGTCTTCGTGGAGCCAGGTCCCCTTCCGCCGCACGAACGATCGTGGCGGCACCCGTCCGAACTCGGGCCGACGCGCGTCGAGATCGACGACCCCTACCGACGCCCGCACGGTGGTCTTCTGGCGCTGGGCGGCGGGGCGGCGGCGGTGCTCGCCGTCGCTGCGATGGTCGTGGCGATGACACCGCGCACCTCCAACGGGCCCGTCGCGCTCGAGCGCGACGACCACCCCGATCACGGCGCGTGCAATCATCGAGGCGCCGGCGACCACCGAGGCGCCGGCGGCGACCCAATCGCTCGCACCCCCAACGGCGCTGCTCACCTCGTTTGCGGCCTTCCCCCATGCGGTCACCTCGGGCCCGCAGTACGTGCTCGACGGAACCGACGTCGCCGACGAGCCACCGGCCGACGACGAGTTGGTCTTCCTCCGCACGGACGCCGTCACGTACCGGCTCCACTGGGACGACGCTCAGATGCTGGGCGTTCCGGACGGGTCGGTCGTGTTCGACGCCGACGGCGACCTGGTGGCCCACATGAGTGCCGGCGAGATGGTCAGCCTCGTCGGCGACTGAACCGCCGGCGACCGATCGCGACACCGACGAGGGCGATGACGCCCGCCACCAGCACCCCGCCGCCCAGCGCGAGCTCCTGACGTCGCTTCGGCGACACCATGGTCCACCAGGGTGCGTCGGTGCTCTCGACATAGGTCTGCTCGTTGGTGACGGTCGGCGCCCAGCCGGCCGCTCGCAGCCGACCGTTCGACACCACCCAGGGCTCGAGGGTGTAGGGGAGCAGCCCCGGCGGGATCGGCCCGCGAACGAAACGCCATCGCAGTCCGGCGACCAGTTCGCTGAATCGTTCGGGCAGCGGAAGCCGCGGCCGCTCACCCGAGAGCGCACGGACCCGTTCGCCCGGCACCCACCCGTCGGGTGCGACGTTGAACACCCCGTCGAGACGTTGACCCACACCGACGACCACCGCTGCGGCGAGGTCGTCGAGGTGGAGGAACTGCGATGGTGGGTCGGCCTGCGCAAGCCGACGACCGAAGCCGTAGACCAGCGCTGATGCCAGACGCGAGCCGCCCCCTGCGGCCAGCGCCACCGCGGGACGCAAGACGCACGTCGTACGGCCCGGTCGAGCCAGTCGCCACTGTTCGACGAGTTCCTCGGCCGAGGCGAGCTGTCGGGCGAAGACGAACTCGACGTCTGGACGGAGTGCGGCGTCCTCGGTCAGCGGAACCGGGTTGTTGCCGGCTGCCCCGTAGACGAGTGCGGAGGAGACGAACACCACAGCGCAGGCACCGACACGATCGGCGATCGCCAACGTCGACGCCGCCGACTCGGTGGCGCTCTCGCGTCGGGCTGCCCGTGTGTCGTAGTCGCTGCTGCCGAGATCGACCACGGTGACGTCGGCACCGTTGCCGAGCACGCGGCAGACGTCGTCACGCCCCAGGTCGTCGACCTCGTCGACGGCGACCACGTGATGACCATCGAGCAGGTCGGTGACACGACGGCCCACGAGACCCCCAGCCCCGGTGAGCACGACCGCACCGACCGGTCGCTCGCCGAGGGGACTCATCGAACGAACCATATCGACCACGGCGGGCGCGTTCCCCACCGCCACCCCCACCGCCATCCCGGGTGCCACCACGACCGGTCTCTCCAGCAGCAGCCGTCGAGCAGCGGGAGGGTTCGCCGGCCCCGCCGCATCGTCGCCGACGCAAACCCGTAGCATCGAGGTATGGCCGACCAGGACGATCCCGGCGAATCGATCGACCCCTTCTCCAACATGCCCTTGTTCGGTGATCTCTCCCGGGCGCTCTCGGGGCAGGGCCCGCTCAACTGGGATGCGGCGCGCCAGTTCGCCGTACTCGCTGCGAACGGCGGCGGGCTGCTGTCCGGGACCGGGGTCTCGACGTCGGCCAATGTCGACCCGACGGTCCGGATCAAGTACCGCGAACTGGCCGACATCGCACGTCTCCACGTCGGTGACGTGATGCAACTCGAAGTGCCCGCAACCGAACCCGACGTGGCCACACCCGAACAGTGGGCTCAGCAGACCCTCGAGGCCTACCGACCACTGTTCACCGACCTCGCCACCTCGCTCGGCGGTACCGACGATCTCCCCGCGGAGATGGCCGACGACCCCATGGCACAGATGATGGCCGGGCTCGGCAAGATGATGGCGCCGGCGATGATGGGCATGAGCGTCGGCTCGATGGTGGGCAACCTCGCCCGCCGCGCGTTCGGCGTCTACGACCTGCCGATCCCACGGGCCACACCGGCAATGGTGCTCGTGCCGGCCAACATCGACGCCTTCGCGGCCGACTGGTCGATCGAGCTCGACGAGATGCGCCTGTGGGTGCTCGCCCACGAACTCGCCGGTCTGACACTGCTGTCGATCGACCACATCGCCGATCACCTCCGGTCGCTGGTACAACGCCACGTGGGTGGATTCCGCCCCGACCCGTCGGCGCTGTCCGACAAGCTCACCACCCTCGACGTCGACCAGAGCGATCCGATGGCAGCGATGCAGCAGGCCTTCAGCGACCCCGAAGTGCTGCTCGGCGCCGTGCGTTCGGCTGATCAACTCGCACTCGAGCCCGAGCTCGACACTGCAGTAGCGGTCACCATCGGTGTGATCGACTGGGTGGTCGACGCCGTGGCGGTCCGGATCATCGGCGGCAGCGCCTTGCAGATCGCAGAAGCCGCCCGACGACGTCGAGCCGAGGCGTCACCCGACGAGATCTTCGTCGAGCGTCTGCTCGGAATTCGTCTCGGCGCCGAACAGACAGCACGAGGCAAGGCGTTCGTGCAAGGCGTCGTCGATCGTGCCGGCGAGAACGGTCTGGCGCCCCTGTTCAACGATCCCGACGCGGTGCCGACGCCGAACGAGATCGAGGCGCCTGGCCTCTGGCTCGCCCGGGTCGCCGGCGACTGACCGAACCGTCGGTCCGGCGACGCCCGAACAGGTGCACGCTGGCGGCGACCGACACGGCCCCGACGATCAGGAACCCGATCGTTCCCGACACCTGGAGCGCAACGGCCGCGAAGGCGCCTCCGGCCCATGCCAGCTGGAATCGGGTCTCGAAGACCGCGAATGCCCGACCCTGGTTCGCTCCCGGGGCGTCACGCTGCACGATGCTCTCGAAGTTCAGCCGTCCGAGCGCCGCCATCAGATTCAGCACCGCAGCGAGCACGACCGCACCGATCGGCCCGCCGAGCACGGCCACGCCGAGGCCGGCACCGGCGCACACGAGCAGGGCCAGCGTCAGCATCGTCTCTTCGCGGATGCGCTCGCGCAGCATCGATGCAAGCGCATTGCCGACCATCGCCGCAAGGGCCGACACACCGACCACGGCAGCGAACCACAGCGTGCCCTGATCCTGTGATCGCAACCAGAAGGCGAGGTGGAAGAAGGTGAATCCGACCAAACCACGCAGCACCGTCATGGCGATCGCCGCAAGCTGGATGTTCGACGTGTGCAACTCTTGCACCTCGGTCGCATCGGCGGCATCGGTTGCCACCACGTCGGGCGACAGCCGGGTCGCTGCAACCAATGCACCGCCGAACAGCAACGCACCGTAGACGAGGGTCGCCGGCGCACCGGAGAGCTGCAGCAGCAGTCCGGCAGGGATCACCGCCACGGCTCCGGTGATCCCGGCGATCAGGCCCAGCTTCGAGTTCGCCTCGACGAGTTCCTCCTCGGATCGCACCGTCGACGGAACGATCGCCGACTTCGAGACCGCATAGGTCTTCTGGAGTACCAGCGACGCGAAGACCAGCGGGAAGAGCGCAAAGTTGTCGATGTTCTGCGCCATCAGCAGGGTGAGCACGATCCGCAAGAGGGCCACGACCTGAATGACGAACTTGCGCCCACCGGCGACACGGTCGATCAGCGGACCGATCAGTGGTGCGACCACCAGGAACGGGGCGAAGCCCACCACGAGGAACAGCAGCACGCGCGAGCGGGCGGCATCGAGATCGATGTCGAAGAACAACGAGTCGGCAAGGGCGACCACCATCGCGGCGTCGCCCCCCATCATGAGGGCGTGGGTGATCGCCAGACGGCGAAACTTCGAGGCCGACGGGCGCTGCGCAGCCTGTCGTCGTTCCACCGCGCCGATCCTACGGGAACGCGCCAGGCGCTCAGGCGCGTTCGTACTTGTAGCCGAGCCCACGAATCGTCACGATCCGGGTCGGCGACGCCGGATCGTCTTCGATCTTGCTTCGCAATCGTTTGACGTGGACGTCCAGAGTCTTGGTGTCGCCGACGTAGTCGCTGCCCCACACGCGGTCGATCAGCGTCTCACGCGGCAGCACTCGGCCGGCGTTGACCAACAGCAGGTGCAGCAGCTCGAACTCCTTGAGCGGCAACGTCACGTCCTGATCGCCGACCGCCACTCGGTGTTCGTCAGGGTCGAGCGACACGTCGCCGACCTGCACGACCCCGGGAGCGAACGAGCCCGCATCGGCACCTGTGGAGCTGAGTTCGGCGCGACGGAGAACCGCACGAATCCGAGCCACCAGTTCCCGCAAGCGGTACGGCTTGGTGACGTAGTCGTCGGCACCGACTTCGAGGCCGACGACGGTGTCGATCTCGGCGCCCTTCGCCGTCACCATGATGATCGGGATCTTCGTCTTCTTGCGCAACTCCCGGCACACGTCGACTCCGCTGATCTTCGGCAGCATCACGTCGAGCAACACGAGGTCGGGCCGTGTCGCTTCGAAGACCTCGAGCGCCTCGGCGCCGTCGGTGGCGACGACGACGTCGAATCCTTCCCGTCGCAGGCCGATGGTCAAGGCCTCGACGAAGCTCGCTTCGTCTTCGACGACGAGGACCGTTGCTTCACTCATGGTGCTCCTGCTCCTGTGCGGGTCCGGTCGCGCTGTGTTCGGCATCGGCCACGATGAGCGACACCGGCATGCGCAGCACGAAGGTCGACCCCTCCCCTTCCTCCGACGAGACCAGCACCTCCCCACCGTGGTTCGTCGCTACATGGCGAACGATCGCGAGCCCGAGCCCGGTGCCACCGGTGTCACGGCTGCGTGCACGGTCGACCCGGTAGAAGCGCTCGAAGACCCGATCGAGATCACGCCTCGGAATGCCGACACCCTGATCTGCAACCATCACCTCGACGGCTGCGTCGTCGACGCGCACTCGCACCTGGACGACGTCGCCCTCATGGCTGTACTTCACTGCATTCTCGACCAGATTGCCCACCGCCGAGACCAACTGGAGCTCGTCGCCGTGCACCAACAGACCATCTGCGATGTCCAGCGCCGAGATCTCCACCCCTCGGCCGCCATCGACGACCCGCCCACGCGCAATGGCCGAGCGCACGACCGAGGCCAAGTCGACGACCTCGTCTCCCGGGTGGGTCGACTCGATCTCGGAGAGCTTCAGGAGATCGTCGATGGTCCGCACGGCACGATGGGCCTCGTCGACGAGATGGTCGGACAGCCGGTGGACCACCGCCGGGTCGGTCTCGTCGATCAACGCCTCGGCGAGCACGGCAACCGCGCCGACCGGTGTCTTGAGCTCGTGGGAGATGTTCGTGACGAAATCGGAACGCATTGCGTCGGTGCGCACCCGCTCGCCCACGTCGCGAGTCGTGACCACTGCACCACCCGCGGGCACTGGTGCCGCCGAGATCTCCAGCCATCGTTTCGGGGGACCCTGCAGCTCGACGGTCTGCACGTGGGAGCTGCCGCCGAGCGCCTGCCGAACGGCTCGGTCGATGTGATCGTCGAGCAGCAAGCCGACGTGGGTACCGCGGAATGAAGCCGCAGCAGCATTTCGGTAGTCGATCTGTCCGGCCTCGCCGGCGACGAGGACACCGATCTCGAGTTGCTCGACCGCTTCGCGGAGCGGTGTGAGTACCTCGGAGCGAGTGTCTTCGACCGGCTCGTCACGGCTCGGAGCTGCAGGAGGCTCGACGCGCCGCCGCGCCGGCAGGCGTGCAATGCCGAGGCCCACCACCACACCCAGCAACGCCCCGACGACGAGAGCAACGGCGGCCGCCACGGTCTCAGCCGTTGTCTGTCTCCGGCACCGTCACCGCCGGCGGGTCGTTGTCGCTCTCGGGATAGGGCCGTTCGGGCAACCAGCCGTTGACGATGTAGCGGGTTCGGTCGCCCACGTTCACCGCATGGTCGCCGATTCGCTCGTAGAAGCGGGCGACCACCGCCAACTGCACCGCAACCTGGAGGTCGATGTGGCCGGCGGCATGACTCTCGAAGATCACCTGGATGAACTGCCGATGCAGGTCGTCGAGGTAGGCGTCCATGTCGTGCAGCGCCGCCGCGCGCACCCCGTCGAGGTGCAGGTACGCCTCGGTCGCCTCCTTGAAGACCACCGTTGCCTGGTCACCGATCTTCTGGATCACATTGCGGAGACCGGGATCGAGATCGTGGCCGTAGATGCGCCGCGCCGCCTTGCAGACGTTGACGCACAGATCGGCGGAACGCTCGACGTCGGCAATGATCTTGATCGCCGAGACCACCGCACGCAGGTCGGTCGCGACCGGCGACTGCAGTGCGATCACTCTGAAGCACCGTTCCTCGAGGTCGATGCTGCGCTGGTCGTACTCGTCGTCGCCGAGAATGATGTACTCCGCTGCTTCGAGATCCATCGACAACAGCACATCGGTGGCTCGCGGGATCAGTTCCGTGACACCGGCCGACAGCGAGGCGATCGACGCCTGAATCTCCACGAGCTCGTGGTGGAACTCCGATCTCAGCTCGTTCATCAGCCGAACCGCCCCGTGACGTAGTCGATGGTGGCCTGCTGTTTCGGGTTCGAGAACATCACCTCGGTGTCGTCCATCTCGACGACGTACCCGGGCATGCCTGTGCCGTCGATCGAGAAGAAGGCAGTTCGGTCCGAGACCCGTGCGGCCTGCTGCATGTTGTGGGTGACGATCACGATCGTGTAGGTCGTCTTCAGCTCGTTCATCAGTTGCTCGACGGCGAGCGTCGAGATCGGATCGAGCGCCGAACAGGGCTCGTCCATCAGCAGGATTTCGGGTTCGACGGCAATCGCGCGAGCGATGCACAACCGCTGCTGCTGGCCCCCGGAGAGGCCGGAGCCGGGCTTGTCGAGACGGTCCTTCACCTCGTCCCACAAGTTGGCACCCCGCAGCGACTTCTCGACGAGGTCGTCGGCCTCGCCTCTGGCGAACCGTTTGCTGTTCAACCGCTTGCCGGCGAGGACGTTGTCGGCGATCGACATCGTGGGGAACGGGTTCGGACGCTGGAACACCATGCCGACCTTGCGGCGCACCGCCACCGGATCGACACCTGGGCCGTACAGGTCTTCGCCGTCGACGTACACGGACCCCTTCACGTGTGCACCGTCGATCACCTCGTGCATGCGGTTGAGCGAGCGGATGAACGTCGACTTGCCGCAGCCGGACGCCCCGATCAGCGCCGTGACCGAACGAGGCTCGATCACCATGTTGACGTCCTTCACCGCAAGGAACGCGCTGTAGTAGATGTTGAGGTTCTCGACCACGATGCGGTTGTCGGGCCCGGTCGGCAGATCGTTCGCGGCCGGGGCGACGGAGGTGTCTGCGGTGGTGTCGATGCGGTCGGTCATGAGTTCCTCACCGGTGGATGGGGTTGCGGTGTGCTGGTTGGAGATGGTCACTTCAGACCCTTCGGCTTGAGTGCGGACGACAGCACACGGGCGAGAGAGAACAACACTCCCACGATGATCATCAGCGTGAGCGCCGCGGCCCAACTGCGGTCCTGGCCGGCCTCGGGAGGAAGGCCAGGTTGCACGTACTGATAGTAGGTGAACACCGGCAGGGTCGTCATCCGGCCGTCGAACGGATTCCAGTTGATGCCCTGGGCGAGCCCGGCGGTCACCAACAGCGGCGCGGTCTCGCCGATCACTCGGGCGATCGAGAGCACCACACCGGTGATGATGCCGGCGATGGCGGTGGGCAGCACGACCTTGACGATCGTCTTCCACTTGGGCACACCCAGCGCATACGACGCCTCGCGCAACTCGTCGGGAACGAGACGGAGCATCTCCTCAGCCGAGCGAACGACCACCGGCGTCATCAACACGGTCAGGGCGACCGCGCCGGCGAAGCCCGAACGCGTGCCCGGGCCGAAGAGCAATTCGAACAGCGCGTACGCGAACAGACCGGCGACGATCGACGGGATGCCGGTCATCACGTCGACCATCGACTGGATCGCCTTGGCGAGGCGGGTTCCGTGTCCGTACTCGGCGAGGTAGATCGCCGTGAACAGACCGAAGGGAACCGACATCAGCGTGGCGAGGCCGGTCACGATGAAGGTGCCGACGATCGCGTGGTAGACGCCGCCTCCTTCGCCGACGACGCCACGCATCGTCTCGGTGAAGAACGTCGAGTCGAACCGATTGGAGCCACGCTCGACCACGGTCCACACCAGCGAGACGAGCGGCAGCATCACAATCGAGAAGCAACTGGTGACCACTGCGAGCATCAGGCGGTCGACCGCCTGCCGGCGCCCCTCGACGATTCGTGAGACGAGGTAGATGCCGGCGCAATAGGCGACCAACGTGACGACGAGCCAACGTGCCCAGTTGACCGACCCGGACGGCAGCCAGGTGAGCGCCCCGAGCACGACGGCACCGACGACAACTGCGATGTGGCTCGGTCTCCCCAGACGACCTGCGGTGATCGCCGACTGGCGCTCGCTCGGCGCCGGGCGCTGTTCGGTGAGGCTCATCCGGCTGCTCCCGAGAATCCGGCGCCGGCGACACGTCGGGCGAGCGCATTGACGATGAAGGTGATCGCGAAGAGCACGAGACCGGTGGCGATCAGTCGATTGACCTCGAGCCCCGACGACTCCGGAAACTTCAGTGCGATGTTCGAAGCGATCGTGTTCGGGTTCTGATTGCTGATGATGTTGAACGTGTACAGGTCGGCAGGCGACAGGATGATCGCCACGGCCATCGTCTCGCCGAGCGCTCGACCGAGGCCGAGCATGGCGCCGGAGATCACGCCTGAGCGGCCGTAGGGGATGACGGCCTGGCGGATCATCTCCCACTTGGTGGCACCGAGCGCCAGCGATGCTTCTTCGTGGAGCCGAGGGGTCTGCAGGAACACCTCCCGCGAGATCGCGGTGATGATCGGCAGGATCATCACCGCCAGCACCACGGCAGCGGTCATCATCGTGCGGCCGCTGGTGGACGCGGGTCCGGCGAAGAACGGCAGGAAGCCGAGATTGTCCTCGAGCCAGGGGAAGACACTTCGGGCCAGGATCGGCGCCAGCACGGCGATGCCCCAGATGCCGAACACCACCGAGGGGATCGCGGCGAGCAAGTCGATGAAGTAGCCGAAGGTCACCGCGAGCCGCTTCGGTGCGTAGTGGCTGATGAACAGCGCGACGGCGACGGCCATCGGCAGCGCGATCAGCAGCGCAAGAAACGCTGCCCAGATCGTGCCGAACAGCAGGGGCCCGACGTACTGCAGGAACGTGTCGTCGCCATCGAACTCCGAGGTGTCGGCGCCGAGCGCCGGCCACGCCTCGGTGATCAGGAACAACGCAACCGCGAAGAGCGTCACGAGGATCAAGATGCCGGCCCCGAGCGAGAGGCCGCCGAAGACGCGATCGCCGAGCTTGCTGGTCTGCTTGGTGGGCGACGACGGCGCCGCGCCCGGTGGGGTTTCGGTGATGGTCACGTAGTGAGCCTCCGCCGCCATCGAAGAGCGGCTGTGAACGAGAAAGCGGATCGACGGACGACCTGGGTCCGGGCCCACCGTAGTGGACCCGGACCCCGTGCCTTCAGGGGGTCATCTCGACGGGAGCGTCTCGACGACGTCGATCGTCGAGTTGGTCGCCGATCAGCCGGCGACGGTGATCTGATCGATCGAGTTCTGGATCTCTGCCTGGACCTCCGGGGAGATCGGAGCGGAACCCGCGGACTCGGCCGACGCTGCCTGGCCAACGTCGGAGCCGACGTAGGACATGAACGCCTTCACCAGATCGACCGTCTCCTGGCTGTCGTACTGCAGGCAGACGATGTGGTACGAGACCAGCGCGATCGGGTAGGTGTCGGCGCTGTCCGGCGTGCGGTTGACCTCGATGGCGAAGTCGAACTCGCTCTGGCCGCCGGTGCGCTCGGACGAGTCGACGATGCGACCGGCCGCTTCGGGCGAGAACTCGACGAACTCGCCGGCGACGCCGACAGCGGCAGCAGGGAGGTCGCCGATCTGGCTGGCGTCGGCGTAGCCGATCGAACCCTCACCTGCGTTGACCGCAGCGACGACGCCGCTGGTCTGCGGGGCGCCTTCGCCACCGCCCGGGCCCTCGTCCCAGATCTCGAGGGCACCGAAGGTCCACACGTCTGGTGAGGCCTGGGCCATGTAGTCGGTGAAGTTCTCGGTGGTTCCCGACTCGTCGGAGCGGTGCACCGGGTTGATCGTGGTGTCGGGCAACTCCAGGTCGGGGTTGTCGGCGGCGATCGCCGGGTCGTTCCACTCGGTGATCTCGTTGGCGAAGATGCCGGCGATCACGTCGGCGCTCAGGTTGAGGGTCTCACCCTCGAGCGACGGCAGGTTGTACGGGATGGCGATCGGCGAGATGTAGTGCGGCAGGTTGATCGCCCCGAGATCGCCGGCGCACCGGTCGATCGACTGAGCGAACTCGTCGTCCTTCAACGCGGCGTCGGAGCCGGCGAAGTCGGAGCCGCCCGACAGGAACGTTTCGCGCCCGCCGCCCGAGCCGATCGGGTCGTACTCGACCGTGGTGTCGGGGTTGATGCCCTGGAAGCCCGCCTGCCAGCCCTGCATCGCAGCGGCCTGCGACGAGGCGCCGGCGCCGACGAGCAGACCGGACAGGTCGGAGCCGCCGTCGCCGGCCTCGGGCGCGGAGGTGTCGTCGGTGCTGCTGCTGTCGTCGGTGCTGCTGCTGTCGTCGTTGCTGCTGTTGTCGTCGTCACTGCCGCAGGCGGCGGCGACGAGGGTGAGTGCGAGGGCACCGGCAATGATGCGGCGCTTGGGAGTGTTCACGCTTCCAACTCCGTTCGGGGGTGGTTGATTGGTCTTGTGGTTGCTCGGCCATGTGGGGGGCCGGCGGATGCCGACGGCGTCGGTGTCCGGCGGGCAACCTAAACCGACGAGGTGAACCCCAACCGGTGGCCAGGTGAACCCGAGGTGAACAACTCCCGACGAGTCGACCAACTGTGGCCCGAACGGCTCACGGGCGGCCGGCGGTCTGCTGCTGCACCATCCAGCGGTACATCCGCTCCTGGCTGTGCGGCTCGAACGCATTGGACGGCCCGATGCGCTGCCAGACGTCATCAGGCTGCAGTTCCCAGGCAACCACGTCGTCGGCGAGGGCGAAGTCGAGCGCCTGATCGAGCGCCGCGGTGTGGCGCGGGTGTTCGATCGGCACCATGACCTCGACACGACGGTTGAGATTGCGAGGCATCAGGTCGGCAGATCCGATCAGGTAGACGGCATCGGACGTTGCCGACGCCAACCGCTCCCCGTGCACCACGTTGCCGTGACCGAACCGGTAGATGCGGCTGTGTTCGAGGTACCGACCGAGAATGCTGCGGACGCGGATGGTCTCGGACAGGCCCGGCACACCCGCGCGGAGACAGCAGATTCCGCGCACGATCATGTCGATGCGGGTGCCTTCGGCGCTCGCCGAATACAACGTTTCGATCAACTCGTCGTCGGCGATCGAATTGCACTTCATCACGATGTGACCGTCCGCGCCGAACGATGCTTCGTGCTCGATCAGGTCGACGAGCTGGCGGCGCAGGTCACGCGGGGCGACCAGGAGGTTGCGGTAGTCCTCCGAGCGGCTGTATCCGGTGAGGTGGTTGAACAGCTGGGTGGCGTCGTCGCCGATGTCGGGCGCACACGTGAGCACACCGAGGTCCTCGTAGATCTTGGCCGTCTTGGCGTTGTAGTTGCCGGTACCGATGTGGACGTAGCGACGCAGCTGGTCGCCGTCGTCGCGCACGACGAGTACGACCTTGCTGTGGGTCTTCAGCCCGACCATTCCGTACACGACGTGGACGCCCGCCCGCTCGAGCTGGCGAGCCCACTGGACGTTGTTGGCCTCGTCGAAGCGGGCCTTCAGCTCGACCAGGACTGCCACTTGGATCCCACGTTCGGCGGCCCGAATCAGGCTGCGGATGATCGAGCTGTCGCCTCCGGCCCGGTACAGCGTCATCTTGATCGACTGCACCGTTGCGTCGTCGGCAGCCTGCGAGATGAACTCCTCGACGCTCGCCGCGAAGCTCTCGTACGGGTGATGCACCATCACAGCGCGGTGCCGCATCACGTCGAAGATCGGCCGATCGGTCTCGGCGGCGGCAATGATCCGACCGGAGGTGACAGCGGGCCACGGCTCGTCCTTGAGATCAGGTCGCTCGAGTTCGAGCAGCTGCCAGAGAAAGCTCAAGTCGAGTGGTGCTCGATGGAACGTGACGTCGTCCATCGTCAGTTCCAGTTCTCGCACGAGCAACTCGAGCACTTCGGCGCCGATGTCGTGCGACACCTCGAGGCGGACCGCCTTGTTGAAGCGGCGACGCCGGAGCTCCATCTCGACGGCTTCGAGAAGATCGTCGGCTTCATCCTCCTCGAGGGTGAGGTCGGCATTGCGGCTCACTCGGAAGGGGGCCCAATCCTCGACGATCATGCCGACGAACAGCCTGTCGAGTTTGGCCGCGATCAGCTGCTCGACGGGGAGGTAGCGATCGGGCGCGACCCGCACCAGGCGCGGGAAGAGCTGCGGCACCTTGAGGCGCGCGAACCGGCGGTCACCGGTCTCGGGATCGGCGACGTTGACCGCCAGCGACAGCGCAAGGTCGGAGATGTACGGGAACGGATGGCCGGGATCCACCGCCAACGGTGTGAGTACGGGAAAGACCCGCTCGTCGAACCAGCCGTCGAGTTCGACACGTTCGTCGTCGGTGACGTCGGCCCACGAGATGATGCTGATCCCGGCGGCTCGCAGCTCCGGCACGAGTTGGTCGACGAAACCGGCATCGACACGATCGACGAATTCGAGGACGTGCTGCCCGATCTCGGCGAGGGTCTGTGCCGGAGTTCGCCCGTCTGGTGACGGGCGATCGATCCCGGCCACGAGTTGGTCCTTCAGCGCGGCCACCCGCACCTGGAAGAACTCGTCGAGGTTCGTCGAGGCAATGGCGCAGAACTTCGCTCGTTCGAGCAGGGGGATCCCGGGCTCGGACGCCAGCTGGAGCACGCGATCGTTGAAGCGCAGCCAACTCAGTTCCCGGTTGGTGAACCGTTCGTCTGTCATCGCGGCTCGATCACTCCCCCTCGTTGCCGTGGACTCCTCGGAGTCGGTTCCGTGATCGTCGGCCTCAGGCGTCGACCTCGGCATAGCCGAGGTCCCATTCGATGGTGATCAACTCGCGCTCGGCATCACGCACGATGCGCTCACGGTTGCGACGAAACTGTGGGTCGTCGCGAGGGAGCAGGACCAGTCGGGCGAGCACGCGCGCTCGGAACTCGTCGAGCACCTGACGGTCGCCCCAGTCGCCGTAGACCTCCCAGTGCGGTGCCACCGGGCCGTGGTACACGATGCGGGCGTGCGCCCGCGGCTCCTGGGTCTCGGCGAGGTCGGTCATGGATGCCGACTCTATCGGGCCCGGCTCGGCGCAGTCGGTGGACCACGCTTGGCATTTACATTACGGAACTGTTACGGTTTGCCGTCAGGAACGCTACGTTGCATCCCAGTACTCCTCTTACCTGGGCGACTCATACTCGATCGAACTTCGCGGTACTCCAACGGAACCCACCGAGCGTGGCGAACGTCCAAGTACTCACTCCACACGAACGTCTTCCGCACGAAAGGTCCGACATGGCCAAGTTCACCACCCGGTCACAACCGATCCCCCTCGAGACCGAGCACATCCCGCACGACCCCGACTCGCCAACCGCATGGATGGCCGACGGCAACTGCCGACTGCATCCACCGGCAACCTTCTTCCCGAGCGACGGCGTCGGTGTCGACCGGGCGCGAAAGATCTGCAAGGACTGCCCAGTGGTGGCGACCTGTCTCGAATTCGCGCTCGACGAACGCATCGACCACGGTGTCTGGGGCGGTTGCAGCGAGCGAGAACGGCGCCGAATCCTGAAGCGTCGTCGCGCCGACGTAGCTGTCTGACCGAGACGTCGACGTCGAACACACCCCCGCAGCGACGCGCCTGCGCGCGTCGAGGACCGGTCTACTTCGAGTCGTCGGTCGAGCCGGAGTCGTCGGACTTGTCGGCGTCAGCCATGCCGTCCTTGAACTCCTTCTGCGCTTTGCCGAGGTTCTTGGCGAGCTTGGGCAGCTGCGAACCACCGAAGAGCACGAGTACCACGACCAAGATAATGATCCATTCGGGTCCACCTGGCATGGCGACACGCTACCCCATGGGCAACAGGGTCCGCTGCGCGGTTGGCCAGGTTCTTCGCCAGGGCGCGCTCGACGGCGGCGACGTTCCCCGGCTCAGGCCGTGATCGTGCTGCGCGCCGCCTGGGCGCGCTGACGACGGATCCGGCGACGCTCGCGCTCGGACAACCCGCCCCAGATCCCGAACTTCTCACCGTTCTGCAGCGCGAATTCGAGACAGTCGTGACGGACTTCGCAACCGCGGCACACCTCTTTTGCTTCACGGGTGGACGCCCCACGTTCGGGGAAGAACAGATCGGGGTCGACACCGAGGCAGTTCGCGTAGTCGTGCCAGTCCGGGTCGGGTTCGACCGGGACTGCGCTGACCGTGATGCTGGATGTCGTGATGAACTGCATGTGGAGGATCTCCCTGCGGGCCCGGAGGCGTCGTATGTGTGCGCAATCACCCGCCCCCAACGAACGATCGACAGCGACGTAATTACAGTGGCGTCATTCTGCCATAGCACAGACGAATTTGGCAAGGGCGGATTTCAACGATTCGCGCGGTACCGCGCGAATCAGCCGGCGCGGCGACCGCGACGGGCGAGCTCTCGCTTGCCCTGCATGAAGTCGACGAGCACGTAGTCGCCGAGATTCTCCGGTGTCGTGAAGAACGCACGTCCTCGGTTGATCTGCGTCATCTGCTCGATGAAGTGTCGCAGCGAACCGTCGGCACCGAGGCCGAAGGTGTTGATGCGGATCTGCTCCTTGGTGCACCGGACGACCTCACGCAGCGTGGCCTCGACGGTCTCGCGCACCGGTGGGTAGTTGAAGAACGGCATCCCGTTGTCCATGATGTGCGCCGTCGGCTCACCGTCGGTGATCATGATGATCTGCTTCGTCCCGGACTCACGGGCCAGCAGCTTGCGTGCGAGCGTGAACCCGTGGTGCATGTTGGTGCCGTACACGAAGTCCCACGACACTTCGGGCAGTTGCTCTGCGGTGAGGATGCGGGCCGTCTCGGAGAAGCCGACGATGCCGAGGTAGTCACGCGGGAACTGCGAGGTGATCAGGCTGTGCAACGCCATCGCCACCTTCTTCGCCGGCAGGAAGTTGTCGCGCATCGGCATCGACAACGACAGGTCGAGCATCAGCACCGTCGAGGATCTCGTGAGATGCTCGGTGCGTTCGATTTCGAAGTCGGCCGGGTCGAGTTGGATCGGTGTGCCGCCACCGGTTCGTCGCAACGCGTTGCGGATCGTTCGATTCAGGTCGAGTTGGAACGGGTCGCCGTACTCGTAGGCCTTGGTGTCGTAGGTGCGTTCGTGACCCTGGCCGAGGTTGCTGGTGTCGTGCTGGCCCAGGGTGTCCTTGGCCAACTTCGAAAAGAGGTCGCGCAGCGCATTGGAGCCGATCCGGCGGAGCCCTTTCGGCGTCATCTCGAGACGCCCTTCCTTCTGCTCGATCAAACCGGCCTCTTCGAGCATCTTGGTGAGCTCGGCGAGACGTTCGAGCGACTTGGCGGCGTCGTCACCCATCAGATCACGCACACGGTCCATGTCGGCCTCCGCAAGCGCTCCCGGGCTGGAAGCGTTGCGCAGCAGGTTCTCGAGCTGATCGAGATCGCCCATGTCCTGCATCGCCTGCATGGCCTGTTGGAATCCCATGGGATCCTGGCCCTCGAAGTCGTAGCTCTGGTCCCAGTTGAGCTGAGGAAACATCTGCTGCAGGTTCCCTGACAGCTGCTGCATCTGCCATTGCAGATCCATGTCGTCCATCAACTGATCGGAGAGCTGCTGGAGCTGCGCCCGTTGCTCGGGCGACATCGAGTTCATCATGGCTTGCATCGCTGCCATGCGTTTGGCCATCTGCTCGAGGAGTTCTTCGACCGTCTCGGGGTTCTCGGGGAAGAAGTCGCCGTACTCCTCCATGAACTGCTCGAAGCCCGGATCCTCACCGCGCTGGTGCTTCTCGAGCATCTCGTTGAGCGCGGCCATCATGTCCTTCATGCGCGCCATGTCCTCGGGGGTCATGTTCTCCATCGCACCGGACATCTGGTCGACCATCTGCTGCATCAGCTGTTCTTTGAGCTGCTCCATCAGCTGATCGAAGCGCTGCTTGGCCTCCTTCGACTCGAAGTTGTACGCATCGAGTTCGCGGACCTTGCCGGCGAGATCGTCGGGCATCAGGTCGAGGCGCATGTTGCGCTCGTCGGCAGCGGCCTGGGCATTCTGGGCTCGACGCTCGTCGCCGGAGTTCTCCGCATCACGACGGGCGTTGTCGATGGCGTGGCGTTCCTCGTCGATGATGTCGTCGAGCTGCGCCTTGATCTCGTCGTAGACACCTCCGAGGTCGGAGTTCTCGAGGCGCTGCTGACGCTCGGCCCGAAGTTGTTCGAGCAACTCGCGAAGGCCCTGCATCTGCTCACCGTTGCGGTCGGTGAGACCCTCTTGCATCATTCGTCGCAGTGCAGCGTTGACATCGCCGTGATACAGCAGTTCGTCGGTGAGTTCGTCGAACGCCGCATCGGCATCGAACTCGAAACCGGTCTGCGTTCCATCCCACCGGGAGTACTCGAACCGCTTCGCCATGTGTGGAATGTAACGGGTCCTCCCCCGCTTCGCTGCTCCGAGCCCGTATCCTGAAGGCATGCGTGTCCCCCGCACGTTCGTATTCGTCGACCTGTCCGGATTCACGAACTACACCGCAGCCTTCGGCGACGACGCCGCTGGCCGCATCCTCAGCACCTTTCGCGGCATCGTGCGCACTGTGGCGTCCGACCGCGGTGTGCGCATCGCCAAGTGGCTCGGTGACGGTTGCATGATCGTCGCCGTCGACCAACGAGATGCGATCGACTTCGTTCTCGATCTCGAACAGCGCGCCACCGATGTGTGCGCTCCACTCACGATCAGGGCCGGACTCGCAACCGGGCACGCCCTGCTGTTCGAGGGTGACGACTACATCGGCTCGGCGGTCAACATGGCCGCACGCCTCTGTGACTATGCCCGTGGGGTGCAGGTCCTCATGCCGACGATGCAGCTCCAGCGGCTGCCCGAGGGCGTTGCTGCCGAACCGTACGGCGAGGTCGAGCTACGCGGGTTCCCTGGACCGATCGACGTCGTTGCGTTGTCCGGGACCCCGCACTCGCCGAGCCTGGACGCATCCGAACTCTGGACGCGGTCGCCGTTCATCTGAGCGGCTCACCACCACGCTGCCCGACCGACTCGTCCCCGCACCACCATGACCTTCCTCCGCGGCGCCTCGCTCACGACCTCCGCCAGCCTCGGCTACGCCGACGCCGCCGACCTCGGACCCACCGCCGGCAACGGCTTCCGATCTCGGTGGCCGGACGACCTGGCAGCCCTGCAGGACGTCGGAATCACCGACGTGCAGATCACGCTCGACTGGGCCCGGCTCCAGCCCAAACCGAACGAGATCGATGCCGACTGGGCCGAGTGGTTCGAACAGATCCTGCGTGCCGCTGCCGCCATCGATGTCCGCCCGTGGGCGTGCCTGCACGATGGCTCGATCCCCCGATGGTTCGACAACGAAGGTGGCCTCGACGACGACGAAGCGCTCACACTGTGGTGGCCGAGGTGGGTCGAACGCGCCGCTGATCGCTTCGGCGACATCGTCGGCGGTTGGGTGCCGTTCGCCCACATTCCGTCGGGCAGCCCCGAGCAGCCCTGGATCGACACCTGGGGGGTCCTCTCCGGAGGGCCGCCGGTGGTGGCCTCGGTCGATCTCCGATCCGATGCCGACTCGGTCGCCCGGTTCGCGGAGCGAACCGACCTCCTGGGAGCCGTGTTGAGCGCCGACTGGGGCGACGCCGTCGACGGCGCCACGATCGCAGGTGCGGCCGAACGATGGGGCAACGAGCTTCGTGACGCCGCTGACGGCATCGACAACCATCTGGCGATCGCCGGCTTCAGCTCAGGTCACTCCGATCCCGAAGTTGCCGGCGAGATCGTCCAGGCGTGGCGTTCGATGCTCGATGCCGCTGTTGGTGACGGCGTACACATCGATGTCGCGTTCGTCGAACCGGCAATCGCCGGACCGGACTCGCCAATCGGCCTCCTCGACTCGGACCGGGCCCCGACCCCGTCGAGCAACGCCTTCCTCGTCGGCTGACCTTCCGATCAGGTTCGGCCGCGGTAGGTGGCGCTTGCGCCGGCGGCGTCCTTGTTCAGACGCTTGCTGAGATGCAGACCTTCGAGCACGAACTCGACTGCGCCACCCACGGCTGCCGGCGACTCGTCGCCACCGGTCAACACGGCGACCGGGGCCCGAAGCTCGTCGACCTCGTCGACCAGACGGGCCAGTTCCTCACTGGTGACCCCTTCGCCGGTGTGTGCGACTGCGCCCGCTTCGAAGGCGTCGACGACCGCACGGGTCTGCTCGGGCGGCACCACGTCTTTGAACACCGTGAGGACCGCGCCCTTGATCAGGTTCTCCATGATCGCCCCCTCGCGGCCCTCCTCGATCGACTCGATCTCGATCTTGCCCATCGAGCTCGCCGCCAGTGCGTCGAGATCGTCGACCCGGGCGACGATGCGACGTTCGCCGGCACGAAGTCCCCGACGAAGGGCGTTCGCGGCGAGCGCTTCGTAGTTGGCCACGCTGAGCCGAACGCTCACGCCGGAGCGCTGATTGACGTGGTTGCTCGAGCGAGCGAGGTGGCTGAAGGTGGCGACGACGTCGGCGAGATACTCGGGCACGTCGACGCTGACCGGACCGTCGGCGGTGGAGATGTCGAGCGCAACGGCCTCCTGGCGCATGATCGCCACTTCGGTGTCGACCTCGAGCGGATAGTGCGTGCGGATCTGGCTCCCGAACCGATCCTTGAGCGGCGTGATGATCCGGCCCCGGTTGGTGTAGTCCTCGGGGTTGGCTGATGCCAGCAGCATCACATCGAGCGGCAGGCGGATCTTGTAGCCCCGGATCTGCACGTCGCGTTCCTCGAGCACGTTGAGCATGCCGACCTGGATGCGTTCCGCGAGGTCGGGCAACTCGTTGATCGCGAAGATGCCGCGGTTGGTGCGCGGCACCAGGCCGTAGTGGAGTGTCAGCTCGTCCGACAGGTACCGGCCCTCGGCGACCTTGATGGGATCGACCTCACCGATCAGGTCGGCGATCGAGGTGTCGGGCGTCGCAAGCTTCTCGCCGAATCGCTCACTTCGGTGCACCCAGTGGATCGGCGTGTCATCGCCCAACTCCTCCACGAGGTCGCGAGCGTGCTTCGACACCGGCTCGTACGGGTCGTCGTTGATCTCGCTGCCGGCGATGATCGGCATCCACTCGTCGAGCAATCCGGTGAGGGAACGGATCATGCGGGTCTTGGCCTGACCGCGCTCGCCGAGGAAGATCACGTCGTGTCCGGCGAGCAGCGCGTTCTCGAGCTGCGGCATCACCGTGTCCTCGTATCCGGAGACCCCTTCGAACAGCGGTTCGCCGGCCGCCACCTTCTCGATGGCATGCTCACGCACCTCCTGCTTCACCGGGCGCGAGACCCAACCAGAAGCCCGGAGCTCCCCCAACGTCGTTGCCTGCGGTCGGTCCGTGTCAGCCATGTCGAGGAACCTACCCCGACCGAGGCGAGCGTGAGGATGCGAGCGCGACAGTCGCTGGTCGAACCACCCACGGCGTACGCTCGGGACCCATGCACCTGTCCGGCCCGTGGTTGGCTGCCGAGGCCGACGACGAAGTCCGGCGCAACGGCATCGGCCCCGACAGCGACGATTCCGACTGGGCACCGATCGAGGTCCCCGGACACTGGCAGGACCACGCCGACTTCCGCTCCAGCGACGGGCCGATCATGTACCGCCATGGCTTCACTGCCGACCCGCCGGCTGACGGACGGCGGCGGTGGATCACCCTCGACGGGATCTTCTATCAGGCCGACGTCTGGCTCGACGGCGCGTACCTGGGAGACCCGGAGGGATACTTCGCCGGCCACAGCTTCGATGTCACGTCGCTGTCGCGCATCGACGACGAACACGTGCTCGCTGTCGAGGTCACCTGCTCGCCACAGACCGCCACGACGGGGCGCCGCAACATCACCGGCATCTTCCAGGCCCCCGACGGCATCGGCTCGAACCGCAACCCGGGCGGCATCTGGCGGCCGGTGCACATGTACGACACCGGACCGGTACAGATCGACCGGCTGCGCGTGCTGTGCCGCGACGCCGATGCCCGGCGAGCACATCTCCGAATCGCCACCCGTCTCGACAGCGACCGGCTGACGCCGGTGACGATGCGCACCTTCATCGACGGTGAACAGGTCGACGATCAGCACCAGTCGATCGCGGCCGGCCGCAACGACTTCGAGTGGACGATCGACGTCAGCGATCCAGCGCTCTGGTGGCCCCGTGCGCTCGGCGATCAGCCGCTGATCGATGTCGCCGTCGAAGTCGTCGTCGACGACGAGGTCAGCGACCGCCGCGAACGCCGAACGGGGCTCCGACAACTCGTCTGGGACGACTGGATCTGTTCGGTCAACGGAGAACGGCTGTTCCTCAAGGGCGCGAACCTGCTCCCGACCGCGCTCGGCCCTGCCAATGCCTCGAGCGAGATGATCCGCCGAGATCTCGATGCTGCAGTCGAACTCGGGCTCGATGCGTTGCGCGTCCACGGCCACATCGCCGATCGACCGCTCTACGACGCGGCCGACGAAGCCGGCATCTTGTTGCTGCAGGACTTCCCGCTGCAGTGGGGCCATGCCCGGTCGGTGCGCCAACAGGCGACCGAACAGGCTCGCGCCGCGGTCGATTCGCTCGGCCACCACCCGTCGATCGCCATGTGGACCGCGCACGACGACCCGGGTGCGAGCGACGCCGGGGTGGTCGCCACCGGTTGGCGCGGCACGGCGCGGTCCGTTGCGGCCAAGCAGCTGCCGTCATGGAACAAGTCCGTGCTCGATCGGTGGGTGAAGCGGGCCTTCGAGCGCGCCGACAGCAGCCGTCAGGTCGTCGCCCACTCCGGCGTGGTCCCGCACCTTCCTCAGCTGGACGGCACCGACAGCCACCTCTGGTTCGGCTGGCGTCACGGTGAAGCCGAGGACCTCGGCGACTTCACCGCCCGGCTGCCGAGGATGGCGCGATTCGTCAGCGAGTTCGGTTCGGATTCACCGCCGGTGGATGCACCGTTCATCGATGAACAGCTCGCCGAGTTCGCTTGGCCGAGCCTCGACTGGGATCGCATCCAACTCGAGACCGGCTACCAGCGAGCCGTGACCGAGCGCAGCTTCCCGCCCACCGAGTTCGACAGCTACGCCGACTGGACCGAGACGCTGCAGTACTACCAGTCCCACGTGCTCAAGGTGCAGATCGAAACGTTGCGCCGGCTCAAGTACCGGCCGACCGGCGGGTTCACCTTCTCGTCGCTGAACGACTCGGCCCCGGCGATCTCGTCGAGCATCCTCGACCACGCGCGACGCAGGAAGGCGGCCTACGCCACGGTGGCCGCAGCGTGCGCCCCCGTGTTGGTCGTCGCCGACCCGCTACCGAACGATCTCGAACTCGACGAGCAGCTCGACATCGACGTACACGTGGTGAGCGATCTCCGTCACGGGCTCGACTTCGCCGTGGTCGACGCCGTGGTTGCGTGGACCGGCGGCGAACAGCGTTGGCGCTTCGGTGGGCCGATTCCCGCCGATGACGTCGTCAAAGTGGGCCGGATCCGCCTCGGTGTTCCTGTTGGGAGCGGCCCGCTCAGCCTCGACCTGCAACTCACCAGCGGCGACGTCACCAGCCACAACCACTACAGCACCACCATCGGTGCTCCATCACCACGCCGCTGAGGATCGAGCCGCACGAAACGGCAGCGAGCGGGTGGCACCGGGGGGACCGGCCGGAGGCCGCACGCCCGAGCGCTCGCGGTGACAGGACCCGTGAGCGGGAGTCACCGGGCGAGCGAGCGACGATTCTTGAACTTGCTCTTCAGGTAGTCGGTGTTCATCGTCGCGATGTTGTCGATCGAGATCTCTTTCGGGCACGCCGCCTGGCATTCGCCGTGGTTGGTGCACGACCCGAAGTGCTCGTCCATCTTGTCGACCATCGCCTCGGCACGCTTGTAGCGCTCGGCCTGACCCTGCGGGAGCAGGTTGAGGTGGGCGAGCTTTGCCGAGGTGAACAGGCTCGCCGCGCCGTTCGGGCAGGCAGCGACACATGCACCGCAGCCGATGCACGCGGCAGCATCCATCGAGGCGTCCGCGACCGGCTTGGGGATGGGGATCAGGTTGGCGTCCGGCGCGCCGCCGGTGGGAGCGGTGATGTAGCCACCGACCTCGACGATGCGGTCGAAGGCCGAGCGGTCGACCATCAGGTCCTTGATGATCGGGAACGCTGCGGCTCTCCACGGCTCGATCACGATCTCGTCACCACTGTCGAACGTGCGCATGTGCAATTGGCACGTGGCGGCACCCTTCTGGGGGCCGTGCGCGACACCGTCGATCATCAGCGAACACGTGCCGCAGATGCCTTCCCGGCAATCGTGGTCGAACACGATGGCTTCCTTGCCCTCTTCGATCAGACGCTCGTTGAGAATGTCGAGCAGTTCGAGGAAGGACGCTTCGTCGCTGATCTCGGGGATCTGGTGGGTCTCGAAACGTCCCTGCGCGTCCGGCCCGTCCTGGCGCCAGATCTTGAGGGTGAGGTTGGTGAGGGTGGTCACTTGTAACTCCGTGTCTGGAACTTGACGACTTCGTACTCGAGCTGCTCTTTGTGTTCGGTCGGGTTGGCCATGTCGCCGGTCCACTCCCACGCACTGACGTAGGCGAAGTCGTCGTCGTTGCGGACCGCCTCGCCCTCCTCGGTCTGGTACTCGGAGCGGAAGTGACCGCCGCAGCTCTCCTCGCGGTTGAGCGCGTCCTTGCACATCAACATGCCGAGCTCGAAGAAGTCGTCGACGCGACCGGCCTTCTCCAGGGTCTGGTTGACGCTGGTGTCCGAGCCGGTGACGCGAAGATCCTTCTTGAACTCCTCGTGCAGTGCCGGGATCTCGGAGATGGCCTTCTCGAGGCCGTTGGCGTTGCGATCCATGCCGCAGTAGTCCCAGATGATCTGGCCGAGTTCACGGTGGAAGTGGTCGGGGGTCTTGGTGCCGCCGATGTTCATGTACTGCGTGAAGCGATCGCGGGCTTCCTGCTCGATCTTGGCGAACTCGGGATGACTGGTGTCTGGCACCGGCTTGTTGAGTAGGTCGGCCAGGTACGGAGCGATCGTGTACGGCAACACGAAGTAGCCGTCGGAGAGCCCCTGCATCAGCGCCGACGCGCCCAGACGGTTGGCGCCGTGATCGGAGAAGTTCGCCTCGCCCGCGGCGAACAGGCCGGGGATCGTGGTCTGCAACTCGTAGTCGACCCACAGGCCACCCATCGTGTAGTGACTCGCCGGGTAGATGCGCATCGGCACCTGATACGGGTTCTCACCGGTGATGCGGGCGTACATGTCGAACAGGTTCCCGTAACGCTCGCGGATCGTGTCCTCGCCGAGGCGTCCGATCGCTTCCGCGAAGTCGAGGTAGACACCGTTCTTCAGCGGGCCGACACCCTGGCCGGCGTCGACCATGCGCTTCGCCGCACGCGACGACACGTCGCGCGGGGCGAGGTTGCCGAAGCTCGGGTAGATCCGCTCCAGGTAGTAGTCGCGGTCCTCTTCGGGAATCTGGTCGGGCGGTCGGGTCTCGTCGGCGCTCTTCGGCACCCAGATCCGGCCGTCGTTGCGGAGCGACTCCGACATCAACGTCAGCTTCGACTGGAAGTCGTCGGCCTGCGGGATGCACGTCGGGTGGATCTGCGTGTAGCACGGGTTGGCGAACGCTGCGCCGCGGCGGTGGGCACGCCAGGCACCGGTGACGTTGCAGGCCATCGCGTTCGTCGACAGGAAGAACGCGTTGCCGTAGCCACCGGTGGCCAGCACGACGGCGTGGGCCGAGTGCGAGGAGAACTCGCCGGACATGAGGTCTCTGGTGACGATGCCGGCACACCGGCCCTCGACGTTGACGACGTCGACCATTTCCATGCGGTTCCACAGCTTGACGTTGCCGAGCCCGATCTGGCGGGCGAGCTGCTGGTACGCGCCGAGGAGCAGCTGCTGCCCGGTCTGACCGCGGGCGTAGAACGTGCGGCTGACCTGGGCACCACCGAAGCTGCGGTTGTCGAGCAGCCCGCCGTACTCGCGGGCGAACGGCACGCCCTGGGCGACCATCTGGTCGATGATGTCGACCGAAACTTCGGCGAGCCGGTGCACGTTTGCTTCTCGGGCGCGGAAGTCGCCGCCCTTGATGGTGTCGTAGAAGAGCCGGTGGATCGAGTCGCCGTCGCCCTGGTAGTTCTTCGCGGCGTTGATGCCGCCCTGCGCGGCGATCGAGTGGGCGCGCCTCGGCGAGTCGTGGAACGTGAACGCCTCGACCTGATAGCCGAGTTCACCAAGCGTGGCGGCAGCCGAGGCCCCGGCCAGCCCGGTGCCGACGACGATGATCTTGAACTTGCGTTTGTTCGACGGGTTCACCAGCTTCTGGTTGGCGATGTAGTTCTGCCACTTGTCGGCCAGCGGCCCCTCGGGGACCTTGGAGTCGAGGGTGATGGTCATTCGGATGCCTCCTCCAGGGAAACGGTCACGGCGTCGGGGTCGTAGTCGATGATTCCGGCCTGCACTGCGATCGGGAACGACACGTTGCCGACCACGACGATCGTGGCGACTCCGGTCGCCAGGTAGCGACGCCACATGTTGAAGCGGGGATTGCTCCAGCCCATCGACTGGAACAGCGACCACGTGCCGTGGAACAGGTGGATGCCCAGCGCGATGTTCGCAACGATGTAGAGGATCGCTACGGGGAGCCGCGACAGTGACGTGTCGATGTTGTAGTACACCGCACCCTTCACGAAGTCCGGGTTGGCCCAGCCCCAGGTGAGGTCGGCGAGGTGCCAGATGATGAAGAGCAGCACGATGATGCCGGTCCAGCGCATCGTGCGGCTGGCGAAGTTGGCGACCTGGTAGTCGCGGGCCGACTGGTACTTGACCGGGCGTGCGGTGCGGTTCAGGACCGTCAGCGAATAGGCGGCGTGGATGTGCAGCAGGACTGCGGCGATGAGCACGACACGCAGGATCCACAGGAAGACCCCGTGCGGCAGGATCGGCACCAGCAGTTCGCGGAGGAACTCGCCGTAGATGTCGATGTCGTAGAGCCGCTCGTCACCTTCGGAGACGACTCCGAGGTACATCTTGAGGTTGCCGATCATGTGGCCGATCACGAAGCCGATTCCGATGATGCCGGTGATCGCCATCACGTACTTCTTGCCGACGGCCGTGGAGTAGAAGTCGACCAGGAAGGGCTTCTTCTTCTTCGACGGCGGAGTGACAGCGGTGCCCGAGACGGGTTCTCGCTTCATCGTTTGTGCCATTCCCGCGAAGCTACTCCGCCAGGGTCGACCAACACTCAATCGTCGCCGGGACATGTCAATGTCGCATCGGTCACAACACGGGGGTGGGTTTCGCCGTCTTGGTTTCTAACCTGCCGGCCGACCATCATGGTCCGGTCCCTCGGATCGGAACCGAGCAGGACCATCTCGTATCGCCCTCAGGAGGCCAAACCAGTGGACGCCGTTCCCTATCTTGCCGCAGCATCTGCCATCGCTGCTCTTGTACTCGCGTACTACTACTACAAGAAGGTCGAAGAAGCGCCTCCTGGCGACGAGCGCATGATCTTCCTGATGGGCGAGATCCAGACGGGCGCTCGAGCCTTCCTGAAGAAGGAGTACCAGTGGGTCGCGGTCTTCGCCGTCGGACTGGCGATCCTGCTGGCGGTCGTCATCACTCCGCTGGCCGCGGTCACCTATGCACTCGGTGCCGTGCTGTCGGCAACCGCCGGGTACGCCGGCATGACGGTGGCCACGATGGCCAACGCCCGCACCACCGAGGCGGCCAAAGAGGGCCCGGCGAAGGCACTGCCGGTCGCGTTCCGCGGCGGCGCGGTCATGGGGTTCTCGGTCGCCGGTCTGGCGCTGTTCGGTCTCATGCTGACCTACCTGGTCTTCGTCACCTGGCTCGAGGTCGACGACGCCTTCGAGATCGTCACGGCCTACGGCCTCGGTGCATCGACGATCGCGCTGTTCTCTCGCGTCGGCGGCGGCATCTACACCAAGGCCGCTGACGTCGGCGCCGACCTGGTCGGCAAGGTCGAAGCCGGCATCCCCGAGGACGATCCCCGCAACCCGGCAACGATCGCCGACAACGTCGGCGACAACGTCGGCGACGTCGCCGGCATGGGCGCCGACCTGTTCGAGTCGTATGCCGGCTCGATCATCGCCCCGATCTCGCTGACCGCCTTCGCGCTCGGCCTGACGGCCGATCAGGCGGGCCTCGACGGTGCCGTCGAGTCTGCTGATGTTCCCGATCGCGATCGCCTTCGTCGGCATGATCGCCTCGATCATCGGTTCGTTCCTCGTCCGCGCCGGCGATTCCACCGACTCCAAGGCGCTCAGCAAGGCGCTCCACATGGGCACCAACGTCGCGATGGCGATCACGGTGGTCGCCACGGTCGGCGTCGCCTACATCATGTTCGGCGACGAAGCGCTCTTCGACCAGCCGTGGGGTCTCGCGGTGTCGGTCATCGGCGGCTTGTTCGTCGGCTGGGGTCTCGGCAAGTGCGCCGAGTACTTCACCTCCGACCACTACGGCCCGGTGAAGAAGATCGCCAGCCAGTCGCAGACCGGTCCGGCCACGACGATCCTCGGCGGCATCAGCACCGGCATGATCTCGGTGTTCGCCTCGGTCGGACTGATCATCGCCGGCGTCGGCATCGCCTACTGGGGCGGCCAGGTCACGTTCGTCGACACCGCCGACGACTTCGGCGGCATCTACGGCATCGCGGTCGCAGCGATCGGCATGCTCGCCACGCTCGGCGTGGTCGTGTCGGTCGACGCCTACGGGCCGATCGCCGACAACGCCGGCGGCATTGCCGAAATGGCCGAACTCGATCCGTCGGTCCGCGAAGTCACCGATGCCCTCGACTCGCTCGGCAACACCACTGCCGCTGTCGCGAAGGGCTTTGCCGTCGGCTCGGCGGCGCTGACCGCGCTCGCGCTGTTCAAGAGCTTCGAGTACGCGCTCCTCGACGAGGGCGAGGTCCTCAACCTCAACGTCGGTGACGTCGAGGTGTTCATCGGCCTGTTCGTCGGTGCCGGCCTGCCGTTCCTCTTCGCGGCGCTCACGATCGACGCCGTCGGTCGTGCCGCACAGAAGATGATCGAGGAGGTGCGCCGACAGTTCCGCGAGATCCCGGGCCTGCGCGAAGGCGCACCTGGGGTCGTGCCCGATTCGGCACGGTGTGTCGAGATCTCGACCGAGGCGTCGCTGCGCGAGATGATCGTGCCCGGTTCGCTCGCCGTCGTCGTGCCTCTCGTCGTCGGCTTCATCAGCGTCGATGCGCTCGGCGGATTGCTCGCCGGTGCACTCGTGACCGGCTTCGCCCTCGCGATCTTCATGGCCAACTCGGGCGGCGCCTGGGACAACGCCAAGAAGTACATCGAGGCCGGCAACTTCGGCGGCAAGGGCTCCGACCCGCACAAGGCGGCCGTCGTCGGCGACACGGTGGGCGACCCGTTCAAGGACACCTCTGGCCCCGCGATGAACATCCTGCTGAAGGTCATGACGATCGTCAGCCTGGTGTTCGCCAGCGCGTTCGTCTGATCGAAACGACGAGCGAAGCGCCTCCGGTCGGTCGCTTCGCTCGTCATCGCCTTGCCATCCGGGACTGACGTCCTCACGCTGACCTTCACATCTCCGTGACACCCCGGCCATCGTTCACAAGCGCAATCCCCGGTTGGGAATTGCCGTTCGCGCGCGGGTCGCGTTCGGTTCGTCGTCCGACGTTCTCGAGCGGGTCGCGACCTTGAAGTGGGCGCCTCCACCACCAGGAGATGGAGATCCAAGAACGAGTGACGGCGACGTTCGCTGTTGCTCGTCCAGATCCATGGTCCGCGCGATCCGAAATGCGTCATGGCCGATGTCGACCCATTCCGGATGCGTCACCGTCCGGTGGGACCCACTGTGAGGTGAGACCAGGAATTCAGCGATTCGAAGCGGTGTCGAGGAGCAGCCCGAACGATCCAAGTGCGTCGATCACCGGTTGGAGTGCTTGGCCCTCCGCGGTCAGTTCGTACTCGACTCGCGGCGGGATCTCGGGGTACATCGTCCTTGTGAGCAGGCCGGCCGATTCGAGGTCGCGCAGGCGGTCGGTGAGCGTCTTGGGACTCACGCCGGCGAGCGATGTCTTGAGCTCACCGAAGCGTCGTGGCCCCCCGAGCAGGTCTCGGATGACGAGCATGGTCCACTTGCCGTCGAGCACCGACACCGCTCGAGCGACGGGGCAGGACCCGTCCTCACACACCACCTGGGTCGGGTTCGGTGCGGTATCTCCCATTGGTTCAGAATAGGAAACCAATTCACTTGTTGACAACCGACCGGTGCGGCTTCGTACCGTTCGGACATGAACTCGAACCAACCACCACCGTCCACGTCCCATCGGCCACTGAGCATCACCCTGTGGATCATCGCGGTCTTCCAGTTCCTCTTGGGCGCCGCATTCTTGTTCGCTCCCTCGGCAACCGCGTCAGCGTTGGATCTGGCGACTGCTCCCGGCTGGGCGAACTGGATGTTCGCCATGATGGGAGCGCGGTTCATCGGATTCGGCGTCGGACTGGTCGCTGCCCGCAGACCCCTCTCGCCATCGCCTGTGGATCGAGATCATGATCGGCATCCAGGCCATCGACTGGCTGGCCACCCTGGTATACCTCGCCAAGGACGACGTCACGCTGGGTCAGGTCACCACGGCAGCGTTCGTTCCGGTGCTCTTCGTGATCACGCTCGTGCGCTGGCGGCCTCGCACTTCCACCCCGGCAGCGGTCTGAGTGCCGATGTTCAGCGCCGTGTTGTTCTCGTGGGTCCAGTCCGCTGCGGCATACCGTCGCCTGCACGCCGAAGCGGTCGATCAGCTCGGGCCCGGTGGTGGCCGCACCTGGATCGATGTCGGCTGCGGCGTCGCTGCTGTCGCCGACTCGCGGCGGCACGCGGCTTCGCCGTCGACGCTGCGACATGCCAATTCCACAAGCCACTTGGCCAGCAGGAGCGAGCATGACCACGACCACCGTCGGCGGAGCCATGATAAATTGAGGGTCAGGAACAGTCGGAGAAATCTGCGGATTCTGTCTTGACCTCGACTCGGGTTGAGGTGGTTTGGTTAAGGGATGCGACGCCTCTTCCTCCTCAGCTCTTCGTGATCTGTGCCGCTGCGGCAGCAGCGATCGGATGGTTCGTTCCGGTCTCGAAGCACCTGACCCTGCCGACGCGCCTCCTCGGCGTGCCACTACTCACAGGCGGACTGGTGATTGCACGCCGCAGCGCAGCCACGTTCGACCGTCTCGACACCAACATCAACACCTTCGACGACCCCGACGTGCTCGTTGAAACCGCAGCGTTTCGATCTCGCGCAACCCGATGTACCTCGGCTTCACACTCGCCCTGCTCGGCATCTCGACCCTGGTTGGTCCCCTCACCACGCTCGTGGGCCCCGTCGCCTCTGGCTCTCGGCGGACCGATGGTATGTCCCGTTCGAGGAGCGTCGCATGAGCGCCGTCTTCGGTCCGGCGTACCTCGAGTACTGCGGCTCCGTCCCACGCTGGCTTGGTCGACCCCGAATCGAACGGGCCGCTGAATCGTGAGGTCCACCGGTCTTGCGACCACCGGTGCCCATACTGTTGCCCCACGACCACGCCCGGCACAACGAATCGACTCAGAGGACAAGGAAATGCTCGACATCGGCCAGGTCATCAAAGAGACCGGGGTCCCGCCCTCGACACTGCACGTCTGGGAGGACAAGGGCCTCATCACACCGATCGGCCGCTCAGGGCTGCGTCGCCAATACAGCCCCGGCACCATCCGACGCATCGCGGTCATCGTCATCTGCCAGCGCAGCGGCTTCAGCCTCGCCGAGATCGCCGACCTGCTCGAGCCGGACGCATTCGCCGAGGGCAAACACCGGCTCGCCAGCAAGGTGGCGGAGTTGCGTGAGCGACGCGACAACTTGAGCAGGGCAATCGACGGAATCGAACATGCGTTGACGTGCAGCCATGAGTCGCCGCTGGAGTGCCCCGAGTTCCTTGCCGAACTCCCGAGCGTCCTCCCGGTGCCACACGATGACCAGTCACGCCGTGACCG
>CAWKCN010000002.1:0-56105 GCA_963848145.1 Ilumatobacteraceae bacterium
GGCACCCAGAAGCTGTCGTTGGCATTGAAGACGTAGTCGTTTCGTTGCACCATCGGCATGCCGGCGAACGGCACCAGTCCGGGATCGCGAGCTCCCGGTACGGCTTCCCATCGGAACCGGCTGTCGGAGCCGTCGAGCAGCACGAATCCCTGGTCGTAGGCGATCTGTGTGAGCGGATCGGTGAACAACGCACCCAGGTACGCCTGCTCGGCCTCGGCACTCAGGTTCGGGGTGGCCGAGGTGTCGGCGTACCAGGTGGTGCCGTCGTCGCCGACCGCCACGGTGTTGTACAGCGGCACTCCCTGGTACTCGGCGGTGAGTGCCTGGAGGTCGGCGATGCTCTGGATCTCCGGCATTCGCGTGTACTGCTCGACGAACTCGTTGTTGTCGATGTTCGCGTCGCGGTACGACAGCACGTTGGTGTTGGTCCAGCCGATACCGGGGAAGTCGATGATCGGCCCGTACTCGCTCGACCACAGTGTGCGGGTCTCGGTGTCGACGGTGCCGTCGGGGCGGAGGATGTCGATCGATGCGTCGGTCGAGGTCATCGGCACCGGCTGGCCGTCGAGGAGGTACGAGGTCGGCGAGGTCGGGTCGAGCGTGAGGTTGTAGCCGGTCATCCGTTTGCCCGACGACACCGTGTGGGTCCACGCGACGCCCTCGGTGAACCCGATGCCGATGCCCGGGAGACCGAGGAGGTTGGCGCCGTAGACGTCGATCTCGCCCGGGACGGTCAGCTGCACTTCGGCGAACCGCAGCTCGCCCTCCCACGGGAAGTGGGGGTTCGCGAGGAGCACGCCGCCCTCGCCGCCGGCAACACGGTCCTCACCGATCGCCCATCCGTTGCTGCCGAGCCCGGCGTCGTCTCGGATACCGAGATCCGCTGCGGCGAACACGTCGAGATCGATCGACCGACGCTGGTCGGTGTCCCGTGAGCGAAGACCGACGGGCTCGGTGGTCGGCGGCTGTGCGGTGCCGATGAAGTCGATGATGGCGCCACTGCTCGCCTGCAGGGTGATCGACCTGGCGTAGGTGTAGACCTCCACCGGGGTGATCGGCCTGACCCAGTCGGCGCCGGCGCACCAACCGGTCTCGCGTTCGCCTCCGACATCGTTGAGCTGGTCGTTCCAGCCTGCGGTGAACGCTTCGATCTGTTCGACGACCTCGTCCGAGGCGGTTTCCCAGTCGGCGGCCGCGATCTCGGCCAGGCCGATGGCCTTCCACGCGAAGTCGCTGTCGATGTTCTCTCCTTCCGGGCCGGGTCCGATCGCAACCGCCCGGGTGCTCGTCACCTTCAGAATCTGATCGCTCAGCGTGCAGCCATGGTCCTCGCCGGTGATCCACCCTTGTCCGTACGCGACGTCCTCGGTCCGATCACCGGTGATGTGTGGCACGCCGTCGGTGGTGCGTCGGATCGTGGCCTCGTAGCGGGGCGGCACCAGCGTGGTCGTGGTGGTGGTCGTCGTGGTGGTGGTCGTCGTGGTCGTGTCCGGCGACGTCGGCAGCGGAATCGACTCGGGGCCTTCGCCCGGCGAACACGCAGCGAGCAGTAGCAAACTGGTGATTGCTACCCGACCGACGCGCACCAAGCCATAGTGCCAGATCAGACCCGCTCTTTTGCAGCGAGACCCCGTCCCGGTCGCACGGGTAGCCTCACCGTCGTGACGGTGCTGCGAGTGGGTCTTGCTCAACTCAACCCGACGGTGGGGGATCTCGACGGAAACCTGGCAGAGATGCTCGACGCGTACGACCGCGCCGAGGCCGCGGGTTGCGACCTCGTCGCGTTTCCCGAGCTCTCCACCACCGGCTATCCGCCCGAAGACCTGGTTCTGAAGCCCGGCTTCGTTGCGGACAACCTCGAGTCGCTGGCCAAGTTGGCCGCACGAACCGGTCGCTGCGCCGCGGTGGTCGGCTTCGTCGACCAGGACCGCGACCTCTACAACGCAGCAGCCGTGTGCGCCAACGGTGAGATCGTCGGCACCTACCGCAAGCGGCTGCTGCCGAACACGACCGTGTTCGACGAGGCGCGCTACTTCACACCCGGCCACGAATCCGATCCACTCGAGCTGTTCGTCATCGGTGGCGTCAAGGTCGGGATCTCGATCTGCGAGGACATCTGGAGCCCGTTCGGGCCGGTCGCCGAGCAGGCCGCCGCCGGCGCCGAGGTCAGCGTCAACATCAACGCCTCGCCATTCCATGCGGGCAAAGGCGCCGAGCGCGAGCGGATGCTGGCGACACGCGCCTCGGACTCGCATGCGGCGATCGTGTACGTCAACCAGGTCGGTGGCCAGGACGAGTTGGTGTTCGACGGCGGTTCGGTCGTGTTCGACCACGAGGGCACGTTGCTGGCCAGGGCGCCGCAGTTCGTCGAGGACCTGCTGGTGGTCGACGTTCCGGTGCCGCCGGTGTATCGCAAGCGCCTCCTCGACCCGCGCGGTCGCGTGACCGATGCGCTGCTGCCGACGGTCGTCGTCAACGACGAACCGGTCGTCCACGACGCAGCGGCGCACGGCATCATCGCCGAACCGCTCGACGCCGATCGTGAGCTGTACGACGCTCTCGTGCTCGGTACCCGCGACTACTGCGTGAAGAACGGCTTCGACGATGTGGTGATCGCGTTGTCGGGCGGAATCGACTCGACGATCGTCGCGTGCATTGCCGTGGACGCGCTCGGGTCCGAGCACGTGCACGGCGTGTCGATGCCGTCGCGGTATTCGAGCGAGCACTCCAAGAGCGATGCCCAGCTGCTCGCCGAGAACCTCGACATCGACTTCCGCACCATCTCGATCGAGCCGGCCTTCTCGGCGTACCTCGAGATGCTCGAGCCGTCGTTCGAGGGCCGTGAACCGGGTCTGACCTACGAGAACATCCAGAGCCGGTGCCGTGGTCTGCTGCTGATGGCGATGTCGAACGAGTTCGGTTGGATGGCATTGACCACCGGCAACAAGAGCGAGGTCGCGGTCGGCTACTTCACGATCTACGGCGACTCCGTCGGTGGATTCGGCATCATCAAGGATGTGCTCAAGACGCGCGTGTACGACCTCTGCCGGTACGTCAACCGCGCCGCCGGTCGCGAGATCGTGCCCGAGGACGTGATCACCAAGCCGCCGTCGGCCGAACTCCGCCCCGACCAGCGCGACGACCAGAGCCTCCCGCCGTACGAGGTGCTCGACCCGATCCTGCAGCTCTACGTCGAGGACGATCGCACCGCCGGGGAGATCATCGAACTCGGACACGACGAGGAGATGGTCCGCCGCATCACGCGGCTCGTCGACATCGCCGAGTACAAGCGTCGTCAGACGCCGCCTGGCGTACGGGTGAGCCGCAAGGCGTTCGGCAAGGACCGGCGTCTGCCGATCACCAGTGGTTACCGCGGCTGAGAGTCCGATCGTGTCGCCCGCCCACACCGAGATCCACCGCACCGTGCGAGATCGGCTCGACGAGAACGAGCAGCGCTACACCTCTGGGCGCCGCGCGGTGGTCGACGCGCTGGCCTCGGCTGAGGGGCCGGTGACGTTGCCCGAGCTGATCGATCTGGCACCAGCGCTCGCGCAGAGCTCGGCGTATCGGAATCTCGCGGTGATGGAGCAGGTGGGGGTGGTGCGCCGGCTCGTGCATTCCGCCGATCACGCTCGCTACGAACTCGCCGAGGACCTCACCGAGCATCACCATCATCTGATCTGCGAGGCCTGCGGAACGGTGCGCGACGTGACGCTCACCCCGACGCTCGAGCGCCAACTCGACGCCGCGTTCGATGCCTTGTCGAGTGCCGAGGGCTTCGAGTCGAGTCACCACACGATCGATCTGTACGGCCGCTGCGCCGACTGCCGCGCCTGACCCACGTCCCCGTTTCCGAAAAATGCGCATCGGGGCGTCGCGGGCGGGACGATCCGCGCACGTTTCGGCTCGCGAGGGGGGAATTCAGGCGGGGGAGAGCGTCCGGCGCTGGGCGAGCGCACGTCGGGCGACCGAGGCGGCGAGCACCAGGAAGAAGATGATCACCGAGGTGAGTGCCATCGTCGCTCCGGCGGCGGTCGCATGGTGGTAGCTCACGAGGATGCCGATGACGGTGGCGAGGGTTCCGAGCGCGATCGACACCACCATGATCATGGGGACGCGTCGAACGAGCAGGGTCGCCGCGGCCGGCGGTGCGATCAGGAACGCGAACACCAACAGGTTCCCGACCGACTGGAACGACGACACGATCGAGATCGCCAGCAGCGCGAGCAGCGCAGCCTGTGCGAGTCCGGGGCGCAGGCCGAGCATCGAGGCGAGTGACACGTCGAACGTCATGACGAGGAATGCCCGGTAGAACACGATCACGCCGACGAGCGCGATGAGCGCAGCGATCCCCTGGCGGATCACGTCGGAGCTGTCGAGCCCGGTGATCGAGCCGAACAGGAACCGGTTCAGGTCGCCCGTGTACGACGCCCGCTGCGTCGACATGATCACCACGGCGAGCGCCAGGAACCCGACGAACAGCACACCGATCGAAGTGTCGTCGGGCAACGGTGAGTGTCGACGGATCACCGAGATGCCCGCAACCATGGCGCCGGCGGCGACCAGCGCTCCGATCGAGGTGTCGACGCCGATGATGAACGCGATCGCGATGCCGGGCAGCACGCCGTGGGCGAGCGCATCGCCGAGGAAGCTCATCCCGCGCAGCACCACCCAGGTGCCGACGAGCGAGGTGGTGACCACGGTGAGGATCCCAGCGAGCAGTGCGTCGCGCATCAGTTCGGAGTCGACGAACGGCGCGATCCACCAGCCCCAGGGATCGCTCAGGAAGTCCACCCGGTCAGTTTGCCGGGGATCGGTTCAGCGCGTCGACGATCGTCTCGACGTTCTGGCGGAGCCAGCCGGCGTAGGTTCCTGCCGCGCTGCCCGGCTCGTCGAGCGTGCCCGTGAGCAAGCTGACCACTTCGACGTCGCCGATCCGGTTGGCCAGTGCGTCGGCATCGTCCGTCGAACTCTGGGTGTCGGCGAAGATCGCTGGGACGCCGGTCGCTTCGATGTCGGCAGCCAGGGCGTCGAGTTCGGCGGGGCTGGTGGCGGCGAGCGAGCTCGATGACGGGATCACGCTGCCCACCACCTCGAACCCGTACCGGTCGGCGAAGTAGCTGAGCGAGTCGTGATTGGTCACGAGGACGCGCTGGCCGGTGGGGAGCGGCGCGACGATCGCTGCGACCTCGGTGTCGAGTGCGTCCAACTCGTCGAGGTAGCGGTCGGAGCAGGTCTCGAGCGCTGTGCGGTCGACGCCGGCGTCGGCGAGCGCATCGGCGATCAGCGGAACGGCGGCGGCCATCCGAGCGGGATCCCACCACACGTGCGGGTCGAAGTCGCCGTGATCGTGGTCGTCGTGGTCGCTCTCGTGGTCCTCGTCGCCTTCGTGGTCGTGGTCGTCGGACTCCTCGTCGTCGTGATCGTCGTCGTGCGACCCATCTCCGGCGGGGAGCGGATCGAGTTCGTCGCCGACGCGGAGCACCGTGACGCCGTTCGACTCGACCGCATCGATGGTGTCGGCGAGCGACTCTTCGAGAAACAGGCCGTTGGCGATCACCAACTCGGCGTTGTCCATCGTCTCGCGGTCACGCAGCGACGGCTCGAACGAGTGCGGATCTCCGCCCAGGGGGATGATCGTCTCCACGGCGGCGAGCCCGTCGCAGGCCACGTTCGCGGTGACATCGGCCCAGATGCTGGTCGTCGCGACAACGGTGGGCGCTGTGGTCGCGACCACGGTCTCGTCGACAGCGGCCGCGGTGGTGTCGTCCGGTGTCGAGGTCTGGCGAGTGGATGCGTCGTCGTCGGATCCGCATGCTGCGAGCAGGAGGGTCCCGGTGGCCAACACGGCGGCGCCGCGGCGGGTCGTGGGTGGCGAACATGGCCCCACTATACTGAGAATGACTCTCATTCCAATTCGCGGTACGGTTTTCGAATGGTTTCCAACGAGACGCTCGCCGAGTTCACCGGGGTGTCCGTCCGGTACTCCGACGTGGTCGCGCTCGATACGACGACCACGACGTTTCGCTGCGGCACCTCGGTGGCACTGGTCGGAGCGAACGGCAGCGGCAAGAGCACGGTGCTGCGGCTGCTGGCCGGACTCCTCGAACCGACGACCGGATCGGTCGAGCGGCTCCCTGGCGTCGACGCGGCGTTCATCGCCCAACAGCACGAACACCACGACTGGATGCCGTTGCCGGTCGACGAGGTGATCCGGATGGGCTGCTACCGAGCCCGCGGGCTGTTGGGACGAATCACGCGGGCCGATCGAACCGAGATCCGCGACGTGGCCGAGCGCCTCGAGGTCGCCGACCTGCTCCGCCGACCGTTCAGCGACCTGTCGGGCGGTCAGCGCCAACGTGTGCTCGTCGCGCAAGCACTGATCGGTGCCCCACGATTGCTGCTGCTCGACGAACCGATCACGGGACTCGACCTGCCGAGCCAGGAGGCGATCCTGTCGATCATCGATGCCGAGGTCGCCGCCGGGTCGACGGTGGTGTTCTCCACGCATCACCTGGAGGAGGCCAAACGGGCGGGCCGGGTGATGCTGCTGGCGGGCTGTGTGATCGCCGACGGCGCACCCGACGACGTGCTTCGACCAGAACACCTTGCCACTGCGTTCGGCGGCCGCCTGCTGCGGATCGGTGGCGAGGCGCTGCTGGTCGACGATCACGGCCACGGGCACAGCCACGACCTCGGCGACGAACACAATCACGATGACGTCGGCCACCGCCACCTCCATCAGCCCGAGCACGCCGCCGAACACGATCACCACTGAGCCGGTCGACCGGTCGACGCGCCGGCCGATGAGCGAACGGACCGGATACGGCCAGTTCGCTCATCGCCCGACCGGTGCGGGCGCCGTCCCCCCGTTGGTGCGAGTTGTCGATCAGACTGAGGGGATGGGTACTGGTCACTCGCACGGCTTCGATGGCGCACACGATCTCGACGAACACGTCCGCCCGGAGGTGCGCCGGACGATGTGGATCGCGGTGGGTGCCTGCGCAGTGATCGTGCTGGTCGGCCTCGTCGTGCTCTGGCCCGGCGGCGGCGGCGACCGAACGGACCCGCTCGGTCTCGAAGGCGAGCCGGTCGGCGCACAGGTCGAATCGGTCGAGGAGGTGCCCTGCTCGTTCGATCCGCTGCTGGCGTGCAAGCAGATCGACATCATCATCACCGACGGCGAGTTCAGCGGCGAGAGGTACGTCCTCGAACAGTCGCTCGATTCGACCATCGGCTCGGGCGACGGCATCCTCGTCGATCTCGTCGACCTGGGCGGTGGCGCTCGTCAGCCGGTGTTCTACGACTTCCAGCGCAGCACCCCGATGCTGTTGCTGCTGATCCTGTTCGTGGCGGCGATCGTGGTGCTCGGGCGCTGGCGTGGTGTCGGTGCGCTCGCCGGGCTCGCGATGAGCCTGGTGGTGATCGTCGTGTTCGCCCTGCCGGCGCTCCTCGACGGATCGAACTCGATTGCTGTTGCGCTGGTCACCGCTGGAGCGATCGCGTTCGTGGCGCTGTTCCTCGCCCACGGCCGTGGACTCGCGACCGCCGCCGCACTCCTGTCGACCTTCGCGAGCCTTGCGCTGACGGCCTTGCTCGCATGGATCTTCCTCGCTGCATCGAAATTCACCGGGTTCGGTGACGAGACCGTCGGCTTCCTCGACGCACTCGGTACCCAGATCGATCCCCGCGGCCTGCTGCTCGCCGGCGTGGTGATCGGCTCGCTCGGCGTGCTCGACGACGTGACCGTCACCCAGGTGTCTGCGGTGTGGGAGTTGAAACGTGTCGCCCCCGACGCCGGGTTCGGCGAGCTCTACGGGCGGGCGTTGCGTATCGGCCGGGACCACATCTCGTCCACGGTGAACACGCTGTTCCTCGCGTATGCCGGCGCATCGCTGCCCTTGCTGCTGCTGTTCAGCGAAGCGCAGCAGGGACTCGGTTCGGTGGCGACACGTGAGGTGGTCGCGGTCGAGATCGTGCGGGCGCTCGTCGGTTCGATCGGTCTGGTCGCTTCGGTGCCGATCAGCACCGCCTTGGCTGCGAAGGTGTTGGCATCCGTACGCCAGCCCGACTCCGAGACGCCCATCGACTCCGCAGGGCCGCAGGCCGACGCCCTCGAGTCCTGATCATCGCGTGATCGACCTCACCGACGACCTCCGGGCGACGATGGCGGCCAATCTCGCCCGTCACGACCGCACCGAGATCGCCCTCGACGGTCGCCGTCACGCCGCGGTGGCCATCGTGGTCGTCGATTCGGTTGCCGGGTCCGACGACGCCGATCCGCACGGGGTCGACGCCGACCGACTGTCCGTGATTCCCTCGGACGTGAGCGGCCTCGACGGCCAGATGGCCGGGGTCGCCGGCGGAGCGTCGTTCGTGCTGTGCCGCCGCAGCGCCCGTCTGAGCACGCATTCCGCGCAGTGGGCGCTCCCCGGGGGTCGTCTCGACCCCGGCGAATCGCCGATCGAGGCGGCGCTGCGCGAGACCGACGAGGAAGTCGGCGTGCGCTTCGACGAGTCGGCGGTGCTCGGTGTCCTCGACGACTACGCGACCCGATCGGGGTATGTGATCACCCCGGTCGTGGTGTGGGGTGGTGCCGGAGTCGAGTTGGTTCCGGACCCCGCCGAAGTGCTTGCGGCCTATCGCATCGGCTTGCACGAACTCACTCGGGAGGACTCGCCCCGATTCGTCACGATCCCCGAGAGCGACCGACCGGTGGTGCAGGTGCCGCTCGGCGGTGACCTGATCCATGCGCCGACCGGGGCGCTGCTCGTGCAGTTCCGCTGGGTGGGCCTCGACGGCAGGGTCAACGAGCGCGTCCACGACTTCGAGCAGCCCGTCTTCGCCTGGGGTTGATGTCCCGAGCGGCGTGTGCGACCGGTTCGGTCGGTTGATCCGCGACGGGCCACACTGAGTCGATGATGGGCAACCGGCGGATGGTGGGACTCGCCACGGCAGCGCTGCTGACCGTGTGCGCTGCGTGCGGCGGCTCCGACGATGCGGAGTCCTCTGGCGACGACGACTCGATCAGCACCACCGAGGTGGCGGAGTCGATCGCTCCGACCACTGTTTCCCCGGTGACCGCACCCTCGACGACCCAGGGGTCGACCACGAGCACGACGCTTCCGGCGGACGAGATCGACATCAACCACGTGCAGGTGATCGGCTCGCACAACAGCTACCACCTGATCCCCGAACCGGGGCTCTTCGACGGCATCGCGGCGCTGTCCCCCGAACTCGCCGCCAGCATCGAGTACTCGCATCTGCCGCTCGCCGAGCAGCTCGAGGACCACGGTGTCCGCCAGTTCGAGATCGACGTGTTCGCCGACCCCGACGGCGGGCTGTTCGCCAACCGGGCCGCGAACCCCGTGGTCGGACTGGACGCAGCGTCCGGTCTCCCGGAACTCGACGAACCCGGCTTCAAGGTGCTGCACACCCAGGACTTCGACTACGGCACCACGTGCCTCACACTCGTCGCCTGCCTCGAGGAGATCCGCGCCTGGTCGGGCGACAACCCGAACCACCTCCCGATCATGATCATGATCGAGATGAAGGAAGAGTCGGTGGTCGATGCCGCCGCCGCTGAGGGCCTGGAGATCGACCTCGACCTGCCATGGGCCGAACCGATCGAGATGACCCCGGAGTTGCTCGATGCACTCGACGCCGAGATCCGCTCGGTCTTCGCGCCGGGCCAGATGATCGAACCCGACGAGGTGCGAGGCGATGCGGCCACGCTCGACGAGGCCGTGCGCACGAATGGATGGCCGACGGTGGCCGACAGCCGTGGCCAGGTCATCTTCTCGATGACCGACGGTGGCCGCATCCGTGACCTGTACGTCGCCGACGCGCCGAGCATCGAGGGCCGGCCGATCTTCACCAGCGGCACGCCTGGTGCGCCCGACGCGGCGTTCGTTCGCTTCGACGACCCCACCGACCCCGGTCTCGACCAGGCCGCACGCGACGGATACCTGATTCGCACGCGGACCGACTCGCCCACCGCCGACGCCCGCAACAACGACACGACCCGGCGAGACGCCGCGCTCGCCAGTGGGGCGCACTTCTTGAGCACCGACTACTACCTGCCGAGCGAGTACTTCGACAGCCCGTACGTCGCTCGGCTCCCCGGCGATGCCGTGGCTCGCTGCAACCCGATCACGGCACCGCAGAGCTGCACCGACGCCGACCTCGTCGAGTGACGGTTCAGCGGCCGGAGTGACCGAAGCCGCCGCCCCGGTCGACGCCGTCGAGCGAGTCGACGACCTGCCAGGCGACCGACTCGACGCGTTGGATCACGAGTTGGGCGATGCGGTCGCCGCGCTCCACGTGGTACTCGGCGTCGGGGTCGGTGTTGATCAGTGCAACTTTGACCTCGCCTCGGTAGGCGGCGTCGATCAACCCTGGCGCGTTGACGACGCTGATGCCGTGCTTGGCCGCCATGCCACTGCGGGGGAGGACGAACCCGCCGTGACCCATCGGGATCGCGATCGAGATGCCGGTCGCAACGAGGACGCGGCCGCCGCCCGCGGCGAGCGTGGCCGCTTCGCGGGCGTAGAGGTCGAGGCCGGCATCGCCGTCGTGGGCGTAGGCCGGGAGCGGGAGCTCGGTGTCGAGCTGGACGATCGGAACAGGAAGGCTCACCCGGCCGATCGTAGGGGAGCAGCCGGGGTCTGACTTCTGCTGCTACGGGGTGAGTTCGACGACCGTCCAGTCGGCCAACGTGTCGGTCGGGCACGAGCCGGCAGTCGTGATCAGGATTCGTTCGTCGGCGTCGGTGGCCTCGGGGAACGACTCGATGCCGTCGAACGAGCAGGGCGCGAACAGCGGCGTGGTGGCCCAACGCAGCTCGGGCTGCCACGTGTGCACCAGCTCCGCGCCGCGGTCCTGGCCGCGTGCGAGGGCGAACTCGGCATCGTCGCGGTCGTCGATCTGGTCGAGTTCGACGATGATCTCGTTCTCCAACAACTCCATACGGTTCGACGAGTCGACGAACACGAAGACCTGTTCGGTCTCCTGCAGCAACGAGGCGATCAGGGCGTAGCCGCCGAAGACCACGACGACGATGGCGACCCAGATCGCAAGCGGCTTCACGAACGAGCCAATCGGTGCACTGCTCGATCAGCCACCGGCGTTGAACAGCGCAGCGATCTTGAACTCGACGTCGTCCTCACTGGCATCGATACTGGCAGCTTCGACCAGTGACGAGACACGTCCGAGCTCTTCGAGGTCGGCTTCGAAGCCGACGGTGTAGATCGGGATCCGGAGACCGGCGATCGTCTCGTCGACGTCCTCGAACCGCAACCCGTCGGTGGTCTCGCCATCGGTGAGCACCACCAGCAGGGTCTTGAGGTCCGGGTCGGCAGCCTTCTGATCTTCGAGCATCTTGAGCCCGAGCACGATGCCGTCGTACATCGCAGTGCCGCCACCCGGGCTGAGGTCTTCGGCGATCGCCGCGTACCGGCCCTGCTGGTTGAGATCGAACTCTGCGACGTCGAGTCGCTTCATGGCGGTGTCGTTGAACTCGACGACACCGACCTCGGTCTCGGGCTTGATGAACTCGCGTGCGGAGATCATGGCCTCGCGAACCGACTGGATCCTGGTGCCCTCCATCGACCCGCTGACGTCGACCACGAACACCGTCGCCACCGGCCGGCCGCCGTCCTTCTTGTCCTTCCACACGTTCTGGACGTCGATCAACGTCGATCCGGACGGCGCCTCGACCGTGGGGGTGTAGGGCGGTGGATCGAATCCGAACTCGATCGCCAGCTCCTGGTACTCGGGCTGCTGTGAGAACTCGGCGAACAGTTCCAGCGTCTCGGCTTCGGCGGGGGTGACGTCGCCGACGGCGTACAGCGGGTTGTCGTGGCGCACCCCGAACGGAATGAACTCGAACCCCGACTGCAACGAGTCGGTGTTGGTGTAGGTCTGCCACTCCATCACGAACGTGTCGAGCGTGCCGGTGTCGTTCTCGACCGAGTCACGCATCTGCAGGGTGGTCAGTGCAACGAACGGAACCTGGCGCTGGAACTGCTCGAACACGCTCGCCACGTCCGGCGACGTGAGCTGTGTCTCGTCGCCGTCGGCGATCGAGTCGAGCACGGTCAGCAGGAAGTTGAGCCCGGTGCTCGACGCGAACGGGTCGGTGTAGCCCATCACCAGGTCGCCGGCGATGACGGCGTCGACGAGGTTCTCGGCGCTGAGTTCGCCGTAGGTGGCACGCAGTTCGTCGGCGGTTTCGTTCTTCATCACGATGCCGGCGACGTTGTCGACCAGGCGGGACCTCACTTCGGTCATCGTCTGGAATTCGCCGGCCATCTCGATCCACAGTTGGCTCGACGGTGAGTACGCGTCGGGCAACTCCTGGCCACGGGCGATGTACTGGAAACCGGTGCCCGAAGCGATTCGGCGCAGAGCGACGGTTGCCGGTGTCCCGTCGGCGAGTGTGGCTCCCGAGTTGTTGAACGCTTCGGCGGTGTCGGTCATCCAGCCATCCGTGCCTTCACCGGACTTCTCGGTCGAGGCCCAGATCTCGACGGCACCAGCGGGAACAGCCCCGCTCCGGGGTACGACGATCTCGAACTCGTCGATCTCGGGAAGTGTGTCGGAGAGGTTGGCGCCCGTCGGCGGCGGAATCGACGCACTTCGTGTGACCTGGTCGTCGACCCAACCGATCTCGTCGGCGAGCTCGTCGAGACTCTGGGATGCCTCGGCCGGGTCGAGCGGTTCGGTCGAGGTGTCGGTGCCGAGATCGCCGCAGGCTGCGGCGATCAGCGCAAACCCGGCGAACGCTGCGACCAGGGAGGTCCGTGGTCGGCGCACGGTCACTCGCTCTCCTTCGTCGTGATCTCGCCGATGTCGATCGACTCACCCGAATCGAGGCGAGTGGTCGCCGTTCGGCCTCGCTCCATGTTCTCGATCGCCTCCTCGCTCTCGGCGGTGAGCTCGTCGAGTTCCAGGATCGTGCCGGCCATCGTCGGCAGCGCCTCGCGTCGATAGCGGGAGATCTCGTCGAGCGCAATGTCGATGTCGTCGAACGCCTGACGCAGCGAGTCCATGTCGAGCATCGTGCTCGACGCCTGCTGATGAATGGCCGTGCCCTGGGTCTTGAGTCGCTCCGCCGTGCCGGCGATCATTGCCGAGGTCGTGGCGTTGATCGCTTCGATCTTGTCGAGCACGATCTTCTGGTGCGCCAGCGCGAGCGCGACGGTCACCGCCACCTGCAGCGCGCTGATCGTGACGTCGATCGCCCGATCGACACCTCGGATCAGTTCACGGTTGTTGCGGATGATGATCTCGATCGCCAACACACCCTGCTGGTTGACCGCGAGCTGCTGCTGCAGGTCGAGGGTCCGTTGGCGGAGCGCGAACAGGATGTCCTCTTCGACGAACTGGCGTCGCGGGTCGTCGGAGGTGATCTCGACGGCGAGCTTCTCGACGACGGCGGCGTCGAGTGCCTGGGCCAACGCGATCTGGTCGGTGAGGAGATGGGTCAGTTCGCGCATCTGCTTCTGGTCGTCGCCGAGGGTGACGTTGTCGCGCTTGAGCTGATCACGCCCGTTCTCGAGTGAATGCACGATCGCATCGATCTGGGTCTGCGAGCTCTCGTACCGCATGAAGTACCGCTTCAGTGGCGTGCCGACGCCGGGAATCCTGCCGACCGCACGGGTGAACCAGCCGGCTTCGGTGTCGAGCCCGGAGGGGTCGAGCTTCTCGACCTCGATGCGCAGGTCGGACAGCGACTTGGCGACTTCCCCGCCGTCCTCGGTGCCGTGCGAGATGTCCTTCAGCGGCGCCTGCAGCATTCGGCTCCGGGTGGCCGATCGGCTCTGCAGGTCGCGGCCCATCGAGTCGACGGCCTCGCGGGCAGCCGTGCGAGCATCTTCGTTGGTCGGGTCGATGGCGAGGAGTTGTTCGACCTGGGCGTTGGCCTGGGCCTGCAGCTCGTCGGTCGGCTCGGATTCGACCGCGACGAGTCTCGGCCTTGGCCGCCTCGACGTTGAGGTTCAGGTCGAGCGCCGGCGTGCTCGAGGTGGTGGTCGTCGGTTCGTTGTCGCTCATGATGTGGGCCTTTCGGGGTGGTTCAGGCGTACTTGGTGGCGCGGTCGGCGAGCTCTTCGAGCGCGTCCATCGCCGCATCGGCGTCTTCTGGCTTCTTGCCGATCGGGACGTCGGCGAGTGCGGTCGTGGTGCGGTTGAGCGCGGTGAGCGCGGATTCGTTCTGGGCGAGCAACCGGGCGATTCGTCGACGCTGGTCGTTGCGCAGTTCGCGGCGGCGCTCGAGGGTGGCCCGCTCGCGGTCGGCGGACTCGGCATCGCTGTCGTCGGCGTCGAGTTCGGTGAGGCGCCGCGCGATGTAGGGCTCGTCGATGGTGCTGATGCTCTCGTAGGCGACGGCCACTTCGTGCAGATTGTCGAGCGCCGAGGCGAACACCTGCTGCGATGTGGCCAGGTAGCGGGCATAGGTCAGTTCGCCGGCGTCGAGGCGTCGTTCGAGCACGTTGATCAGACTCTGTCGCTTGGACAGCAACGCGTCGAGCTGTTCGGTCGGTTGGGTGTCGACGAGTGCGTCGAGCTCGGCCCGGAGTGCGGCGATCTCGGCCGGGTCGACCTCTTCGACCCGAGGAACCTCGAATTGCAGCTTGGCGAGGGTGCCGGTCGCCGACATGGTGAACGGCCAGGCAGCAGCAGCGATGACGGCGAGCACGATCAGGACGACCACCAGCACGCCCGGTGGGTCGAGCACGGTGAGCACCAGCCAGACCGTTGCGCCGAGCAGCACCGCGGCGATCCACGTGGGCGGGTAGCTGACGACGGCCTTGGTCCACTTGGTCACGACCCACTGCACGATATCTCCGTCCCGGCGCCGATGGCCGCGGGTCGGTGCTGCGGTGATCGGGATGGAATCCTGGGAGCATGCGACCGGACCGGTTTCCGCTGACCTACGACGAGTGCCGCGAGCGGTTCCGGTGGACGTGCCGGCAGAGCGGACTGCCCTTCTCCGCTCACCCGATCGGTGCTCGGGGTGAACACGGCCAGGAGCTGACGATCGACGTGACGCACATCGGCGCGGTCCGGCCTCGGCGGGCGCTGCTCGTGATGGCCGGTGTGCACGGTGACGAGGGTTTCTCGTCGTCGACGCTGATGTGTGATGCGATCGAGCGTTGGGTCGTCGACGGGAAGGACTCGGCCCTGGCCGACGATGCTGGGGTGTTGCTCGTGCACGCCGTCAACCCGTGGGGGATGGCCTTCTGGCGGCGTCAGAACGAGTCGAACGTCGACCTCAACCGCAATTGGGGCCGTGACGAGCGTGTCGAGGTGCCGGACAATCCCGGGTACGAGGTCCTGCATCCCGTGTTGGTGCCGGCGGGCGAGGAACCACCGACTCCGGAGTCGCTGCTCGAGGTCACGCGGGCGCTCATCGACGAGCACGGGTACACCTGGGTGAAGTCGGCGGTCAGCGAGGGTCAGTACTCGCACCCCGACGGGCTCTACTTCGGTGGCGACCGCACCGAGGAGTCGAACAGGATTCTGGCCGACGTCGTCTCCGACCGGCTCGCCGGCGCCGACGAGGTGCTGGTGCTCGACCTCCACACCGGTCATGGAACGTTCGGCACCTACACGTTGCTGTCCCACGTCCCCGCCGATCACCGAGACGACGCTTGGCTGCGCCGCGTGTTCGACGCCGATCGGATCGAGTGCACGATGTCGGCCGATGCCACGACCGGCCCCAAACACGGACAGATCGCTGCCGGTCTCGGCCACGTCGTGCCGGGTGCGACCTGGCGGACGGTCACGATGGAGCTGGGCACCAGGTCGGACACGCGGATGATCGTCAACGAGCGCGCCGAGCACTGGGTGCACCTCCACGGTGATCGATCTGACCCAGTGCACGCACGCGTCGTGTGGGATCACCGCTGCGGGTCGACACCGGACGACCCCGAGTGGGAACGTTCGGCCCGGGCGCACGGCATCGCGGTGCTCGACGCCGCCCGTGAGGAGTACGCCGCCTCATCGACTGCTCGCACCGTGGCGCGGTAGGGTCAGGTCTTCCGTCAACACGAAGAGGTCTCGCAATGGGAATCATGGATTCGATCAAGTCAAAGCTGGGTGGCAACAAGAGCCAGGTCAAGCAGGGCATCGACAAAGCAGCCGACGTCGCCGCCGACAAGGCAGGCACGCACGCCGACAAGGTCCAGCAGGGCGCCGAAGCCGCCAAGGACGCCGTCGACAAGCTCCCCGAGGCCTGATCCCCGAGGTGTGTGTCGCCTCCGATCCCGGCATCAGGGCGGCACCCACCCCGTAGGCTCACTGCGATGAGTGCTCCCGGCGACCGCCACCGGCCGCCGTCGGTCGACGTGCTCGCCCGATCCCTGGCGTCCTCGGGCCTGCCGCATCCGATCCTGGTCGACGTCGCCCGGGCCGCGATCGAGGCTGGGGACGTCGAGTCGGCCGCTGGCCGCGCCGAGGCATTTCGCCGCACGCTGTTGACGCCGGTCGTCAACGCCACCGGAGTGCTGTTGCACACCAATCTCGGTCGAGCGCCGTTGCAGCACCAGCAGGCGGCCGCTGCCCAGACCGTCGAATTCGACCTCTCCACCGGGACACGTGGGTCCCGCCAACGCGCGGTCGGCCAGCTGCTCGCCCGACTGTGCGGTACCGAAGCTGCGATGGTGGTCAACAACAACGCGGCCGCCGTGCTCCTGGTGCTCGCTGCGCTCGCCGAAGGGCGCGACGTGCCGGTCAGTCGGGGCGAGAGCGTCGAGATCGGTGGTTCGTTCCGCGTGCCCGACGTGATGGAACAGTCGGGTGCCCGGCTCGTCGACGTCGGCACCACCAATCGGACGCGCCTCGACGACTACCGCCGAGCGATCGACAAGCCAGGTGTCGATGCCGCCATCGTGCTCAAGGTCCACCCGAGCAATTACCGGGTCGAGGGCTTCGTCGAGGAGACGACCGTTCGCGAACTGGCCACCCTCGACGTACCGGTCGTCGCCGACATCGGCAGTGGACTGATCGACTCGAACTGCCCGTGGCTGCCGGGAGCGCCACCGGCATGGCTCGCCGGCGAGCCGGCGGCGCTCCAAACACTCGCTGATGGCGCTGCACTGGTCACGTTCAGCGGCGACAAGCTGTTCGGTGGCCCGCAGGCGGGCATCATCGCCGGGCGAGCTGACCTGGTCGAGCGGTGTCAGCGCCATCCGCTCGCGCGGGCGCTGCGCCCGGGCGGTCTGGTGCTCGCCGCCTTGCAGGAGACGGCGTTGACCTACCTCGACAAGCGTGCAGGTACCGACATCGCATTCTGGGCGATGGTCGCCGCACCGCTCACGGCGTTACGCGAGCGGGCCGAGGCGGTGGCAGCTGCGGTCGCAGCGCTGCACCCATCGGCAGCGGCGACCGCCATGGAGTCGTTGCCGGGCGCCGGCTCGGCGCCCGGCATCACGATGCCGTCCTACGGCGTCACGATCGACGGGGATCTCCTCACGCCACTGCGGCGTCACGACCCTCCGGTGATCGCCCGGTCGCGCGACGACCGCACGATGCTCGATCTGCGTTCGGTCGCGCCGTCGGACGACGCCGTCGTCGTCGACGCGCTCACCTCGCTGCCCGCTGTGTCGTGACGGTCGACTCGTGACGGTCATCGCCACTGCCGGCCACGTCGACCACGGCAAGTCCTCGCTCGTGCTCGCCCTCACCGGCACCGACCCCGACCGGTTCGAGGAGGAGAAACGCCGAGGGCTCACGATCGACCTCGGGTTCGCTCACACGACCCTGCCCTCCGGCGAGGAGATCAGCTTCATCGATGTACCCGGCCACGTGAAGTTCCTTCGCAACATGCTCGCCGGTGTCGGCGGTGTCACCGCCTGCGTGTTCGTCGTGGCGGCCACCGAGGGATGGAAGCCGCAGTCGGAAGAGCATCTCCGCATTCTCGAACTGCTCGGGATCGAGGCCGGTGTCATCGCCCTCACCAAGTCGGATCTCGTCGACGACGATCTCCTCGAGTTGGCGCGGATGGACGTCGCCGACCACGTCGCCGGCACGTTCCTCGCCGATGCACCGGTCGTTGCGGTGTCGGCGACGACGGGCGCCGGACTCGACGAGTTGCGCTCCGAACTCGACGCCCTCGTCGTGCGTGCGACGCGAGCGGGTGACGCCGGCCGGCCTCGGCTCTGGATCGACCGGGTGTTCGCCGCGAAGGGCAGCGGCACCGTCGTCACCGGCACGCTGACAGGGGGGCGACTGGCCGTCGACGACACGGTGGTGATCGACGATCGCGACGCACGAATTCGAGGGCTGCAGACCGCTGGTCGAGCGGTCGACGAGATCGGGCCCGGCAACCGCGTCGCCGTGAACCTGTCCGGTGTCGACCATCACGAACTCGCCCGCGGGCAGGCCCTGGTTGCGGCGGGGCAGTGGCGAGCCACCGATCGACTCGACGCGTCGGTGCACGTGCTCGAGGCACTCGATCACGATCTCTCGCGGCGAGGCGCATTCGTCGTGTACTTCGGTTCCGGCGAGCACACCGCACGAGTGCGCGTGTTGGGCTCCGAGGCAGTGGCACCCGGCAGCGATGGATTCGTGAGGCTGTTCCTGCCCCGGTCGGTGCCCGTACTCCCCGGCGACCGATTCGTTCTTCGCGAGTCGGGACGCGACGAGACCGTCGGCGGTGGGGAAGTGCTCGACATCGACCCCGTGTTGCGTGCCTCGCGCGCAGCGCCGGACCGCACCATCGAGCGGATCGTCCGCGAGCGAGGGTGGGTGAGCGCCAGCGACGTCGAGCAGCTCACGGGCCAGCGAGCCGAGCCCACCGTGGGCGAGTGGCTCACGACCCACGACGAGCTGGCAGCGATGCGCACCGACCTGCTCGACCGGATCGAACGAGCGGGGCCCACCGGCGTCGACCTCGCCTCGTTCGACGATCGTGAGCGTGCCGTGCTCGGGGCCCTCGACGAGGTGGTGGTCGATGCCACCGTCGTGCGTACGGCAGACATCGTCGACCCGTTCGCCGACCATCCGTACCTCGGGGCCGCGCTCACGGGCGGATTCACTCCGCCGCAACCCGACGACGTCGACCGTGCCGAGCTGCGTGAGCTGATCCGCCGTGGGCACATCGTCGCCCGCGACGGCATGCACTTCCACGCAGACACGATCGACGCAGCTGCATCGGTCGCGGCGCATTTGCTGGCCCAGTCACCTGACGGGTTCACCGTCGCTGCATTCCGTGATGCCACCGGAGCGAGCCGCAAGTACGTGCTGCCGCTCGTGGCCGAACTCGACGCTCGGGGCGTCACCCGTCGGCGCGAGGACGTCCGCATCGCCGGCCCGCGACTCCCGGAGATCTGACCGTTCTCAGGTGCGCGCTGACCGGCGGAGCTACCGCTCGTCGGTGGTGTCGCTCATCGCCGGCGAGGGCACGTCGGCCTCGGGCGACTTCTTGCGCATCTCGCGGTAGTCGCGAGCGGCGCCTTCGAGCGGTTCCACGTCGAGGGTGACCCCGTCGATCGCCGCCACCCGGATCGGGTCGCCGGCCTCGATCGGCGTCGCGCGGTTCGTGCGGGCTCGCCAGGTGGCCGAGTTGACCTCGACGAGGCCGTCGGGGTCGACTGCCTCGAGCGCGGTGCCCTGCCGACCGATCATCCACTCACGACCGATCGTCGGGGTCGCGAAACGCGTCCGCACCATCGACGGCATGCCGACGATGAACGTGAGGGCGATGCCGCCGATGCCCGCGATCAATGCGAGCCACGACGGGCGCATCGATGCGCCGGGGATCGGCTCGAACAGGAACCAGCTGCTGATGATGGTGAGCACGATGCCCACACCGGTCCAGAAGCGCGGAATTCCCACTTGCACGTCGACCGCGAAGGCGAGCATGGCGAGCATGATCAGCACGACCGCCCATGGGCGTGTCGGGAGCACCGCGAGCCCGGTGAACGCGAGCAGTGTGCAAATGGCGCCGACGGCCCCGGCAATTCCGACGCCGGCGGTGAAGAACTCGAAGACCAGGAGGGCCAAGCCGGTCAGCAACAGCAGGTATGCGACCGGCGGGCTGGCGACGGTGTGGAACAGTTGGTCGATCAGCGACAGCTTGGCGAATCGAACCACCGAGACCGTGTCGAATCGGGTCGAGCCGTCGTCGAGCACCACGAGTTCGGTGGTGACCAGCACGACACCGTTCTCCTCGTAGCCGTCCATCGCGGCGACCATGTTGGAGATCGTCGGGATGCCCTCGTCGTCGATGCGCTGTTTGAACACGTCGAGTGTGCGGGCGTCGGACAGGCCGACCGAGCCGTTGCGGAGCCGTTCTTCGGCGACACCGAAGTCGACCGTCACGCCGTCGGGAAGACCCGGCGGGTCGAGCGGGACACCCATGTATCCGACCCGTGCGCCCGGGGCCATTCCGGTGACATCGGCGACCGCGAGGAGCTGAGCGGCGGTGCCGTAGAAGCGGGCACCACTGGGCCCGACCCAGATCCCGATCGGCACCGGTGCGTCGGCGACGCGGACCAGGAGATCTTCGACCACGTCGTCGTCGACGACCGTGCCGTCGCTGTTGACCTGCAGGATCAGCGCCTGGGAGTCCTCGTCGACCGCTCGGTCGATTGCAGCGTCGATCTCGGACACCAGGATCGGATCGATGAAGCCGCTGACCTGCAACACGTCGACCCGGCCGACCTCTGCTGGGGCCTCCGAGTCGTCTTGGGCGTGGGCCGCCGGTCCGATCAGTGTGAGCCCGGCCATCAGCGTGAGCAAGCCGATCGCTAGTCTTCGCACAGGTGCCTCCAGAAAGCGAGTTCCCGCTGCAGTCGTTGACTGCTGCCCGCGTCGTCGTGGTGGCGGGCAAGGGGGGTGTGGGAAAGACCACGGTAACGGCTGTGATCGCCCGTGCCGCATCAGATGCCGGGCGGCGCGTCCTCGTCGTCGAGCTCGACGGAAAACCCGCCCTCGCCGGGCTGCTCCCCGATCTCGACGTTCTTGCCATCTCGGCACCGGAGGCGCTCGACGAGTACCTGCGTGAGCATGGTTTCGCCCGGATCGCGAAGCGCCTGAACCGGACCGGTGTGATCGACGTCGTCGGCACCGCCGCTCCGGGAATCGACGACATCGTCGTACTCGGCAAGATCAAACAACTCGAACGTTCCGGCGACCACGACCTGATCGTGGTCGACGGCCCGGCCGCAGGCCATGCCATCACGTTCCTCACGTCCGCTGCCGGCCTGGCCGATGCCGTTGCCTCTGGCCCGGTTCGTGCCCAGGCCGACGACGTGCTCGACCTGCTGCACGACCCCGAACGCTGTCAGGTGGTGCTGGTCACGCTCCCCGAGACGACACCTGTCAACGAAGTGGTCGAGACCGCATTCGCCCTCGAAGACGACGTGGGTGTGCAACTCGGCCCGGTGATCGTCAACGGTGTCGACGTGGGAGATCCGCTTCCCGACGACGAATCGGTTCGGACGCTGGTCGCCGACCTCGACCCCGTCGCGGCCCAGTGCCTCGTCGATGCTGCGGCTTTTCGACGAGCGCGCCGCGTGATGGAAGCGGCCGAGATCGCCCGTCTCGCCACGGAACTGCCGATCCCGAAGGTGACCCTGCCGGCGCGTCTGGTGGCCGGGCTGACCTCGATCGACATCGAACAGCTCGCCGAGACGCTGAGGAACGAACCGTGACTGGCGACGCAGACCTGGATCTCGACGTGATCGACGCGTCGACCGTGATCGTGTGTTGCGGCTCGGGTGGGGTCGGCAAGACGACCACCGCAGCGGTACTCGGCCTGGAAGCGGCCCGCCGTGGCCGTCGGGCGGTGGTGGTCACGATCGACCCGGCGCGCCGTTTGGCCGATGCACTCGGACTCGAGGGCGGTCTGGCGTCCGAACCTCAACGAATCGACGTGGACCATCGTCGCGTCGCGGGTCACCCCGACGGCGTCGATGACGGCGAGCTGTGGGCGATGATGCTCGACACCGCAGCAACGTTCGACGGGCTGGTGCGGCGCCACGCAGACTCCGACGAACAGATCGAACGAATCCTGTCCAACCCGTTCTACCGCAACATCGCCGGCGCGTTGAGCGGCACGCAGGAGTACATGGCGGCCGAGACGTTGCACGATCTGCACGGTGACGACCGCTTCGACCTGGTGGTCGTCGACACACCGCCGAGTCGGAACGCACTCGACTTTCTCGAGGCGCCGGGCGTGCTTGCCCGGTTTCTCGATCACCGGTTGTTCCGGCTGTTGATGCTGCCGACCCGTGGCGGGTTGAAGGTGATCGGCACAGCGACCCAGCCGGTCCTGAAGGCGATCGGCAAGGTGGTCGGCTCCGATGTGCTGGCCGACTCGGTGGCGTTCTTCCAGGCGTTCGCCGGGATGGAGACGGGGTTCCGTGAACGCGCCGATGACGTCGTTCGGTTGATCAGGGCGCCGGAGACGTCGTTCGTCGTCGTTGCCGCCCCTCGCCACGACACGATCGACGAGGCGGTGTGGTTCGCCAAGCAACTGGACGAACAGGGCGTGGGGGTCACGACGGCGATCGTCAACCGCACCCACCCCGAGTTCGGTGAAGGCAGCGCCGGCGAGGCCGCGGCCGCCGCGGCCGATGCCCGTGCAGGCCACCACGAGGCGCTCGGGGTGTTGTGGGACAACGTGGCCACGCTGCGCTCGATGCGCGACCTCGAGCTCGACGTGATCGCCCCGCTCACCGACATCGTCGGAGCAGAACGCCTCGTCGTGCTGCCGCTGCTCGACGGCGACGTCCACGATCTCGACGGTCTCTGGATGATCGCCGCGCATCTCTTCGACCATCCGGTCGATGACGGGTAGCGTCTGCGTCGTGCACATCCTGCTTGCCACCGACGCCGACTGGATCGTCGACGAGGTCACCGCTGCGCTCGGCGACGACGACGTCCACTTCACCGTGTGCCGCGACGGCCGAGCGGTGGCTCGTCAGGTCGAAGAACGCATGCCTGATCTCGCGATCCTCGACCTCCAGGTCGGCTCGATGGGCGCCATGGCGGTCACGATGGCGCTCCGTCTCGACGAATCGGCCGGTGTGCTCGGCCACGTTCCGGTGCTCATGCTGCTCGACCGTCGAGCCGACCTGCACCTGGCGCGCCGCAGCGGGGCCGAAGGCTGGTTGGTCAAGCCACTCGACGCCCTTCGCCTTCGACGTGCCGCGGATGCGATCCTGTCGGGCGGCGTCTACACCGAAGGCTTGGCCCCCGACGCTGCGCCGGTCGAGGCGATGGTGCCACTGCCGGACGACGTGGCTGAAGATTCCTCCGAGGAAGAACCGGCAACCGCCGGGTAGTATTGCCAGCCGCTACGGGGTGTAGCGCAGCTTGGTTAGCGCGCCACGTTCGGGACGTGGAGGCCGGAGGTTCAAATCCTCTCACCCCGACCACGTGTTCCTCGGGTGTCGAGCCCGAGGGGAACACCGCTCGGATTCCGAGCTGAGATTGTGCTCAAGGTCGCTGTTTCGCGTGCCGATGACACCTCGTCCGCCTGTCCGAACGGGGAATGCCGTGGCCATCATCCGACCGTCCATCAATCATCTCGACGAGCTGCAACATCCGCTCGAGTCCGCAGCCCAGACGGTGTTCGATGCGTTGCAGACGCTCAGCGACGACTGGACGGTCCACGTACGGCCGAAGGTCGGCCAGGACGTACCCGACATGGTGCTGGTGCACGATCAGCGCGGTGTCGTCACCGTCGACGTCGTCGACTGGAGCCCAGCGGACCACCGGCGGACCGACGACGGCCGCGTCGAGGTGCTGGGCGTCGATGGCGAGTGGCGGTTCAGTACCGAGCGACCGCTCGTGGTGGCGCGGCGACATCGCAACACGGTGTACGAGCAGTTCTTCGCGTTCCCTGGCGATGCCCGTGAGCCCGGAGCATCCGTCCGAGCGGTCGTGGTGCTTCCGAACTGCTCTGCAACCGAAGCCGCAGCGCTGCTCTCGACCGACATGGGCGACCCGATGGACGTCGTGCTGCTCTGGTCGCATGATGACCTCGAGGAGCGGCTGCCGTTCCTCGTCGACGGACCCGGTACGACCACCGCACCGCCTGCCTCGGTCGCTCGCCTTCGCAGCGGACTCGTCGTCGATGGGTTGGTGCACGATGCGGTCGCCCCGGTCCAACTCAGCGACGACGCACGTCGCGTCGCGGCCAACTCGGGCGGCGCCCGCATCCGCGGTGTTGCCGGGACTGCCGGGAGTGGCAAGTCGTTCGCACTGGCTGCCCGGGCTGCCCGGGTGGCGGCAGAGGGCCGCAGCGTGCTCGTGCTGTGTTTCAACTCGACCCTGGCGAACCATCTTCGCCGACTGGTCGTCGAGCGATGTGCCGAACTGGGCGCGAACCCCGCACGAGTGACCTGTACGAGTTTTCACACGTTCTGTTCTCGCGTCGTCGATGATGCTGCGCAGGCCGGCATCGTGGCCGAGGAACCCGCTCGGGGCACTTGGCCGGTCAAGATCGTGGTCAAGACACGCGATGTGCTCGCGGCCGGATTCGATCGCCGATTCGACGCCGTCCTCGTCGACGAGGGTCAGGACTTCATGCTCGACTGGTGGAACCTCCTGCGCGAGCACGTCGTTCGACCCGACGGCGAGATGCTGCTCGTGGCCGACTCGACCGTCGATCTGTACGGCAAGTCGGCGTGGGACGACCCGGACACGCTGGCTGCCGCCGGGTTCACCGAACCGTGGATCAGGATGACGCGGTCGTATCGCATGGCCCCCGAGCTGGTCCGGGCGACGAACGAGTTCGCACGGTCCTACATCGCCGAGGATGCAGTGGTGCCCGAGATCGCCGACGATCAGGCCACCGTGGTCGGACAGGTCTCGAGCGCAGTGCGATCGTGGCGAAACGTCGAGCGGGTGGCGGATCTCGGTGTCGCGGTCGGCCGCGAAGTCGTGCAGTTGCTGCAGGAACATCCCGACCTCGCGCCGTGCGATGTGGTGTACCTGTGCGAGTACCACCACGACGGGTTGGCTGCTGCACGTGAGATCGAGGCGGCGGGGTACGCCGTCCATCACGTGTACAGCCGCGATCCTGACGAGCGCCATCGCAGCAAGGGACGATTCTGGCCGGAGGCCGATGCCGTGAAGGGCTGCACCGTGCACAGTTACAAGGGGTGGGACAGTCCCGCGGTGGTGGTCGGAATCGGCATGGAGGAACGCTCGCGTCGTCTCGGGTATGCGTCGATGACCAGGGTGTCGTCGACAGTTCCCGGCCACGAGTCCGCCTACCTCGTCGTCGTCAACGCCGATCCCCGGATGGCCGACTTCCAGCCGAGCTTCGAAGTCGGAGCCGCCATGGCCGTCGACGCCTGACGGCGAGCAGACACGCGGCTTGCTACGGTCGCCGGTCGTGGACTTCGCGGAACTGCAGGACGTCATCGAGCGCACCTACGGCGACCGCGACCGTGAACGAGGGGTGTCGGCGACGGTGGCGTGGCTCGCCGAGGAGATCGGTGAGCTGGCCCAAGCGGTCCGCAAGGGCACCCACGAAGACCGTGTGCACGAGTTCGGCGATGTCGTGGCGTGGGTGGCGACGCTCGCCAATCAGCAGGGAGTCGATCTCGACGAAGCCATCGCCCGTTTCGCGAACGGCTGCCCCAAGTGCGGCTCGATCCCCTGTGCGTGCTGACGCCGTCACTGCCGGGCGCCGGACCTGATCGCTGCGATCAGCTCGTCCGAGCTCGTTGCACGAGTTCTGCGATCTGGATGGCGTTCAGTGCGGCACCCTTGCGCAGGTTGTCGTTGCTGACGAACATCGCCAGCCCCCGCCCGCTCGGTGCACCTTCGTCGACTCGGAGACGCCCGACGTAGCACGGGTCCTGGCCGGCGGCCTCCAACGGAGTCGGCACCTCCGACAGCACCACACCATCGGCGGCCGCGAGCAGCTCGGTCGCCCGCTCGACGCCGATCGGTCGTTCGAACTCGGCGTTGATCGACAACGAGTGACCGGTGAACACCGGCACCCGGACGCACGTGCCCGACACCAGGAGCCCCGGGATGTCGAGAATCTTGCGGCTCTCGTTGCGCAACTTCTGTTCCTCGTCGGTCTCGAACGAACCATCGTCGACGATCGATCCGGCCATCGCCAACACGTTGAACGCAATCGGCTTGACGAACTTCGACGGAGCCGGGAACTCGACAGCGCTGCCGTCGTGCGTCAGCTCCGCTGCCCGGTCGACGACTTGGCGTGCCTGCTTGTCGAGCTCGTCGACACCGCTGAGTCCGCCACCGGACACCGCCTGATACGTCGACACGACCAACCTGGTGAGACCGGCCTCCTCGTGCAACGGCTTGATCACCGGCATGAACGCCATCGTGGTGCAGTTCGGGTTGGCGATGATGCCCTTCGGCGGGTCCTGCACCAGTTGGCCGTTCACCTCGGAAACGACGAGCGGCACCTCGGGATCCATGCGGAACGCCGAGGAGTTGTCGATCACGATCGCACCTGCGGCAGCGAACTTGGGTGCCAGCGCCCGAGACGACGTGGCGCCGGCAGAGAACAGTGCGATGTCGAGGCCGCTCGCATCGGCGAGCTCGGCGTCCTCGACGACGATGTCGGTTCCCTTCCACGGCAGCGTGGTCCCAGCCGAACGGGCGGACGCGAAGTACCGCATCTCGCTCACCGGAAAGTTGCGCTCGTCGAGCAGGCGGCGCATGACGCTGCCCACCTGCCCCGTTGCTCCGACGACACCGACGCGTAGTGCTCCAGACATGACCGAAACGATAACGGTCGGGACGGGCGGGGCCGCTGCGGGTTTCGCCTCTCGAAGGTCGCGCTGGGTGGATCGAGGATTGCTCTGGCACACTCCAGGCATGCGTCGTCGCCCCCAACTGGTGCCCTGGAAGGCCGCAGGCCAGACCAGTGAACGTCAATCCAGCGGTGACGATGTCGTCCGCACCACCGGCTGGGTGTTCAACAACGAGACCGGCAGCGAACTCACACTCGAACAATTCGTCGCCAGCGGCGACTCCGAGGTGCCCGCCTACCTGACCGTGTTCGGGCTTCGGGCGATCGACGCCGAGGGCCGCGGTCCGGACGACAAGGCCATCGTCGAAATCGGGTCAGGCATCGGGCGCATGACGTGTGCGTTCACTCGCGAGTACGCATCGGTGGTCGCCTGCGATCTCGACGCCGGATTCCTGGAGCGCTGCATCGAGACCGTCAGCCAGTTCGGCAAGATCGACCGGCTCCGTACCAGCCACGTCATCGACGGCCACACCCTCGATCTGCCACCGAACTCGACCGACGTGGCCTTCAGCTACATCACGCTGCAGCACTGCGATGCCGACGATGCGCTCGAGCTGACGTCCGAGGCGGTTCGCATCACTCGCCCTGGCGGCAAGGTGGTGCTCAACTATCGGGCACGCAGCGCGCAGGACATCGTGCTGCTGCCGCTCGGTGCCGTCACCCGTGGGCTGTTCCGGATCCCGAGGTTCGGCCTCTGGCTCTCTCAGCGCCGTCTCGCAGCACGCCTCGGATGGCAGGCGAATCGCCTGCAGCCCGACGAGTTGATCGGTCCGCTGTCACCGCTGTTGACCGACATCGAGATCTGGCGCAATCCGAAGAGTCGGATCACCGGTCGGGGCGCCGTCAACCAGGAGTTCGACGGCATCAACCCGCACCACTACTGGTTGATCGCAACCGTTCGCTGATCGTCGGACGGTCCGGCGGGGCTGAGGGCCACCTGGGTGATCCGGTGGCGGCCGACGCTGCGGATCGTGATCTGCCAGCCGTCGATGTCGATCGACTCGCCTGGATCCGGGAAGCGGTTCATGGCGTCGAGAACGAGTCCGGCGACGGTGGTGTAGTCCCCGTCGGGGAGCTCGACGTCCAGATCGACCAGGTCGTGGAACGGATACGTGCCGGGGATCACGATCGTGCCGTCGGGCTCGTGGACGACGTCGGCCGTGTTCGGATCTGTCTCGTCCCAGATCTCGCCGACGAGTTCTTCGACGAGGTCCTCGACGGTGACGATGCCGATCGTCCGGGCGTACTCGTCGACGACGACGGCCATCTGGGTCCGCCGCGACTGGAACTCGCGCAGCGCGGTGAGTACCCGGGCTGCGTCCGGGAACGCTGGGATGTCACGGGTCACCGATGTCACCGGCTCGTCGCCGCGGTCGAGCAGGCTGCGGAGGCGGACCATTCCCACCGGCTTGTCGAGGTTGCGCTTCTCGGCGACCGGGGCCCGTGAGTGACCGGTTTCGACGAGCACGGCCAACGCCTCGCTGCAGCTGGCGTCGGCGTCGATCACGACGACGTCGGCGCGCGGCACCATGACTTCGTCGAGTGTGCGCTCGGAGATCTCGAACGCCCCGTCGATGATCTGACGCTGCTCGGGGTCGAACGTCTCGTGGATGGCGACCATGTCGCGCAACTCGTCGCCGGTGACCTCCTCGCGTTGACGGTCGGGGTCGCCACCGAGCACGCGGACGGCGATGTCGGTCGACTTCGACAGCAGCCAGACGATCGGTTTGGTCAGCGTGGAGAGCACGTCGAGCGGGCGGGCCATCACCATGCCCCACTTCTCGGCGCGCTGCATGGCGAGGCGTTTGGGTGCGAGTTCACCGAACACGAGCGTGAAGTAGGCAAGGATCAGCGTGACCAGGATCACCGAGACCGGACCAGCCGCGCCACCGAGGAAGCTGAGTGGTTCCTCGAGTGGTTCGGCAAGCGAGACCGCAGCGGCCGCCGACGCGAGGAAGCCGGCCAATGTGATGCCCACCTGGATCGTGGCGAGGAACTGGTTGGGCTGGCGCGCCAGGCGGGCGAGCACAGCCCCGGTTGCGGAGCCCTCCTCGAGACGTTGCAGTTGGCTCTCTCGCAACGACACCAGCGCGAGTTCGGTCCCGGCGAAGGCCGCGTTGACCAGCACCAGAATCGCAACGAGGAGCAGTTGCGGCCAGACGTCACCCATGTAGGGGCCATTCAAGCGCGCGTGGAGCCCGTCGTGCCCGCCTCGACCCGAAAAGACCGAAGCTCGCGATCGTCAGGCGGGCGCGAGCGTGCGGATCGCCGACAGCGGCTTTCGTAGTGTTCCGGCGTCGTTGACCGGCTGGAGGACCTCCGGCGAGGCATCGGTGGCCGCGGCCGCCTGGCCGAGCGCCATCAGGTCAGGGAGGTCGGCGTCGGGTAAATCGCCGGTGCACTTCGGATTGGCGAAGTCGCTCATCGCAGCGAGGATCCACGGCCCTCGCACCCACTCCTCGGCGATCGGGAAGAACTCCATCGCGACACCGTCCAGCCCTCGGCCGGTGCTCGCACGGTCGAGCACGATCACCTCATCGAAGTGATCCGAGAGGACTCGTGCGGAGAACAGCCCGCCCATCCCACCTCCGACGACGATCGCGCGTTCCCCGAGATGTTCGCCCTGTGACATGCCCACACCCCCATGTGTTGGTCAACCGAGTGACACAACCCTCGTGCAGTGGGGCCCCCGATCAAGCGACGCCGGTCACGTGAGCCCGACGTCACGCGGCCGTGGTGTTCGGCCCGGAGTGCTCGCTGGGCGCTACTTGCGTTCGGGGAGTGGGGCGGAGTAGTCGGCGCCCGAGTCGAGGCCGAACGCGGTGTGCAGTGCTCGAGCCGCACGCTCCATGTCGCCACCGGCGCACACCACCGACACTCGAATGGTCGACGTGGAGATCATGTGGATGTTGACGTCCTCGTCGGCGAGGACCCGGAACATCTTCGCAGCGATGCCCGGCGCGGACTTCATGCCGGCACCGACGAGCGACACCTTGGAGATGTCGTTGTCGTGAGACACACCGGTGGCACCGACCTCCTGCGCCACGCGCGACACGATCGCCTCGGCGTCGCCCATGTCGGCCATCGGCATCGTGAAGCTGATGTCGGTGGTGCCGTGCGTCGAGGTGTTCTGCACGATCATGTCGACGTTGACGTTGGCCTCGGCGAGCGGCTCGAACAGCGCCGCGGAGATACCGGGGCGGTCGGGCACGCCGAACACGGTGACCTTTGCTTCGGACATGTCGGTGACGACACCGGAGATGATCGGATCTTCCATCGAGGCCTCCTCGTTGGTGACCCACGTACCGGGCTCCCAGGTGAATGCGGAACGGACGTGGAGTGGAACGTCGTGGTTTCGGGCGAACTCGACCGAGCGCAACGCGAGCACCTTCGAGCCGGCGCCGGCCATCTCGAGCATCTCGTCGAAGTGCACCTTGGCGAGCTTGCGCGCCTGCGGCACGATGCGCGGGTCGGCGGTGAACACACCGGTGACGTCGGTGTAGATCTCGCACGCGTCGGCGCCCATGGCCTGGGCCAGCGCCGAGGCCGTGAGATCGGAGGCACCACGACCCATCGTGGTGACCTCCTTGTCGGTGCTCACACCTTGGAAGCCGGCGATGACGCAGACCTTGCCGTCGCTGAGCGACTGGCGTACCCGGTCGCCCTTGACCTCGACGATCTTGGCCTTGCGGTGTGCGGTGTCGGTGATGATGCCGACCTGGCTGCCGGTGAAGCTGATCGCCTCGATGCCACGGTCGGCGAGCGCCATGGTCATCAGTGCAGCGGTCTGGCGTTCGCCGGTGGTGAGCAGCATGTCCATCTCGCGACCCGGTTGCGTCGCCGACACGGAATTGGCGAGCGCGATCAGGTTGTCGGTGGCCTTGCCCATTGCGGACACGACGACGATCACGTCGTTGCCGCGCTTCTTCGTGAACGCGACGTTGTCGGCGACGGCGCGAATGCGGTCGGGGTCGGCGACGGACGTGCCGCCGTACTTCTGGACGATCAGTGCCACGAGTGTTGGAGGTTACAAGCCCCGGTCGCGCCCACCCTGCTGCGTTCTCGTGAACAACTCCGCCTCCACGAGGTGAAGTCGATCACGAGATGGTCGCTCAGGCGCCCTTGACGACGTGCTCGACGACCTCGAAGCTCATCAGGTCGGCGCCTTGGGCGACCGGCTTGCGGGGTGCTTCGCCCTCGGCAGGCTGGTTGCCGTCGGCCTGGCCGCTGGCGTGGCCGTGGGCGAAGTCCTGGCTGTTCATCCACGCCTGGAAGTGCTCCTCGGATGCCCAGCGGGTGTAGACGAAGTAGCGGCTCTCGCCTTCGGTCGGGCGCAGCAGCTGGAAGTCCTCGAACCCGTCGAACTGCTCGACCATCTTCGCTCGGCCGGCGAAGCGGCCTTCGAGCTGCGGGCCCATGCCCTCGGGGATGGTGATGGCATTGATCTTGACGACGCTCATGGCTCAAGTGTGCCGTGGTCAGGCGTCGTCGACCAGTTCGGCGAGCATCGCGAACGCGTCGAACACGTCGACGAACGATGTCGTGAGCGGCGACAACCCGAAACGCAGCACGTCGGGATCCCGGTAGTCGACGATCACCTTGCGCTCGGTCGAGCGCGGCATGCAGCGCGCGTGCGTCGCGGTGGTGGACGGCGACATGCCCGCCGCGACGGGCAGGATCACGCGGTGTGCTGGTGGGCAGTCCGAGCTGATCGGCGAGTTCGAGACCGAACCCGGTCAGCGATCGGGCCTTCTCGGCGATCGCACCGATTCCCGCCTCGACGCTGACCCCGATGCCCTCGCGGGCCGCGGTCAGCCCGAGCACCGGTGGCGTGCCGTTGAGCATCCGGCCGACTCCGGGGCGAGGGTCGAACGATCGCTCCATTGCGAACTGGTCGCGCTGTGCGAACCACCCCCAGATCGGTTGCGTGAGGCGGTCCTGGACGGATTCGGCGACGAACACGAATGCCGGCGCGCCGGGTCCGCCGTTGAGGAACTTGTACGTGCAGCCGACGGCCAACTCGACGCCGGCACCTGGCAGGTCGAGTTCGAGGACTCCGGCTGCGTGCGAGAGATCCCAGACCGTTGTTGCGCCGACGGCCGCGGCTCGGGCGGTCTCGCCGGCGAGGTCGGCCACCTCGGCGGTGCGGTAGTCGACGAGTGAGCGCAGCACGACGGAGACTCCCTCGAGGTCGTCGAGCCCGTGACGTACCGCGCACGCTCGGTTCCTGGCGATCCCTTCGACGACGTAGCGGTCGGTGGGGAAGTCGGCGTCGTCGATGGCGATCACCCGTCGGTCGGGTACGAGGTCCAGGGCGGCGTTGACCTGTTGGAAGATCCCGACCGTGGTCGACTCGTGCACGGCGACCTCGCCGGCAGATGCACCGAGCAGCGGGGCCAACTCGTCACCGACTGCCAGCGCCAGGTTCAGCCAGTCGTGTTCCCACCACGAGCCGATCAGATCGCCGGCCCAGTGTTCGACCACCCGGTGCAGCGCTTCCACTGTGCGCTTCGGTGTGCGGCCCAGCGAGTTCCCGTCGAGGTAGATCAACTCGGGATCGGGGATCACGAATTCGTCTCGCCAGCCTGCCAGGGGGTCGGCGGCGTCCAGTTGTTGCGCATCGGCTCGGTCGATCACCCACCGACTCTCGCGCCCGCCACCTCCCCAAACCGAAATTTGTGCGTGTCGCAGTCGCCGGCGGGCGATTCTGCGCACGTTTCCGGCCGGGTGATCGCGCCGACCCGAAACGTGCGCGGATCGTGCCGCCCGCGACGACCTGACGCGCAAGTTTCGGAATGGGGGACCTGGGTGGGCGGCGGGATGGGGGAGGGAGCGGTCAGCTCGCGAGGCGCACGAAGCTCGCATGGCGGACGAGGCCGTCGTTGGTGAACTCGGCGATCTCGACCACGGCGTGGAGCACCGGCTCGACCCAGGTGGCGCTGCGCACGACCGCCGGCGGGGGCGGCGGATCGAACGGACATGCGTCGACGGCGACCGCCCGGAGTTGGTCGCTCAACGCTTCCAGTGTGGGTTGGTCGAACCCGGTGCCGACGCCACCGGCGAAGCGCAGCGAGCCGTCGTCGTCTCGCCTGCCGACAAGGAGCGCACCGAATGTCGGCGCACGGTTGCCGGTGCCTTCGGTGAAGCCGCCGATCGTCAGCTCGACGACTGTCCGGTTCTTGAGCTTGCGCCACTCCTTCGCTCGCGCACCCGGTCGGTAGCGGGAGTCGACTCGCTTGGCGATCACCCCTTCCAGACCCTGCTCGGCAGTGGCGGCAAGCAGCTGCGTCGCCGGTGCCGATGCTGAACGAGGGCACCGTCCAGTTGTCGCCCGGTTCGACGAGTTGGTCGAGGAGGCGCCGACGGTCGAGGTACGACAACCCGATCGTGTCCGTGCCATCGACCTGCAGGACGTCGAAGAACTGGATCACCGCTTGGCGATCGGACCCGACTCCGCTGCGCTGCACCAGCTCGAAGCTCGGATGGCCGTGGTCGTCGAACACGATCAGCTCACCGTCGAGGATCGCCGACTCGGCGTTCATCGCCGACGCCAGCGCGGCGAACTCCGGCCACCGGTCGGTGACGTCGTGGCCCGCAGTGCTCTGCAGGCGCACCCGGCCGTCGGCGACGTGGACGACCGTGCGGTAGCCGTCCCACTTGATCTCGAACGCCCAGTCGTCGCCGCCGGGTACCGCGCTCGTCGATCCCATCGTCGCCTTCATCGGCGCGACCGGGAACCCGAGTGCCATCGATTCGTCGATCAGTTCTCGGGCAGCCGGCTCGACAGCACACCGTCCGCCTCGAGCCGGTCGAGGTGCTCGTCGTCGTAGCCGAGCAGTTCGGCGAGGATCGTCCGGTTGTCCTCGCCTCGGTACTTCGGCACACCGGACACTCCGACATCGGGCGACGAACCGAACCGCCACGGCGAGTTCGGGACGCGGATTGCGCCACCGCCCCGGTCGTCGACGTCGGCGACGGCATGGCGCTCGTCGGCCCACTCGGTTTCGGTCAGCTCGCCGGGCTGACGGACGCGGCCGACGGCCAGCTGGTGCTTGGAGAACTGATCCTCGAACGCCGCAGCGTCGGGCATCGCAACGGCGAACTCGCGGATGATCTCGCACAGCGCGTCGAAGTTGGCGAGTCTCGATGCGACGTCGACGAATCGCGGATCGGTCGCCAGGTCTCGCCGATCCATCGCCGCAATGAAGTAGTCGAAGGTGCCTCGCTCGGCGGGGTGGCCGCTGACCACCAGCGATTCGCCGTTGGCGACGGTCAGCACCAGGTAGTCGCCGGGCCGGAAGCTGCGGATCCACTGCGGGTCGTCGTGGCCGTCCCACAGTGCATCGTGGAGGTGTTCGTTGACGTAGAGCATCGTCTCGGCCATCGACACGTCGATCCACTGGCCTTCGCCGGTGTGCTCTCGCTGGTACAGCGCTGCCAGGATCGCCGAGGCGGTCTCGACGGCGGTGTAGACGTCAGCGTGGCTGTGCGGATCCTTGGCCAGTTCGCCACCACGGGCGTTGCCCTGCGATGCGACGATGCCGGCCTCGGCTTCGACGACGGGCGCATACGCACGCCGCGTGACCCATGGCCCGGTCTGGCCGTACCCCGAGATCGACGCGTAGATCAGCCGCGGGTTGCGGGCGAGGGCAGTCTCGGCGTCGAGCCCGAGGCGTGCCATGACCCCGGGCCGGTAGTTCTCGACGAGGACGTCAGCGTGCTCGATCAGCCCGAGCAGGATGGCGGTCCCGTCCGGCGTCGCCAAGTCGAGCGAGAGGTTCTGCTTGCCGACGTTCTGTTGCACGAAGTAGCTCGACAGCCCGTTGCGGCGTGGCGTGGCGAACCGGGTGAGGTCGCCGGCGGGCGGTTCGATCTTGATCACCTCGGCTCCCATGTCGGCGAGCATCCGGGTGCAGTGCGGGCCCGACAGCACCCGGCTGAGATCGAGCACCCGGACTCCGGAGAGTGGTCGCGCAGCTGGAGTCGGCACCGAGTCAGAGGTCTGTGTCACGTCGCCCATCTTGGTCGACGGTCCTCCCCGGCCCCGCCCCGGTCGGACCCGAGGTCGCCGCAGGTGCTGCGCCACACTGGGGCGATGGCAAACGACACGGCGTCCGCACCGCTCGCAGGGCACACCGCGCTGATCACCGGAGGTGGATCGGGGATCGGGTTGGCGTGTGCGAGAGCACTCGTCGTCGACGGTGCCGCGGTGGTGCTCGCTGCCCGCAACGCCGAGCGCCTGGCCGCCTCGGCCGATGCCCTCCGAGCCGAGTTCACAGGGGCTCGGGTCGCCACGGTCGCGTGCGACGTCGCCGACGAGCAGAGCGTCGAGGCGGCATGCGCCGAAGCGGCGGCATTCGGGCCACTGCGCATCGTCGTCGCGAACGCCGGCACGGGGTCGGCCGGCCCGTTTCACCTCACGACGCTCGACGACTGGAACTCGGTGCTCAGCACCAACCTCACCGGTGCGTTCCTCACGATGAAACACGCGGTGCCGCATCTCGCAGCGAATGGTGGCGGATCGATCGTGGCGATGTCGTCGATCGCCGCAGTCTCGACACACCGCTACATGACGCCCTACAACGTGTCGAAGGCCGGCCTCGAGATGCTCGTTCAGCAGGTCGCCGACGAACTGGGCTCGTCGGGCATCCGGGCGAACGCCGTTCGGCCGAGCCTGGTACCGACCGACATCTCCGCCGGGCTCACCGCCAGCCCGGAGATCGTGGACGACTACCTCGATCAGATGCCGCTGCGTCGCCTGGGCACGACGGACGACATCGCGGCACTCGTGCGCTTCCTGGCCGGGCCCGAGAGCTCGTGGATCACCGGGATGTGCATCAGCTCCGACGGCGGCCACCACCTCCGGCGCGGGCCCAACCTCCACGGCGTGATGGAGATGGTCTTCGGCGACCAGCTCGCGCCACCCGGCCCTCCGACGGGCGACCGCACCGACTGACCGTCCCGGGTGGCGGACCCACGTCACAGTGGAAGCGGCGGTTGCGGCGGTACTGTGGACGGTTGGCACTGGTCGAAGTCCGACTGGTGAGCGCATTCGGATTCTTTGTTGCTCCGGTCTTGCGCTGTTGAGCTACATAGAGGAGTCCCCCCAATGACCGTCATCGACGACGCCCCGCGCGTCACGCCCCCCGACGCCGCAGACGCGGCAACCCCGTTCCGCGAACTCGGCCTTCCCGACGCGATCGTGCACCGCCTCGAGAGCCAGGGCAAGTACGACGCCTTCCCCATCCAGGCAGCGGTCATCCCCGATGCGATGGCCGGTCGCGATGTCGCCGGCCGCGCTCCCACCGGCTCCGGCAAGACCCTCGGTTTCGGACTCCCACTCGTCGCCGGTCTCGTCGACGCCCGCCCGAAGCGCCCCGTTGCGCTCGTGCTCGCTCCGACGCGTGAGCTGGCCGAGCAGATCATGGCCGAGCTCACCCCCTTCGCCAAGGCCGCCGGCCACGATGCCGCGTCGATCTACGGTGGCGTCGGCTACGGCGGTCAGCGCAAGGCACTCGACCGCGGCGTCGAACTCGTCGTCGCCTGCCCGGGTCGGCTCGAGGACCTGATGCAGATGAAGGCGATCGACCTCCGCAACGTCACCACCGTGGTGATCGACGAGGCCGACCAGATGGCCGACATGGGCTTCCTGCCCGCCGTTCGCCGCATCGTCGAGCAGACCTCGAACAACCGTCAGGTGCTGTTGTTCTCCGCCACGCTCGACGGCCCGGTCGCGAAGCTCGTCGCCGATTTCCAGCACAACCCGGTGCGCCACGAGGTCGGCCCCAAGGGGCCCGACGTACACGCAGCGAAGCATCACTTCTGGGTGATGGCCCGCGAGGACCGCGTGTCGACGACCGCCGAAGTGATCGGTCGGCTCGGCTCGACCATCGTGTTCACCCGCACCCGTCACGGCGCAGACCGCCTCGCCAAGCAGCTCGGTCGCCAAGGCGTCCAGGCCGAGCCGATCCACGGCGGCCGCAGCCAAGGTCAGCGTGATCGTGCGCTCGCCGCATTCAAGAAGGGTCAGGCCTCGGCGCTGATCGCCACCGACGTCGCCGCTCGCGGCATCCACGTCAACGGGGTCAACGCCGTGGTCCACTACGACCCGCCCGCCGAGGACTCCACGTATCTGCACCGTTCGGGCCGTACGGCCCGTGCCGGCGCCACCGGCACGGTCGTGTCGCTGCTCGAGGCGAGTCAGAAGAAGGACGCGAAGAAGCTGCAGCGCGGCATCGGCATCGAGGAGCCCATCACCGCTCCCCGCGTGAGCGATCTGGTCGTGCACGCCGCGCCCGAGGTGACCCAGAGCGCACGGACCGAGCAGGTCGACAGCGAGCACCGCATCACGAAGATCAGCCGTCGTGAACGCGCCGCAGCCGAGAAGGCCAAGGCAACGCCCGACACGTCCCGTCCGGTCCCGACGGGTTCGGCCAGCGACGCCAAGGGCTCGGTGAAGTTCTTCAACTCCGGTCGCGGTTACGGGTTCATCACCCCCGACGGCGGCGGCAAGGACCTCTTCGTCCACTTCTCCGCCATCGCCCACGAGGGCTTCAAGACCCTCGACAACGGTGCGCGCGTCGCATACGAGGTGCGTGAGGGCCGCAACGGTCACGAAGCGTTCGACGTCCGCGTCGTCCCGTTCAACTGAGTCCCCTTCAACCGAGCACCGGCGGCCGGTCCCGGCGGTCCACGGGTCGCGCCGCGACCGGCCGCAATAGGGTCTCGGTGTGCACGCGAATCGTGACCTCGTCGAGAAGCGAATCCAGCGCGAGCTGTGGGAGCGGGTTCTCCCGCTCGTGCACCCCCATCAACGATCGCTGACCATCGAGGCCGGGCCCGACGTCGATCACCTCGAACCGTTCGAGGCCGGGTCGTCGTGGGGGGCTCCGTGGGCGACCACGTGGTTCCGTCTCACCGGTGAGATCCCGCCGGACTGGGTCGGCCGCCGGGTCGAAGCCGTGATCGATCTCGGCTTCCACCAGCGCGCGGCCGGATTCCAGTGCGAAGGCCTGGTCGTCGATCTCCACGACGACGGCTCGTTCACCCCGCTGCAGGGCATCCACCCTCGACGGACCAATTACGCGGTCGATGCCGTTGCCGGGACGATCACGTTGCACGTCGAAGCGGCGTCGAACCCGATGTTCCCGCAGTTCACGCCGTCGTCGCTCGGCTCGCCCGACACCGCCGGCGATCGCCTGCTCTACCGCTTCCGACGGGCAGCACTCGTCGTGGTCGACGCCGAGGCCGAAGCCTTGGCCTACGACATCGAGGTGCTCGACGGTGTGATGCGGTCGCTCGCACTCGACGACCCCCGTCGCGCCCGACTGTTGCGCACGCTCGCCGACACGCTCGACCGCATCCCCGACGTCGCCGCAGCCCGCCGCACGATCGCACCGGCGATGGCGGAGGACTTCGGCGATGCTGTCCGCCATCGTTCGGTTGGCGTCGGCCACGCCCACATCGACACCGCATGGCTCTGGCCGACCAGCGAGACGAAACGCAAGTGCACCCGCACCTTCGCGTCGGCTGTTGCCTTGATGGACGACTACCCCGAGTACGTGTTCGCCGCGTCGTCGGCGCAGCACTACACGTGGATCGAGGAACGCCACCCCGAGCTGTTCGCGAAGATCACCGAACGGGTCGAGCGCGGGCAGTGGATGCCGGTCGGTGGGATGTGGGTCGAGGCCGACATGAACCTGCCGGCGGGCGAGAGCCTGGTTCGTCAGATCGTGTTCGGCCAGCGCTACTTCGAGGAGAAGTTCGGCCGTCGCTGCACCGAGGTGTGGATCCCCGACGTGTTCGGCTACCCGGCCGGGCTCCCCCAGGTGTTCGCGGCAGGAGGCATGGATCGTTTCGTCACCCAGAAGCTCAGCTGGAACAAGCAGAACACGTTCCCGCACAGCACGTTCTGGTGGGAGGGCCTCGACGGCACCCGGGTGCTCACGCATTTCCCGCCGGTCGACACCTACAACGCCGAGATCACCCCGGAGGAGTTCGGCTTCTCGATCGCCAACTTCAAGGACCACGCCTGGAGCGCCGACTCGCTGATGCCGTTCGGTCACGGCGATGGGGGTGGCGGCCCCACCCGCGAGATGCTCGAACGCGCCCGCCGACTCGCGCACATCGACTCGCGTGCGACCCTCGAGGTCGGCGCACCCGACGCGATGTTCGATCGCATCGAGCGTGACGCCGAACGAGGTGCGCCCGCACCGGTCTGGCGCGGCGAGCTCTACTTCGAAACACATCGCGGCACCCTGACCAGCCAGATCGAGACCAAGATCGGCAACCGTCGCTGCGAACGGCTGCTGGTGGAAGCCGAGCTGTGGGCGGCCACGCTCGGGTGCGATGCCGATGTCGATCACCTGTGGAAAGAGGTGCTCACCCAGCAGTTCCACGACATCCTGCCCGGCTCGTCGATCGCCTGGGCACACGACGATGCCGAAGCGGTCTTCGCCCGGGTGGGCGACGACCTCGAAGCTCGTATCGGTTCGTTGCTTGCGGATGTCGCAGGCGCCGGCATCTGGCTGGCCAACCGTGCCGACGTCGATGTCGACGAGGTGGTCGTGGTCGGCGCCCCGCTGTCGGGCAACCAGGTGCAGACGCTGGCCGACGGTCGTTGTGCGGCTCGCCTTCGTGCCCCGGCGCTCGGTGTGGCCGAACTCGTTCCGCTGACGGTCGACGACCGGGTCGTGCTCTCCGACAGCTCGATGACCAACGGCAAGCTCGCGGTTCGGTGGGACGCTGCCGGGAACATCACCTCGATCATCGACCTCGTCCATGCCCGGGAGCTCGTTCCCGAGGGCGAGCGCATCGCAGTGCTCGAACTCGCGGTCGACCAGCCGGTCGAGTACGACGCATGGGACCTCGAGTCGTGGACCCGATCGGGCGGTGTGCCGATCACCGTTGCCGAGCGCGTCGAGATCGTCGACGCCGGGCCGCTCGTCGGGCGGGTCCAGGTGACCAGGGCGTTCGGTCCCTCGACCGCCGTCGTCACCTACGAACTGCGTGCCGACAGCTCGCAGCTCCTCGTCCACGTCGACTTCGATTGGCGCCACGACGAGCACTTGTTGTCGATGGCGTTCCCGCTCGACGTGCGCAGCGACGTGGCGATGTGCGATGTCCAGTTCGGTGTCGTCGCTCGCCCGACCCACCCGTCGAGTCCGTGGGATGCCGCCAAGTTCGAGGTGTGCGCTCACCGGTTCGTCGACGTCGCCGAACCGGACTTCGGCGTCGCCATCCTCAACACCGGCCGCTTCGGCCACGGCGTGTTCGACGGCCAGGTCCGGGTGAGCCTTGCCAAGGCGGCCCAGTACCCCGACCCGAACGCCGACCGGGGCCACCACGAGGTGACCCTGGCGATCCGTCCGCACGGCACCGGACTCGCCGAGGTACGCGACGCTGCGGCCCGTCTCAACTCACCGCTTCGGGTCGTGAGCGATGGTGTCGCTGTGGCGGACCCGGCACCGATCGTTCGGATCGGTGCGGCGGATGGCGGGGCCGCGGCCGGGGTCGAGGTCGACGCCGTCAAGCTGGCCGACGACGGGTCGGGCGATCTGATCGTTCGGCTGCACGAGGCCGTGGGGAACCGCACGCGCTGCTCGGTCGCCACGCACGGTCGTGTGACCGACGCCTGGCGATGCAATCTGTTGGAGGAGACCCAGGCGGGCGAGGAGGTCGGTGACGGTGTGGTCACCCTCACCCTGCGCCCGTTCCAGATCGTGACCCTGCGCCTGCGGCGCTCGGCCACCGACGACGGCCGCGCCCGCTGACCCACCGAGGCGATGAGTCTGCGTGACACCTGTTGTCGCAGAGACTCATCGCTCTGCGGAGGTGTCAGGCCGGGGCGAGGTGGCGGAGCGCGGCGGCGGCGTACAGCGCCGTGCCGGTGGCCATGGCCGGCTCGTCGAACATCACACGGTTCGAGTGGTTCGGCGCAGCGGTCGCCGGGTTCAGACCGGCAGGAGTTCCACCGAGGAACATCATCGCCCCCGGCAGGTTCTGCAGCACGTAGCTGAAGTCCTCGGCGCCCATCACCGGGTGGGGGAGCTGCACGACGTGATCGACGCCGGCGACGTCGCCGGCCAGGTCGAGCGCCCAATCGGCGAAGAGGTCGTCGTTGCTGGTGACCGGGTACCCGAAGATCACCTCGACGTCGCAGTCGCAACCATGCGCCGCTGCAACACCTTCGGCCACACGGCGGATCCCGTCGTGCACCTTGGCGCGGGTGCGTTCGCTGGTCGCGCGGATGGTGCCCTCGATCTCGGCCACCTCGGGGATCACGTTGTTGGTCGTTCCGGCGCTGATCCGCCCGACCGTGACCACCGACGGGTCGAACACGTCGATCGAGCGGGTGATCATCGTCTGCAGCGCCGTGACGATCTCGCATGCCACCGGGATCGGGTCGAGGGCCCGATGCGGTTCGCTGGCGTGCCCGCCCCGCCCGATCACGCGGATCGCCATCGTGTCGGCCGAGGCCATCACCGGTCCGCGACGGCTGCTCACCCAACCGCTCGGCAGCGCCGAGGTGATGTGCAGTGCGAATGCTGCATCGACCGGCGAGTCGCTTCCGTCGGACCGGTTCGGCACGTCGAGTAGACCTTCGTCGAGCATGAACTTGGCGCCGTGGTGGCCTTCCTCGCCGGGCTGGAACATGAACAGCACGCGACCCGCGATGTCGTCGCGACGCTCGGCCAGCAGGTGAGCGGCGCTCGACAACATGGCGGTGTGGGTGTCGTGGCCACAGGCGTGCATGCAACCGTCGACATGGGACGCGAAGTCGAGCCCGGTGTCCTCCGGCATCTCGAGTGCGTCCATGTCGCCTCGCAACAGCATCGTCGGCCCGGGTTTCGAGCCCTCGAGCAGCGCAACGATCCCGCTCGTCGACTCGTGGGTGGTGATCGACAGCGGGAGCCCCTCCAACGACTCCAAGACCCGGTCGCGGGTGATCGGCAGGTCGTTGCCCAGTTCGGGCCACTCGTGCAGTGTGCGTCGCAAGGCGATCGTGTCGCCGAGGAGTTCCTGGGCGTGGGACTTCACCGAGCCGATCATCGGGTCGGCGTCGTGAACCGGATGCTTCGAGTGGTCGGACATCGATGCATGGTATGCGTTCCCCTCCGCCGCTGTCACCGCCCACTGCTGCTGCGAACGGCGACAACCGGTCGTCGTGTGTCCATCGAACGGAGCACCTGATGACCATGTACGGCGCCAACCCGGAACAACTCACCAATCTCGGCAGCACGCTCACCCGACAGATCGACTCGATCACTCAGGTGATGTCGACCGTCGACGGCGTGTTGAACGGTACGGCCTGGACCGGACCTGCCCGAGACCAGTTCGTCGAGGAATGGAACGGCAGCTTCAAGCAAGCGCTCGGGAGACTGAACGAGGCGTTCGGGATGGCCGGCCGGGATTGCATCGCGATGTCCGACGAATTGCGCAGGTTGCTCGGCGCTCGCGGCTGATTCGCCAGCCCCTACGCTGGGGCGGGTGGCATACGTCGAGTTCACCATCGAGCCGTTCGTCGAGGGACGACCCGGCCCGCACGTGACCGCCGCGATCGCTGCAGCCGAGGCACGGGGCCTCGCTGTCGAGGTGGGCCCGTTCGGTTCGTCGGTGGAGCTCGAACTCGGCGACGTCGGCGACGTCGTCGCCGCCCTGTCCGATGCTGCGATGGCGAACGGTGCCACTCATGTCAGCGTCCACGTCGCCCGGGAGACGCCCACCGCCCCGCCGACGTTCGAAGTCCCCCATGGGAGCGGACAGTGAGTTCGACGACGCCACCGGCGCCGCCCGGGCGCCCGACCGTGCATCCGTTGATCCGTTCGGTGAAACCGGTGGTCGACGCGCTCGGGGCGTCGTTCGTCGCCGCCGACGACATGGAGGCGAGCGACGTCGCACTGGTCTGGGAAGGGCGCACGGTCGCCGGTGTCCGGATGCCGCCGCTGCACGGAGCGCTCGACCGTCTGATCGACGCCGTCGAGACCGAGCTGGGCGGTCGGCTCCCGATGTTGTCGCGCGAGAACAAGCAGCGAGCGGTGCGGCTGCTCGACGAGCGAGGTGCGTTCATCCTTCGCCGGGCCGTGGAGGACGTCGCCGATGCGATGGGCGTCAGCCGAATCACGGTCTACAACTATCTGAACGCCATCCACCGGTGACCGGGTCGCCACGCGCCAGCCGCCGCATCGACCGGTTCGACGTCGTCGCGTTCGACGCCGACGACACGTTGTGGCGCAGCGAGGACACGTTCCGCCACGCCGAGCAACGGTTCCTCGAACTCGTCGGCCCGTACGCGGCCGACGGGGTCGATGTCCAAGACGTGCTGCACGAGGTCGAACGTGCCGACATCTCGGTTGCGGGCTACGGCGTCAAGGCGTTCACGCTGTCGATGGTGCGTGCGGCGGTTGCCGCCACCGACGGACGGGTGCCGAGCCTCGTCGTCGCCGAGCTGGCCGAGCTGGGGCGCTCGATGCTGCTCGACGACGTCCATCTCCTTCCGCACGTCGTCGAGGTGCTGGACACGGTGTCGCCGAGCGTGCGCACGGTGCTGATCACGAAGGGCGACCTGGTCCATCAGACCCGCAAGGTCACGACATCGGGCATCGACCACCACTTCACCGACATCGAGATCGTGCTCGAGAAGGACCCCGACACCTACACCAAGATCGTGCAGCGCCTGGGTGTCGCGCCCGATCGGTTCCTGATGATCGGCAACTCCGTGCGCAGCGACGTGTTGCCGGTCCTCGCGATCGGCGGCCACGCGATCCACGTGCCGTATCACATCACCTGGGAACACGAGCGCGTCGACGATCACGGTGTCGAGTTGGTGGAACTCGCATCGATCGCCGATGTCCCGATCTGGCTCGGCCTCAGCGAGCTCTGAATCGCGAGAGAGTGGACCGCCGGTCCCGATCCGGTCGTCAGCTCGAACCAAGACGGGCATTGGTCGACGTGGCAGCAAAGCGTTGCCCGGCCCCCGGTGCCGGGGCGACGCTGACGTCACCGCCCGCCGCGATCACGACGGCGCTGTGAGCGCTGTGGTCCCAGTGGTGGCCGAACTGCACGGCGAGCTCGAGCTCGCCGGCCGCGACCATCAATGCGGGGTAGGTCGTCCACTGGTCCGCGGGGACGAGTGTGCCGCGACCTTCGAGGTCGGCGACCTGTGCGCGTTCGGCAGGCCCGAGTTCGTCGAGCGTCGGGCCCGTCGTCCAGCGGATCGATTCGCGATCGGTGTGTGCACTCACCGAGAGCGGGGTCGTCGCACCGGTGGCGAGCTCGACGACGAACGCTCCGTCGGCGACCGTGCCCCACCAGCGTCGTCCGACGGCGGGCATGGAGACGACGCCGGCCACCGGCCGACCATCGATCTCGAGCCCGAGCAGCGTCGACCAGGCCCGCCGTCCGGCGACGAAGCTCTCGGTCCCGTCGATCGGGTCGATCACCCAACACCTGCCGCCCGGGGCGGAGGGGTCGATGTCGGTCTCTCCGCCCTCCTCCTCGCCGAGGATCCTGTCGTGCGGCCGGTGCTCGGCGAGGAGTTCGCGGAGCATGCGCTCGATTCGCTGGTCGGTTGCCGACACCGGCGATCCGTCGGGCTTGATCTGCACCTCGAGGTCGGGGCGGCGGAAGTCGGCCATCGATTCGCGGTCGGCGAGGTCGGCTGCCAGTTGCAAGATGTCGAGGTCGGAGACGTCGCTCATCTCCGAGATCCTGCTACAGCCGCAGCAGCTGGACGCGGTCGACTCGGTGGTCGCCGGTCTTGTGCACGACCAGCGACGCCCGGTCGCGCGTCGGCTCGATGTTCTCGCGCAGGTTCAACCCGTTGATCTCGCGCCAGATGCGTCGGGCGGTCTCGACGGCTTCGTCGTCGCTGAGCTCGGCGTAGAACCGGAAGAACGAGTCGGGGTCCTGGAACACCGACGCCCGCAACGCGAGGAACCGGTCGACGTACCACTGCTCGATGTCGTCCTCGTCGGCGTCGACGTAGATGGAGAAGTCGAAGTAGTCGCTGACGAACTCGGGCGCACCACTGCGGGTCTGGAGCACGTTGAGTCCTTCGATGATCACGATGTCGGCGTTGCTGACGACGACCTTCTCGTCGGGCACGATGTCGTAGACGACGTGGCTGTACACCGGCGCCTCGACGTGGTCGTGGCCGCTCTTGATCTGCCGCAGCACCTGCAGCAACGCTTTGGTGTCGTACGACTCGGGGAACCCTTTGCGATTCATGATCCCACGTTCGTCGAGCACGCTGTTCGGGTAGAGGAATCCGTCGGTGGTGATCAGGTCGACCTTGGGGTGGTCGGGCCACTGCTCGAGCAACGCTTGCAGGATGCGGGCGAACGTGCTCTTGCCGACGGCGACGCTCCCGGCGATCCCGATGACGTAGGGCACCTTCGGAGCGATCGTGCCGAGGAACGTCGCCGACACCCGGTGCAGGTCCTGGGTGGCGCTGATGTACAGGTTGAGCAGTCGGCTGAGCGGCAGGTAGACGGTGGCCACCTCGTCGAGATCGATGCGCTCGTTGATGCCTCGAAGCCGTTCGAGTTCAGGTTGCGCGAGCGTGAGCGGTGTGGCCGCTCGCAGCTCCGACCAGGCCTCACGGTCGAAGTCGACATAGCGACTGGTGCCATTGGCCGCAGGGGAGGGGCCGCCGCTCGCGGTCTGGGTCACGGCGTCGACTGTAGGCCGTGCGAGCCGCGCCGCCCCAGAGGACGCCGTTCTGTGTGAGCGATGAAGCACGAACTCGATCTCGGCGCTCACGCTGATCGTCGCCGGATGTTCGCCCGGGCCCTACGCTGCCCGCGTGGTCGGGACGCGCAAGGAGCTCGGTGCCTGGTACACGCCGTTCGATCTGGTCGACACGGTGGTCGACGCCGTGGTGACGCCCGAGTTCGTGGCCGCCCGATCGGACCCCGTCGTCGTGCTCGACCCGTCGTGCGGCGACGGCAGGTTCCTGGCCGCAGCCCGCGACCGGATCGAGTCGTTGGGTGCTTCGGCGACACTGATCGGCTGCGATCTCGACCGTGGGGCGATCGCCGTTGCGCGTGCCGCGCTGCCCGACGGCGCCGAGCTGCTGCAGGCAGACGCGCTGGCGACGACGTGGCCGGCCCGGCGCGTCGACCTCGTGATCGGCAATCCCCCGTACCTGTCTCAGATGGCATCGGCCACCTCCCGCGGTGGCTCGAGCGGGCGCGGCGGCGGTCCGTACGCCGATGCCGCGGTCGAGTTCCTCGCCCTGGCCGGCGAACTGGTCGACCCCGACGGCGGACGCGTCGCACTGGTGCTCCCACAGTCGCTCCTCGCGTCGCGGGACGCCGCCGACATCCGAACGTCGATCGGCGATCGGGCCCACATGTTCTGGTCGTGGTGGACCGGCCGCAGGGTGTTCGACGCACAGGTGCACGTGTGCGTGTTGGCCTTCGAATTCGGACGCCCCGAAGCGGTCCCACGCCGATCGAACTGGTCGCACGTGGTCACGAGCCGTCACGACGTCCCCGCCGTACCGGATGGTCTGTCGACGGACGGCACGCTCGGCGACCGGGCGCGACTCAACGCCAATTTCAGAGACGAGTACTACGGCATGATCGCCGCCGTCGGCGATCACGACGTCGGACCGCCGCTCATCACGTCCGGTCTCGTCGACCCGGGTCGGACGTGGTGGGGCGCACGATCGATCACGTTCGCGAAGCAACGCTTCGAGCGGCCGCGTGTCGATCCGGCCCGGCTCGACGAGCACATGGCCCGGTGGGCGCGCCGTCGCCTGGTGCCGAAGGTGCTCGTGGCCAACCAGACCCGGATCGTCGAGGCGGTGTGCGACCCCCACGGTGACTGGCTGCCGGCGGTGCCGGTGCTCGGGCTGTATCCGACCGGCGCCCACTGGGACGACGACGATCGCCGAACGCCTGCCCAGCTCGAAGCTGCAGCCTGGGAGATCGCCGCCGTACTGACATCGCCGTTCGCCTCGGCGTGGCTGTGGCATCAGGGCGCAGGAACGGGCATGTCGGCCGACGCAATCCGGTTGTCTCCGGTCACCCTCGGCGCCCTGCCGTGGCCGAGTGGCGATCTGGGCCCGGCGGTCGAAGCACTCCGGCGTGCCGACGTGCGTGCCTGCGGTCGCGCCGTCGATCACGCCTACGGCATCTCGAACGACGCCGAGCTGTCCGAGTGGTGGGTGGCGCTACTGGAGCGGGTCGAGGCGCGGCAACCTCGAACGCCGCCGGCGTGACTGGCGCCCTCGCCACCCGGGTGAACCCGCCACCATCCACAGCAGAGCGAGGCCGGCGAGTTCGGTGATGTGGATCAGTTCGGCGAGCGGGGTACGCGAGCCGGTGACGATGTCGGCAACGATGCTGACCGTGGTCGTGGCCACCAGTGCCGCGGTGAACGGCAGCAGACCGAACGCCCGGTGTGGCTTCCAGGCGGCGTAGGCGAATCCGATTGCCAGCGCGGCGCCGAACGCGCCGAGATGACGTGCGAGGTGGGGGCTGGTGCCGGATGCCTCGCCGAACAGCAGCGCCGGCATGCTCTGCACGAGCATCACCACGGCGACCCAGGCGAGTGCGGGACGAAGCCAACCACCGCGCCCGAGGCGTGCGGGTCGGGCCCGTGCGGTCACCGACGCCACCAAGCTCGGAACCGGTTCGGCGGGGCGAACACGGACCATGCGGTCGATGCTGGCCATGTCGGCCGCGAAGCGCTCGCAAGTCGGGCAGTTGCTGATGTGGTCGTCTGCGGCGGCGATCTCGTCGATCGATGCCTCCCCGTCGGCGCGGGCAGACAGCACCTCACGAACGGTCTCGCATTCGGTGGACTCCATGGGTGTTGTGGTCGTCGCGTGGGAGCGAATGGTTCCTGGCACGGGTGGCGAATATGGACATTGGTCACTGCGTCGTCGGCGTCACGCGCTGCGAGACTGGCGGCGTGGACCATTTGACCCGGTTGCTGGTCGCTGCTCGTGACGGTGATCGAGTCGCGCTCGAGCGGTTCGTGGCCGAGACGCAGGCCGACGTCTGGCGGGTGTGTCGGTACCTCGGCGACGTCGAGTACGCCGACGACCTCGCCCAGGAGACCTATGAGCGGGCGATCGGCTCGATCCACCGGTTCCGCGCGGAGGGGGCTGCACGAGGCTGGTTGTTGACGATCGCCCGGCGGACCTGTGCCGACCACGCCCGGCGCGCCACACGCCGGCGTCGTCTCGACCGCGCCGTACTCAGCAACACCACGGCGGGCTCGCTCGACGGTTCGGTGATCGATCCGGATCGATCGGGGAGGGTCGATCTCGACGAGGTCCTGGCGACGCTCTCCGACGATCGTCGGAGTGCGTTCGTGCTCACCCAGGTGCTCGGGTTGCAGTACGACGAAGCTGCCGAGGTGCTCGACGTGCCGATCGGCACGGTCCGGTCGCGTGTTGCCAGAGCACGATCTGACTTGGTGGAGATGCTGCGCGAACCTGATGCGGACGAAACGGTTGCGCTCTGAGCCCTCCCGGGAACCCGAGTGAACGGCCGGGAACCAGGACCGTGCGGCGGACGACCGTGAACAGGCAACGGGTGGCGATCGTCGAGAGTGCGGCGAGGCGACCCACGAGACGACACAAGGACGGGTGAGAACGTGACGGAACGAGGAACATCCCGACGCCGGCAGGGCGCCAGCCTTGCGGTCGCGACGGTGGCGACACTCTGTCTGGCCGTCGCCGCAGCCGCTTGCGGTGACGATGGCGGTGAGGGCGACGGCGCAGCGGCGACGATCCAGGCGCCGGTTGGAACATCAGCGGGCGGTGGCAGCGGTGGCGATGCCGTGCGTGGTGAGCAGTTGGCGCGGAGCATGGGGTGCGCTGGTTGCCATGGTCAGGACTTCGGTGGCGGGGCCGGGCCCGCGCTCGTCGGCCTCGCCGGCGCCGACGTGTTGCTGGCGGACGGCACCACCGTGGTTGCCGACACGGCGTATCTGGTCACGTCGATCGCAGATCCCGGAGCGCAGTTGGTTGCCGACTACAACCTGAGGATGCCGGCCAATAGCCTGAGCGATGCCGAGATCGCCGACATCGTCGCCTACATCGAAACGCTCGCCGATGGGTGAGCAGGCGGAGACTCCCCCCATGCAACCTCAACGAATCGATCGCACGAAGTACGCCGCCGGCCTCGCCGTCGCTGCGGCGCTGGTGTTGCTCGGCTGCGGGAGCGACGACGGCTCGGCGGAACCCACGGCTCCGTCGGTGACCGCTGAGACTGCCACCGACGACGCCGGTGCACGCGAACTCGCCGGGATCGTGCGCGACCCGGCGCCCGTCGTCGATGCCACGACCCTGCCGTCGCTCACCGAACCCGGAACCGACCTCGTCTTCCGAGCGGAGCCCGGCGGGTTCCAGTCGGTGTACTTCGGCTACACGAACTGTCCCGATGTGTGCCCGACCACGATGGCCGACTGGGCGGTCACCATGCGGCGCCTCCCCGAGGATCTCGCGGCGCAGGTCAGCACGGTGATGGTGACCGTCGACCCCGATCGCGACAACGAACTCCTCCCCGGCTACGTCGAGAGCTTCGTGGCCGACGCAGCGGCTGCCGGCACCATCGATGCCGACCGCCTGGCTGCTGCTGCGGAACCGTTCGGGGTGAGTTACGACGTCACCACCGGTGACGAGGGCGACATCGAGGTCTCTCACAGCGGATTCCTGTACCTGGTCGACGACCAGGGGCGTCTCGTGGTGACGTGGCCCTTCGGCACGTCGTCGTCGGAGATGGCTGCCGACGTCGAGCAACTGTTCGCGGCGCAGGCCGCGACATGAGCCGATCGCCGGCGGTGTCATCGCCACTGCGGACGATGATCGCCGCGCTCCTCACCGGACTGCTCGCCGTCGCAGCGGTCGCATGTGGTGACGACAGCTCACAACCCCAGACCGAGGCGGTGACCGTCGCCGAGTCCGCCACGCTCGAGTACGTGATCCCGGTGGGCGCCGGCGAAGCGCTCGATGCCGGTACGCCGCTCGAGATCCTCCCGGCGGAACTCGAGGTGAACGTCGGTGACACGATCCGCATCGAGAACCAGGACGATCGTGGTCACACGGTCGGGCCGTTCTTCGTCGGAGCCAACGAGACGCTCACCCAACGGTTCTCCACCCCTGGTGAGTTCGAGGGCGTCTGCACCGTGCACCCCAGCGGCCAGCTGGTCCTCGTCGTGAACGCATGAGCCGCACAGTTCGGCTGCGCAGGATCCTGACCGGTGTGGTCACCGGCATGGGGCTGGCGGTGGCCGTTGCCACGCCGGCGTTCGCCGATCCGGCCGGGCCCACCGACTACCTGTCCGAGGTCCGCTCGGTCGAGCCGTCGACGTCGACGATCGACGTCGGCATCATCGGCGGCGACTCGTTCTTCGAGATGCAGGTCGAAGCGGGCACCGAGGCGATCGTGCTCGGCTACGAAGGCGAGGACTACCTGTGGTTCAGACCGGACGGGGCGGTGCTCGAGAATCAGAACTCGCCGGCCACGTATCTCAACGCCGACCGCTTCGGCACCGACGGTGTCCCCGCCGGAGCGCGTGCCGACGCCGAACCGAGTTGGAAGGAAGTCGGCGCCGGCGGCTCCTGGGCGTGGCACGACCACCGTGCACACTGGATGCAGAGCGCACGCCCGTTCGGCCTGTCCGCCGGCGATCAGATCCTCGAAGCCGTCATCCCGATCGTCGTCGACGGAGACACCGTCGAGGTCACCGTGATCAGCACGTGGCAGCCCGCGCCGTCACCCGTGCCGATGGTGTTGGGTCTCGTCGCCGGGGTCGGCGTCGGTCTCGGTGCGTGGTTCCTGCGAGGCCGCCATCTCCCGCCGCTGTTCGCGGCGGTCCCGCTGGTACTGGTGGCGCTCGCCGTCGGGCTCGCACAGTTCCTGTCGTTGCCGGCAGCGACCGACCCGAGAACGGTCTGGTTCGTCCTGCCCCTGATCGCTGTCGTCTCGACGTCGATCGGGCTCGTGCTGGCGATGCGCAACTCTCGATTCGCGGCCGATGCAGCGTTGCTGCTCGTCGGGGCCGAGCTGGCCATCTGGGGTTTCGTGAAGATCGACGGGCTCTCGGCAGCGATCATCCCGACGTCGGCGCCGTTCTGGCTCGACCGGTTCGTCACCGCAGCGGCGCTGGCCGGCGGCGTGTCGCTCGTCGGCCTGGCGCTCTGGTGGCTGTTCGTTGCGCCGGTGTCTGCCGCCCAGGCGGGCCGTCAGTCGGTCAACGGTTCCACGGAGCCGTCGGGCTCGCCGCGCCCGGCCCACCCGTGAGCACGTCGCAGCCGTCCTCGGTGACGAGGATGGTGTGCTCGAACTGCGCGGTGCGTTTGCCGTCGGCGGTCACCGCCGTCCAGTCGTCGTCCCACACCTTGTAGTTGACGGTGCCGAGCGTGATCATCGGCTCGATCGTGAACGTCATGCCGGGACGCATGATCGTGGAGGCCCGCGAGTCGTAGTAGTGCAGCACCTGGATGTCGGTGTGGAACTGCTCGCCGATGCCGTGGCCCACGAAGGCGCGCACGACGCCGTAGCGGTACTTCTTGGCGTGGTCTTCGATCGCGCGGCCGATGTCGCTGATCGGACGGCCCGGCCTGACCGCCTCGATGCCGTGCCAGGTGCACTCCTCGGTGACCTGGACGAGTTGCCGGCTCTCGGGGTCGACGTCGCCCACGAAGAACGTGGCGTTGGTGTCGCCGTGGACGCCGCCGATCCAACCGGTGACGTCGATGTTGCAGATGTCACCGTCCTGCAGTGGGCGCGAATCGGGGATGCCGTGGCAGATGACCTCGTTCAGCGACGTGCAGCACGCCTTCGGGTAGCCGTGGTAGTTGATCGTGGACGGGTACGCGCCCCGCTCGACGAACAGGTCGTGGACGTAGACGTCGATCTCTTCGGTGGTCACCCCGGGGGCGACCATGTCGCCGGCGAGACGCAGCACCTCGGCGGCGACCTTGCCGGCGTGTCGCATCGCTCGAATGGTGTCGGGGCTCTTGATGCGCGGTTCGTCCCAGGCGACGACCTCGCCGGTGTCGGCGTAGGGAGGGCGTGCGATGGTGTCGGGAACGGTGCGCATCGGTGTGACCAGACCCGGCAGGATCCGACCCTCGGACTTCTTGTGGCAGCGCTTGTACTTGCGGCCGCTGCCGCACCAACACGCCTCGTTCGCCTTCGGCAGGATCGCAGGAGCGGTGGCCGTCACAGACATGTCGACCAGGATAGGGGTCAGTCGGCGTCCGGCCGACCTGGGGTGCAGCATCGCGCTCTCGGTGCTCGCTCGTGTGTCCTCGCCCGGTCGCGCCTAGCCTGTCGGCCGTGTCCCAGGAAGAGGTGCTTGCTCCCAACGGTGCATCGCCGTTGTTGACCCTTCCGTCGATGAGCATCGACCGTCAGCGCATCGAGGACGCGATGCACGCCGCGGTGGTCACTCCCGACGCGTATCTCAACGAGATCGCATCGCACCTGATCGTCGCTGGTGGCAAACGTCTGCGGCCGGTGCTGGCCGTTGCAGGTGCGCAGATCTTCGGTTCGCCCGCGACGCTCGATGTGGTGCGCGGCGGCGTTGCCTGCGAACTCGTGCATCTCGGTTCGCTGTACCACGACGACGTCATGGACGAAGCCGACACCCGCCGCGGTGTCGAGACGGTCAACGCGAAGTGGGGCAACCTGCAGGCGATCCTCGCGGGCGACTTCTTGTTGTCCCGGGCCTCGGAGATCGCTGCGTCGCTCGGGACCGAGATCGCCGGGTTGTTGGCGCGCACGATCGGTTGGTTGTGCGAAGGCCAGATCGAGGAACTGCGCCACACCTACGACCGCTCGCGTACCGAGTCCAGCTATCTCGCCTCGATCCACGGCAAGACGGCATCGCTGTACGGCACCGCAGCGCGCATCGGCGGCATCGTCGCCGGCCACGACCGCCCGGTGATCGACGCGCTCACCGAGTACGGCAACGCGTACGGCACCGTCTTCCAGATCGTCGACGACATCTTGGACATCACCGCCACCGACGAGCAGCTCGGCAAGCCTGCCGGTCACGACATGGTCGAGGGTGTCTACACGCTTCCGGTGCTTCGCACGCTGGCGCTCGAGACCGCTGCCTCTGCAGAGTTGGCCGAGTTGCTCGGGTCGCCGCTCGACGCTGCCGCACAGGCGCAGGCGCTCGAGATCGTCCGCTCGAACGACGGACTCGCCTCGGCCGTTGCCACGGCACGCGATTTCGTCGAGCGGGCCGAGGCGTGCTGCGACGACTTCCCCGACTCCGACGCCACCGCAGCTCTACGAGCTGCTCCGGTGGCGTTGCTCGAATCGGTCTCCGTCACGGCCTGACGCGCCGCCCGGTGCCCGACCTGATGTCAGCGTCGGGTCGCCGCGTGTGTGACGTTCGCGTTCGGGAGGCCTGATCAGGCAGGCTGGGGACATGCATGTCGTGATCGTCGGTGCCGGTGAGGTCGGCTGGTACCTCGCCCAACGCCTCGGAGCCGAGGGCAACGACGTCGTGGTCGTCGAACAGAACGAGGTCATCGCCTCGGCGATCGGCGCCGAGCTCGATGTGCAGGTGGTCGTCGGCAACGCCGCGGTGCCGTCGACGCTTCGGGCGGCGGGTATCGAGAAGGCGGGCCTGCTGGCGGGCGTGACGCAGAACGACGAGGTCAACCTGCTCGCCTCGCTGCTGGCGAAGGAGTTCGGCGTCGAACAGACCGTCGTTCGGATCCAGACCGAGGAACTGCGCGGCCCGCTCGGCGAGAACCTCCTCGAGACGATGGGCGCCGACGTGATCATCGACCCCGATGCGGACACCGCGGACGAGATCATGGAGCTCGCTCACGTGTCGGGTGCCGACGAGGTGTATCCGATGTCGAACGGCGAGCTGCTGGTGCTCGGTGCCGTGATCGGTGAGTCGTCGCCGTTCATCGGCCACGATCTGGCCGAGATCGGCCGATCGTTCGAGCCGGACTGGAAGTTCCTGTTCGGTGCGCTGACCCGCGATGGCGAGACCGTCATTCCCCGCGGCGACCAGGTCCTGGAGGCGGGCGACCACGTGCGGGTGCTCACCACCCGTACGGCGCGCCGGGAGATCCTCGAGCTGCTCGGTGCAGCCACCCGACAGGCGCGCCGGGTGATGGTGCTCGGCGGCGGGGCGATCGGTACCCGCGTCGCCGAACGGCTGCAGAGCGAAGGCGCCACCGTTGCGTTGGTCGAGAACGACCCGACTCGGGCGAAAGCGCTCAGCGAGCGGCTGCCTCGGGTCACCGTCGTGCAGGGGGACATCGCCGACACCGAACTGCTGCTCGAGGAGTCGGTCGCCCGGATGGACCTGGTGATCGCCGCAACCGGCGATGACGCATCGAACGTGCTGGCGTGCGCATACGCCGCCGCCGAAGGCGAGGCGTTCACGGTGGCGGTGCTGCACCGGTTGTCGCTGCTGCCGCTCGTGCGCCAGTTCGGGATCGACGCAGCACTCAGCCCGCGCACCGCGTCGGCCAACGCGGTGCTCCGCCACATCCGCGGTGGCACCGCTTCGGTGGCGACCTTCCTCGAGAGTGACGTCGAGGTCAACGAGTTCGAGATCGAGGCGGGCAGCTCGGCCGACGGAACGCTCGTCGCCGACCTGCACCTGCGTCACTCGGTGCTGTTGGGTGCGGTGACCCGTCAGGACGGCACCGCTGAGATCGTACGCGGACACACACTGCTGCACGCCGGTGACAACGTGGTCGTCTTCTCGCGTCCCGACGCGCTGGCGGTCACCCGCAAGGCCTTTTCGGCGTGACCCTTCCGACCCCTTCGACCGGCAGCGTGTCGTGGTTCGGATCTCGCGGCGAACGGCTGCTGTCGCCTGGGCGGTACTCGTCGCTCGTTGCGAACGTGGTCGGTCTCACGATCGCTGTCGTCGGGGTCGGCATCGCAGCGTCGGGCGTCGTCGATGCCATCGATGGCGGCCCCGACGTCCTGGTGTTGCTCGCCGTCGGCATCGTCGTGTGGGCCGTGGGCTCGGTGATGTGGCGGGTCACGATCGTGCCGAAGCAGATCCGCATCCTCGACGTGTTCACCACGGTCACGCTCGCCTGGATCGCAATGGCGGTCGCGGGCGCCATTCCCTACGTCCTCACCGGGCAGTTCGAGCGGATCGACGACGCCCTCTTCGAGTCGATCTCGGGTTTCACCACCACGGGGGCCACGGTGATGCCCGACATCGAGGGAACGTCGCAGGGCCTGCTGTTCTGGCGCTCGACCACCCAGTGGATGGGGGGCATGGGCGTGATCGTGCTGGTCGTGGCCGTGCTGCCCACGGTCGGCTCCGGCGGGATGAGCCTGCTCGCTGCCGAAGCCCCTGGACCGACCGGCGAACGCCTCACGCCGAGGGTGCGAGAGACCGCAAGGCGGCTGTGGGCGGTCTACGTCGGATTCACGATCGTGTTGATCGGGCTCTACGCAGCGGCCGGGATGAGCTTGTACGACGCGGTGTCGCACAGTTTCACCACCGTGTCGACCGGAGGGTTCTCGCCGTATCAGGACTCGATCGGAGCGTTCGACTCGGCGCTGATCGAGTGGATCTGCATCCTGGCGATGCTGCTCGCCGGGGGCAGCTTCACGCTGTACTACCGAGCGCTGAAGCGCGATCCGAAGCCGCTGCTGCGGTCGTCGGAGTTCCGCGTCTATCTGCTGATGGTCGCCGCGGTGGCACTGTGGGCGTTCGTGGCGTCGGGCAACGACGGTGGCCAGGCGGCTGGGTTCCGCGACGCACTGTTCACCACGACCTCCACGGTGACCACCACCGGCTATGTCACCACCGAGTACGGCCTGTGGAGCCAGACCACGCAGCTCGTGCTGCTGTTCCTGATGCCCATCGGTGCGATGGCCGGTTCGACGGCGGGCGGCGTGAAGCTCGTGCGCGTCATGGCGATCGCCAGCTTCGCCCATCGTGAGGCGCTGCGACACCTGCATCCGCATCTGGTGCGTCCGGTTCGCGTCGGCAACGGCATCCTGCCCGACGACGTGGCCCGACGTGTCGTCGGATTCATGATCATGGCGTTGGCGATCTTCGGCGGTGGCGCGGTACTGATCTCGGCCACCGGCCCCGACATGATCACGTCGCTGTCGTCGTCGGCGACGGCGTTCGGCAACGTCGGGCCGGGTCTCGGGTCGCTCGACCATGCCAACGACTTCCTCTCGATTCCGGCTCCCGGCCGGGCGATCGCAATGGCACAGATGCTGCTCGGACGTCTCGAGATCTATCCGGTGATCCTGGCGCTGTCGGTGATCACGCTGCGCCTGCCCACGACGCTCCGGCCGCGTCGCCGCTCCGACTGAGCCGACGCCTCGTCGAGCTCACCAGGACGGTGCGAACTTGCTGATGGCGCTGG
>CAWKCN010000003.1:0-10948 GCA_963848145.1 Ilumatobacteraceae bacterium
CGTTGTTCGGCTCGGGCGGTGGCGACGCACTCGCACGAGCGATCGATGCACCACTGCTCGGTCAGGTACCGCTCGAAGCGGCAGTTGCCGCGGGCGGCGACGCCGGCGACCCCGTGTCGCTCGGCGGCAACGGTGCTGCCGCCGACGCCTTCCGCTCGATCGCCCGGCAGATCCTCACCGACATCGCACCACCGGCGCCGCCGGTCGACGTCGACCTGGCCGGCTGCACCGCCCACGAGTTCGAGGCGATCACCCCCGTCAGCGTGGCCCGCCCGACCTGACGTTGGTGTCGACGCCGGTGTCGGACGCCGGACGTCACAGGGCGTCGTAGTCGGAGTCGCCGGGCATGGCGACGCCGACGATGCCACCGTCGGCGTCTCGTCGGATCTTCGGCAGGATGCATGGCGGCCGCTCGATCGCAGCGCCGGCGGCCAGGGCTGCAGCTGCCGTGGTGTGCGGCTCGAGGAAACGCAGGTTCGCCATCGTCGGTGGCATCATCATCAACTCACCGTCGGCCTGCATCCGCAGCGCCTCGGCGGGCCGCACCCAGAGACTGTCGACGGTCTCCTTGTCGTCGTGCAGTGGCTCCTGATCGCTCGGCATCTCGGCCAGGAAGAACCGGGTGTCGAATCGACGCTGTTCGCCGATCGGCGTGATCCAGTGATCGACGTAGTGCGTCGTCGACAGGTCGAGGACGAGATCGTCGCGTCGGCACAGTGCCACCAGCGAGAGCGAGCTGTCGCGATCGTGGATCTCGTGGCGATCTTCGTTTCGCAACTCGAGCGGTCCACCGTCGCGCCGCTGCGCGAGCAGCACTCCCGCCTCCTCGAAGCACTCGCGGATGGCAGCCACCCAGTAGGCGAGACCACCCCGGTCGATCCCCAGTTGCTCGCTGGCGCCGGCATCATCGAGGCCACGGCAGAAGGGCGCGATGTCGTCGGCGCCGTCGACGCCGTCGACCCGACCACCCGGAAACACGTACATCCCGGCGCCGAACACGGCGCTGGTCGTGCGGCGCAACATGAAGACCTCGACGCCGGGCTCACCGTCGGGGGCATCGCGCACCAGCATCACCGTTGCGGCCGGCTTGACCGGTACGAGTTCCGGATCGATCGGGGTGCGGGCGGGTGGGTTGGTCACGGGGCCGGTCATGTTCGGACGACGGTAGCGAACCGACACTGTCGGGTTTCGATCGAGCCAGGGCGACCTACCGTGGAGGCATGAACGCCGCTCCCCTGCACGCCCCCAATCAACCCGCCGATGTGCTCGAACACATCACCCCCGGCACCCAGATCATCGTGCCGCTCGGCAACGGCGAAGCGACTGCCGTCATGGAGCAGATCGACGCGGCTGCGGCAGCGGACGATCCGCGGATCGACGAGGTCCGGGTGCACCAGATGCACGCCATCCACGATCGGCCGTATCTGCACGGCGCCTACGGCACGCGCCTCAAGCACATCTCGTACTTCCTGTCGCACATCACCCGCCAGCACTTCAAGAGCGGGGCCATCGGCTTGGTGCCCGCACACTTCTCCGAGGTCTACGCGTTGATGAGGATGCGCACCGAGGATCCGCTGGTGATCGCTGCTGCTTCCCCACCTGACCGTCATGGCTACTTCTCGCTCGGCGTGTCGGCCGACTACACCTCGAGCTTCATCGGCCGCGGCCGGTTCTTCCTCGAGGTCACCGACGACATGCCGCGCACGTTCGGCCGCAACCAGGTCCACGTGTCGCAGGTGGTCGGCTGGTGCCAGAGCAATCGGCCGCTCATCGAAGTGCCGCCGGCAGCGCCCGGCGACACCGACCGCCGCATCGCGGAACTGGTCGCCGAACGCATCCCGAACGGTGCGACGATCCAGACCGGCATCGGCGCGATCCCGAACGCCATCATGGCGTCGCTGTCCGAGCACAAGGACCTCGGCGTGCACACCGAGCTCGTGTCCGACGGCGTCATCGACCTGATGGAGTCCGGTGTGGTCAACGGGGTGCGCAAGCGGCTCAACCGCACCAAGGTGGTCGGTACGTTCGCGCTCGGCACGCGCCGATTGCACGAGTTCCTCCACGAGAACACCGCGATCGAGCTGCACGCCGTTCGCTACGTGAACGACCCGCGCATCATCGCGAACGAACGCAACTTCGTGTCGATCAACGCCACCCTCACCGTCGACTTCCTCGGCCAGTGCGCCTCGGAGACGATCGGCGGCCAGTACTACTCGTCGTCCGGCGGCCAGAACGACTTCGCTCGCGGCGCTGCCTACTCCGAAGGTGGCCAGGGGTTCGTGGTGTCGCACTCGACGACGTCGCACGGCGCCTCACGCATCGTGCCGCAGCTCGCGGCCGGCGACGTGGTGACGACTCCGAAGAACACCGTCGACAAGATCGTCACCGAGTGGGGTGTCGCCGAACTGCGGGGCCGTTCGATCCGCGAGCGGACCCGCAACCTGATCGCCGTTGCCCACCCCGACCATCGAGACGAGTTGACCGCACAGGCTCGAGCGCTCAGCTATCTCTGACATCTCGCCGGGTGGCCCGGCTCCGACTGGTTGCTCAGGTGGTGCCGGTCGACGACGGCTCGTCGGCGGTCGCAGATGACTCGTCGGCGGTCGCATCTGGCGCATCGATCGCAGCGTTGGGCCGCGACCAGGCGTACAGCATCGCGGCGCCGACGATACCGGCCATCACGAGGCCGACGATCTGCCAGTGGTCGCTGAGGAACACCGTGGCCTGGGCTTGACGTTCGAGCGCCCAGTCGGTGATCGGGTCGCCCTCCTCACGGATGTCGACCCAGTAGAAGTACCAGAGCAGGTACAGACCCGAGAGCGTGACGAAGAACGCAGCGATCCGGTCGACGTACTGCAAGCTCCCACGCAGCACCTTGAGCAGGCCGGTGTTCGCCGACGCCAGGGCGATGGTCAGTGCGCTCACCAACAGTGCCATGCCGGCGCCGTAGGCGAGCATGTTGCCGACGCCCGACACCAGGCCGTCGCGCCGGGTGGTGCTGAACACCGTGGCGATGAACAGCCCGATCGTGCAACCGATCGACGCCACCGCATAGGCGATGCCGTACACGAACATGGCGCCGACGGTCTGCTTCGGCCCGTCGCCGCCGGTGTCCATCCTCGGGGTCATGAAGGGCAGCTTGTAGCCGAAGAGCATTGCGATGCCGAGCACGAGCAGTGCCACGCCGATCGCGCCGGTGGCGTACTTGGCGTTCTCGTTGATCCAGTTGGTGAAGTTGTAGGAGATCACGCCGGCGACGAGGAAGACCGACAGGAAACCGGTCGACACCGCTGCGCTCACGATCACGGCGCGTCGCATCGTGGCGCGTTGCGTGCCGGGCATCGTGCCCTGCATGCCGAGGAAGTACATGAGATAGGTGGGCAGGAGGATGAACCCGCACGGGTTCACCGCTGCGACCATGCCACGGATGAACGACAGGCTCATGCGGACCCCTGGTCGGCAGCGAGCAGGTCGGCGACCTTGCCGCGCAGCTCGTCGGCATCGAGCGCTCCGGTCTGCTCCACGATCGTGCCGGCGGAGGTGACGAACAGCGTGATCGGCATGGCGGTGGCACCAATGGAGTCGGCCAGGTCGGCGAACTCGTCGCGGAACAGGTCGTACTCGACACCTCGTTCGCCGGCGAATCGTTCCATCACTTCGACCGAGTCGAGGGTGTTGACGCCGATGAATCGGGCGTCGTCGGTTTCGGCGTCGACCTCGGCGAAGTCGGGCAGTTCCTTGGCGCACGGCGGGCAGGTGGAGTACCAGAGGTTGACCACCAGTGGTTCGCCCAGCAGGTCGGCGGTGGTGACGTCGTTGTCGTCGCGGTCGAGCAGCACGACGTCGGGGAACGGATCGCCCTGCACGTCGTCGTTGCCGAGGCCATCGTTCGGGAACGTCACCACGGCGCTCGGGTCGTCCAACGCTGCATCGAGGTCGGTGTCGTTGTCGGCGGAACTCTGGGCCCAGACGAAGGCACCGATCACCGCGAGCGCCACGACCAGCGACCCGATGAGGAGGCGAGGACGAATGTTCACGTCTTCGAGGCTACTGACACCGCCTGCAGCCGCCGATTCGCCCCGTGCGTTGTTCGCATTCGTTCATCAGCACCTGCGCCGGCTGCGTTTGCGTGGCAGTTCGGGTGTGGGGGGTCACCCGAACTGCCACACAAACGCCGGCGCGCGGCGCCCACGGCGGCGTCAGGCCACCGCGACCGGACCCAGTTCGTCGATCACCATCTCCGGACGTGGGTGCTTCGGCGGCCGGCCGCAGGGCCGCTTGTTGGCGATGATCCGGCCGCCCGAGAGCAGCTCACCGCCCCAGACGCCCCACGGCTCTTCCCGCTCGAGCGCGCCGGCGAGGCACTCGGCCTGCAGCGGGCACAGGCCGCACATCGCCTTCGCTCTCGCGATGTCGATGACGTTGTCGGAGAAGAACAGGGCGCTGAGGGTGCCGTGGCCGTCCGCGCAGCGCGCGACCGGCCGTCGGACCGCCTCCTCGCCGGGCGGTCTCGGACTGTCGGGTTCTCGCGGTTCGAGCAGTGCCGAGCCGGAGGGCCCGATGAGCTTGGAGTCGTGCATGGTGCTGTGTTCCTGTTCGAAGTTGTCGACGCTGGGTGCAGCGCCGGTGCGGATGACGGTGTGAGTGCCGGTGTGGGGTGCTTCGGTGAGTGTCATTGCTGATGCCTTTCGGGTGATGTGGTTGATGGGATGGGTGGGGAGAGCTGGGCCGGAAAACCAAAAAGGCCGCCGGGTCGGAACCCGGCGGCCTCGTGAGAGGTGATCTGACGTTGGTCTTACGTCAGAACTCCTGCGAGGGAGCCGGGGCCGAGTCGCTTCGACTCGGTGGCGACGGTGGTCGGGTTGTGCTCGGTCGACATGTGATCGCCGCACACCCAACCCGCACCGAACGACGCGCCGAAGAGCGAACCGACATCGGAAGTCGAGCACTGGACTGCATACGGGCGCGGCGAGGCCGAGGCGATGATGACCGTGGGCGTGATGCTCATCATGGTTCCTCTCGTGTCGTCGCGGGCGCCGAAGTGCTGACCCGGATTGACACCCAACCACGTTCGGGCACGTTGGGTCAAGGAAGTTTCTCCGAGATCGGAGAAATTCGCGACTCGGACGTTTGCCGGTCACCGGCACGCCGACAAGAGTGAGCGCGTGGATGTCGTGCTGTTCGCCATTGGTTGGACCCTCGGGTGGTTCCTGCTGTGGCGGCTCCGCCCGCTGCCGGCAGCGGTGGCGGCCGCCGATCGTCCGGCCGTCGCGATCGTGATCCCGGCACGCAACGAAGCCGGCGCGCTGCCACACCTCCTCCCGACGCTCGTCGCTCAGCTGCAGACGGGCGACGAGCTCGTCGTCGTCGACGATCACTCGACCGATGCGACCGCCGACGTGGCGACGAGGCTCGGCGCGCACGTCGTCACGCCTCCCGATCTCCCCGACGGCTGGCTGGGCAAACCGCACGCCTGCTGGCATGGCGCAGGCTCGACCGACGCGCCGCTGCTGCTCTTCGTCGATGCCGACGTTCGGCCGGCACCCGACCTCCTCGATCGCATGGCCGCTGCCTGCTCGGCCGCACCCGCGTCGGTCGTCTCGATGCAGCCGTGGCACCAGACGGGACGGTGGGTCGAGCAGGCGAGCCTCCTCGCCAACATCACCGCCCTGATGGGCACGGGAGGTTTCACCGCGGCCGGGTCACGAGCGGCTGCAACGATGGCATTCGGCCCGGTGTTGGCGGTCGAGCGATCGGTCTACGACGAGGCGGGCGGACATCGTGCCGTGCGCACGATGCACACCGAGGACATCGGTCTCGCGCAGGCGGTCGGAAGCTCACAGCTCTACTCGGGCCGGCCCGACACGGCGTTCAGGATGTATCCCGACGGCCTCGGTCAACTCGTGCAGGGCTGGACCCGCAGCATCGCCACCGGCACGCGCTTCGCGCCATGGTGGCTGTCGGTCGCCGTTGCGTTGTGGGTGTGGTCGCTGGCCGGTGGCTGGCTCGCCGAGCCGCTGGTGTACCCGTTGAGCGCCGCGCAGTTCTGGGTTCTCGGTCGCCGAGCCGGCTCGATGCATCCGCTCACGGCGCTGCTGTACCCGCTGGCGGTGGCAGTGTTCGTCTGGATCTTCCTGCGCAGTCTGTTCGCCATGGTGTTCCGACGAGACGTGACGTGGAAACAGCGGTCGGTGGCTGCGCGCCCCGACTGAACGGGCAACCGACTCAGAGATCGATCAGGATCTTGCCGACGTTGGCGTTGGCTTCCATGTGCCGGTGCGCGTCGGCGATGTCATCGAGGGCGTAGCGCGAGTCGATCACCGGGCGCATCGCACCGCTGTCGAACAGCGGGAGCATCTCGGCGATGAACCGTTGGCTGAGCGCGAGCTTGCGCTCGACGGGGCGTGCTCGCAACGTCGTGCCGATCCAGGTGATGCGCTTCGCCAGGATCAGCCCGACGTTGACCGACGCCTTGGCGCCGCCCATCAGCCCGACCTGCACGATCGTGCCGTCCATCGCCACCGCAGCGAGGTTCCGGTCGGTCTCGTCGCCGCCGATCACGTCGAGCACGACGTCGACTCCGCCGGGCACCGCCTCGTCGAGGGCACCGAGCCAATCGGACGGGCTGCGCTCCAGTACGACGTCCGCGCCGAGTGACCGACACGAGTCCATCTTCCCGGCGGAACAGGTGACCGCAATCCGGGCGCCGATCGCCTTGGCGATCTGGATCCCGGCCGTGCCGACCCCCGATGCGCCCGCGTGGACCAGCGCCCACCGGCCGCTGGTGAGTCCGCCCTGTACGACGAGCGCGTCCCAGGCAGTCAGGAACACCTCGGGCACCGCTGCGGCGTCGGTGGAGGCGACGGCAGCGGGAACAGGCAGTGCCTGTCGGGCATGGGTGACGACCTTCTCGGCGTAGCAGCCACCAGCTTCGATTCCCATCGCCCGATCGCCGACCGACCAGCCCGTGACGTCGGCACCGACTCCGGACACGATGCCGGAGTACTCGAGTCCAGGGATCTCGAGCGGCTGGTTGCGTGGATCGGGGTACATGCCCATGCGCTGGAGGATGTCGGCACGGTTGATCGCCGTGTGCTCGACGTCGATGACGATCTCGTCACGGCCTGGCGTGGGATCGTCGACCTCCTCGATGGTCAACACCTCGGGGCCACCATGGGAGCGAAGGACGACTGCGCGCATCTGCCGGAACCTATCGGTTCCGGCAGACGGCGAGGAGGGTCGGGGATTGGAGGACCCGAACCTCCATCAGACGATCACCGCTCTCCAAGGACATCTTTCGAAGCGGACGATCGCGAACTCTTGCTGGGTTGTCTCCACCCGAACGTACCCCCGCGGGTATGGCGGCGATACGGCCAATGGTCCCTATTCCGGGCGTGGGCCGGCAGCGCCGTCGTCGGCCGGCCCGGCATCGACGGCGGAACCGTCGGACCCGGCCGTGACGAAGACGTGTTCGCGGTAGTACGCCATCTCACGAATCGACTCACGGATGTCGTCGAGCGCCCGATGCGAACCGTGACCGCGGGGACGGTCGGCGTCGATGCCGGGGTACCACCGCTTGACGAGTTCCTTCACGCTCGAGACGTCGATCGAGCGGTAGTGGAGGTAGTCCTCGATGTCCGGGAGGTACGCCGCGAGAAACCGGCGATCGGTGCCGATCGAGTTGCCGCACAACGGCACGGTCGCAGCCTCGGGGACGTGCTGCTTGATGAAGTCGAGCGTTGCGGCGCCGGCCGCCTCGAGGGTGATCTCGGAGGCCTTGATCTGATCGAGGAGGCCCGACTTGGTGTGCATGTCGACCACGAACGGGTCCATCCGGGCCAAGACGTCATCGGACTGGTGCACCACGAGGTCCGGTCCCTCGGCGATGATCGTCAGCTCGTCGTCGGTCACGATCGTCGCGATCTCGACGATCACGTCGGACGTGTGATCGAGTCCGGTCATCTCCAGGTCCATCCACACCAACATCGACATCACCTTAGGGCCGAGTTGCTGCGATCATGGGTCGATGTCCGCCTTCGCCACCCTCCTCGCGCAGCCAGGAGTCGAAGAGGTCAGCGAACTGCGCGGTCGCGTGGGCTTCATGGCCTATCACGGCGGCGCACTCGAGGCGATGACCGACGTGATCGCCCGACGAGCAGCCGAACAGGCGTCGGCCTCGTGCTACAGCGTGATCCAGCCGCCCGGCATGCGCGAGCACCTGTCGTCGATCAAGGTCAACCCCGACGAGTCCGAGGCACTGGCAACCTTCGTCGAGCACGTCGACATCGTGATCACCGTGCACGGCTACGGCCGCCGCGGGCTGTTCGGATCGCTGCTGCTCGGCGGCGGCAACCGCCCCTTCGCCGAACACGTCGGCCACTCGCTCCGGCGGAACCTGCCTGCGTACGACATCCGAACGGAGATCGACGCGATCCCCCAACCACTTCGCGGGCTCCATCCCGCAAACCCCGTGAACCTGCCACGCGACGGCGGCGTACAGATCGAACTGCCGCCCCGCGTCCGCGGGTCGAGCCCGCTCTGGTGGGACTGGGAGGGACCCGGTCTGACGCCGCACACCGAGTCGCTGATCGATGGGCTGACCGAGGCGGCGGCGTCGTGGAGCGACACTGCGCCGCAGCAGGAATCGCCTCTCTCAGACGGGTAGCGCCAGCTCGACCACGCCGCCCGGACCGTCGGCGATACCGATCGTGCCGCCGTGCGCGGTCACGATGCCCCGCGCGATCGACAGCCCGAGCCCGGCGGTGCCGGTGCGAAGATCACGCGCAGGGTCGGCCCGGGTGAACGGCTCGAAGGCGCGCTCGCGAAAGTCGGCTGGGAACCCTTCGCCCTCGTCGACGACCCGCAGGGTGGCGAGCTGCGAGGTCGAATCGACCTGCACCAGCACCACCGAGTCGTCGGGCGCGTGCCGGATCGCGTTCTCGAGGAGATTGCGGATCACTCGGGCGAGCTGCGATGCGTCGGCATCGACGGTCACCCGTTCGTCGGCCTCGAGCAGCAGGGCCACCCGGCGGGACTCCGCCAGCGGACGAAGCGTTTCCATCGCCTCGTCGGCGAGCTCGGTGAGGTCGAGGTGTGTGCGTGTCATCCCGATCGTGCCGCTGACGATACGGCTGTGGAGCTGCAGGTCGTCGACCAACGATGCCAGTGCCTGGATCTGTCGTTCCATGCCGGACAGGTAGGCATCGGGGTCGGGTGCGACACCATCGCGAATCGCCTCGACCGAGGCGCGTAGTGCTGCGAGCGGTGTGCGCAGATCGTGCGAGATCGCCGAGAGCATCACGGCTCGTTCCTGCTCGATGGCGTCGAGCCGGTCGACCATCTTGTCGAACATCGCAGCTGCCTCGCCGAGCTCGTCGGAGCGGATCACACCGGTACGCGCACCGAGGTCACCGTCAGCGACGCGCATTGCGGCGTCACAGATCTTCGACGCATCTCGCGGCAACAGGGCGCGCCATCAACATCGCCACCAGAGCGGCACCGAGCACAGCGGGGACGAGCACCCACATCAGCAAGCGCTGGTCCTGGTCGTTGATGAACATCGACTGCGCCGCGATGGCGATCATCAGCACCGCAACGCCGAGCACCGCGAGCATCGCGACGACGAAGCGCACACCGATGCGGTCGAGCGGCCGCATCGACCGCCGACGCTCGACGGTTCCCGTCACGGCTCGAACCGGTAGCCGACACCCCACACGGTGGTGATCCAGCGCGGGTGTTCGGGGTCGTCCTCGATCTTGTTGCGAATGCGCCGCACGTGCACCGTCACCGTTGCAGGGTCCTGCCACTCCGGCGACGACTGCCACACCGATTCGAGCAACTGCGCCCGCGAGAACACCTGACGAGGCGACGCCGCGAGGAAGGCGAGCACGTCGAACTCCTTGGGTGTCATCTCGACGACCCGATCCTCGAGGGTGACCTGACGGCTCAGGGGATCGACGGTGAGCGCTCCGTGCACGATCGGTCCGGGCGCCGACGCCTGTCGGCCGTTGGTGCGGCGCAGCACACCGTTGACCCGCGCAGCGAGCTCGCGCGGCGAGAACGGTTTGACGACGTAGTCGTCGGCACCCAGCTCGAGCCCGGCGACGCGGTCGGACTCCTCGGCACGGGCGGTCAGCATGATCACGGGGATGTCGCTCGTGGCACGCACTCGTCGGAGCACGTCGAGGCCGTGGACGCCGGGCAGCATCATGTCGAGGACGACGAGATCGGGCGGATCGGCGTCGAGCAGCTCGAGCGCAACGGTGCCGTCACCGGCCTCGGCGACTTCATGGCCATCGCGTCGCAGGTATCCGACGACCACCTCGCGGACGGTCGGCTCGTCGTCGACCACCAGCACCTTCGTCATCGCCCCAGCCTCGCCCCTCGCCGCCCGTCGATCAACCCTCCCCGCCCCAGTTTCCCGATCGTTCCCTCCGACCCCGCCCACCCCCTTCCCGAAAAATGCGCGCCCGGCCGTCACCTGCGGGCAGATCTGCGCACGTTTCGACACGCGATCGACCGCCGATGCCAAATGTGCGCAGATCGTGCCGCCCGCGACGGCCCGACGCGCACTTTTCGGGAAGGGTGGATGGAGCGAGGGGTGGGGTGACGAGGTCAGGGGGCGAGGCGGGCGACGGTCCACACCGGGTCGGCGGCGTCGGCCGCGTCCGCGCCCGCTGTGCGCTGGTAGCGGAAGCGGTCGTGGAGGCGGCTCGGGCGACCCTGCCAGAATTCCCACTCGAAGGGGACCAGCCGCCATCCGCCCCACTGCGGCGGACGGGGGACCTCGGAGTCGGTGAAACGTTCGTCGAAGGCGATCAAGCGCTCTTCGAGCTCGCCACGATGAAGGATCTCGTCGCTCTGCGGTGACGCCCAGGCACCGAGCTGGCTGGCGCGCGGGTCGCGAAGCGAAGTAGGCGTCGCTGTCGGCCTCGGCGATCCGCTCGAC
>CAWKCN010000004.1:0-31628 GCA_963848145.1 Ilumatobacteraceae bacterium
GTGTCGAGCTGACCGGTCAGTTCCGCCGACTGCAAGATGCCGACGTAGTAGTCGGGGAACACCTCGGGGTGCGTTGCCGCAGCGGCCGAGAACAGCCCGCCGTTGCGGAGATCGTCGACCAGCACGCCGAGCGCCCGGCGCAGCGCCACGTCTTCGGTCTCGTCGCCGATGGTGATCAGCGCGTCGGTGATCGGGATACCGGCCTTGACGAAGACGGCGAGCTGACGCGTGAAGTGCATCAGGTGCTTCTTCTTCACCTTCTCCTTGGTCAGCTCGAAGTCGAGCATCCCGCGACGTTCCTCGATCTTGGTCGGGAACAGGTTCTGCTCGACCAGGATCGCACGCGCTGCGCCGATGGTGTCGGCCTTGGTCACTCCCTCGACGGGGGCGCCAGCGGTGTCGATTGCGGCGTAGGCGAACTTGGGCATGTGATGCTCCGTGTCTCTCGGTCGGTTTTCTCGGTACTCAGTGGGCAAACAGGGTTCGGACGACTTCGGGGATGGTCGTGATGTCGTCGTCGACCATCTGCATTGCTTCTCGGAGCATCGTGCGCATTCCTTGAGCAACTGCCAGACGACGAAGCTCCTCGGTGGTCGCCCAACCGACGATCAGACGACGCACTTCGGGGGTGATTCGCAGCAACTCGTAGACGCCGATGCGCTCGCGGTAGCCGGTGCCGGAGCAGTAGCTGCAGCCCTTGCCGTGGTAGAAGACGGTCTTGTCGCTGCCGCCCGAGTGCTGACGGAAGACCGCCAGTTCCTCGGCGCCGGGCGTGTACTCCTCTTTGCAGTTCTCGCACGTCTTGCGCAGCAGACGCTGCGACACCACGCCGACGATCGCCGACGCGACGAGGAACGCTTCGATGCCCATGTCGAGCAGCCGGTGCAGCGCAGCGACGGCGTCGGTGCCGTGCAGCGACGACAGCACGAAGTGACCGGTGAGGGCCGACTGGATGGCGATGCGAGCCGTGTCGGCGTCGCGGATCTCGCCGACGAGGATCGTGTCGGGGTCCTGTCGCAGGAGGGCCTTGAGTCCGGTGGCGAACGTCAGGCCGGCCTTGGTGTTGGTCTGCACCTGGTTGATGCCGGGGAACACGTACTCGACCGGGTCTTCGACCGTGGTGACGTTCTTGCCGGTCGAGTTGATCTCGAGCAGCGTCGCGTACAGCGTGGTCGTCTTGCCGGCGCCGGTCGGGCCGGCACAGATCACCATGCCGAACGGCGCATGGACGAGCTTGGAGTAGGTCTTGTACGTCTCGGCCGGCATACCGAGTTGACCGAGGCTCACCATCGACTTCGACTTGTCGAGCAGACGCATGACGATCTTCTCGCCGAACACGGTGGCCACCGACGACACGCGGACGTCGATCTGACGGCCGTCGACCTTGGTGGAGAACTGGCCGTCCTGCGGGGCCCGCTTCTCGACGATGTTCATCTCCGACATGATCTTCAGGCGGCTGATCAGGGCGTTGTGCGCCGACAGCGGCAGCGAGAACGCCTCGATGAGGTTGCCGTCGACGCGGAACCGGATGCGGAGACGATCGTCGAGCGGCTCGATGTGGATGTCGGAGCTGCGGTCGCGCATCGCCTGTCCGACGATCTTGGCGACGAGCTGCACCACCGGTGCCTGGTCGTCGAGGCTGACCTCGGCGATGGTGTCGGCAACACTGCGCTGCTCGTCCTCGGTGACGAACGTGGCAACGATGTTGTCGACGTCGGCGGTCGAGCGGTACATCTGCTCGATGAACGACGTCACCGTCTTCTCGTCGGCGGCCTGCCACACGAACTTCTGCCCGGTGGCCGACTCGACCTGCTGACGGCGCCACGGTGACGGGTCGGCGGCGTAGAGCAGCGTCGAGCCGTTCTCCTCGGCGATCGGCATCACTTTGTGGGTACGGGCGATCTGTTCGGGGAACTTGGCGACGACCTCTTCGTCGAGCGCAGCCATCGAGATGTCGGCGACGGGAACCTGGCAGACCGCTGCAACCGCTGCAGCGAGTGCGTTGCGCCCCACGCTGTGGTGGCTGAGCAGCAACGTCCCGAACTTCAGCAGGTCGCCATTGGTGCTTGCCAGGACCGTGTCGAACGACTCCTGCGACAGGTGACCTCCGGCGACGAGCGCCTGGCCGACCGCGTTGCATTCGTCGGCCGACTCACCCTGCACCGCGGACGGTGGTTCGGCGAGCGCGGTCGCGGCGCCGTTCCCGGCCGGCGGAGCCATGTCTTTGGTGCTGGGCTTGCGGAGTGCCATGGAAATGCCTTCGATCTCAGTGCTGCGCCGCGGCCTGCGGCTCGAACGGGGTCGGTGGGGTCAACGGATTCACTGCCTCGGGCTCGGTCGCCGACGGCGGAGCCATCGGCTCCTCGCGGCGGACGAACTGGCTGGGATCGAGGGCGAGCAGCGCCCGCTCGACCTCTTCGAGACGTTCGAGCTGGACTGCGGTCTCGACGTCGAGGTGCTGGTCTTGGAGCTGGGTCTCGATGTCGACGATGCGGCCGACGGTCTTGTCCATCGACTCGCCGATCGACTCCTTGAACCGGTCGACCTCGATGCGCACGAGCTCGACCTCGCCGGCAGCGCTGGCGACGCGGTCCTTCATCTCGTCGATGGCGTCGACGTCGACGCTGTCGAGACGTGCGGTGATGGCGTCGATCGCCGAGGTGACCTCGTTGAATCGTGCCTCGGCACCGGCGATCCGATCGCTGAGCAGTGCAACGGCATCGTCGAGGCCGGCGCTCACGCGGCCGACGAAGGCGTCGATGTCGGCCACTCGTTGGCCGACGGTCTCGTTGACGCGAGCCTCGGCGGTGACGATCCGGTCGTTGATCCGGTCCTCGGCCTGGTCGACCCGCGACCCGACGATGTTCGACACCTCGGCTTGCTGGCGGGCGGCCTGCGCCGACACCTCGTCCATCCGAGTGGCGAGCAGGGCAAGGCGCCCGTCGAGCTGTTCCTCGACCTGAGCCGACACCTCGTCGAGGCGGGCTTCGGTGGCCTCGCTCATCACGTTGAAGTGCTGCACCATCGCGCCGGTCTGCTGATCGAACTTGCGAACGCTGCGGTCGAGCGACGACAGATCCTGTTCCAGTTGGCCCTGGCGGTGCTCGAGCTGCTTGACGACCGGGCGAGCGGCCGATTCGACGGCTGCAGCAAGGCCGGCATTGGCCTCGTCGGCGACACGACCGATCCGCAGGTCGATCTCCTCGTGTCGGCGCTTCGACTGGACGGAGAGCTCGGCGAGTCGTTCCTCGATCGCCGGCAGCATCGTGCGTACGGTCGCCTCGCTCTGCTCGCGGGCGGCACGCTCGTTGGCGAGTTCTCCACGCAGCCGTTGCATCTCCGCCGAGACCTGCTTGCTGAAGTCGGTCAACAGCTGCTGAACCGCTGGCACGATGCTGGAACTGGTCTGCTCGGTCATCGCCGGTCCTTTCGTCGACGCAGAGACGCACGACCAGCGGTCGTCGCCTCGGATCGGGCGGAGAAGGGAGTGGGTGTCGTCATTGGCTCAGTCGTGTTTCGTTGTTCAGGAGGTTCGCTCAACCTCTATCGACCACTCGCCGACCGATCTTGAGACTTCGCTGAGACGGAGTTGACGAAGCCCGTGCACAACCGTTGCCGAGCCACGACGTAGCGTGCGCGTCATGCGCGTGCACCTCGTCGATGGCACCTACGAGCTCTTCCGTCAACACTTCGGCATGGCGTCACGTCACAGCGACCGCGGCCCGTTCGATGCGGCTGCCGGGGTGGTGACGTCGACACTCGCCCTGGTGGAGGACGGGGCGACACACGTCGGCGTGGCGTCGGACCATGTGGTCGAGAGCTTCCGCAACGAGCTGTGGGCCGGCTACAAGACCTCGGAAGGCATGGATCAGGAGATCCTCGAACAGATCCCGGTGATGGAACGTGCCCTCGCTGCAGCCGGATTCACGGTGTGGCCGATGGTCGAGCACGAAGCCGACGATGCGCTCGGCGCGGCAGCGCTGGTCGCCGAACGCGACGAGCGTGTCGAGCAGGTGTTGATCGTCACCGCCGACAAGGACCTCGGCCAGTGTGTCCGAGGAAACCGAGTGGTGCAGTTCGACCGGCGCAAACGCGAGATCATCGACGCCGACGGCGTTCGAGCGAAGTTCGGTGTCGGGCCCGACTCGATCCCCGACTATCTCGGCCTGGTCGGCGACACCGCCGACGGGTTCCCCGGGCTGCCCGGCTGGGGCGCCAAGAGCGCGTCACTGGTGCTCGCCCGCTACGGCCGCATCGAGGACATTCCCCCCGCGGCGGGACAGTGGGACGTCCCTGGTCTGCGAGGGGCGGCCAAGCTGTCGGCCACCCTGCAGGCCCAGCTCGCAGATGCCCTGCTGTTCAGGAAGATCGCCACCGTCGACACCGACATCGACGTCGGCTCAGTCGACGAATGGAAGTGGTCCGGCCCGACCGACGACTTCGCGGCAGTCGCCGACGAACTCGGCGCACCCGGCCTGGTCGCGTACGCCAACCGGCTCCGCTGAACGGTCACAGCAGCTCGGGCACTGCTCGAAGGTGTCGCCGGTTGGCGGTTGCTGCCGGGTGAGGTGACGACCAGGCGATCTGCGGCACACGGACGATGCCGATGAAGGCTGCTCCCTTCCGGGCCTGACCTGATTCACGGGCGCCCATTGCACAGGACCCGGTCGTCACCTCACCCGGCAGCGAGCCGCCAGGTACCAACTCACACTATCTGCCCAGCAGTGCATTGCCAGGCGGATGGATTGCCACGCGGCGGGGGCTAGCCTCTCGGTCTCCACGTTCCGGCGATGTCGGAACACCAGGGAGGGATGCGAGAGCGGCCGAATCGGCACGCTTGGAAAGCGTGTGAAGTGAGAGCTTCCGTGGGTTCGAATCCCACTCCCTCCGCCATGTCGGCCGCCGCAGGCTCACCACCGTCGCACGCTGCGGGATCGCCACCGGACCCGATGGCGATGGCGCTCGCCGAAGCCCGAGCAGCGCTCGAACACCACGACGTGCCGGTCGGCGCCGTCGTGGTCCACCGCGGCGAGATCATCGCTGCTCGCCACAACGAGCGCGAGCTCACCAACGACCCGGTCGCCCACGCCGAAGTGCTGGCATTGCGCGACGCCGCCCAGCACCTCGGGCAGTGGCGACTCGACGAGTGCGCCCTCTACGTGACATTGGAGCCGTGCGCGATGTGCGCAGGCGCAGCGGTCAACGCCCGGCTCGGCCGCCTCGTGTACGGCGCCGACGACCCGAAGGCCGGTGCGGTGACCAGCCACTTCGGTCTGCTCGACAGCGACGTGCTCAACCACCGTGTCGACGTGACCGGGGGGGTCGATGCCGACGAGGCCTCCGAGCTGTTGCGGGCGTTCTTCCGCGAGCGACGTGCGGTCGCACGAGGCGACCGCTGAACTGCTCGACGCCCGTGGGTCAGTGGTCCTTGCGACGAAGGCTGCCGATCAGACGGCGCAGCGCTGAGCTGCGTTCGTCGCCCTGACCGCCCGCGGCGTCACCTGACGTCGCCATCGCTGGTGTCTGGCTGCCGAGCGTTGGAGCCAACGCAGGCTCGGCCACGGCAACACCGTCATCCGACATCTGGCCGTAGAGCACCTCGGCCCGCGTTGCCATCGTCGGCGGGGCGAACCCGGCGAGACCGTCTGCCGGCGCCGGCGCAGGCGGCTCTGGAGCGTCGACGACGCCGTCAGTGGGGGCAGGGTCGCTCTCCACGTCGGCGACTTCGACCTCGACGAGTTCGACGTCAGCGAGTTCGACGTCGGTGATCTCCATGGAGGCGGCATCGGCGGTCTCGGCGTGGCTGAACTCGACGTCTGCCGTCTCCGGCACCACGTCTGCGAAGCCGATCTCGACGTCCGGCTCGCCGACACTGGCCGACTCGATCGCGGCAATTGCGCGCCGCACGGCGTCGGCGACGTCGTCCGGCACCTCGGCGTCGGCCACCTCGGGCTCGTCGCTGAGCGTCAGCGGCGGCATCGAGAACTGGAGCTCACCCTCGTCGGTCTCGGTGAACGTCGGCTCGACGGCGAGCGAGTCGTCGAGGTCGGCAGCAGCGCCGTCGGCCAGTTGCTCGGACCCGTCGGGCCACACGACCGAGAACTCGAAGTCGTCGCCATCGGTGTTGTCATCGATGTCGCCCTCAGCGTTGTCTGCGGCGAGAGCATCGTCGTCGAACTCGAGCTCGGGCATCTGGAGCGCAGGAACCTCGACCTCGTCGACATCATTGACGTCGTCCAGGTCGTCAGCGATGGCGTCGACCAGTTCGTCGACCGTTTCGGTGTCGACCGTTTCGGTGTCGACGGCTTCCACGTCCGGGGCTTCGGTGTCCGCCTCTTCGGTGTCGGCATCATCGGCGTCCAGGTCGACCAGTTCGAAGTCGGGTGCGTCGACCTGCTCGTCGGCGTCATCGACGAACTCCGCGAGCTCGAGCGAGAGCTCGAGTGCGTCGGCATCGAACTCCTCGGGCGTGACGATCTCGGTGATCTCGCCCATTCCGATCTCGGTGTCGTCCGTGTCGTCGATGTCGAGATCGGTGTCGACCATCGCATCCCACTCGATCATCAACTCGTCGTCGTCGAGCACGTACGGCAGGCTGGGCAGATCGTCGATGACCGTGCCGTCGAGCTGGCCGATCGCGCCGATCGGTCGGGCGACCACTGGCTGGTCGATCGGCGCCACGAACCAACGATGGAGCCCGGAGGGGTGGTGTCGGTACGCAACGACACGTGCGGTGGCAATCGTCCTGTTGGCCACATCCGAGATCAGTTCCTCGGTGAAGAGTTCGGCGGTCACCACGACCGCGTCGCGGTTGATCGAGGGGTCCCGATCGAAGAGCCGACCGAGGTGTTCGAGCTCGCCCAGACGAACCAGCCCTCGTTCGAGCTGGGTTGCGTCGAGCACGCCGGCATCGAGCAGCCGGGCGCCCAATGGGGCATCCCCGACTCGCTCGGCGAAGTACACGACGCCGTTGTCCAGGTAGGCGAGTACCTCGGGGTCACCTTCGAACGTGATCTCGCCGGTGAACGCCTGTTCCCGGGCATCGTTGAGGGTCATCCAGACGGGTTGTGGCCCGTCGAAGACGAGCGCTCCCGTGTCGACCGACTCGGTCGCAGTTTCGGTGTTGTGGATCATTTCAGGCAACCTCCGCCTTGCTGTGCTCCATGGACGCGAGGAGCGTCAGGAGGATTTCGACCACGACCTCCCGGCCGGAGTCGGGGTCGATCAGTTGGCACGGCACGACGGCCTCGCCGTCGAGCGCACCGAGAGTGCGCGCCAGTCGGCGCGCGAGGGTGAGATCGTCGCAACGGTTCACGGCGACCACGGCCGGAACACGCAGGTCACGAAGCAGCGCCCGCAGCTCCACGCCGGCAGCGGCATGGGTCTCGGTCGCCTCGGCGTCGATCACGAACGCAACGACGTCGACGTCGCCCTTGAGGATGTTGGTCATGAATCGGAACCGGGCCTGGCCCGGGGTTCCGAAGAGGAGCAGTCGAATGGCGTCGCCGTCGAGGCAGTACGTCCCGAAGTCCATGGCGACCGTGGTGTGCGACTTCACATCGGACTCGTCGCCGCTGGTGACCACGTCGGTGGAGATCACCTGGGTCTGCGACACCGACTGGATCATCGACGTCTTGCCGGCCGCGAACGGCCCGGTGACGAGGATCTTGAAGGTCTGAGTACTCACGAGCTCACTCCGGAGAGCGCCGAATGACGGGAGCGAACGAACGAGCGGGCGTTTCGCTGTTCGAGGGTGGACGAGGCGAGCACCGCGAGCACACGCTGTTCGCCGATCGGCCACACCAGCAGGAGTCCGCCGTCGTGGTCGACGACGAGTTGGCGGAGCCGTTCGCCGCCGCTCATCGCGACCAGTTGGTGCGCGAGGCCGACGGCCGCAGCGAGCATCGCCGGATGCGAGGCTTCGTCATCCATCGAGCGGCTGCGTGCCAGGCCGAATCCGTCGACCGAGGCGAGGATGGCCGACCGAACACCGTCGACGGTGTCGACCAGTTCGTCGAGGATCGCCGTCGGGTCGATCGGTTCGTCGGCAGCGTCCGAGACGGACTGGGTCGCCGAAGTCGAGTGGGTCGGCCGCGGCATCGGAGGCGCCGGCATCGGAGCCGCCGGAACCGACCACGTGGACGCGGACGGGGGCGACGGCACCGGGGGCAGCTCGCCGGTCAGTGATGACCAGGTTCCGTCAGTGGCAGCCTTGACCTTTTCCATACAAAAGACGTATCGGCATCTGCCAGCGCGTCTTGAGGGGTTTCTGACGGTCTGCGGCGTCAGCGCTCCACCCGCGAGGCCCCGAAAACGACGACGGGCGCCCATGGAGATCCATGGACGCCCGTCGAACTGGCGGAAGGCGTGGGATTCGAACCCACGGAGGCCCGAAGGACCTCAACAGTTTTCGAGACTGTCCCATTCGTCCGCTCTGGCAGCCTTCCGTGGTCGAGGCTAGCGCTGATCGTGCACCCTGGCTACGAGCAGGTCGTGCCGTCGTCGGGTGCGACGAGCGTCAGCAGATACTCGTGCACGATGCCGCGCACGCAGTCGTCACCTCGATAGCCGGTGTGCTCGTTGGCCTCGACGATCACGAGGCGACCGTCCTCGAGCGTGTCGGCCATCGCACGCGAACTCTCGAGCGGTGTCGCCGGGTCGCCGGTGGTCGCGATCACCACGATCGGCCCGGCGCCGGCGCCGGTGATGTCGACGCGGGGATCGAGCGCCGGGGGAAAGAACGTGCACGAGTACGAGCCGGTCGTGTAGGGAAAGATCCGCGGCGCCACTGCCAGCACCTCGGCCGCTTGGGCATCTGCTTCGGCCACCGTGGGGCGTTCGGGGTTGTCCGCGCAGTTGATCGCCACGAGCGCCTCGATCAGATTGCTGTAGCTGCCGTCGGCACCGCGCCGGTGGTAGGTGTCGTTGAGTTGGAGCAGCCCGGCACCGTCGCCCATGGCTGCGTCTTCGAGTGCTCGTTCGAGCGCCGGCCAGAACTGCTCGGAATACATGGCCTGGGCGACACCGACGACCGCCACTTCGAGGTTGACCGCGACACGATCACCAGCGCTCGGCAACGGCGACTCGTCGAGGCTCGCCATCAACCGATCGAAGGCACCCTCGGCGTCGCCGTCGTTGTGAAACGCGCAGTTGGTGTCGGCACTGCATTGCGCGAGGAACGTGGTCAACGCAGCCTCGAATCCGGCCCCCTGTTGCAGGGTCGACTCGAGAGGGTCGGAGTTGGGATCGGTCGACCCGTCGAAGACGGCGGCGCGCACGGTGGTGGGAAACAGCGTTGCCCACACCCCGCCGAGTTCGCTGCCGTAGCTGAACCCGAAGTACGAGATCTGCTCGGCGCCGAGCGCCTGGCGGATGGCATCGATGTCTCGTGCCGAGTTGTTGGTGCCGACGTACTCCAGGATGTCGGTGCGTTCGACGCACGCGTCGGCGTAGTCCTCCGCCAGTTCGACCAGTTCGTCACGTTCGGCCTGGTCGTCGGGGGTGATGTCGGGCGCCGAGAAGTAGGCGTCGTAGTCGACATCGTCGATGCAGTCGACCGCCCCCTCGCTCTGGCCGACGCCGCGCGGATCCCAGCCGATCACGTCGAAGTTGTCGGTGATCTCGTCGCCGAACCAGCTCGTCGCGGCAAGTGCGAGCGTTGCGCCATCGGCGCCGGGACCCCCTCGGTTCGCCAGCAACGGACCCGGGCTCTCGTCGGAGCTCGCGCGGTGGCGAGCGAGGTACAGGTCGATCGTGTCACCCTGGGGGTCGGCGTAGTCGACCGGCACGGTGAGCGTGCCTTCGTCGATGCGATCGGTGAGCTGATTCCACTCGATCGAGTACTCGAGCGGTTCCTGTGGCGCTGTCGCCTCGGACGTCGACGGCGACGTGTCGGGAGCCGGATCGGTGATGCCCGTGACGTCTCGTGCGGCAACCGGTGTGACGTCGGAGCCACCAGAGCACGCAGCCAGTCCGACCACTGCGACGACGATGAGGGCGGTGTGGCGCATCCGCCTCAATCGTATGGGCGATCCGGCGCTGTCGGCAGGCAGACGAAATCCAGAACTTCGGCACGTAGCGTTGAGCCTCATGCGCATGCCTCCCCACTCGATGATGCCGGGCGACAAGGACGCGTTGAAGGGGGTCGAACTCCAGGACGGGACGCTTCGCCGGGTGTGGACCTTCGCTCGGCCGTACCGAGGCACGATCATCGTGTTCCTCCTGGCGATCCTCGGTGCCGCACTGCTGGCCCTGGTGCCGGTGTTCGTGATCCGGGCGATCATCGACACGGCGATCCCCGCTGCCGACAAGGGCCAGATCGCCGTCCTCGCCTCGTTGGCAGTGGTGGCGGCGATCGGTGACGCCGCCCTTGCGATCGTGCAGCGATGGGCGAGCGCCCGAGTCGGCGAAGGCCTGATCTACGACCTTCGTGGCGCGCTGTTCGCCAAGATCCAACGAATGCCGATCGCGTTCTTCACGCGCACGCCGACCGGGTCGATCACCTCCCGGCTCAACAACGACGTGATCGGAGCGCAGACCGCGGTGACCAGCACGCTCGGCAGCGTGGTGAGCAACGTGATCGTGCTCGCCACCACGCTGGCCGCGATGCTCGCGCTCGAGTGGCGCCTGACGCTGCTGACACTCGTGGTGCTGCCGCTGTTCATCGTGCCGGCGCGTCGAATCGGACTGCGCCTGCAGGGGATCTCCCGTGAGCAGATGGGCCACAACGCCGCGATGAACACCCAGATGACCGAGCGTTTAGAATTAAGGTGTGGGTTTGTATTTATGTTGGTTTGTAGGTTTTTTATAGTTTTTGAGATTGTTTAGTTTGTTTGTTTTGGTGGCTAATATGGTAGAGGTTAGCGCTGATAGTGCATTTTGGTTAAGAGTAGGTAGTGTCGTCGTGGGGTGCGACGAGCGTCAGCAGATACTCGTGGACGATGTCGCGCACGCAGTCGTCACCTCGATAGCCGGTGTGCTGGTTGGCCTCGACGATGACGAGGCGACCGTCCTCGAGCGTGTCGGCCATCGCACGCGAACTCTCGAGCGGTGTCGCCGGGTCGCCGGTGGTCGACGATCACCACGATCGGGCCGGCGCCGGCGCCGGTGATGTCGAGCGGGGGTCGAGCGCCGGTGGGAAGAACGTGCACGAGTACGAGCCGGTCGTGTAGGGAAAGATCCGCGGCGCCACTGCCAGCACCTCGGCCGCTTGGGCATCTGCCTCGGCAACCGTGGGACGTTCGGGGTTGTCCGCGCAGTTGATCGCCACGAGCGCCTCGATCAGATTGCTGTAGCTGCCGTCGGCACCCCGCCGGTGGTAGGTGTCGTTGAGTTGGAGCAGCCCGGCACCGTCACCCATGGCTGCGTCTTCGAGTGCTCGTTCGAGCGCCGGCCAGAACTGCTCGGAATACATGGCCTGGGCGACACCCACGACCGCCACTTCGAGGTTGACCGCGACCCGCCACCAGCGCTCGGCAACGGCGACTCGTCGAGGCTCGCCATCAACCGATCGAAGGCACCTTCGGCGTCGCCATCGTTGTGAAAAGCGCAGTCGGCGTCGGCGCTGCATTGCGCGAGGAACGTGGTCAACGCAGCCTCGAATCCGGCCCCCTGTTGCAGGGTGGACTCGAGAGGGTCGGAGTTGGGGTCGGTCGACCCGTCGAAGACGGCGGCGCGCACGGTGGTGGGAAACAGCGTCGCCCACACCCCGCCGAGTTCGCTGCCGTAGCTGAACCCGAAGTACGAGATCTGCTCGACGCCGAGCGCCTGGCGGATGGCATCCATGTCGCGGGCCGAGTTGTTGGTGCCGATGTACTGCAGGATGTCGGTGCGTTCGGCGCACGCCTCGGCGTAGTCCTCGGCCAGTTCGACGAGTTCGTCACGTTCGGCCTGATCGTCGGGGGTGATGTCGGGCGCCGAGAAGTAGGCGTCGTAGTCGACATCGTCGATGCAGTCGACCGCCCCCTCGCTCTGGCCGACACCGCGGGGATCCCAGCCGATCACGTCGAAGTTGTCGGTGATCTCGTCGCCGAACCAGCTCGTCGCGGCGAGTGCGAGCGTTGCGCCATCGGCGCCGGGACCGCCTCGATTCGCCAGCAACGGACCAGGGCTCTCGTCGGCGCTGGCTCGGTGGCGGGCGAGGTACAGGTCGATCGTGTCGCCCTGGGGATCGGCGTAGTCGACCGGCACGGTGAGGGTGCCTTCGTCGATGCGATCGGTGAGCTGATTCCACTCGATCGAGTACTCGAGCGGTTCCGGTGGCGCTGTCGCCTCGGACGTCGATGGGGACGTGTCGGGCAGCCGGATCGGTGATGCCCGTGACGTCTCGTGCGGCAACCGGTGTGACGTCGGAGCCACCAGAGCACGCAGCCAGTCCGACCACTGCGACGACGATGAGGGCGGTGTGGCGCATCCGCCTCAATCGTATGGGCGATCCGGCGCTGTCGGCAGGCAGACGAAATCCAGAACTTCGGCACGTAGCGTTGAGCCTCATGCGCATGCCTCCCCACTCGATGATGCCGGGCGACAAGGACGCGTTGAAGGGGGTCGAACTCCAGGACGGGACGCTTCGCCGGGTGTGGACCTTCGCTCGGCCGTACCGAGGCACGATCATCGTGTTCCTCCTGGCGATCCTCGGTGCCGCACTGCTGGCCCTGGTGCCGGTGTTCGTGATCCGGGCGATCATCGACACGGCGATCCCCGCCGACGACAAGGGCCAGATCGCCGTCCTCGCCTCGTTGGCAGTGGTGGCGGCGATCGGTGACGCCGCACTCGCGATCGTGCAGCGATGGGCGAGCGCCCGAGTCGGCGAAGGCCTGATCTACGACCTTCGTGGCGCGCTGTTCGCCAAGATCCAACGAATGCCGATCGCGTTCTTCACGCGCACGCCGACCGGGTCGATCACCTCCCGGCTCAACAACGACGTGATCGGAGCGCAGACCGCGGTGACCAGCACGCTCGGCAGCGTGGTGAGCAACGTGATCGTGCTCGCCACCACGCTGGCCGCGATGCTCGCGCTCGAGTGGCGCCTGACGCTGCTGACACTCGTGGTACTGCCGCTGTTCATCGTGCCGGCGCGTCGAATCGGACTGCGCCTGCAGGGGATCTCCCGTGAGCAGATGGGCTACAACGGGCGCGATGAACACCCAGATGACCGAGCGTTTCAACGTTGCAGGAGCAAGCCTGGTGAAGCTGTTCGGGTCGGGCACCCGCGAGCGTGAGGCGTTCGAGCGCCGGGCCCGTGGCGTACGTGACACCGGCATCCAGTCGGCGATGCTCGGCCGCGTGTTCTTCGTGGCGCTCGGGCTCGTCGGTGCGCTCGGCACGGCAGCGATCTACGGGATCGGGGCGGTGATGGTGGTCGACGGTTCGATCGAGGTCGGCACCCTGGTGGCGCTCGCCGCACTGGTCACCCGCGTGTATCAGCCACTCACCGGGCTGACCAACGCACGGGTCGACCTGATGACCTCGATGGTCAGCTTCGAGCGGGTGTTCGAGGTACTCGACGCACCCGAGGCGATCCAGGAACGGCCGGGCGCCATCGATCTCGTCGACCCACGCGGGGCAGTCGAGTTCGACGACGTCGTGTTCCGCTACCCACCGGCGTCGGCATCCGCAATCGCCACCATGGAGCAGAATGCCGGACTCGGCGGCGACACCGACCCCGATGTCGACGTCCTCCGCGGTCTCTCGCTGCGAGTCGACCCAGGGGAGACGGTGGCGCTGGTCGGGGCGTCCGGCGCCGGCAAGTCCACGACGATCTCGCTGCTCCCGCGTCTGTACGACGTGACGTCGGGAGCCGTGCGGATCGACGGCCATGACGTCCGCGACCTCACGCTCGGGTCACTCCGTTCGACGATCGGGGTCGTGTCGCAGGATCCTCACCTGTTCCACGAGACGATCGGCGACAACCTGCGCTACGCCTCGTTCGACGCCACCGACGAACAACTCGTCGACGCCGCCAAGGCCGCCCGGATCCACGACACGATCGCGGCACTTCCCGACGGCTACGACACCGTCGTCGGCGAACGCGGGTACCGCCTGAGCGGCGGGGAGAAGCAGCGGTTGGCGATCGCCCGGTTGCTGTTGAAGAACCCGGCGATCATGGTGCTCGACGAGGCCACGAGCCATCTCGACAACGAGAACGAGGCGCTGATCCAAGCGGCGCTCGACCATGCCATGGAGCACCGCACCGCGTTGGTGATCGCCCATCGGCTGTCGACGATCCGCAGCGCCGATCGGATCGCCTTCGTCGAGGAGGGCCGCATCGCCGAGATCGGCACCCACGACGAGCTGCTCGCCGCGAACGGCCGCTACGCCCACCAACTCAATGCCGGGGAGCTGCTGCTCCCCGGCTGAGTCGGGTCTGCGATGTCAGTTGCGCCAGAGCTGCCAGCTGTTGTAGCCGCCGTTCTCGTAGAACTCGAACACCAGGGTGTGCGTTCCGGCCGGCAAGGTCACCGTCTGGGTGCTCCACGCATGGGCGTGATCGCTCCAGTTGTTGATGATCCTCGTGCCGTTGACGAACACCCGATAGCCGTCGTCGCCTCCGGCGAGGAACGTGATGTCCTTCGCTTCGGTGGTCGTCCACGTCTTGGTGAACCGGGCTGAGAAGTCTTCGCCTTGCACTCCGGCGAACGGCGAGTCGTCTCGACAGGAGGCGAGCGTCGTCAGCGTGCCGGTCGCGCTGGGTGATCCGGCGAACGGGTCGCCGCTGTCGAAGCCCGGGTTCGAACCGCCCCAGTTCCAGTACTCCGCCGACCAGGTGCCCGGTCCGAAGTCCTGGCTCCATCCCTGCGGATTGCTGCTGACGCTGTCGCAACTGCCCGTACCGTTGCCCGGCGTCGGCGGGATCACCGGCGGCAGGGTGGTGGTCGGCGCCGGCGTCGTCGTGGTGGTCGTGGCTGGAGTGGTCGTGGTCGTCGACGCCGGCGGCGCCGTCGTGGTCGTCGTCGAACCCGTGACAGGAACGGTGGTGGTCGTCGCCGGAGGTGTCGTCGTGGTCGGCGGCGTCGGGCCGCTCACGTTCGGGTCGACCGTCCAGCCGTTGATGGCGTAGCTCTCGTCGATGTTGATCTCCATGATCGCCCTCGACTCGGTGCGCTGACCGTTGGGCGCGGTGACGCTGGCGAACAGCTCCACCTGACGCTGGATCGGCTCGTCGAGCACGCCGACGAACCAATTCGATGCGTTCGACGGCAGCAGGTCGTAGGCGAACTCGGCCGAGCTCGCCACGATGCCGGCCGACATCCGCAACCGGTAGTTGTCGTTCGCTGCGCCGCCGAACTCGACTCGCGAGTTCGGCACGAAGATGTAGCCATCGGTGACGAACTGATTGCTGCTCGCCGTGCCACCCGACTGGTCGATCGAGATGATCGTGTCACTCGGCGTGAGCGTCGATGCGTTGTAGGTGGCGATCGGTGCCGACGTGGTCGGCTGCACCGAGTGGTCGATCGCTCGCTGCAGACACGTCGTGGTGCTCAGCGATGCATCGCACGCCGAGTTGGCGGCGTCGTAGACATCGGCGAGGTACACGACGTCGTCGGGGATCTCGACCGGTTGTGCCGCTGTCGGCGCCGCCGAGCTGAAGTTCACCGAACGGATCGCCACCGTTTCGGTGCCACGGCTGGTGCTGTCGGACACGCGGCGGTTGATCCGCAGCGATGCATCGTTCGACACGATCCGGGCGTTGCCGCCGAGCACGAACGTGGCGCCCTTGCCGGTGATCGCATGGAAGCTCGGTGCCGTCGGGGCGAACGCAGCTTCGGCGTCGAAGGTACATCCCGACCAGCGGCCCTCGCCGGCGACGACCCGCGCCCCGGGCGCCAGGGTCAGCGCATCCTCGAAGTAGTAGACGCCGGACGGGAAGAAGTGGTCGCCGGCGCCCAACGTGAGTGCCGCCGGGTAGCGACCCGGGAAGTAGACGTTGCACGAGCCCACGGTTGCCTGCGGCACGCTGGGGCGCAGGTACGCCGGGAGCGGTGGCAGCTCGGGGTAGTCGTAGGTCGACGCGCTGTTGAGGTCGCCGGCCAGCTCCCACCACGGTTGGTTCTGACAGGTGTGGTTCCATGCCGTGCCCTGGTCGGGGAAGGCCATCGTGGGAGGAATCGCCGGGTTGATGCAATCGGTTGCGACCGGTACGGCCGGCGGCGCGGGCGGCACCGTCGGGACCACGGTCGGATCGTTGTATCGAGCGGTCGGTGTTGCAGTCGAGGAATGGTTCGACGTCAGTACGTTCGAGGCCACACCGGTGGTCGAGGCCTGCACGGCGAGATCGGCAGCCACTGTCGTCGAACGACCCGCCGTTGATCAGGACGTCACCGACGATCGGCTTGACGATCGCGCCGACTCCATTCCCGGCGAGTTGCTGCGTGCTCGAAGTCGTTCCCGGTCGTGATGAGAGCGAAGCGGCCGCGACCGGTGCCGAAGTAGTTGCCCGTCGGGGTGCACGTGACGTTGGCGGTGAAGCCGTTGAGGGTGAAGGCGTAGGGGCCCGGGTAGCAACCGTCGGGCCCGTTCTCGCGCTGCAGCGTCATCGCCATGCTCATCGCCGACTTCGCGGTCCAGAACGTCTGGTCGCGCACCTCGATCGGAGGACGGTTGATGAACAGCGTCGTCGCGAAGGTCGAGCAGCGCGACGACGCCGAGCGACCCGACCACCATCAACGCCAGGATCATCGGGAGGACCGAGCCCTCGTCGCGCTGCTTCTTGCCATCGAGCGGAGGCTCGGCGTCGGGGGGTGGGTGACGTGCTCATGCGGGCCTCGAGATCATCAGACAGGACACGGCCTGGTCGGCTTGGATGGTGACGGTCGCACCAGGCGATCCGTCGACGTTCGGTTGGGCGGCGACCGGGTTGCCGGATGCGGAGCACTCGGCTCGGTCCCAGACGTAGCCGGCGGCCGGCGCCTCGACGATCTGGACCTGCTTGGTCACCTCGCCGGCTCCGAACGAGTAGTCGAACGTGATCGACGAGGTCTTCGCACGGTCGAGCTCGCGGACGCCGAGGTCGGTCGTGTACGACCACTTGCCGGAGGCGGGATTCTCGAGCGAGCCGGTGTCGATGCGCTTCTGCACGGTGAGCGTTCCACCGCACTCGGCGATCAGGATCGAGCGCAGGATCGGTCCGAGGCTCTCGAACTCACCCTTGAAGAGGTCGGCGGTGGCCGCGTTTCCGACGTTGATCGTGCCGTCGCCGTTGAGCGACCCGTTCCACTCGATCGGTCCGACGACATCCTTGAGGTAGCCGACGTAGGTGCCGTTGTTCGACTTGTTGCCCACCATGATCCCGATCGTTCGGGCTCCTTGGGCTCGGAGATCGTTGGCCACGGCCGCAGCTGCGTTCTTGGCGTCGCTGCTGCTCACACCGTTCGACCCGCCCGAAGCCGTGCGCACCATGGTCGGCTGACCGTCGGTGATGAACACGACGAGGCTGGGCTGCTCGATGCCGTACGGAGTGCCGTCGGACTGGTAGATCAGGTTGAAGAGGCCGTCCTCCCAGTTGGTGCCCGCACCGATCTGGTCCCACATCACCCGGTCACCGTTCGGGTCGCGTGCACCGATCGATGCACCACCACCAGGCCAGGCTCCGTCGAGGTCGTCGAGGTCGGTGATGCGGGTCTTCATCGCGTCGACCGGAGCGCCGGCGTTGAGCAGCGACACGAAGGGGGCGCGCAGGCCATTCGAGGAACCGCGCTCGACGGTGCCCGCCGGCTGTGACGTGTCCCAGATCATCCCGTAGGCCTCTCGGTCGAAACCGTTGATCGACAGCGTCGTCGGGGTTCCGGTGAAGCCGTCGATGAAGCTGACGGCGGCCTGCTCGGTGGGGATGCCACCGCTGTTCGCCGGCACCGAACCGGACGTGTCGATCACGAGCGCCACGCGGCCGCCGCAGCGACTCGGTGGGGCGCTCGGGTCGGTGAAGCCGCCGCTGTAGTCGGTGGGGAGCTGGTTCTCGGCCGACAGACCGGCACCGCCGGTGCGGAACGCGTTGCCGCTCTCGAAGTTGACCTTCACGTCCTCGCCGATCGGTCGGAGGATGACCTGGTTGCGGCTGGTGACCTCGACGGCGTGCACCGGTCGCTTGGGTGATGTCCCAACCGGGCGGCGGCTCGGGCATCTCGTACGCCACGCCCACGGTCTTGACGACCTCGGAAGCGGTGCCGGGGTTGCGGATCTCGAAGCGGCTCAGCTGCCACTGGCCGTCGACCTCGTGATAGCGGTAGGCGACGAGGTAGTAGACACCGGAGCCGGACTCGAGGTCGGGGCGGATCACGGTCATCACGTTCACGCCCGGCAGCATGGCGTTGAACGCCATCGATGGCGTCGCCGCCGCGAGCTCGGTTGCGAGCTCGACCTCGTCAGGCATCGAGAAGGTGTCGAGCGCCGACGACAGATCGACGGGGAGCCAGGTCTGCACGAAGGTGATGTCCTTCGACTCGGCGAGCCGGTCGGTCGCCTGCGACTGGGTGCGCAGCACCGTCGTGAACGCCATCGAGATCGAGACGACGAGGATGCCGCTGATCGCCACGGCGATCAGGAGCTCGGGCAGCGTGAAGCCGGCGTCACGGCGGCGCCGTTGATCGATGAGGCGCTCAGGGCGTGGTGACATCTTTGATCTCCTTGGGTCGGATGTCGGCTTTCACGATGTCGATCGTTGCGCTGTAGCCACCGCCGGGAGCGGTGGCCTGAATCGTCAGCTTCTGCAACGTCTTCGAGGTCGTCAGTCCGACATTCGGGTTGCAATCAGTTCCCTGGATCGAGTTGCTCTCGGCCCAGCCGTCGATGTCGGGATTCCAGTACTGGTAGTTGGTGATCTCGACGCTCTCGAGCGGCCAGCCGACCGCAGCGGCCGCCTTCTGGCCGAACTCCTCGTAGCCACCGTCGGCTTCGGGACAGGCGATGTAGCGATAGTTGGAGATGCCGTCGCCGGCGGCGCCGAGCACGGCTTGTACCTTCGCCCGCTCGTCGTTCTGGTTCGAGGCACGCACGACGGCCCACATCCCACCCATGATCGACAGCACGATCGACCCCATGAGGATGATCGCGACCAGCATCTCGACGAGCGTGTAGCCGCCGTCTCGGACGTCGCGTTCGGGTTCCGCGGGGCGCAGGCGGTGTCGGTCAGTTGCGTTCGGTCGCATATCCATGGCCCTTGGTCTTCGGCATGTCGGGGTTCCGCCTTGAACAGTTGGCGCCCGGGTGGCGCCTGATGAGAACACCGAGAACGGTAGGGCGACCGCTGTCAGCGCTGGCCGTGGCGTGCGTCAGGAGACTGCAAAGTCAAGACACCTTGAGACTTCGGCGGTCACGACGTGTCGGTCGAGCCGACCGCACGGGTCGGGCGGTTGCCGCCGCAGCGCGACGCAGCTGCGAGACTCGATGGGTGATCGAAGCTGCCCTGCGTGCTGCTGCCGTACCCCCGTTCCATGCGATGGCGATGAGCCGCGAGGCCGCAACGTTGGAGGCCTCCGGCCAACGCATCCTGCACCTCGAAGTGGGCCAACCCGCCACACCTCTGCCGCAGCTGGCACGCGACGCCGTGCGTCGGCATCTCGACGAGCCGATGGGATACACCAACGCGGCGGGCCTGCACTCGCTGCGCCGCCGCCTCGCCGATCGCTACGACAACGTCGACACCGGGCGAATCCTGGTGGTCGCCGGGGCCTCGGCCGGCTTCACGCTCGGGTTCCTCACCCTGTTCGAGCCCGGCGATCGCGTCGGAATTCTCGAACCGGGTTACCCCTGCTACCGCAACGCATTGATCGCCCTGGGCATGGAACCGGTGCCGATCGCCGTGGGACCCGACACCCGCTGGGCACCCACGCCAGCTCACCTCGACGCAGCCGGCCACCTCGATGGACTGATCCTCGCGTCACCGTCGAACCCGACCGGCACCGTGCTCGGCGCCGACGCACTCGCAGAGATCACCTCGGCCTGCCGCTCGCGGGGCATCGCCGTGATCGCCGACGAGATCTACCACGGGATCGTCGACGGTGTCCCGGCGGCTCGCGTGCTCGATCATCATCCCGAGGCCTTCGTGGTCAACAGCTTCTCGAAGTACTGGTCGATGACCGGCTGGCGGGTCGGCTGGACGGTCGTCCCGGACTCGGTGGTCGACACCGTCGAACGACTCCAGCAGAACCTCTACATCTGTGCGCCGCACGTGTCGCAAGTGGCCGCGCTCGCTGCGCTCGACGCGGGCGAGGAACTCGACGGGCACGTGGCTCGCTACCGCAGCAATCGGTCGGCGGTGATCGAGGGGCTCGCAGCGGCGGGAATCACCGACATCGCTCCCGCCGACGGCGCGTTCTACATCTATGCGCACGTTCCACACCTGACCACGGAGCTGGGCCTCGACTCGCTCGAGCTCACCCGCCGATGGCTGCACGACATCGGAGTCGCCGCCACATCAGGCGTCGACTTCGACCTCGCCCGCGGTCACGAGTACGTCCGGTTCTCCTACGCCGGCGACACCGCCGACGTGACCGAGGCATGCGAACTGCTCGCCGGATGGGCCCCGTGACCGGGCCAGCGGCGCTCGCCGGGCTCCGGGTGATCGACATGTCGACCGTGCTGGCCGGACCGAACTGCGCGCGCTACCTCGCCGACTTCGGCGCCGACGTCATCAAGGTCGAGCGACCAGGCGGCGACAGCCTGCGCAACATGGCCTGGCGCGACCCTCGCGACGGCGAAGGGCTCTGGTGGAAGCTGGTCAACCGCAACAAGCGCACGATCGTGCTCGACGTCAAGGAGCCGGGCGACTTCGACATGCTGCTGTCGTTGGTCGACGACGCGCACGTGCTCGTCGAGAACTCTCGGCCCGGCACGCTCGAACGACTCGGGCTCGGGCCCGCCGTGCTGCTCGACCGGAACCCGTCGCTGGTGATCACGCGTGTCAGCGGATTCGGCCAGGACGGGCCCTACGCGTCGCGTCCCGGGTTCGCCACGATCGCCGAGGCGATGTCGGGACTCGCAGCTCTCAACGGCGAGCCCGACGGACAGCCGCTGCTCCCACCGATCGCGCTGACCGACGAGGTGACCGGCCTGGCCGCAGCCTTCGCGACGATGGTCGCACTGCACTCCGGTGTCGGGCAGGTGGTCGACGCGAACCTGCTCGAGACGATGTTCCAGATGATGGGGCCGTTGGCCTCGCTGTACGCGGTGACCGGCGAACAACAGCCGCGCCTCGGGGCGGGATTGCCGTACACGGTTCCGCGAGGCACCTATCGGTGCTCGGACGGACGGTGGGTTGCGGTGTCGACCAGCAGCGACTCGGTGGCGGCACGGGTGATGGAGGTGTTGGGCGTGGCCGACGACGCCCGCTTCGCGACGTTCGCAGGCCGCACCGAGCACCGCGACGAGCTCGAGCGGGTGATGGTCGACTGGTGCCTCGTCCGTACGCAGGCCGAGGTGATCGGAGCGTTCACGACGGCCGAAGCGGCGATCGGCCCGGTGTACGACATGGCCGACATCGCAGCCGACCCGCACTACGCAGCTCGGGACGCGATCGCCGCCGTCGGCGACACGCCGATGCAGGGGTTGATCGCCCGACTCTCGGCCACCCCGGGCCGATTGAGCTGGCCCGGCCGACCACTCGACGCCGACGGCAACGACATCCGCGCCACCGGCTGGACCTGACCACACCGCATCTCACCCCCACTCCGCTCCCCCATATCCGAAAAATGCGCAGATCTGCCCGCTGCGGCCTCGATGGTGCGCAAAATTCGGCGGTTTGCGGGCGGCACCGTCAAAACGTGTGCAGATCTGCCCGCCCGCGACACGGCCGTGCGCATTTTTCGGAGGTGGTGGTGGCGCGGTGGAGGTGGTGGTGGCGCGGTGATGCCGCGCTGGGTGGACCGGTCGAGCGGACGGGTCAGGTGGCGAGGCCGATGGGGCAGCTGACGCCGGTGCCGCCGACGCCGCAGTACCCGTTCGGGTTCTTCGCCAGGTACTGCTGGTGGTACGGCTCGGCGTAGAAGAAGCTGCGGTCGAGGTCGAGCGGCAGGAGCTCGCTGGTGATCTCGCCGTATCCCGCCGATGACAGGCGCTCCTGGAACACCGCCTGCGACGACTCGATCAGCGCCTGCTGTGCCGGCTCGGTGACGAAGATCGCCGAGCGGTACTGGCTGCCGACATCGTTCCCCTGCCGCATGCCCTGGGTCGGGTCGTGCTCTTCCCAGAAGGTCTGCAGCAGCCGTTCGTAGCTGACGATCTCCGGATCGAAGATCACCACGACGGCTTCGGTGTGGCCCGTGAGACCCGAGCAGACCTCTTCGTAGGTGGCGTTCGGCGTGAACCCACCGGCGTAGCCGACGAACGTCGAGTAGACGCCCTCGAGTTGCCAGAACTTGCGCTCGACACCCCAGAAGCAGCCCATGGCGAACGCTGCGGTCGCCATCCCGTCCGGCCACGGCCCGACGAGCGGATTGCCGTTGACGAAGTGTTCGTCGGGAACCGGCATCGTCTGATCGGTGCGGCCGCGCAGGGCGTCCTCGGGGGCGACCATGGAGGCGTTCCTACGAAAAAGCATGCCGACAGCCTAGGAGTGGATCTGTGACAGCCTCGCGCGAAACGTGTGACCATTGCGCGCGCACGGTTCCCCGTGCCCTGGGCTGGGGGAACCCAGTGGGCGCACTGGTCAGCGCAGGAGGAGGCCCTCGATGCGGCGGGAGGTGATACCGAGACCGACGAGGGCAAGAACTGCCAGCACACCGAGATGGACCAACATCGTCCACTCGAACTGGCCGAGATTCAGACCTCGCACGACTGCCACGCCGTGATACAGCGGGCTGAGCTGCACCACCCACGCCCACTCGCCGTAGCTCGACAGCGGGTAGAACGTGGCCGAGAACAGCAGGAGCGGCAGGGTGACGGCATTGACGTATTCGAGGTCTGACCAGGCCCGCATGTAGGTCGTGTACGCCATCCCGATCGCGGCGAACGCGAACCCGATCAGCGCGCAGACCGGCAGCGCCAACACGATCCAGGCGGACCCGACCAGGCCGAGCAACCACATCGTCACCACGAACGCAGCGGCATACAGCACCGCCCGACTGACCGCCGAGAGGATCTCGCCCACGGCGACGTCGGCCGCCGTCATCGGAGTGGCGAGCACGGTGTCGTACAACTTGGTGTGCTTGAGCTTCTCGAACACGTTGCCAGTGGCGTCGAAGACCGCTCCGTTCATCGCCGAGGCCGCGAGCAGCGCAGGGGCGACGAACTGCGCATAGTCGTAGGTCACGCCGCCGACCACGATGTCGCCGACGAGGGCTGCGAAGCCGATCTGCACCGACAGCAGATACAGCAGGGGTTCGAAGAAGCCCGAGACGAACACCATCCAGGCGTGGCGGTAGAACATCACGCTGCGCTCGACCATCCGGTGCGGCCGCCGGGTCGAGGCGAGCACCTCGAGCGGCACGATTCGCAGTGCGATCGTCATGGTGCGAGCCGCCGTGCGAACGTGATCCGGCACGCCACCCATCCGGCGGTGGCGTAGAACGCCAGTACGGCGAGGTGGACACCAACGTTGCCGGCGCTGACCGACTCGATCACCGCGCCACGACACAGCTCGATTCCGTGCCACAGAGGGGTCACGTAGGCGACGGGTTGCAACCAGCCGGGGAGTTCCTCGATCGGGAAGAACGCGCCACCGAAGAGGAACATCGGGAGCAGACCGAATCGGATGATCGTCGGGAACGATCCGCCCCCGTAGCGCGTCGACGACCAGGCCGAGATCGGGAGCGCGAATGCGAGACCGGTCAGCACCGCCGCCGGGATCGCGAGGAGCAGGCCCCACGAGCGTGTCTCGTCGAAGAACACCAGCACTGCAGCGACGCCGGTGACCCCGACGCTGGCACGGGTCGCATGCCACAGCGCCAGCCCCGAGGCAATGTCGCTCGGAGCCAACGGGGTGGCCGCCATCGCCCGGTAGCGATTGCCCCAGAAGAACCCGTCGAGCACCTGCCAGAGTGATGCTTGGCCCGCGCTGATCATCGCTGTGGTCGCGAGCAACGCAGGTGCGAGGTATGCGAAGTACGAGATGCCCCCGAGCGCAGAGACCGAGTCGGCGTTGACGTCGATCAGTGCGCCGACGCCGAGACCGATACCGAGCAGGTAGAGCAGCGGCTGCACGAACGCCAGCAGGACGTGCGACGTCCACGTCTTGCGGTAGACGGCGAACTCGCTCTCCCACACACGGACGATCGTCGGGGTGGTCATCAGTCGATCAGCATCCGACCGGTCAGGCGGAGGAAGACATCTTCGAGCGAACTGCGGCGAACCAGACTCCCGACCGGCTCGAGCCCACGACGGTGCACCTCGGCGAGCGCTGCTTCGCCGTCGTGGGCGTAGACCAGGATCCGGTCCGGCAACACCTCGAGGCGATCGCCGATCCCGGCGATCGACGCAACCGCTGCATCATCGGCGTCGCCGAACTGATCGTTGCCGAGTTCGTCACGATGGAGCCGCAGCTCCAACACCTCGCGAGTGGCGTGCTGCTCGATCAGGCCACGAGGCGAACCTTCGGCCACGATTCGACCGCCGTCCATCACGACCAGCCGATCGCAGAGTTGTTCGGCCTCGTCCATGTAGTGGGTGGTGAGCACGAGCGTGACGCCTCGCTGCTTGAGCCGGTAGAGACGGTCCCACAGGATGTGGCGGGCCTGGGGGTCGAGACCTGTGGTCGGCTCGTCGAGCAGCAACAGATCGGGCTCACTCATCAGCGACCTCGCGATCGTGAGGCGTCGCTTCATGCCTCCCGACAGCGGATCGACCCGCTGGTCGGCACGTTCGGTGAGCTGCACGAAGTCGAGCAACTCGGCCGCACGTCGCTTGCACTCGGCGCGGGGGATGTCGAAGTAGCGGCCGTAGATCACCAGGTTCTCGACCACGGTGAGCTCGGAGTCGAGCTGGTCGGCCTGTGGCACCACACCCATCCGGGCACGGATCGCCGGCCCGTCCCTCGACGGGTCGAGGTCGAAGATGCGCATCGTGCCCGACGTGATGGGCGAGACACACCCGATCATCCGCATGGTCGAGGTCTTGCCGGCACCGTTCGGCCCCAGGAAACCGAACGATTCACCCGGGGCCACGTCGAAGTCGATGCCGTCGACCGCGACGAAGTCGCCGAACTGTTTGCGGAGCCCCCGGGCAGTGATCAACGCCGACACGGTCGGCACCGTACGGCAGTGGGCCCGATTCGGACAATGCGGTTACGGTGCGGCGCGTGCCCACCGCATCCGCGAGCGAACCCACGGCCCGGGTCCGGACGATCACACCCGCCGATCTCGATCGAATCCTGACGATCAACCAGGCCAACGTGCCCGAGGTCGGCTCGGTCGACGCCGACCGCATGGCGTTCCTGCTCGACGCCAGTCCCATCGCCTTGGCGGTCGAACTCGGCGACACGATCGTCGGGTTCTGCCTGGTGATGCCGTCGGATGCGGCCTACGACTCGGTCAACTTCCGGTGGTTCACCGAGCGCTACGACGACTTCATGTACCTCGATCGAGTCGCCTTCGATGCCGAGGCGCAGGGGCGCGGGCTCGGCACGCTCCTCTACGCCGAGGTCGACCGGGCGATGAGCGAACTCGGCGCGACTCGCCTTGCACTCGAGGTCAACGCCGATCCCCCGAACGAGCAGTCGCTGGCCTTCCACGCCCGCCGCGGTTTCGTCGAAGTGGGCCAGCAGGACACGCCGTACGGCATCCGCGTGTCGATGCAGATTCGTCACCTCGATCGCTGACGTTTCGTTACGCATGGTGTCTGACACCATTCGTAACGGACTCAGCGACGGCGGTCCTGGAGGAATCGGAAGTGGTTGCGGGTGGCTGCGACGTGGGCGGGATCGAGGTCGGCGAGCAGCACCGTTTCGACCCCGGCACCCGTCGCGAGGACCTCACCGAGGGGGTCGATGATCGCGCTGTCACCGGAGTAGTCGAGCCCGCCACCTGATCCGACGCGGTTGACCCCGACGACGTATGCCTGGTTCTCGATCGCACGTGCTCGCAGCAGCGTCGACCAGTGCAGTCGGCGCTTGGCCGGCCAGTTGGCCACGACGAGGAATGCATCGACGTCGGCCGCCAGCGCCCAGAACTCGTCGGCGAATCGCAGGTCGTAGCACACGAACAACGCGCAGCGCAGCCCGTCGACGTCGACGGTGACGAAGTCGGTGCCGGCTCGCACGTACCGCTCTTCGTCGGCGTGCGAGAACGGGTGGATCTTGCGGTAGCGGGTGGCGGCACCGTCGGGCGACACCAGCACGAACACATTCGACGGGCGTTGATCGTCGGCGGGAGCCTCCGGCGCGACCTCCGGACACGAACCTCCGACCCACACCCCGTGTGTCGTCGCCATCTCGATGAGGAACTGCGACGACACGCCACCTTCGGCTTCGGCGATGTCGGGCGAGTCGAACGAGAATCCGGTCGAGAACGTCTCGGTCAGCAGGACGACCCGTGCCCCGCTTGCGGCCGCACCGGCAACCATCGGCGCCAGCCGAGCGAAGTTCGCAGCGCGGTCGTGCCAGGCGATGTCGTGCTGGACGGCGGCGACTCGCACGCCGGTCACGAATCGAACCCCGCCGCCAGGTGGGCCACCGCGTCGTCGATGACGTCGAGACGTTTGCAGCATGCGAACCGCACCAGATGCCGACCGTGTTCAGGCCGTGCGTAGAACACCTCGTTGGGCACGGCGACGACACCACAGCGTTCGGGCAGCGACCGGCAGAATGCGACCCCGTCGCCGCTCGGATCCAGTGGCCGGATGTCGACCGTCGTGAAGTAGGTGCCCTCGGGCTCGTGGGCGACGAACCCAGCCGACCGCAAGCCGGCCACCAGATGGTCGCGGGCCGTCTGCAGGGTGGCGGCGAGCCCGGTGAAGTAGGAGTCCGGCAGCGCCAGGCCCACGGCCATCGCCGGTTGGAACGGGGCGCCGTTCACGTACGTGAGGAACTGTTTGGCGGTCTTGGCAGCGCTCACCAGTGGCTCGGGGCCCGACATCCAACCGATTTTCCAGCCCGTGGTGTGAAACGTCTTGCCACCGGAGGAGATGGTGAGTGTGCGTTCGAACATGCCGGGCAGCGTCGCCATCGGGACGTGCTCGCGATCGTCGAACAGCAGATGTTCGTACACCTCGTCGGTGACCACGATGAGGTCGCGTTCGATCGCCAGCCGGGCGATCAGCTCCAATTCGTCTCGTGTGAACACCTTGCCGGTCGGGTTGTGCGGCGTGTTGAGCAGGATCATCTTCGTGCGCCCGGAGACGCTGCTTCCAACTCGTCGGCGTCGAAGGTGTAGCGCCCGTCGTCGCCCGGGGCGAGGAGCACCGGCACTGCGCGGGCGTCGGCCAACGCGATCCCCGCCTGGTAGCTGTCGTACATCGGCTCGAACACGACGACCTCGTCGCCTGCGTCGAGCATGCCGAGCAACGCTCCTGCAAGAGCCTCGGTGGCGCCGGCGGTGACGACGATCTCGCTCGCCGGGTCGAGGTCGATGCCGTACCAGTGTTGCTGGTGCTCGGCGATCGTGTGACGCAGCTGGGGGATCCCGGGCCCGGGTGGATACTGGTTGACGCCCGATCGGATCGCCTCGACCGCAGCGTCGAGCACGTCGGCCGGCCCGTCGGTGTCCGGAAATCCCTGGCCGAGGTTGATCGCCCCCGTCTCGACGGCCAGCGCCGACATCTCTGCGAAGATCGTCGTGCCGAAGCCGGCGAGTTTCTTGGTGAGCGGATCGGACGGTGCCACGACGCAACTGGATATTTAAAAGCCAACCTGACGAATTGTCCGATTTTGAAAATCAGGAATAATTTACTTGATGTCTGTTTTCTTACTTGTTGAAAATATTCATGTATTTTTTCATCGCAGCTGTTCATACAATCCAGGAACAGCTGCGATATATCCCTTCTCCAGGTTGATGCATGCCAGATTGTCAGGTTATGTACTTTCCAGTCCTTTTCAATCTTGCTGGAATAATAAAAAAATCCTTATTAAACAATAACTAATGCTATGTGGCATAACTGTTGCTCCTAAGATTTTCGTCTGCTGATTCAGCGGCGAAGAGAATGATATTTTTAGGAGGAGTGATGGTTAGAACCTGTCTATCTGTATGTGCTGGTTTAATTTGTTTTTGTACGCTTCCAGTTTCAGCAGAGTATCCGATATCCGGTGTTAATCCTGACCAGCGTCCTGCTGGAGCACCTGTTATCGAATGGGTGCGCCATGACCAGGTCTGGTTTGAACATGCCTTCCACAGGAGTTCAAAAGCCTTATCCACGCAGTCTCTATTTTCTTCAAAACCAGGGTTACTGGTACACCCCTTTTACTCAACCGGGGATGTTGGGGAAATACGATATTCGTCGGTAGCATAAGAAATGAACACAACAGAACTGACCTGCTTTTTTTCTCTCGTTGATATTGCTGGAAGCGATAACAGAAAGACTCGAGTGTGAGCCTAATTAAAAAACCATTATTAGAGGAAATCATCATGAAAAACTTTCGAATGCCAACGTTAAAAGGAATTGTTAAAGCTATTACATTGGCTGCTGCGCTTACTGTAGCCCCTCTCTTGCTTCTGCCAGTATGTATGGCATGTCCGGTATGCAAGGCATGGATGGCATGTCCGGCATGGGCGGAATGAGCGGCATGTCTGGTATGCAGGGCATGGATGGCATGTCCGGCATGGGCGGCATGAGTGGCATGTCCGGCATGGGCGGTATGAGTGGTATGTCTGGCATGAGCGGTATGTCAGGCTATTTCAAGATTACACCTACGGGGCAGATTTTCTTCTACCCGGCTAGCGGTATGAGCGGCATGTCCGGCATGGGTGGAATGTCTGGTATGAGCGGCATGGGCGGTATGTCCGGAATGCAGGGCATGGATGGCATGTCCGGTATGGGCGGCATGAGTGGTATGTCCGGCATGGGTGGCATGAGCGGTATGCAAGGCATGAATGGCATGTCCGGCATGGGTGGCATGAGCGGTATGCAAGGCATGAATGGCATGGGCGGCATGAGTGGTATGTCCGGCATGGGTGGCATGAGCGGTATGCAAGGCATGAATGGCATGGGCGGCATGAGTGGTATGTCCGGCATGGGCGGCATGAGCGGTATGTCAGGCATGAGTGGCATGTCAGGCTATTTCAAAATTACCCCCCAGGACAGTTTTCTTTTACCCGGCTAGCGGCATGTCAGGCATGAGTGGCATGGGCGGTATGTCTGGCATGAGTGGCATGGGCGGTATGTCTGGCATGAGTGGCATGGGCGGTATGTCTGGAATGCAAGGCATGGATGGCATGTCCGGTATGGGTGGCATGAGCGGTATGAGTGGCATGGGCGGTATGTCCGGTATGCAAGGCATGGATGGCATGTCCGGCATGGGTGGCATGAGCGGTATGAGTGGCATGGGCGGCATGAGCGGTATGCAAGGCATGGATGGCATGTCCGGTATGGGCGGCATGAGTGGTATGTCCGGCATGGGGGGCATCAGCGGTATGTCCGGCATGAGTGGCATGTCAGGCTATTTCAAGATTCCTCCCCAGGGGCAGATCTTCTTTTACCCGGCTAGTGGTATGTCAGGTATCGGTGGCATGAGCGGCATGTCCGGCATGGGTGGCATGTCCGGTATGAGTGGCATGGGCGGTATGTCCGGAATGCAAGGCATGGATGGTATGTCAGGCATGGGCGGTATGTCCGGAATGCAAGGCATGTCTGGCTGGAGATAAATGCCACGACTTTCCTGAAAAGGTGCAGGGATGCTAATGAGCGCAAGGATGCGCACTCCCCAATAATATATTCAGTGTAACAAGCAAATTATGGTTTGCGTTGAGCCAATGGGTGTGCAATAAAACTTTCAGAAACAAGACTATTTTCCATTGTGTTGGTATTTGCCCTGTCAATGATCTGTACGACGGCAATAGCCGAGGTTAAGGATAACGGTTACGAGAATGCACGCTGGATACCCATACATTTCAAGCCGGCGATAGACAAGGCGGATGATAATTTATGTCTTTCCTGTCACCAGGAAATCCTGCAAAGAAAAGTACGGCAACAGTCGCCTGCAGGAGTAAAAACATCAGATACGCTTGCCTGGTACCAGACCTTGCATACTTACGAGGGTGAACAGGATACCTTTTCATCGTCGACACCTTGTTACACCGCTGGCTCAAGAGCTGATGGATTTGAAGTGTAATACCTGTCACCAAGGGCATGATCCACGCGAGGCAGCTCAAGTTCCACCAGACCATTCCAACCAGGATTTTACTTTACGCAAGACAGTTAACACCGAGATTTGCCTGATGTGTCATGGGGCAAGTCCCTACCAGTTGATGGGATTGCCGAGTCCGTGGCATGAGTCCAGGGATCTATTTCAAAATAACTGTTTATTGTGTCATGCGGGTATCAGGACTAACCGACACCAGGTTAATTATCTTAAGCCTGATGCGATCGAAAAAGCAGGCGCCAAGGATTCCGATGTCTGTTATGGCTGTCATGGCGGACGACAGTGGTACCGGATTCCTTATCCTTACCCACGGCATGCCTGGAAAGGGATGTCACCTGAAACACCAGACTCGGCGGAGAAGGGAGCCCAACAGAGTCAGAGGCTCGTTTTCGCCCTGCAGTAAAACAGGCTGCAAAGTGATGCTGTCGTAAACGGAGAGGTATCAATGAAGATAAAGAATAATAGTGAAAACCTGTTCAAGCGTCTGAATTTATCCCGGCGTTCATTTCTGAAGACTACGGCAGCAGGCAGCGTGGTTGCGGCAACAGGTGGTCTAGATCGAACTCAAGACGGCAAAACAGGCAAAGGCTTTTGCTTATGAGCCGTATCCCCGGGACGATGAACTGGAGACAGTGGTAACGAGTTGTGCTCACAACTGTGGTTCACGTCACATGCTGGTGGCACACAAGTGGAACGATGTCATCGTACGACTTTCTTCCGATGATGGTCGTTATCAAAAGGATGGCCATTTTGGCAAGGACAGCAACGAAGAGCCACAGCTCCGAGCCTGTTTGCGTGGACGTTCCTATCGCCAGCGGATTTATTCTGCAGAACGCTTGTTATATCCCATGATGCGTGTCGGTGAAAAAACAGGGCGAGGGAAAGTTTAAACGTGTCTCCTGGGATGAAGCTCTCGATTTTGTCGCCAAGAAAATGATTTATCTCAAGGACACCTATGGTCCAACAAGTATTCTGGATCAGAGCTATGCAGGTGCTTCCTATGGTGTATTACACAAGTCGGACCAGATAGAGGGGTTTCTGGGACGTTTTCTTGGTATGTTCGGCAGTAGAACCAGTTCCTGGTCGGTGCCTTCCTACCAGGGCACGACAACCAGTTCCCGCTGGACTTATGGCACGATTGAAGATGGAAACGAGGATGATACCTACGCACATTCCAAGCTGATGATCATGTGGGGATGGAACCCGGCATATACATTTCATGGCGGTAATACCTTCATGTATATGCGCATGGCCAAACAGCGCGGTTCAGGTCTTTTTTGTGCTGGTAGACCCCCAGTATACGGATTCGGCATCTGCTTATGATGCCTGGTGGATTCCCATCAAGCCTAATACAGATGCAGCCATGATGGCTGGAATGGCACACTATATTTTTACCAACAACCTGCATGAC
>CAWKCN010000005.1:0-58011 GCA_963848145.1 Ilumatobacteraceae bacterium
GAGTTCGACGCCCATCGCTGTCACCCACCGTTGCGACGCCGGCCGATCCGGGCCCAGCGCATCGATCAGGGCGTCGGCCAGGCGGTGGCGGGCAGCGGCCAGGTCGGCGTTGTCGGCGGACTCGAGCACGTAGGACCGCACCGTGCCGAGCAGCCGGTACCTGGAAGTTCCGGCAGCCACCTCGCGCTGGACCAGCGATGCATCGATCAGTGTCCACACCAGCTCGGGCACCCGGTTGACGGGTACCAGTTCGTCGCCGGCAACCGATTCGGCGAGCGGCACGTCGAAGCCGTCGGCGACGACCGCGAGACGACGGAGCACGAGCAGCTCGTCAGGGCTGAGCAGGTCGAGGCTCCAGTCGAGCAGCCGGTCGAGGCTGCGTTGACGGTCGGGCAGCGTGGGGTCGCGGGTCGAGACCACTGAGACGGTGCTGCGCATGCGTTCGGTCATCTCCGCCGCGGTGAGGAGGTGCGCTCGCGTCGCAGCGAGCTCGATGGCGAGCGGCAGACCGTCGACCGCGTCGGCACAAGCCGACCACTGCGTCGAGATCGATCTGGTCTCCAGCATTGCTGCGGTCGAGGAACAACCGAACGGCGTCGGCCTCGATGTCCCCTGTGTCGAGTGGGGCGAGCCGGTGGATCGACTCGTCGATCAAGCCCAACGGAATCCGGCTCGTTGCAAGCACGCCGAGACCGGGAAGCGGCACGTAGTTGGCCGACCACCAGCGACACGGCGTCGACGATGTGCTCGCAGTTGTCGAGGATCACGAGCATCGTGCGCTCCTTCAGATGGGCGACCACGTCGGTGAGTGCGTCGTTGCCGGGAGTCGACGGTGCACCGATCGCCTGGGCGATCGCCATGGGGACGACCGCACCAGCGGTGAGCGGTGCGAGGTCGACGAACCAGACCCCGTCGGGCCACCGGTCCACCACGTCGAGGCCGACCTCGACCGACAACCTCGTCTTGCCGGTACCGCCGGGACCGAGCACCGTGACCAACGTCCCTGGGGCCGCTGCCGCTGCGAGCGCCGCCAGTTCGGCGACGCGGTCGATCATCGACGTTCCCGGCCGCACCAGGTTGTGGCTGTCGGCCGGCCGGACGCGGGGTGGACGATCGTCGTGCTCGAGGTCGGCTGCGGTCACCTGGAACAGCTCGACCGGCTCGTCGAAGTCGCGGACGCGGTAGTGGCCGAGGTTCGTGATGTCGATCGGGGCGCCGCCGCGCAGCTCGACCACGTCGGCCGTCGCCAGGATCTGGCCACCGTTCGCCGCGTCGACCACCGTGCCGCCTGGTGAACGGCGAGTGCTCGATAGTCGTCGTCGACCGGCTTCGCGTAGCCGACGTGGAGGCCCATCCGCACCCGGAGCGGCGAATCGATCGGCCAGGTCGCCTGCGAGAGTGCGCGTTGGCCGTCAACCGTCGCTGCGAGGGCATCGGCAGCGCTCGCGAACGCCACGAAGAATGCGTCGCCCTCGGTGAGGACCTCGATGCCCCGATGACGTGTCCACACCTTGCGCAAGAGGCGGTGGTGCTGGTCGAGCAGTTCGCTGTACGCGTCGCCGAGGTCGCGCACCAGGCGTGTGCTCCCCTCGATGTCGGTGAACAGAAACGTGACCGTTCCCGACGGCAACCCCTTCGCCATCTCGGTACTCCTCACCGTGCCGGCTTTGATGCGCCTTCGTGACACTAGTCGTCCATCCCCGACTGCTGGACGGGGATTTCGGGCCGAAGTGCGCGGTGAGCGATCGGTTGTCTGGAGGACCGGTGGGATCGGGCGGTTCAGGTACCGCTGTCGGTGTCGTCGGCGGAGTCGGCCGACTCGGCGGGGCGGGCGAGGATTTCGTAGAGCTTTCGCTTGGCGTCGTCGAGGACGGCGATCGCTGCATCTCGCTGTTCGTCGGTTCCGAACCGGCCGATCTGGCGGACCTGTCCGCCGAGTTCCGACATCAGCCGCCGGAGATCTCCGCGGCCGCTGGTTCCGGACTGGTTCCACGGCTCGTCGGTGTCGTCGCTCTGCGCCTCGCGGATCTCGGCGAGCATCTGGCGCCCGTGTTCGGTGAGGGCGTATTGGCGCTTGCCGTCGGCGTCGGTGGAGACGACCGCGCCGTGGGCCTCCATCTTCTCGAGTGCCGGGTACATGGCGCCGGGACTCGGTCGCCACCTGCCTTCGCTGCGGGTCTCGAGCTCGGTGATCAGTTCGTAGCCGTGCATCGGGCGTTCGTCGAGCAGGGTCAGGATCGCCACGCGGACGGCGCCTCGCCGGGCGCGGTGACGGCCGCCTCCGCCGCGGCCACCCCGACCGCCTCGCTCGTGTTCGGCGAAGTGTGCGTGCATGTTGCCTCCATGGCGTCGGCCCCGTCGCCTGGTCGGCCTGGGGGAGTCGGTGTTGATCGTGATGTGGGTGTATTCGTCGTTCATGTTGGTGCTCCTGTCGGTTGCTCGATGGATATCGAAGTAGTTAACGACATATCGATACTGTAGCGATACATCGGTACCGATGCAACCCCCTTGTTTGCGTTGCACTTCGGGAGACCCGTCCCGCTCGAACCGCAACGCAAACGATGGGGGTGCGCTCGGTGCGGAATCGACGGGCGCTATCGGCGATGCTGTGGAGATGACGGACACCACGGAACGCCCCGCATCGACCACCAACGACGTCGTCGACGAGGTGCGGGCCTGGCTCGAGGAGAACTGGGACCCCGACCTCACCGTCGCCCAGTGGTGGGAGCGCCTCGGCCTGGCCGGCTGGTCGGCACCGACGCTGCCCGAGACCGCCTACGGCCGCGGACTGTCGCGCGGCGACGCCGTGCTCGTCGCCAACACGATCGCCGAGTTCGGGGCGCTCGGCGCACCCGGCGGCCTCGGCCTGCTCCTCGCGGCTCCGACGATCGCCACCCACGGCAACCCCGAGCAGATCGAGCGCTACGTCCGTGACATCGTCACCGGTCAGCGTGCGTGGTGTCAGCTCTTCAGCGAACCGGGCGCCGGCTCCGACCTCGCCGGTCTCCAGGCCAAGGCGATGCTCGACGGCGAGGAGTACATCGTCAACGGGCAGAAGGTGTGGACCTCCGGCGGGCACTACGCGGATCTCGGCATGTTGATCGCCCGCACCAACTCCGATGTCCCCAAGCATCAGGGCATCACCTACTTCGCGATGGACATGCACCAGGACGGCGTCGATGTCCGTCCGCTCAAGGAACTCACCGGGCGAGCGCTGTTCAACGAGGTGTTCATGTCCGAGGTCCGTGTCCCGGCCGACGCCATGATCGGCGGGCTCAACAACGGTTGGGCGGTCGCAAACACCACGCTCGCCCACGAGCGTGCCGGCCTCGGCGCCGGTGGTGGCAGCAGCTCGGCGAGCGCCGCGATCCCCGGCACCGTCGGTGGTCAGCTCGAGACTCGCGCCGGCGACTACGTGCGCTCGCCCGGCAAGCCGTCGACCGGCGGTGGAGGCGCGAACTTCCGTGACACCTCCAAGATGATGATCAATCTGGCCCAGGGTGCCGGCGTCAACACCGACCCGACCATTCGCCAGGATCTCGTGCGCCTCTACACCATGAGTCAGCTCGGCCGCATCAACAACCTTCGTGTGAAGGCCGCCAAGGCCAGGGGTGTCGAAATCGCCGGCATGGGCAACATCGCCAAGCTCTCGATGAGCGACATGGTGCGCTTGCAGCGCGACCTCGGCCTGCGCATCGTCGGCCCGCAGGGCATGCTGCACGCCTACGACGGCGAGAAGCGCAAGGTGCTCGACGAGGCAACCGGCAACCCGTTCCTCGGCTTCGTCACCGAGATGGCGCTGTTCGCCCAGGCGCCGCCCATCTACGGCGGCACCGACCAGGTGCAGAAGAACATCATCGGCGAGCGCGTCCTCGGCCTGCCGAAGGAACCGAACCAGGACAAGGTCGTCCCCTTCAGCGAACTCCCCAAGAACGCCTGAGCGGTGACGCCGGTGCCGGCTCGGCGTCGGCGTCAGCAGCTCACCGGTTGAAGATGCCGTAGGCGTGTGTGGGATGAAGCTCGAGCAGGAGGCGGCGGTCGTCGACCATTGCCTGGCGGTACTCGGCCCAGTTGTCGTGCTCGCCGGCGACCGTTCGGTAGTACTCGACCAATGCGTCGACGGTGGCGTCGTCGGGTGACGCTGCGGTCGGCAGCATCTCGACATCGGCTTCGATCACCGCATAGGCCCAGAAGTCGTCTCGGTTGACGTGCAGCGACGCTCGCGGGTCGCGCCGCAGGTTCGCCGTCTTGGCGCGCCCTTCGGTGACCGAGATGCGGATCACGTCGTCGTCGCCGACGGCGTAGGCGATGTTCGACGACTGTGGTCGGCCGTCGGACTTGAGGGCGATCAACATGCCGTTGCGCTTGTCGCGGGCGAAGTCCAGGGCGTCGGAGAGTTCCATGCACGTCTGAAACACCCCGGCGCTCCGGTCTGTTCCTGATGGGCGTCAGCGTGGCGGAGCATCGGCCCGCGCAGCAGCGAACGCGGCGGTCGTCAACCGGGGCGCGGCGTAGAGGAGCAGCAGAAACGACGCCGAACCGAACACCAGCCACGGCATCCGCAGTGCGAGTTCGCGTGAGGCGACCGCATCGGTGCCCACCACGATCAGTCCTCCGAGGGCGGCACCGATGGGCATCATGCCCCATCCGAAGAAGCGGTAGACGCTGTTGACCCGGCCGAGCAATTCGTCGGGGATCACCCGTTGTCGGAAACTCACCGTGATCACGTTCCACAGGATCACCACGACGGTCGACAGCGCGAACATCAGCCAGGCGAGTGGCCACCAGGTCGCCAATCCGATCACGATCGCCGTCGCGCCGCCTCCGGCCAGCGTGAGCGCCAGCGATCCGCCCTCGCCCAGGCGCTTGGTGATCGACGACGCGGTCCAGCCGCCGATGATTCCGCCGATGGCGCCGCCGGTGCCGAGCAGGGCGAACTGGGCGGGGCTCGTACCCAGGACTTCCTGGCCGAACAGCACGAAGGTGGCGAACGCCATCGTGTTGAGCATGTTGATCAACCCCAGCACGATCGCAAGCGTTCGCAGCAGGTCGTGTCGCCAGAGCCAGCGGACGCCGTCGGCGAGCTCGGTCGTCCACGGCAACCGTTCGGTGGTGGCGGCCGCGTCGGTCGAACGGGGGGCCGTGCGGATCAGCGAGATCAGCGCCGCCGAGATCGCGAACGTGGCGGCGTCGACGAAGAACGGCAGCGAGAAGGTCACGGCGATCAGCAGCGCGGCGAGCGGTGGGCCGACGAAGGTGTTGGCGACCTGTTCGATGCTCCACAGGCGCCCGTTCGCCCGTTCGAGATCGTCGGCGTGGACGATGGCCGGCATGAACGTCTGTGCCGAGTTGTCGTAGATCACCTCGGACATCCCGAGCAGCAACGTGGCGGCCAACACCAGCAGGTACAGCGCAGCATCGGTGGAGACGATTGCGGCGGCGTCGGCCACGGCGTCGGGTCCGGGCAGCTCGTCCTGGCGGGCGAGCACGACGAGCGCAACGGTCAGGGTGATGATCGCTCGCAACACGTTCGCGCCGACCATCAGGCGGCGCCGGTCGTGGCGATCGGTGATCACCCCCGCCGGGAGCGAGAACACCAGCCACGGCAGCCGCTGGACGACGGCGACCAGCGCAATCAGCAGTGGGTTGCGGGTGATCGCAGATGCCAACCACGGGTAGGCAATGACCCCGATACCGTCGCCGAGGTTCGAGATCGCGCTGGCGCCGAACAGCTTGAAGTAGTTCCCGCCGAGTCCCCGGTGCTCGTCCGGGGCGGTGTCGTCATCGGTGCCGGCTCGGAGCTCTGCCATCGCCGGCGAGCGTACGCGTCGCCGCCCACCCCGTTTGCGGTGCATTCCCGATGAGGCGGGTCATCGGAACTGCCACGCACACGTGAGTGGGCGGCGGTGTCTCGGGGTCGGAGTTGGGGTCGTGGTTGGGTGGTGGCCCCGGTCAGTCGGCGTCGGTGGAGTCGGCGTCGAGGGTGCCGGCGTCGAGGGTGCTCTGGCCCGAACTCACGTTGATCTTGCGGGGCTGGGCCTGCGGGATCACCGGGATGCGCAGGGTCAGCACGCCATCGGTGTAGTCGGCTTCGATGCCGTCGGCGTCGAGGCCCTCACCCAGGCTGACCTGGCGACGGAACGAGCCCTCGGGGCGCTCGTCGAAGTAGAGACGGTCGCCCTCCTGGCGCTGGTAGCTGCGCTCGGCGCTCACGGTGAGGACATTGCGCTCGACGGAGATGTCGACCGACTCGGCGGTCACACCCGGGAGGTCGAGATGCACCCAGACGTTGTCGCCGCGGCGATAGGCGTCCATCGGCATCGGTCGACCGGTGACCCGGCGGGCATCGCCGGTGAAGGCCTGGTTGAACAGGTTGTCGAGTTCACGGAACGGGGAATTCTGGACGAGCATGGCGCCTCCTGAAGGAAAGTGAGTGGTGTTGCTGATGCAAGACACCATACATGCCTTCATGAAACCTGACAACCTATGACTCAGGATCAGTCCTTGGCGATGCGTCCTCGCATGGCCAGGCTCGCCAGGCCGAAGCTCACGACCATGAGCGCCAGCGAGGCAGCGGCGCCCGCGGCCAGTGCGTCCCAGTCCCAGCCGACGCTGATCAGGCTGCGCAGACCTTCGAGGACATAGGTCACCGGGTTGTATTTGGCGATGGTCGCGAGCCATCCGGTGAGCGCCTCCTCCGGGAGGAACGAGGTGGTGAGGAAGGCGAACGGGAAGAACAGGATGAAGCTCGAGTTCACCGCAGCCGGGTTGCCGGTCTTCAGCGCGATCGCATAGGGGAAGCCGGCGAAGGCGAGCCCCCACATGGCGCCATAGGCGATGAACACGACCATCCCGAGGACACCGGTCTGGAAGCTGACGCCGAGCGCCAGCCCGAGGAGCAGCACGGGGATCGTCAACAGCACGATCGAGACGATGTCGGCTGCCATCAACCCGAGCAGGAGCATCGGCCGTCGGATCGGCGTGAGCAACAACCGATCGAAGTATCCGCTCTGGATGTCGGTGACCAGTGCGCTCGCTCTCGACACGCCGGTCACGGCGAACACGATGGCGACCGGGAGCTGGAACGCCTTGAAGTCGACCACGGTGCCGCTCTGCTCGGCGAAGTCCTGGAGGGCGCCGACGTTCACCACGAAGAAGAACACCGGAACGATCAGGGCCGGGATGAAGAACTCGGGCTCACGGAAGACACCGCGAACCGACCGGCTCGCAATGGTGATGAAGTCGTGAATGGCAGGGGCACGCCGTGCCAAGGGCTGGTACGACGTGCCATCGGTGGCGGATCGGGTGGTGGCCGGGGCGCTCATGAGGCAACCTCCTGGGTCGGGGTGTCGGTGGACTCGTCACCGGCGAAGTGGGTGCCGGTGACGTTCAGGTAGACGTCGTCGAGCGTCGGTGTTCGCAGGGTCAGCGATCGGACCGGCACGCCGCAACCGTTGAGCGCCACCGCCACCTGAGCGATCAGACCGGCGCCGTTGGCGGTCGCCACGGCGAGTTCGTTGTTGTGGACCTGGACCTCGTCGATGCCGTCGATCGCCCTCACCGCATCGGCGGCGAGCGCCGGGTCGCCGTCGACCTCGGCCTGGATCACGTCGGCGCCGATCCGGCGCTTCAAGTCGGACGGAGCTCCCTCGGCGACGATCAGGCCGTTTGCGATGATGCCGACACGATCGGCGAGCTCGTCTGCCTCCTCGAGATACTGCGTGGTCAGGAAGATGGTCATCCCGTTCTCGCGGTTCAAGCGCCGCACCTCGGCCCACACCGACGACCGACTGGCCGGGTCGAGGCCGGTGGTCGGCTCGTCGAGGAACAACACCTGGGGTCGATGGATCAGCGCCATCGCCAGGTCGAGGCGACGCTTCATGCCGCCCGAGTACGACTCGACTCGGTCGTCGATCGCAGAGCCGATGTCGACCAAGCCGATCACGTCGTCCATTCGTGCAGTGATGTTCGAGGCGGTCAACCCGTAGAGGCGCCCCTGCAGGTTGAGCATCTCGCGGCCGGTCTGTTTGCCGTCGATCGAGGAGTCCTGCAGTGCCACTCCGATCCGCAACCGGATGTCGCTCGTCTGGGTCACCACGTCGAATCCGCAGACCGATGCGGTGCCCGATGTGATGCCGAGCAGTGTGCAGAGCATCTTGACAGTGGTGGACTTGCCGGCGCCGTTCGGGCCGAGGAACCCGTAGATCTCGCCGTAGGGCACGTCGAGTTCGATGCCGTCGACGGCGTGGTTGTCGCCGAAGGTGCGCCGGAGCTCGCTGGCCTTGATTGCTGAGGACATCCCCCGATCATGCCGGAGCGGTGTCACACTCCCACGTGAACAGCATGCGAATCTTGGACAGCGCCGCTGACGGTTCCGTCGCCCTCACGTGGTTCCCGCCGCCCAGGGCGATGGGGACCACCTCAGGCTTCGAGGCGGCCGTCGATGATGTGGACGCTGCGATCGCAGTAGTGCGTGATGCGCTCGTCGTGGGTGACGACGATGGCCGCAGTGCCACGGGTCTTCATCTCGTTGCGGATCAGCTCCATCACCTGTTCGCCGAGCTCGGTGTCGAGCGCCGAGGTCGGCTCGTCGAACAACACGAGTGCCGGATCGTTCATCAGCGCTCGCCCGATCGCCACCCGCTGACGCTGGCCACCCGAGAGCTGCGAGGGGAGGTTCTTGGCCCGGTCGGCGAGGCCGAGTTCCTCGAGCAGTTGGTCGGCGCGCGCCTTGGCCGGCGCCCCGGTGCGCTTGCCGAGTTCGTCGACCACCAGCAGGTTCTCGCGGGCGTTGAGGAACGGCACCAGGTTGACCGACTGGAACACGAACCCGACCTTGTCCTGGCGGAACTTGGTGAGTTCCTTTGCGTCGTGGTTCGAGATGTCCTCGCCGCCAACGACGATCGTTCCCTCGGTGGCCGACAAGATGCCGCCGGCGATCGAGCACAGCGTGGTCTTGCCGGAACCCGACGGTCCGACCAGGGCCACCATCTCGTCGGAGCCGAGGGTGAGCGTTGCGTGGTCGAGGGCGACGACGTCGGAGCCGTCGCCCATCGTGTACACCTTGCGCACGTCGTTGAGCTGCAACGCGGTCGACGTGGGGGCCGGGGCGGGTGCGGTGGTCATGAAGTGATTCCCGTCATGAGGTGGTTCCGATGGCAGAAGCAGGGTCGACGCGCAACACGCGCCGCAGTGAGAACGAGCAGCCGAGCACGGCGGCAACGAGGAGCAGCGCGGTGCTCAGGATGATGCGGCCCGGAGTGATGAGCAGCGGGATCGAGCCCGGTGGCAACAACAGGTCGAGCAGCACCACGAGCGTGCCCACGATCAGGGAGGCGATCGCGGTGACGACCACGGCCTGCGCGACGAGGCCGGCGAAGATCGTCGACGACTTCGCGCCGAGCGCCTTCAACACGCCGTAGAGGCTCGTGCGCTCGACGGTCAGGAGCGCGAAGAACAACCCGATCACGACGAGTGCGATGGCGATCGTCACGCCGATGATCTGGTTGAACGTGGCCGTCTGCTCCTGGATTCCGGGGATGGCGTCGATGGCGCCATCGACGGTGAACGACTCGGTGGTTCCGCCGGTTGCAGCATCGATCTCGGCGGGCAGGTCGTCGCCCTCGCCTTGGACGATCAGCCCTTGCCACACGTCGGGGCCCAGCTGTGCGTCGGGCCGATTGTCGCCGAGCACGGTGCGCCAGGTGTCGGGCGACGCCCACAGGCTCGCCTGGCCGTTGAACGTCGTGTCACTGACGAAACCGGCGATCTCGATCGGCGAACGTGCCGGGCCGAGCTCGATGACCATGCCGACCTCGACGCCGTCGGATTCGAGGATGTCGTCCGCCCACGCCTGGCCGGCGGGCGGCGCGTCGGGTACGCCCTCCGGCGCCAGTTCGTAGCCGAACAGCGCAACGCCTGCGAGGTCTCGCGGACCCTTGCCGGGGATGCGGGCGCCGAGCTGCACGTTGCCGATGCCGCCGACAGCGGTGACGCCGGGGACCGCCTCGACCTCGGCGCGTGTCTGGGGCTCGATTCTGCTGCGCACGAACGAGGCCTGTGCGGTGTCGGAGTACACGATCGCGTCGGCGTTCTGCGCGCGGATCGCACCGGTGGACGACGCGATCAGCCCGTCGAGCAGACCTCCGAGGAACATCAGGAGAATCGCGATCAACGTGAGGATCACGGCGGCGACCGAGAAACGTCCCGGCCGCCGACGGAGTTCGGTGAGCGCGAGCTTCACGACCCCACCCCCTGCCCCGTCGTCGCTTCGATCGGATCGATGGCCAGCACCCGTCGAGCGGCCACCAGCGAGCTGATCAGGCCGAGCCCCATCAGCAGCACCGACCAGAAGATGACGGCTCCCGTCTCGAAGTTCGAGCGCGATCCCACCGAGCGCTCCCTGCGAGAGCGGGTAGTAGAGGAGCGTGCCGATGGCCAGGCCGGCGCCGATGATCACCACCACCTGGATCAGCAGCGACGAGACGAGCCGGCCGGCCGGCGCGCCGATCGCACGCAACAGCGTGAGCGAGTTGGCCTTCTGGAACGTGACGATCAGGAAGAACAGCCCGGTCACACACGGCACGACGAGGCCGTACAGCAAGAAGATGATGTTGAACGACTGTTGCACCTGCGCAACGCCGGGGGTCTCGGCGGCGGCGTCCTCGCGGGTCAATGCGTCGAGGTCGAGCGACTGGTCGTTGATCGACGTGACCGTCTGCTCGGGTGTGAAGCCCTCGGCCGGAATCACCCCGAGCACGTTCGGAAGCGGTGTCCCCGCGTCCGGATTGACGCTGGCAACCGACTGGAGATAGGTGTCGTACGAGGTGAACAGCGTGGGCGACACGTTGAGCTGCGCGTTCGCGGCCAGGCCGACGATCTCGATCGTCTTGCCTCCCGGCAGCAGGGTGACCGTGTCGCCGATGTCGTAGCCGAGGCTGACATCGGCTTCGCTCACCACCGCTTCGTCGTCGGTGACCGGGAGTCGTCCTTCGGTCACGTCGGTCGGGGCGCCGATGCCGGCACCGTCGGGCCCGAGTTCGTAGCCGATGATCGTGGTGTCGAAGGCTTCGTTGTCGTCGTTGCCGCTCGGCGAGGCGGTGAAGGTGCCCTGGCCGATCCGGCCCACCTCACCGGTTCCCGGCAGCGTTGCGAACCTGTTCCTCCATCGGGGGCGTGATCACGCTGCCCTGGATCACTCGCTGGCCGTCGACGCTGTAGACGAGGACGGGTGCGCTCTGTTCGCGGATGGCGCCGACGAACCCGGTGATCAGCCCGTTCTGCAACGACTGCTGGAAGAGAATCAGGAAGACCAGCAGGGCGATGGCCGCGATGAGCAGCGCGAAGCGCACTTTGGCGCGGGCCATTTCCTTGAATGCGAGAAACATGGGTGGGGGACCTCGTCGCAGGACGCTAGCGACGACTTCACCGAACCGCCCATCGTTGGCGGCGTCTCTCGTTGTCTCAAGTAGCGGACCTGTGTGCCGATGAACTCGTGAAGAGGAAGTCGAGACGACCCACGCTCTCGATCGTCGAACACACAGGAGCAACGATCATGACCACCCCCATCGACCCGGCCACTGAGGAGCGTTCGGAGCGCCGTCGCATCGGCGGCCTCATCATCGGGTCAGCGGTGCTTTCGGCCGTCGGCGTGGTCGCCCTCGCCTTCACGGCGACCAACGCTGCGTTCTCCGGCACCACCGACGCAAGCACCGGCACCTTCTCGGCTGCAACGGTGACCCTCACCGACGACGAGTTCGGCGGCACCTCGTTCGAGGCGGCCAACATGATCCCGGGTGACGACGCTACGGGATGCATCGAGGTCACGTACACGGGCTCCACGCTCGACCTCGGTGGGCTGCGGCTCTATGGGACGTCGGCCGGCGACCTTGCCGACAATCTCGACCTCACCGTCACTCACCGCGGTGCCGCCAGCACCTGTGCGGCCGCAGGCGGAACAAACGCCGTGTACTCCGGCGCACTGGGCACACTCGGAGTCGACTACGTAGGCGGTGCGGCTGGTTTCGTGCCGACGGCGGCCAACCAGACCGTCGCCTACGACTTCACGATCACGCTGCAGACGGGCACCCTCGACGAGGCGCAGGGCGACACGGCGACGGCCAACTTCACCTGGGAAGTCCAGTCGAACTGACCTGACCGACCCTCATGATCAGCGCTTGGCCAGCCCCGAGCGCACTTGCCTCCATTCAAGTAGCGCCCGTCGCCGACACCCTCACCGGTGTCGGCGACGACGCGCACTGGGTGCTCGACGATCGCGACGGGATCGACGATGAACATGACGCTCCCGGGCGCCGGATCGTCCGAGAGATGGCCGTCTTCTTGGCTCGGCTGGCGGCGCTCACGTGGTGCTGGACCCTGATCTGGCTTGCTCTGTGGAGCTTGGCGCCGGCGGCTCTCGGATGGGCGCCGGTCGTCGTCACCAGTGGATCCATGGAGCCAGCGCTGCCGATCGGTTCGATCGTCCACGTGGACGACTCTGTCGACAAGTCGAGTGTCGGCGCTGGAGCGATCATCACCTTCGACGATCCAGCAGTTCCTGGCCGGAGGGTCACCCACCGCGTCACCGGCGTCGAGCGAGCCGAGGGTGACGGAGTCGTTGCGTTCCGCACCAAGGGCGACGCCAACTCCGCTGTCGACTCGATGCTGGTTCCCGTGGCCAACGTCGACGGGGTTGCTCGCCTTGTCGTTCCCTATGCGGGCCTCCCGAAGGTGTGGGCCGTCCACGGTGATTGGGTCTCGTTCACGGCGTTTCTCATCGTGACGACCGCCGCATCAGCGCTGTCGATCGACACAATCCGTCGATTCGTCCGCTCCACGAAGCGCCGACCCGGTCGCCGTGCCGGTCGCACGACCGTGGCGGCCGCCGTCGCAGCGGCGGCGATGCTCGGCGCATCCTCGACCGGCGCCGCGTTCAGCGCTGCCACCGACGCAGCAAGCGGCCAGTTCTCGATGACCTCGCAGTGGTTCCTCGACTCGATCGACCGCGACACGCCGATCGCCCACTGGCGCCTCGGTGAGTCGCCAGGCGGCTTGCCCGCCGTGGTCATGACCGACAGCTTCGAGACACTGACCGGCTGGAACAACCTGGGTTCCGGCACCATCGTGTCATCCGCGGCGGTCGCACGGTCGGGAGCGAGGTCCGCGCTGAAGACCGGCAACAACGATCCCAACGGCGGGTGGAAGCAGCTGCCCGCGCCGATCGCCAACGACTTCGAATTCGAGGTCTGGGTGAACCGACCGGCCACCTTCCAGGGCGGCGCGATCGACCGCGTCGGCCTCGAGGACGCCAGCTTCAACGGGTACACGTTTGCTGTCGACCACAACGGCAACTCGCTGCGCATCGACCGCCGCACCGGTGGGAATGCGTCGGCCATCGGATCGTCGGTGTCGTTCGACCCACCCGAGGACGCTTGGTACCTGCTCCGGCTCGTCCGCACGGGATCGGGCCTCACGCTCAGCGCGTTCAGCGCAGCCGGCGCACTCCTTGCGACCACGACAGCAATGGATGCGACCACGACGTCCTTCGATCGCGTGGTGGTTCGAGGTGGGTGGAACTATCACCTCGACGACCTCCAGGTGTCCACGACCGGTGCCGGAACACCGACAACGGCGGTCGACCGGATCGGAACCCTCGACGCGACCTACGTCGGGAACCCGGCGTTGGGGCAACCAGGCCTCGTGACGAGTGACTCGAACACGGCCGTCGACTTCGATGGCGCCAACGACGTGGTTCTCGTGGGCGATTCGCCGCTGATCAACACCGTCACACGTGACGTCAGAACGGTCGAGCTGTGGTTCCGCGCGGACCAGGCGGTGGGCCGCCAGGTTCTCTACGAGGAAGGCGGAACGGTGAACGGGCTCAACGTGTACCTCGACGGGGCGCAGCTGTTCGCGACGGCGTGGAGCAACACGTCGGGATGGAGCAAGCACCTCGTCACGACCGCTCCGGTGACGATCGTGGCAGGCGCGCGCTACCACGTCGCCGTCACCCTCGATGCGGTCGCTACTCGCACCCTGACACTGTTCGTCGACGGCGTCGCGTTGGCGTCCGACACGAAGACCGATGCGGGGGCGTGGGCGGGCCACAGTGACGACGGTGGCATCGGAGCGCTCAACAGCGACACGAGATTCCACGACGGCACCGCCCAGGGTGGTGGCTTCCACTTCGACGGCATCATCGACGAGGTGGTCCTGTTCAACTCTGTCGTCGCCGCCCCTCAGGTGGCGAACCACTTCGCTGCGGGGGGCTGATCGGCGCCGCTCCTCGTTGGCGACATCAGCAGCATCGTGGGAAGCTGCGTCGATGACGTATCCGGTTGCGCTGTATCTCCAGGACGCCCACGACATCCGCCACGGCATCGAACTCGTCCGCTACGCCGAGGCGAAGGGCTTCGATGCGGTGTGGCAGGCCGACAGCCGTCTCGTTCGTGACGCGGTCGTACCGATGGCTGCGTTTGCTGCGAGTACCGACCGGATCAAGATCGGCTCGGGCGTGATCGACATCTGGACGCGAAACGCCGCGCGACTGGCGTCCACCTTCTCCACGCTGGACGACCTCGCCCCGGGCCGCATGATCTGCGGGCTCGGCGCATGGTGGGATCCGTTGGCGGCCAAGGTCGGCATCGATCGGGCCCGACCGCTGAAGGTGATGCGAGAGGTGGTCGACGCCACCCGCGGGTTGCTCGCGAACGAGACGGTCACGATCGACGGCTATCACGTGCAGCTCGACGGGGTGGAACTCGACTACGTGCACCAACCGCGTCGCCCCAAGGACGTGCCGATCTACATCGGCGCCACGGGGATGCAGATGATGGAACTCACCGGCGAGATCGCCGACGGCGCCGTGCTCAACTATCTGGTCTCACCGAGCTACAACGTGGGAGCGCTCGAAGCGTTGGCCCGCGGTGCTGCCAAGGCGGGACGCAGCCTCGACGACATCGATCGTCCGCAGCTGGTGGTGTGCTCGGTCGACGATGACCGCGGTGCCGCCCTCGATGCGGCTCGCCTGCTCGTCACCCAGTACCTCGGCCAGCAGCCCCACATCATGAAGGCGTCGGGGGTGCCCCAGGAACTCCTCGACGAGATCGGCAAGGTCCTCACGTGGCCGGCGACGCACGACCAGGTGGTCGCCGCGAGCAAGCTCGTTCCCGACGACATCGTGCAGATGATCACGGCGTCGGGTACCCCCGACGAGGTGCGCGCCAAGGTCGACGAATACGTCGCCGCCGGCTGCACGTGCCCGATCCTGTATCCCCTCGCTGCCGACGTCCACCTGATGATCGACACGTTCGCCCGCTGACGTACCGATCGCGGTCCGACCCCGCTCGGTACAGTCGCTGCGGTGGCGACGGCTGAGCTCTCGATCTCGCAAGCTCGACGAGTCGCGCTCGGAGCGCAGGGGTTCAACGATCGTCGCCCGTCCGGTCGCGTCGATCGCCGTCATCTCCGCCGGGTCGTCGACCGGATGGGCCTCATCCAGATCGATTCGGTCAACGTGTTGGTGCGCAGCCAGGAGCTGCCGCTGTTCGCACGCCTCGGCCCGCATCCTCGCACGCTGATCGACGACGCGACCCGTGCCGGCGACCTGTTCGAGTTCTGGGTGCACGAGGCGTGCCACGTGCCGATGGAGCTGTATCCGTTCCAGCGCTGGGCGATGCACGGCCACGCTCGGTGGAGGTCGCTTCGCCGTTGGGCTGCGGACAACGAACGGCTCGTGTCGAACGTGCTCGAGCGAGTGCGCACCGACGGGCCGATCGTGGCGAGTGACCTCGAGATGCGCGAACGCCCGAAAGGCACATGGTGGGACTGGGACGACGGCAAACTCGCGCTCGAGCACCTGTTCCGGACCGGTGAGGTGGCCGCCCGTCGCCGACCGAAGGACTTCGCCAGGCTGTACGACCTCGCCGAGCGAGTGATTCCCGCTGATGTCCTCGCCGCGCCGGCACCCGACGCGCACGACGCCAAGAAGGAACTCCTCGTTCGGGCCGCACGACATCACGGTGTGGGCACGGCATCCGATCTCACCGACTACCACCGCCTCTCGCACACTCGGGCCCTGCTCGCCGAACTCGTCGAGGAGGGTCGTTTGGTCCCGGTTGCGGTCGAGGGGTGGTCGAAGCCGGCGTTCATGCACCCGGACGCCGTCGTTCCCCGCCAGGTCGACGCACGGGCGCTGTTGAGCCCGTTCGACCCGGTGGTGTGGAACCGCGAGCGGATCGAACGGCTCTTCGGGTTCCACTACCGCATCGAGATCTACGTCCCTGCGCCGAAACGGCAGTACGGCTACTACGTGTTGCCGTTCCTGCTCGGCGACGAACTCGTGGCACGCGTCGACGTGAAGGCCGATCGAGCGGCCGGACGTCTCCTGGTGCAGAGCTCCTACGGTGAGCCCGGGATCGACGAGGCCGACGTCGCGGTCGAACTCGCAGAGGAACTCTCGTCACTTGCGGGGTGGCTCGGGCTCGACGCAGGCATCGTGGTGGCGGGACGAGGTGATCTGGCGCCCGCGCTCGAACGAGCCGTCGACGGAGTCAGCTCGGACAGCCGCGCAAGTTGAACTCGGCGCCTTCGATGTCGGCGAACGTGACGACGTAGTCCTCGGCGTCGAGGGTCATCTGCGCTCCGCCGACGACCTGGCCGCCGATCGTGGCCTCGAGGGTCACGTCGACACCGGTCGAGGGCTCGAACACGCCGGTGTACACCCCTGGTTCGAGGCCTTCGGCGACCACGGTGACCATCGTGCCGCCCAGGTCGGAATCGCACTGTACGGCGACCACCATCTCGCCGGTGCCGCCGCCGAGCAGTACCTCGTCGTGCGAGTCGGACTGGATGATCGCGTCGTTGTAGGCGCTTCCGGTGCCACCTTCGGGAAGCTCGGGGGTCGGGTCGTCACTGCCGCAGGCTGCGGCGCTTGCGGCGAGTGCGATGACGGCGCCGATCAGTGCGAGGTGACGGGCAGAGGTGACGCGTGGATTCATGGCCCCGACGGTACTGGCTGATCCCTGCCGCAAGCAGGGCACATCGTCCTGAGACGTTTGTGCGCAGTTTTCGGCGACCCGCTCCACCCGAAGTGCAACGCAAACGGGATGTGGCTAGGCAGTGGTGGCCCATCGGAGGGCGCGGGTGACGGCGTCGCCGGCCGGTCGGAGCACGACCGTCTCCGAGACCGGGAGCCACGGCAGGCGCAGCGGCACCCGGGTCCAGGCGGGCATCAGCGCAACGGCTGCGCCGGCGATCAACCCGTACGGCGCCCGTGCGGCGAGCGGCAACGGTGGTTGCAGCAGCAGATAGCGCGCGGCTGCCCGTGCAGGACGCGTGCCCCGCAACTCCGGCCGGAACGCGGCGAGGCGGATACGCAGGCGGGACTCGGTCTCGGGAGGGTCGATCACACCGAGCGCCCGCGCCACCACGGCGGTGTCGGCGACGTAGCGGTCGCGTTCGGTGCCGTGCAGGGGATGTTCGCCGTAGCGGTCGTGGGCGGCGAGGAAACTGTCGATCTCGGCGAGGTGCACCCACTCGAGCAGGTGCGGGTCGTTGGCAGCGTACGGCTCGCCGCCCGGCGCAGTGCCGACAACGTGGCGATGCACGCGGTGAACTCGATCGACCGCCTGCCGAGCCTGCGATGCCGGACCGAACGTCGTGGCCGCCAGGAAGTCGGCGGTCCGCTGGAGCCGACCCCATGGATCCCGGCGATAGTCGGAGTGGTCGGCGACACCGGCCATCGCCACGGGGTGCAGCGACTGGAACAGGATCGCCCGCAAGCCACCGATGAACATCGACGCATCGGCGTGCACCCGTCGGATGGGTGCATCGTCGTCGAACCATCCTGGCTCGGTCGTGTCGAACAGCTCGGCCCGGCGTGCCGAGGCGTCAGGGCCGATGACTCTGCCGCGGACCTGTTCACCCACCCAGGAGCGCACGTCGTCGGCCATTGGCTCATCGTGCCACGGCCTCGTGAGTACCATCCGAACGTGCCCGAAGAATCCCCGCCGGATCCCGACTCGAGATCCGAACCAGTCGGTCGCCCGACCGACGAATCGGGTCGGCCGATCGAGCGCCGGGCGATCGACCGCGCCATGCCCAAGTGGGTGCTCCCCGCGATCGTGTTGTTCTGGGTGGGCTATCTGCTCACCATCACGAGCCGACACGTGTTCCACCGGTTGTCGTCGTTGCTGGTGTTGTTGCTCGTGTCGGTCTTCCTGTCGTTGGCGATCGAGCCGGGCGTCAACCGGTTGGCGGCGCGAGGCTGGCGCCGCGGCCGGGCGACGATCATGATCTTGATGGGGGTGCTCACCGCATTCCTGATCTTCGCCGGCGCCGTCGGCACCCTCGTCGGTACCCAGGTGGCGGACCTGTTGTCCGAATCGGACCTGTACATCACCGACACCGTCAACTTCCTCAACGACAACTTCGGATCCAACATCGACCCGCAGGACGTGATCGACGAGTTCAACGACCCCGACGGGCGCGTCCAGGAGTTCATCCAGTCGCAGAGCGACGAGGCGGTCAGACTGTCCGTCGCCGTGGTCGGCGTCATCTTCCAGGCGTTGTCGGTACTGCTGTTCACCTACTACCTCGTCGCCGACGGCCCGCGCATGCGGCGGTCGATCTGCTCGCGCCTGAACCCGGTTCGGCAGGTACAGGTGCTCAAAGCGTGGGAACTGGCGATCACCAAGACCGGTGGGTATCTCTATTCCCGTGCCCTGCTGGCGTTGTTGTCGGCCTTCTTCCACTGGATGGTCTTCCAGTCGATCGGCACGCCCGCCCCGATCGCGCTGGCACTGTGGGTCGGTCTGGTCAGCCAGTTCCTCCCGGTCGTCGGCACCTATCTCGCCGGGATCCTGCCCGTGCTCTTGACGCTGCTCGATTCGCCCCTCAATGCAGCGATCGTGATCGTCTTCATCGTCGTGTACCAGCAGATCGAGAACTACTTCTTCGCTCCGCGCATCACGGCGCGAACGATGGAACTGCACCCGGCGGTGGCCTTCGGTGCAGCGCTGGGTGGTGCCTCGCTCCTCGGGTTCGTCGGAGCGCTGCTCGCGCTGCCGGCCGCTGCAATGGTGCAGGCGCTCGCCAGCGAGTGGGGCAATCGCTACGACGTGATGGACAGCCATTTGACGTCGGTGCCCGAACCGAGGTCGGGTCGATCGAGCGGTGGTACGAAGGCACCACCCGACACCGCACCACCCGACACCGCACCATCCGACGACGCGCCATCCGACAACGCGCCATCCGACAACGCTCCACCCGACGGGACATGACCCGCTTCGACGCCTCGGTGGCTCCGATCGCCGTCGCCACTCGCAGCGGCATGGACGAATCGATCCATCACGGCGCCGGGGTCGCGCTCGACTCGGCCGGTGCCGTCGTCGCCGCGGTCGGCAACCCCGAGCTGGTCGTGTATCCGCGCTCGTGTCTGAAGCCCCTGCAGGCCCACTCCATGGTCGGCGTCGGCCTCGAACTCACCGATGCACAACTCGCTGTCGCGTGCGCCAGCCACGACGGCTCGCCGATGCACCTCGAGGCCGTCCGTTCGATCCTGACCAGGTACGGCCTCGACGAAGCCGATCTCGCCAACACCCCGGCCCGACCGTTCGGTGCCGGCGCTCGCGCCGAGGCTCGTTCCGCGGGTGTGGAACCGTCGGCGGTGCAGCAGAACTGTTCGGGCAAGCACGCTGCGATGTTGGCGACCTGTCGCATCAACGGCTGGCCGATCGACGGCTACCTCGACCAGAAGCACCCGGTGCAGGTCGCGATCACCGTCGGCATCCAGTCGCTCGGCGCAGCGGTCCAACACGTCGGCGTCGACGGCTGTGGCGCCCCGTCCCACGCGTTCTCGCTGCGCGAACTCGCCAACGCATTCGCGGCGATCGCCGATCCCGACTCGGTGGTCGCTCGGGCGATGACTTCTCGTCCCGAGTTGGTCGGCGGTCCGACGCGAGATGTCACCCTGTGGATGCAGGCCCTGCCGACGCTCGTGGCCAAAGAGGGAGCAGCCGGCGTGATGGCCGTCGCGTTCGCCGACGGACGAGCGGTGGCCTACAAGGTTGCCGACGGGAGCGATGCGGCCCGTCAAGCGGTCGTGCCCGCTGCGTTGCGAGCGGTCGGCGTCGACGTCGCCGCAGCGGCATCGACGACCGTCGAGCGAGTGACGGTGCCGGTCCTCGGCCACGGTGAGCCGGTCGGACGCCTCGAGGAAGTGGAGTGGACGCCGTGCAGTTCCTGACGCTCGACCGCGAGTCGTTCACGTACGGCGCATCGGAGCCCATTGCACCGATGATTCGCCGCGTGATCGCGGAGAATCCGTCGAAGTTCACGTTTCACGGCACCGGTACCTACATCGTCGGCGGCGACTCGACGGGGCGTGGCGACGTCGCCGTCATCGACCCCGGCCCTCGCCTCGACAGCCATCGCGATGCGCTCGCTGCAGCGCTCGATGGGTGCACGGTGCGCTCGATCCTGGTCACCCATTGCCATGCCGACCACTCACCACTCGCAGCCTGGCTGACGGCCGAGACCGGGGCGCCGACATACGCGTTCGGTCCCCATGGCGACGACACGTGGGACATCGGAAGCGATCCGCCCGAGGTGCTCGCTGCCGAAGCACGTGAGGCAGCAGAGCGCACGGCTGCTGCGGGCGAAAACGACGAGGCTACGACCGAGCCGGTGATGGAGGAGTCGACCGACCGGGCGTTCACCCCTGACGTCGTGGTCGGCACGGGTGATGAGGTGGTCGCCGGCGATGGCTGGCGGATGACGGCACTCCACACGCCCGGGCACACGTCGAACCACAGCTGTTTCGCGCTCGACGACGGCACCACTCGCACCATCTTCACCGGCGACCACGTCATGGGCTGGAGCACCACCGTGGTGTCGCCGCCCGACGGTGACATGGCCGCGTATCTCGAATCGCTCCGCGTCGTCGCCGGTCGTGCCGATCACGTGGCGATCCCCACCCATGGTCCGCCGATTCCCGATCCGTCGCAGTTCGTCAACGACCTGATCGCTCACCGGCTCGAACGCGAACGTCAGGTGCTCACTGCGGTGCGCGGTGGCACCGGGAGCATCGCCGAGATGGTCGAGCAGCTCTACGTCGGTGTTCGCCGCGAGCTCCACAAGCCGGCTCGCCGCAGCGTGCTGGCGCACCTGGTCAAGCTCGTGGCCGATGGCGACGTCGCCGTCGAGGGATCGACATCGCCCCGACTCGACGCGACCTACGCCGCAACCTGAGGCCTGTCTCCCGCGGCCGGTTGCGTCTGCGCTGGGCATCCGAGACCGATCGTGACGACGAATTGTGTGCCGGAGTGGTCGGCAGGCGGATCAGCCGCCAGGATGCGCTGATGCATTTCAAGACCTCGGCGCTGCTGCTGGCCGGCTTCCTCGCCGTCGCCGCATGCGCTGGTTCCGACGACGACGCGAGCGTGCAGCCCACGAGCTCGACCGACCGAAACTCCGGTCACGACCGAGACGCAGACGACCGCGGGGGCGCCGACGACCGAGGCGCCGACGACCGCCGCACCGGATTCCACGACGGAAGCGCCCGCGACCACCGAGACGCCGGTGGCGGTCGGCGAGTGGATGTCGATCCCGGGTGGAGACGGCTGCCAGTGTTCCGACGGCAGCCCGTTCGAGTTCTGGGAGCGCTCGGCCGACCCCACCAAGGTGTTGCTGTTCCTCGAAGGCGGCGGTGCCTGCTTCAGCGCCGAGACGTGCGGCCCGTCCAGCCCCGTCTACACCAGGAACCTGTCGCTCGGCGAGGAGCCTGGAGGTGGCGGCGTCTTCGATGCCTCCAACCCCGAGAATCCCTTCGCCGGCTACTCGGTGGTGTATGTGCCGTACTGCACCGGAGACGTCCACCTGGGCGACCGGGTCAACGAGTACTCCGATTCGCTGACGATCAACCACACCGGTTTCGACAATGCGTCGAAGGGGCTCGACACGGTGATCGCCGACTATCCCGACGTCGAGGAGCTCGTGGTCGCCGGTTCGAGCGCCGGTTCGATCCCGGTGCCCGCCTTCGCGGGTCTGGCTGCCGACGCGTTGCCCGACGCAAGGATCGTCGCGTTCGGTGATGCATCGGGCGCCTACCCCGACGTTCCCGAACTCAATGCGCAGGTCGGCGCCGAGTGGGGAGTACTGGCCAACGTGCCGGACTGGCCGGTGAACGAGGGCCTCGCCCCCGAGGACTGGAGTTTCCCCGGACTGTGGGTGCAGGCCGGCACGGAGCATCCCGAGATCACCTTTGCCCGGTTCGACAACGCGTACGACGGAGTACAGACGTTCTTCTCCGGGTTGCTCGACGTCGACGCCTCCGACCTGCTCGGGATGATCGATTCGACCGAGGCGCAGATCGAGACCGCAGGCGTCCCGCTGGCGTCGTACATCGCACCCGGTGACGGCCACACGATCCTCGGCAGCAACGAGATCTACGAACTCGACGTCGAGGGAGTTCGCCTCGTCGACTTCCTCACCACGCTCGTCGACGGCGGAGTTCCCGACGACGTGCGATGCGTCGCCTGCGACTGACTCACCAACTGCTGGATCGGATGTCGTAGCCGGCGTCGCTCGCCGCATCGATCAGCGCTGCCGCCCGGTCGCTGCTGCGCACCGCGAAGGTCGCGTGGATCCCGGTTTCGCGGACGTGCAGGTCGAGGCCCTCACGGATGTGTCGAACCTCGATGAGATCGGCGCCGCCGTCGGCGAAGACCATCAGGAGTTGGGCGAGCGAACCGGGCCGGTCGTCGATGCGGGCGACCACCGAGAGCCGACGGCCTGCGGTGTTCTCGTTGCGGCGGATCAGGCTCGGCACCACGCCGAGGTCGACGTTGCCGCCGGACAGCACGACGCACGTCGACCCCTCTGAGCTGGGTGTCACCGCCCCGGACAGCAGCGCGGCGACCCCGACCGCACCGGCACCTTCCACGTACAGCTTTGCTCGGTCCATCAGGAGCACCATGGCGTCGGCGATTGCGTCCTCGTCGACGGTGACGACTTCGTCGACCCACCGTTCGACGAGCGGTGCGGTGATCTCGCCCGGGTGTTTCACGGCGATTCCGTCGGCCAGGGTGAGTACCGGGCCCTCGGGCGGGATGTCGCCCGCATACGGCGCGCACGCTGCTGCTTGCACACCGATCACCCGAACGTCGGGACGCTGGGACTTGATCGCGATGGCGGTCCCACTGATCAGCCCACCGCCACCGAGCGGTACGACGACCAGACTCACGTCGGCGATGTCCTCGATCACTTCGAGCCCGAGCGTGCCCTGGCCGGCGATCACTGCGACGTCGTCGAACGGTGAGCAGAAGGTCATTGCAGTCACACGCGATCGCTCCTGTGCCGCGTGCACGGCCTCGGCGAGCGCAGCGCCGTGCTCGACGACGGTCGCTCCCAGGGCGCGGCACGCGTCGATCTTGGTGATCGCCGCACCGACCGGCACGAAGATCTCGCACGGCACGCCGAAGTGTTGGGCAGCGAACGCGAGCGCCTGGGCGTGATTTCCGGCACTGCCGGTGGTCACCCCGACCGACGCAGCGTCACCGAGCGATGACACCTTGTTGACGGCACCGCGGATCTTGAACGCGCCGGTGCGCTGGAGATTCTCCGCCTTGAGCACCACGTTGCCGCCGATGTCCGACGAGAGCGTCAGTGAACTGACCACCGGGGTGTGCTTGACGACCTCGGCGATCGTGCCGCGGGCGGCACGAATGTCGTCGAGTTCGACGGTGGCAGCCACGTCGGAACGATGGTTCGACAACTCAGGCCGCACGGCTCACTCGGACTCGGGCAGCGGATGCTCGGGCAGCTTGCGGAGTTGTGCTCGGCGTCGTCGTCGGGCCGGGATCATGTCGCGCATCTGTTCGAGATTTCCGAAGCAGAGCAGTCGGTCGTTGGCTTCGAGAACCCTCGAGTCGCGGGGATTCGGGATCACGTCGGCATCGCGGTGCAGTGTCAACACGGTGATGTCGCGATCTCGCAGGCCCGACTCGCCGATCGTGTTGCCGACGAAGTCGCTGGCCTCGCGCACGAGCAGTTCGGCCACCCCGTAGCCGGTGCTCACCGTGAGTCGTTGACGGACATCCAGCTCGGGGAATGCGACCTGGTTGGCCATGTGGTCGATGATCGCTCCGGCGACGTCGAGCTCGGTCGCACGTTCGATCCCCTCGAGTCCCGGTGACGAGTTCACCTCCATGACGAGCGGACCGTCGTGGCCTTCGAGCATGTCGACCCCGGCAACCCGGAGGCCCATGATCTGCGCCGACCGCACGGCGGTGCGCTCGTACTCGGGGTCGAGTGCGACGCTCTCCACCGATCCGCCGCGGTGCACGTTCGAGCGGAACTCGTCACCTTCGGCCGTTCGCCGCATCGCGGCAACGACCCGGTCGCCGACCACCAGCGCTCGAATGTCGCGCCCCTTGCTCTCGGCGATGAACTGCTGGATCAGGACGTTCTGTTTGGTGTTGTGGAGCGTCTCGATGATCGCTTCGGCGACCTGCTTGTCCGGAGCGAGGATCACACCGATGCCCTGGGTGCCTTCGAGCAACTTGATCACGACCGGTGCTCCGCCGACGCGCTCGATCGCCGGGAGCACGTCCTGGCGGTTGCGGACGAACGCGGTCTTGGGCATGCCGATGTCGTGGCGTGACAGGATCTGGATCGCTCGGAGCTTGTCCCGCGAGTTGGTGATCCCGTTCGATGTGTTCGGGGTGAACACATCCATCTGTTCGAACTGTCGGACGACGGCGGAGCCGAAGTAGGTGATCGACGCGCCGATCCGCGGCATGACCGCGTCGTAGTCCGACAGCGGCTTGCCGCGGAACTGCAGGTCGGGCTCGTCGCCGGACAGGTCGATGGCGAAGCGCAAGGTGTCGAGCACCTTGCACTGGTGTCCTCGTTCGAGCGCGGCGAGCTTGAGACGTTGCGTGCTGTACGAACGGGGCGCTCTCGACAAGATGGCAAGCTTCACGGTGATCCCTTCACAGATCGGGACGGGCGAGACGCAGGCGCGCTCGCCGGTTTCTCGGCGCTGTCGCCTCGGTTGCGGCGTCGGATCGACTTGTCCGGCCGGCCGCCGCGATACGACAGGCCCGGATCGACCAGGAAACGTTTGCGGAGCGCTTCTCGCCCGATGAGCATCCGGAAGCCCATCTCGTCGCGTCGGGTGAGGGTGACCTCGGCGGTCACGGTCCGGCCGGCGATCACGATCGGCGTGTGCACGACCGGGCGGTGTTCGACTTCCCCTGACGAGCTGCGGATGTCGCGGGTGGCGACCACGGAGGTCTCGGCGGTGACTGCGTCGGCGGTCGAGCGTTGCCACGGATGGATCTCGAAGCGCACCCACGGATTGCCGTCGCGGTCGAACCACTCCAGCCCGAATGCGTGCAACGACGATGTGCGGGCGCCGGTGTCGATCTTGGCCTTGAGATGAGCGACGTCCCAATCGGGCATCGAGACCCACTCGCGCCAGCCGATCGTGATGGGTTCGGGGCGCTTGGCCGGAGGCACCAGCGCACGCTAGCGCCTCGCCGACGCCTCGAATCGCACGGCGTCTGCCGGTCGCACGACGAGTCGAGTGGGCAACGTCACAGCCGTCGATTCCGGGGGTGACGTTGCGGATGGCTGCGCACGCGCCATGATGCGTCCCGTAACGCAACCGTAATATTTCGCGTAGCAAGGAACAACATGCTCACCTGGTTCGCTTCGGTCTCCGAGGCCATCTTCATGCTCCCGATCGCCGTCGCGCTGTCGTGGTTCGCCCGCACGGCCATCCGGCGGCTGACGCGCCGCGCGGTGCGCCGGGCCCAGCGCTCGGAGGGGAGCTGGCGCGTCCGGCTCGATCGGCTCGGAGACGACGGTCAAGCCGATGTCCGCAAGCGCCAGCGTGCCGATGCGGTGGCACGCATGCTCGGTCGTCTCGTCACGGTCGTCATCTTCATGTTCGCGGTCTTCGCGGCCCTCGAAATCCTGGGCGTCAACCTCGCGTTCGCGATCTCGAGCGCCGGATTCGTCGGCTTGGCGATTGCACTGAGCGCCCAGGACTTCGTGAAGGACTTCCTCGGCGGTACGCGTGCGCTCCTCGAGGATCGGTACGCGGTCGGCGACGAGGTGATCCTGCGAGTGTCGGGCAACGACGTGCGCGGAACGGTCGATCTGATCGGGTCCGCGTCGATCCGGCTCCGGACGTCCGACGGCGCCACCTGGCATGCCGGCCACCACTCCGTCGAAGCGGTGACCAACCTGTCGCAGCTGCCGGCGGTCAGCGACATCGAAGTACCTCTCGACGACTGGGCTCGGGCCGACGAGCAATCGGCCGTCGATCGGCTCGCCGTGGCATCGAACGACGTCGGACTCACCGGTGTGGTGTTCCTTCGCGACATCGAGACCCACGAGCGCGAGCCCCACCCCGACGCTCCGGCCGACACGGTGACGGTGCGGATCAAGACCAACCGCCCGTTGAGTCCGCCCGAGACGGAGATCGTGCGCAACAAGCTGCTCGAACGCTGAACCGTCACACGGGTCACCGATCGAACCTGGCCGGTACAATGAGCGGGATGTTCGCTACGGTCATGTTTCGATGAATTGGCGGGACTCGGCGCGAACGCAGTTGACCGACTTCGGCCTCGTCGATGATGTCCGCACAGCTCGCCATTGGCTTCGAAGCCGTGGCGGCCGGACCGATCGCAAGTTGATCGTGGAGCATTTCGCTGCTGTGGATTCACCACGTCTGCAGCTCGGCTGTGGAACCCGCCTGCTCGACGGATGGCTCAATTCTGACTTCGTGCCGCGCACGACAGAGGCCATTCGCATCGATGCCACGGAACCGCTCCCGTTCGACGATTCGACGTTCGCTCACGTGTACAGCGAGCACATGATTGAACACCTCGATCATCTCGCAGGCCAACGCCTCCTCGGTGAGATCTGCCGGGTGATGCGACCCGGTGGACGGCTCCGCTTGTCGACCCCCGATCTCGGCCGCTTGCTCGACCTCTTTGCACCGCCGGCCTCTCGGACGGACGCCGAACGGCGGTACATCCGACTGATCATCGACCGACATGTTCCGGGAATTGATCCCGCCGAGGACAACCCCGTGTACGTGCTCAACAATAACGTCCGGGACTCGGGGGCACCAGTTCCTCTATGACCGTCCGACGATGCGCACGGCCCTCGAGCGAGCTGGTTTCGTCGAGATCGCCGAGTTCGAGCTCCAGGACAGCGACGACCCGGTCCTGCGCGGACTCGCCAACGACACTCGGATGCCGCCGGGTCTGGTGGCGTTCGAGACAATGACGTTCGAGGCCACCGCTCGGTGACTCGGGTTGCGCTGATCAACAACGGCATCGCAAGCACGGTCCATTCGAGCCTCGAGCTGGCCCGTCGCCTCGCGGTGCGCGGCCACCAGGTGACGTTCATCAGTCATGCCGACATTTCCGAGACCGTCGAATCCAACGGCTTCGAGTTCGTCCGTTTGCGAGCCGACCGGGAGGCAGCCGATCGAGTCCGTTGCGCGATCAGGCGATTGCGCTGCGGTGGTTTCCTCGAGCGACTCAAAGCAGGGGTTCGGCTTCCGGCGACGGCGAGGCGAGCACGCCGATCGACCGTCGAGGCGCACGAGCTCTTGGAGGTACTGAGCGCCGTGGCTCCCGACCTGTTGCTGATCGACATCGAGGCGCATGTTGCGATCATCGGGTCGTCGCAGCTCCGTATCCCGACTGCACTGACGACGTTCCTGTTTGCAATCGAACAGCGACCGGGCGTCCCGCCGATGGACTCGTGGAGTGGACCAAACGACGCGAAGAGCATCCGGGACGACTGGGCCGACGTTCGACGTGCCTCGCTCCGAGCGGTGTGGCGTCGGCGCCTGTCTCGTTTCGGCCCCGTCGACTGGTTCGGGCCGGTTCCATACTCCACCACCAGTCGTGATGCCCTCCGTTCGGTCGCCCGCCGAGCGGGCTTCGAACTCACCACGCGAACCGACGTGTCGCAGTGGCTCCGACCGCACGGCTACAGGGGCATTCCCGTTCTCACGACGAACCTGCGCGAACTCGACTTCGGTTCGGGCGCCTCGGACGAGTGGTCCTACGTCGGACCCATGGTGCGCGTTGATCGCAACGACGGCGCCGCATCCGGCGCCCATGAGTGGCAGGCGCTGCTCGACCGGCGCATCGGCGTTCCTCGCCGCCCGCTGGTGTACTGCTCTCTCGGCAGCTACTGGAGCGCGGACATCCGCCTCTTGCGACGCGTCATCGAGGCAGTGGCGCAGCGACCTGGGTGGGACGTCGTCATTGGCCTTGGCGGCCGAGGCGATCCCAGTGCGCTCGGCGTGATTCCCGAGCACGTGCTCGTGCTGAGGTGGGCCCCACAAGTCGAGGTGCTCGCAGTTGCAGACGCGGCCATCGTCCACGGTGGGAACGCAAGCTTGAACGAGTGCATCGTGTTCGGTGTGCCGATGCTGGTGTGTTCGACCGGTCATCTCGACCAGAACGGCATCGCTGCTCGGGTCCGCCATGCTGGAATCGGTCTGGCGCACGACGGGCGCACGGTCGAGACTCGAGGCCATCGAGGCTGATCTCGACCTACTCCTCACCGAGCCGGGTTTCCGAACCGGAGATCGAGCGCCTTCGTGAGTTCGCCATCAGCTCCGCCGTACCACAACCATGCGGTGGAGGTGCTCGAAGCGCTCGCGCGCACCAGTTGACTTCGGGAGAGACCGGTAGCCGACTCGTGCCTCGGCTCCGCGCCGACTGCTCCTCAACCGAGGCCGAGATGGCGGGCGATCACGTTGCGCATGATGTCGGCGGTTCCCGAGTAGGTGAGTCCTCCGATGGCGTCGCGCAGGCTGCGTTCGAATTCGAACTCGGTGAGGTATCCGCGGGCACCTTGCACGACCGAGGCGTCGAGTGCCGATTCGATACCGACCTCACCGGCGACGAGCTTCGCGAGCGAGGCGTACATCGTGAAGTCGCGCCCCGTGGTCTCGGCCATCGCCGCTCGGTACAGGAAGTAGCGAGCGCGCTCGTAGCGCTCCTTCATGGCGACGATCCGGTGCGACACCGCCTGGTAGTGGCCGATCGGGTGTCCACCCTGCTCTCGGTGTTTGGCGTAGGCGATCGCCTCGTCGAGTTGGCGCTCCATCGCGCCGACCTGCGGAGCGAACACGTAGCTGCGCTCGACATCGAGGACCGCGCCGAAGATCCGTGCGCCGGCACCCTCGCGCCCGAGGAGCGCGTTGGCGGGGACGACGACGTCGTGGAACTCGAGGTCACCGAACGGGGTGGTTCGCATGCCCATCTTGCTGCGCACGTCCGAGCGCACGACCCCGTCGAGCGACGTGTCGACCAGGAACGCCGAAATGCCCCAGCTGCCGGCGTCCGGGCGGGTGGACGCGAACACGATCGCCATCTCGCAGATCGGGCCGAACGTGATGTACGCCTTGTGTCCGTTGAGCACGTAGCTGCCGTCGTCGCGTTTGACGGCGCTCGCTGCGAGCGCGAATGCATCCGAACCCGTCTCCGGCTCGGTCATGGCCAACGCCGCGAGGCTCGTGCCGGCCAGAAGCCCCGGCAGCCAACGTTGCTGCTGTTCGGCTGTGGCGAAGCGCACGAGCGCAATCTGGGTGCTGAGCATCTGGCTGGCTGCGGCGAACGTCAGACCGTTGTCGGCGCATCCCTGCCCGAGTCCCTCGAGGGTGAGGAGCGCGGTGGCGAGATCGGCGCCGGAACCGCCGAGTTCGGTTGGCACCAGCAACCCGAAGATCCCGCGTTCTCCGCACCGGCGCCAGTCGTCGAGCGAGAACGTCGACGTGGCATCGTCGACGACCACGCTGCGCTGGCCGAGATGCGACTGGGCCCAGGTGGCCGTGTCGACCTTGGTCGGGTGATCCGGATCGAGCAACGCCTGGGTCAGCCGCTGGATCTGTTCGTCGTGCTCGGCGCTCATGGCGCTCCTCGCAACTCGAGTCGACCGCGCTCGTCGACGTCTTTCCACTCGTCCTGGAAGTCGGCATTGTTCCAACGTCCCAGCCCGGGGTAGAACACGCGCCGGCCGCCGTGTCCGGCGAAGTCTGCGCCGTTCCAGCGTGGGTCGGCCGGTTCGTCGACGCGTTGGTAGCGGCTGTCGGACGAGAGCCGGCAACGTCCGACCGGGGAGCGGTTGTCGATGGCGCCGTGCAGCATGTGCATCCCGAAGCACAAGACGTCCCCGGGCTCGAAATCGGTGGTGAGCCAACGGGTGCCGAAGTTCTCGAGCACCACCGATGGGTCGTCGTCGAGCCAGGTGAGACCGTCGCGGTCGGCGTCGGCGCGGAGGTACCCCTCGTGGAGACGTTCGGAGCGGTGACTGCCCTCCAGCAACAGCAACGCACCCTCGTGTCGGCGCACCCGCCCGAGCGGAATCCAACTCGAGAAGATCCGGGACGTGCCCCGGTTCATGTACGGGCCGTCGCAGTGGAAACCGCAGCCTTCGCCCGGCCGGACGAATCTGGGCCAGCGCATGTCGAACGACTTCACCTCACCGCCCAGCAGCGCGGTGTGTACACCGACCACCTCGGGGGCATCGGTGACCGCGAGGTATCGGGCCCCGGTGCGAACGCTCTCCGAGAACGCTCGGATGTTGGCGTCGCCGACACCGCCGGCGTCGCCGGCGATTGCGTCGTCGAGGGGCTGGCGGTCGTCGATCTCGCCGAGAATCGCATACTTGAGGAGCACCTCGTGCCGGGCGGCGTTCACCACCGCCGGGTCGAGCAACCCACGGAAGAACAGGTATCCGTGTTCCTCCATCGCCTCGCGAAGCCCGTCGGGATCGTCGAGGAGGTGGTTGGCAGGGGAGAGCTCGGCGAGGCGATCGTTCGAAGTGTCGAGCGCGAAACCGTTCGCCGTGAGCTCAGGGAGGGGGGCCGAACTGGCAGACATGACCCTCGCCACGGTATCCAAGTGGGGTGAGCGATGACATGCCCAGCCTGCCGGACGTGCTGACCGGGCTGCTCGACGCCCAGACAGCACGTGATCCTGATGGTGACGCACTGACCGACGGCCGCACGAGTCTCGATTGGTCGGGGTATCGCGATCGTGCTGCGTCGCTCGGTGGTGCGCTGGCCGCGGCCGGTGTGCAGCGCGGCGACCGGGTCGCCATCCATCTTCCGAAGTCGGTCGACTCGTTCGTCGCCGCGCACGCCATCGTGCGCCTCGGCGCGGTGATGGTGCCGATCGACTGGTTCGCCCCTCCTGACTATGTCGCCGAGGTGATCCGCGACGCCGACGTCGCCGCCATCGTCTCGGCGGCCGACCAGGAGCGCCTCGCCGGCATGCTCGGCGCCACCGCGACGCCTGCGGCTGTCGCCCCCGACGCGGCCGGGCCGGCCGCCCCCGCCGCAGCTGTCGATCCGGGTGACCCCGCCTACATCGTCTACACGTCGGGTTCGACCGGCAAACCGAAAGGCATCGTCCACACCCATGCCAGCGCGCTTGCGTATGCGACACGAGCGGTGGCGACGTACGAGCTCACACCGGCCGACCGGCTGGCGAACATCGCTCCGCTGCACTTCGACCAGTCGACGTTCGAACTCTGGGCAGGGCCGCTCGCAGGAGCAGCCGTGGTGGTCGTGCCCGACGGGGTGTTGCGGTTCCCGGCCAGCCTGTCCGACCTGGTCGCTCGCGAACGCGCCACGGTCTGGTACTCGGTGCCGTTCGCCATCACCCAACTCGTCACTCGTGGAGCTGCGGACGACCGCGATCTCAGCGCACTGCGATGGGTGCTGTTCGGCGGCGAGTCGTTCCCTCCCGCTGCGCTCGCCGAAGCCCAGGCTGTGTTGCCGAATGCCCGCTTCTCGAACGTGTACGGACCTGCTGAGGTCAATCAGTGCACCTACCACCACCTCGACGAGCCGATCGGCGACGTGAGCGACGGCGATGTCGACACCGCCATCCCGATCGGTCGCCCGTGGGCCGAGACCGAGGTGCTTCTCGTCGACGAGGACGACCGGGCGCTCGAGGGCGCGTGTGAAGGCGAGCTGCTGGTGAGCACCGACACGATGATGCAGGGCTACTGGCGACGCCCGGAGCTCACCTCGGCCTCGATCGCGGTCCGGCCCGAGACCGGTCCTTCCCGGCGTTGGTATCGCACCGGTGACCTGGTTCGCCGGCTCGACGACGGGACGCTCGTCTTCGTGGGCCGCAGCGATCACCAGGTGAAGGTTCGCGGTCACCGCATCGAGTTGGAGGCCGTCGAAGCGGTCGTCAACGAGTCGCCGGGCGTCGATGCCTGTGCCGTGATCGTCGAGCGAGGCGACGAAGATCGACTGGTGGCCGTGGTCGCTCCTGCGCTCGATGACGACAGTCGAGCAGCGATCCTCGCGCTCCTTCGCCGGCGTCTCCCTCGCTACTCGGTGCCGGCGGAGATCGTCGGGGTGGCTTCGCTGCCCCGAACCGGCGTGGGCAAGGTCGACCGGTCGGCGGCCTCGGCGATGCTCGCGAGTCGTCGGGCGAACGACGAGCAGGCCGTCGCATCGCCCGAACCGCTCCGGTAGGTTGCCGCTGGTCGTTCCCCGCACCATGATCTACGCACCGTGAGCACCCATCAGTCCACCTCCCTGTCCGACGACCTCGTGCAGTTCGTCGCGAGCGATGTCGCGATCGGCGGCGGACCGCTCGACTCGGGCACGGATCTGGTGATGACCGGTCTGGTCGACTCGCTGGGGGTCATGATGGTGGTCGACTGGCTCGAGCAGCGTCTCGACATCGACATCGATCCCAACGACGTCGTGATCGAGCACTTCGAATCAGTCGATGCGATCATCGGCTACCTCCGAGGCCGAGACGACTGCCGATTCGAGTGAGCCGATTCCGTTGAGGCGTGCCGAGTGAGTGCCGACACCGTCACCTTCGGACCGCGGGCGGTCGGTGAGTACCCCCTCACCAACGTGCAACGACAGATCTGGACGAGCCAGCGGTTGGCTCCCGATGCCCCGCTGGCCAACATGGGCAAGATCCACCGGATCGCCGGTGTGATCGACCCGGATCGATTCGTGGCAGCCGTCGACACGGTCGTCCGGGCCGCTGACGCGTTGCGAACGGTGATCGTCGACCGACCCGGGCGCGAGCCGCGGGCCCGGGTGTTGTACGAGCCGCCGCAGTCGACGGAGGTGATCGATCTACCGGCAGCCGATCTCGAAGCGTGGTGCGCGGACCGTATCTCGCAGCCGATCGACGCCCGGGTGTGCAGCTACGACTCGGTACTGCTCTGTCACGGCGACGAGTCGTGGACCTGGTGGCTCGACCTGCATCACGTCGTCACCGATGGCTGGGCATCATCGCTCGTCTACGACGCCGTGCGGGCGGCCTATTCCGGTGAGGCCGCCGATGCCGCAGCCGGCGACGAGTCGCGTTCGTTCTACGAGCACGCGGCCACCGCAGCTGCCGATGACGGAGCCGCTGGTGCGAGCTCTGCATGGGCGCCCGCCGACGATGCTCCGATCGCCCCGTATGGTCCGCGGGGCCCGCGCACGACCTCGGTGAGCCGACACGAATTGCGCGACGCGTCAACCCTGCTCGCTCCGCACCCCTCGTATCGGGCGTTCAGCCCGTCGATGGCCACACTCGGCCTGCTGGCGGTGGCCACCGCGGTCACGCTGTCGCGTCTCGACGGCCGTCGAACGGTCACCCTGGGTGTGCCGTTGCATCGGCGGACCGGCGCCGTCGCGCCGAAGCTGATCGGACCGCTGATGGCGGTGTACCCGCTGGCGATCGAGGTCGACCTCGACGAGTCGTTCGCCGACGCCTACAAGCGCGTGCTGCGCCAGCTGGTCGGGGTGTTGCGGCTGACCGGTGACGACGAGGTGCCCGACGCCGGGTTCGATGCGGTGCTCAACGTGCAGACGGTCACGTATGGCGACTTCGCCGGTCTGCCGACGGACACGTCGTGGGCCCGGTCGGGTCATGTCGACTCCGCTCACCCCATCCGTGTCCACGCCTTCGACTACGGCAGTGGGATGACGGTCGAGGTGGACCTCAACGATTCGTTGAGCACCGACGGTTCGCATCCGGCGTTCGTCGAGCATCTCGCACGAACGCTGGATGCCGCACTGCTCGAGCCCGATGTCGAGGTCGGCGACTTCGAGATCACCACCGCTGCCGACCTCGCAGCGATGGTTGCTCTCAACCCGTCCCGACCCGAGACCGGGCACGCCCAGCCGGTCCACGAGGCGATCGCCGCCCGACTCCGTGCGGATCCGGGTCGCGTCGTCGCCGAGCACGACGGCGCCGAACTCACCGCCGGTCAGCTCGATCGGCACGCGAGCGCTGTCGCACGCTGGTTGGCCGATCGTGGGATCGCGACCGGCGCCAGGGTCGGGATTCGTCTGCCTCGGAGTTTCGACGTGTTGGTGGCGGTTCACGGTGTGATGCGCAGCGGCGCCGCCTTCGTGATGCTCGATCCCGACGACCCCGCCGCACGCCACGAGGCGATCGCCGCCGACGCCGACCTGGCAGTGATCATCGACGATGTCGCCGAGGTGTCGACCGTCGGCGATGCCGTGTCCCGGGTCGACGCCACCGCCGACGCCGACGTCGGGGTCACCGTTGATCTCGACGACATCGCCTACGTGCTCTACACGTCGGGCTCGACCGGTCGGCCGAAGGGTGTGCCGATCCCGCACCGCGGACTGTCCGACTACCTCGCCTTCGCCGAGGCCGCCTACACGCCGGCCGGCTCGTTCGTGATGCCGCTGTACTCGTCGCTGGGTTTCGACCTGTCGATCACCTCACTGTTCCTGCCGCAATTGCTCGGCGGTCGCACCGTGATCTTCGCCGAGGACGCGGTCACGGCGCTGGGTCGCATCGCTGCCGACGGCAGCCTGACCGTGCTCAAGGCCACACCGAGCCAACTCGAGATCCTCAACCGGCTCGCCACCCGGCCGCTGCCGTTCGATGTGGTGATCGTCGGCGGTGAGGCCTTCCGCCGCCCCGTCGCCGAGACGCTCGCCGAACGTTGTGCCGGCGATGTCCGAATCTTCAACGAGTACGGACCCACCGAGGCCGTCGTCGGCTGCATGATTCACGAATGGGACCCCGAACGCGATCGGGGGCCCGACGTCCCGATCGGACACGCATCGCCGGGCGCGGAGGTCTACGTGCTCGACGAGCGCCAACGGCGCACGCCTGCGGGCGCATGGGGCGAGCTGTACGTGCGGCGACCCGGCATGGCACAGAGCTATCTCAATCTGCCCGACGTCAGCGCCGAGCGATTCGTGGCACTCGATCAGATCGGCGGTGCGCCGCTGTATCGCACCGGCGATCGAGTGCGCCTCGAGCGGGGTGCGCTCGTGTACGGCGGCCGGATCGACGATCAGCTGTCGATCGGCGGTGTCCGGCTGGAACCGGGCGAGATCGAGGCGGCGCTCGTCGCGCATCCCGACGTCACCAGTGCAGTGGTGCGCGTGTGGACGCCCTCTCACGATCGGGTGCAGCGGTGTCAGCGATGCGGCCTCGGCACCGATGTGCCGGGCATCGAGGTCGACGACGGGCTGTGCTCGGTGTGTCGCTCGTTCGAGGTCGTCGCCCCGCAGACCACGAGCTGGTTCCGCGATCTCTCGGACCTCGACCGTCAGCTCGAACGGGCCAGGGCCCGTAGCACCAGCGACTACGACTGCATCCACCTCCTCTCGGGCGGCAAGGACTCGACCTACGCCCTCTACCAGCTCGTGGCACGAGGTTGGCGGGTACACGCATTCACACTCGACAACGGGTTCATCTCCGATGGCGCCAAGGAAAACGTGCGGCGCAGCATTGCCGACCTCGGAATCACCCACGAGTTCGCCACCACCGACGCGATGAACGAGATCTTCCGCGACAGCCTCGAACGGTTCTCGAACGTCTGCAACGGTTGCTACAAGACGATCTACACCCTCGCCACGGCCCGCGCTCACGAGATGGGGATCCCCGTGATCGTCACCGGGCTCTCACGCGGCCAGTTCTTCGAGACGCGGCTGATTCCGCACCAGTTCGAGGCCGACCGGTTCGAGCCCGACGACATCGATCGCACCGTGCTGCAGGCCCGCCGCGCCTACCACCACACCCACGATGCGGTGACCGAACTGCTGCCGGAACAGGCGGTGTTCGAGCGCACCGACATCGACGTGCTCGACGAGGTCGAATTCGTCGATTTCTACCGGTACGTCGACGTCGAGTTGGCCGAGATGTACGACTTCCTCAACGAGCGTGCGCCATGGGTGCGTCCCGACGACACCGGCCGGTCGACCAACTGCCTGGTCAACGCGGCGGGCATCCACGTGCACAAGACCGAGCGTGGCTATCACAACTATGCCGAGCCCTACAGCTGGGACGTCCGGCTCGGCCACAAGACCCGCGACGAGGCGCTCGACGAACTCGACGACGACGACGAGCAAGCCCAGATCGACCGGATGCTCGCCGAGATCGGCTACGTGCCGACACCGCCGCACGTGCTGACTGCGTGGTATCAGACGGCGGACGGGAACGAGATCGACAGCCGTCTGCTCGCCGCGCACCTGCGCGAGCTGTTGCCGTCGCGCTCCGTTCCGGCGGCGTTCGTCCACGTGCTCGACCTCCCGCTCGCCGAGAGCACCAAGCTCGACGTGTCGTCGCTGCCGGCACCATCGACGTCGCACCTCGGCTCGGCCTCGTATCGCGCGCCCTCGACGCCCACCGAGGCTCGGGTGGCGGGCATCTGGGCGGCGGTCCTCCACGTCGATCGGGTCGGTGTCGACGACGACTTCTTCGATCTCGGCGGGGCATCGCTCGCTGCGCTCGAAACGGTCGCCGCCGCCGAGCGACAGTTCTCGGTCGAGCTGCCCGATGCGCTCGTGTTCGAGCATCGCACGCTCGCCGACTTCGCCGCTGCGGTCGACGACCACATCGGGGCCGGCCGAGAGCTGGCCGTGATCGGCGAGCTCGATCCCACCGTGCCGACACCACTGTCGCCGGGCGAGGAGGCGATGCTCTTCGAGTACCGCGCCGACCCCACCGACGTCCGCTACAACGTCACCCGCTGGTACCAGGTCGCTGCTGACCTCGATCTCGATCGCCTGCGCGAGGCCGTCGAACTCGTCGTCGCACGACACGGGCCGCTGCACACGTCGTACACGCCCACGCGTTCTGTACTCGCCGTGGACGAGGCGTTGGCGTTCGGGCCGCTCCCCGACGGGCCGGTCGGGGAGGTCGTCGACCAGCTTCGCCGCCGACCGTTCGATCTCGATCATGGCCCACTCGTGCGGGTGAACGTCGGCCCCGGCGACCCGGGTGTGTGGCACATCGTGATCGGGCTCCACCACATCTCGGTCGATGCGGGCACGTTCGATCTGCTCTGGGACGAGATCGACACGGCGTACCACGGTGGTGATCTTGCCGAGCTCCCGACGTCGTACGCGGCCTACGGTGACTGGCAGCGCAGCTCCGACAGCTCGGGCGCCGACTTCTGGGCCGAAGCGCACGACACCGTGTCCGGCGTGCAGCTCCCACCGCCGGACGAGGTCGGCCCCGACGGGTACCTCGAGCGGTCGGCGTCGGTGTCGACGAGCGAGTTGGCTGCTGCCGCAGCCAGCACGCCGTTTGCTGCGGCGCTGACAGCCGCCGCCATCGTGCTGAGCGGTTTCAGCCGTGATGGCATCGTCGAGTTGGGCATCACCGCGTCCACCAAGGACCACCCGGCGGCCGAACCGTTGGTCGGCTACTACCTCAACACTCTGCCGATGCGCGTGGCGGTCGATCCGTCCGCCACGCTGCGAGCGCTCGATGTTGCATCGAGTGAGCTCGTCGCTCGTGCGTTGCCGCACCGGACCCATCCGTATGCCGACATCGTCCGCCAGGCGCGCCGTGAGGGCCGAGCGGTGCCCGACACGGCGCACATGCTCGCCTACGAACGACTCGCCCCGATTCGATTCGGTGGCACTGCTGCCGACCACCGAATCATCCCGTCGGGCACAGCGGTCAACGACTTCACGTTCTTCGTGCAGGAGCGAGGCGAGTATCTCCACCTCGGCATCGAGTACCGGGGTGACGTCCTCGACGCCGCCGTCGCGCAGCAACTCCTCGACGGCTTCAGCGACGCGCTCGAAGCAGTGTGTCGCCGTCCACACCGCACCGTCGGCGAGATCCGCCCGACCGGCCAAGATCTGATCGGTGAGCCGCTCACAGCGTCGGACGACCAGTTCGCCACTCCGCTCGCAGCGATCATCGAGCGAGCCACTGCCGACCCCGACCGCCCGGCCGTCGTCGAGTCGTCGGGCGCCACTGTGTCCTACGGCGACCTGGTCACCGGCGCGCGGGCGCTCGCCGCAACGCTGCGCTCGCAGGTCGAGTCGCCGAGGCGGATCGGCGTGTCGCTCGGCCGGTCGGCTGGGCTGATCGAGGCGATCCTCGGCGTGCAACTCGCCGGAGCGGCCTACGTGCCGATCGATCCGGCCACTCCCGTCGACCGCGTCCGCTCGTTGGTGGCACTTGCGTCGTTGGACGCCGTCGTGGTCGACGCGCCGACCGCTTCGCTCTTCGACGATGTGCGCTGCATCGACGTCGCGACCATCGGCACCTCCGGCGATCCGGCGACTGCGGCGCCAGCGCTTCCTGATGGCGCGTCGCCCGCATATGTGATCTTCACGTCGGGTTCCACCGGCGAGCCCGCCGGCGTCGAGGTCACCCACGCCAACCTGGCCGCGTCCACCGCCGCCCGGCCCCAGTTCTACGGGGCGGACGCGCCGAGCCGGTTCCTCCTGACGCCGAGCATCGGCTTCGACAGTTCGATGGTGGCGATCTTCTGGCCCCTGGTGTCGGGCGGGTCGATCGTGGTGCCCGACGATGTCGAGGTCCGCGACGTCGATCGTCTCGGGGCGTTGATCGCCGAACGCGACGTCAGCCACGTGTTGATGGTGCCGAGTCTGTACCGGGCGCTGCTCGCACGTCGCGCCCCCGACCTCGCCGGTTTGCGGGTCGCCATCGTGGCCGGCGAAGCCTGCCCGGCGGACTTGGTCGTCGAGCATCACCGCGCGGCTGGCCAATACCGATCTGGTCAACGAGTACGGCCCGACCGAAGCCACGGTGTGGGCCACCGTTCATCGGTGCCGCCCCGCCGACGACCCGGTTCCGATCGGCAGACCGATCGCCGGCGTCCGGGTGCGGGTGGCCGACGACCTCCAGCGTCCGATGGCGCCGGGGGCTTCGGGCGAGCTGCTGATCGCCGGTCCCGGCGTGGTCGGCGGCTATCTCTCGGGCAGGTCCGACTCGTCGTTCGTCGAGGCCGATGGCCATCGCTGGTACCGCACCGGCGACGTCGCCAGGGTCGACGCCGAGGGCCGGCTGGTGTTCCTCGGGCGCGTCGACGACCAACTGAACGTGGGTGGCCTGCGCATCGAGCCAGCCGAGGTCGAGGGCCACATCGTCCGCGTGGCCGGGGTGAGCGATGCGGTCGTGGTCAGCGCCACCATCGATGGTCGCGAGGCCCTCGTTGCGCACCTCGTCGGCGACCGCGACGTGGTCGACGGTGCCGAGGTGCGCTCTCTCCTCACCCGGGAGGTCGGCGCTGGTGCAGCGCCTCGACGGGTGGTTTTCCACGACGACCTGCCGCGCACGGCGAACGGCAAGCTCGACCGTGTCCGGGCCTCGCGGCTCCCGCTCGAGGAACGTCCGACGATGCAGGCGTCCGGGCTGCTCGACATCTGGCGGCGGGCGTTGCAGCGTGACGACCTCGATGGAAGTTCCGACTTCTTCGCGGAGGGCGGCGACTCGCTGGCGGCGGTCGAGATCGTCATCGACGTGGGTGAGCTGATCGGTCGCGAGGTGGCGATCGCCGACCTGCTCGGCGCGCCGACGCCCGATGCGTTGGCAGCACATCTCGGCCTGGGCGACGAGACTGCGCCGGCGGTGGTGTCTGCTCCCGATCTCGCCGTCTTGACGCTGCGCCCAGGCTCGGCGTCGGGCCCCACCGTGCTGGTCACACCGGCGTGGGACAGCGTGATGGGCTATCGAGTGCTCGCGGACGCGTTCGACAACGACGTGACCGTGCTCGCCGCGGTGATCGTCGCCGACGCCCAGGGTGCGGCGAAGTACGGCTCGGTCGAAGCCCTCGGATCAGCATCGACCGACGTCGTCGTCGCCGAACTCGATCGGCTGGACGCTGCGTCGGTGACGGTGATCGGCTGGTCGATCGGTGGTGTGGCGGCCTACGACCTCGGCCAACGCCTCGCCGCTCGCGGTGTCGATGTCGAGGCGGTTGCGCTGGCCGACACGATGTTCCCCGGTGAGTACCGTCACCTGTGGTCGAACCGGTGGTGGAAGTACAAGTCGCTGTTCCGGGCCGACGCGATCAGCACGGTCGTCGACGAGTTCACCACGGCGATGGCACGACGCGCCAAGAAGCTCGTGGCTCGACTCGGCCGACGCCTCGTGGTGCTCGCCGGCGAATCCCTGCCGCATGTCGAGTCGACCACCGCATCGGGAGTGCCGTTCACGGCGCTCGACCACGAACCCGAGCCGACCAGGGTGCCGGTCGTGTTGTACGCGGCCAACACCACCAAACGGGCACGCACGGAACATCGTTGGCGCACGGTCGCTCCGGATCTGCTGGTGGTGCCGATCGAGGGGCGCCATCGCGGTTTCGACTCGATCATGGGCCCCGATCGGGTCCACCAGATCACCGATGACCTGACCGCTCGCCTTCGCCCCTGACCCGCCGAACCCCGAAACCCGAAATTTGTGCACCGGCGGCGCACGGGTGGGCAGATCCGCGCACAGTTGGGAACACGCCGCAACGCCTCCCTGAATCGTGCGCACGGGCCGGTCGCGGGCGGGCAGATCCGCGCAGGTTTCGGGTGCGAGGGATGTGTGGGAGGCTGGACAGCATCGAGTCGGCGCGTGTGGATCAGTGGTTGTGGTCGGTGCGGATGACCAAGACGCGCAGCGACGCCGCTGGCGCGTGCCGGGGTGGGCACGTCAAGGTCAACGGCAAGACCGCCAAACCGGCGACACCGGTCAAGCTCGGCGATCGCGTCGAGGCGTACCTCCACGATCGTGAACGCGTCCTCGAAGTGAGCCGGCTGATCGTCAAACGGGTGGGTGCCGCGATCGCTGTCGAATGCTTCATCGATCACAGCCCGCCGCCGCCCGAACGTGAGGTCGACGTCCCGGTGTTCCAGCGTGACCGTGGAGCAGGTCGACCGACCAAACGCGACAAGCGCCAGCTCGACCGGCTGCGAGGTCGCGGTCGGTAGCGTGCGCTGCGCGTGACGTCGAGCGACACCCACCCCGAACCACAGCAAGAACGCGACGAGCACGTCCACCCGACGGTGCGCGGCGGTGTCGCGCTCTGGACACTCTTCGTCGGCTTTGCGATGTTGATGGTCGGCAACGGCCTCAACGCAGCAGTGCTCGGTGTTCGGGCGGTCGACGAGGGCTTCGGCGTGCGCACGACCGGCGTGGTCATGGCCTGCTACTTCGCCGGGTTCCTGTTGGGCCCGCCGGTGGTGCTGCACCTGCTCTCGGCGGTCGGTCACATCCGGGTGTTCGCCAGCCTGGCCTCGGCCGCCTCGTGCGCGGTGCTCGTCCACCTCGTGTGGGTCTCGCCGCTGAGTTGGGGTGCCATGCGGGTGGTGTTCGGGTTCTGCATGGCGGGGCTGTTCGTGGTGGTCGAGTCGTGGCTGAACGACGCATCGACGCCGTCGAGTCGCGGGCGCACACTGGCCGTGTACGGCATCGTGTCGATGGGGGGCCTGGCGGTGGGGCAGCTCCTGATCGCGACGGGCGATGTCGACGGGCCGACGCTGTTCGTCGTTGCGTCGATCCTCGTGTCGATGTCGTTCGTGCCGATGGCTCTTGCGGCGACCACCGATGCGCCGCCGGTGCGTCTGGCCGAGCGGCTGGGAGTCCGGGAGTTGTTGGGTGTCGCCCCGACCGGCGTGATCGGCATGTCGCTGACCGGGGCTTCGCACGGGATCGTGCTGGGCCTCGGGGCGGTGTACGCGACCGGAGCGGGCTTCGGCGCGACTCGAACCGCCGTGTTCGTCGCCGCACCGGCGATCGGCGCGTTGCTGCTGCAGTGGCCGATTGGGCTGGTGTCCGACAGAGTGCCACGCCGCGGGGTGATCTTCGTGGTGTCGGTGGCGGCGGCGATGACCGCGGTCGTGCTTGCGGCGCTCGACGCCGGCAGCGTGTTGGTCCTGCCCCTGATGCTCGTGCTCGGCGGGTTCACCTTCCCGCTGTATTCGCTGTTGCTGTCGTACACGCTCGACTGGGCGCGACCCGGCACGGCGATCAGCGCGAGCGGTGCCCTGCTCCGAGTCAATGGTGCCGGCGCGGTGGCCGGCCCGATCGTTGCTGGTGCGCTGATGGCATCATTCGATCCGTCGGCGCTGTTCTGGACGCTGGTGGCGACCCACGGGATGATCGCGCTCTACGTGGCCGCTCGGCTCCTGGTCGCCGACGGGCTCCCGATGGACCACCAGGGCGATTTCGTGCCGGTGCCCGCACGCGCCACCGAATTGGCGATCCGCCTGACGGCCCGCCCGCTGAAGGTGTCACGGGCCCGACTTCGTCCACCGACCGCGACCAGTCGCGATCAGAGCGGTTCTGATCCGACCGGGTTCATCTCGGGTCGACGATGGTGATCCGAACCTCTACCTGATCACTCGGCCACGTGACGTGGAGCTGATGCCCCGCCGCGGTGGCCGACTCCGTGATCGACGCCGGTGGGTCGGCGAACTGGATCTCGACAGGTCCCGCGGTGATGCGGCCGGGCTCGGCGACCCTGGCATGACCGCCGACGATCCGCACCCCCACGGAGTCGGCGCGTCCAGCTGCCCGCACGACGAAGTCGAGGTCGCCCACCCGTTCGACGTCGACCCACACGGTGTCGGCCGTCAACATGATCCCGAACGCGGTCGTGCCTGCGTCGGCTCGGGCAACGTGGGCCGTGAACGGTACGTACTGGTCGAGAGACGCCTGGTGCCGTCGGCCGCTGTCCCAGCCGACGGCGAGGTCTGGGCGCAGCACGCTGTTGGCGACCGAGTCACGAAACCGTTGGACGTGGTGACGCTCGTCGGTGACCGAGGTGAACCGGAGATGCGGCGTGATCACCGGCGCAAGGTGTTCGAGCAGCGCGAGGAAGTAGAGGTCGTGGATGTGGTCGGTGTCGGCGGTGAGCGGCGACGGCAGCACGGCGTCGGCCGATTCCCCGCACACCGCGGACCACAGGCCCGACATCGACACGTACTCGGTCGGCTCGAGACCGTAGGCGCGTATGTACGGCCCACACGAGGTGCCGAATCGGCGGTGGTAGAGCTTCGACATCCGAGCGCCGATCTGCGGCAGCATCGTCGAGGCGGCGTCGGCGAACCCGTCGGTGGGCGGATACATCGCCCACAGCCCGAGCGCCAGCAGGTCGATCCCGTCGTAGGTGGGCGAGTTGTACTCGTCGACGTCGCCGTAACGAAGCAGACGTTCCATGGGCACCGCGAGTCGACTGTGTGCCGCCGCGCGGAGTTCGCGGTCGCCCGTGATCACCGCCACGTGGCCTTGCAACCACGTGTGCATCAGGTAGGGGTTGGTGTACCAGCGCGGGATCCGGTCGTGGGGCTCGCCGATGACGCAACGCCGGAGCGCGTCGTTGATGTCGTCGACGAGGTCGGCAGGCAGCGATGGGCCGTGCACGATCGTGCAGAGCGCCAGCGTCACGCCGAGGAACTGGCGCCAGTTCGGGTCGTAGTGCAGCCACTCGACAGCGTCGTCGCCGGGTGGTTCGGGTTGTTCGGCCGAAGTCGGGAATGTGCCGCTCCACGGCCAACTCGACAACGGGTGCTGCAGCGCCAACACGCTGCGCAGCGCGGTCACTGCGCGCTCGACGTTGCCGTCCTGCAGGTCGAGAAATGCGCCGTTCGCGGTCTCGCGCACGGCGTGGAGGTGCAGTGACGAGATGTCGACATCAGGCGCCACGCCGGGCGCGTAACGGTCCATCCCGCGTGCGGGATCCCAGAGTTCGTCGTGCAGTTCGCGCAGGGCGTCGATCGGTGAGCGGTGGGGGTCGATGGTCATGGTGGCCACTCAGCTCAGCCCGACGATGTTGCCGTCGGCGTCGATGTCGATGCGCTGGAGTGCCGGTGAGGCACCCAGGCCGGGCATGGTGCTCATCGCGCCGCAGATCGGATACACGAAGCCGGCGCCGACCGAGGCCCGCACCTCGCGCACCGGCAGCGTCCAACCGGTCGGTGCGCCCCGCAGCGTCGGGTCCGAGGAGACCGACAGGTGCGTCTTTGCGATGCACACCGGCAGGTTGCCGAACCCGTTGCGTTCGTAGGTGTCGATCTGGCGGTTCGCCAGCGGGGTGTAGTCGACCCCGTCGGCGCCGTACACCTTGGTTGCGACGGTGTGGATCTTGTCGCGCAGTGCCATGTCGTCGGGGTAGAGCACGGCGAACTCGCTCGGCTCCTCGGCCGCCTCGGCGACCACCTCCGCCAGCTCCTTGGCACCGGCGCCGCCGTCGGAGAAGTGCGTCGACACCGCAGAGCGGGCGCCGAACTCGGCGGCGATCTCTTCGATCGCCGCGATGTCGGCCGGGTGGTCGCCGGGGAACACGTTGATCGCCACCACCGGTGTGCAGCCGTGGATCCGCATGTTCTCCAACTGCTTGCGCAAATTGGCGCCACCCTCGTGGACCTCGTCGGGGTTCTCAGCCAAGAGCGCCTCGGGAAGGGGTCGACCGGCGACGATCCTGTGGTTGCCGCTGTGCGCCTTGAGCCCCCGAACGGTCGCCACCAACACGGCCGCGTCCGGAGCGAGGCCCGACATGCGGCACTTGATGTTGAAGAACCGCTCGGCGCCCATGTCGGCGCCGAAGCCGGCCTCGGTGACGAGGTAGTCGCCCATGTGGATGCCGATCAGGTCGGCGACGATCGACGAGTTGCCGGTGGCGATGTTGCCGAACGGCCCGGCGTGGACGAGCACCGGCGTGTTCTCCAGGGTCTGCATCAGGTTGGGTTTGATCGCCTCGCGCAGGATCACGGCCATCGCGCCGGCGACCTCGACGTCCTCGGCGGTGACCGGGTCACCGGATGACGTGTACCCGACGACGATGCGGCCCAGCCGGGCGCGCAGGTCTTGCAGATCGCTCGCGAGTGCCAACGTGGCCATGACCTCCGATGCCGCAGTGATGTCGAAGCCGGTTTCGCGCGGCACCCCGTCGAGTCGCGACCCCAGCCCCGACACGATGTTGCGCAGCGACCGGTCGTTGACGTCGATCGAGCGCCGCCAGGTGACCTGGTGCGGATCGAGCCCCGACGTGTTGCCGTGGAACACGTGGGCATCGACCGCGGCGGCGCACATGTTGGTGGCTGCGGTCACCGCATGAACATCGCCGGTGAGGTGCAGGTTGAGCAGCTCCATCGGCACCACCTGGCTGTAGCCGCCGCCGGCCGCGCCACCCTTGATGCCGAACGTGGGCCCCATCGACGGCTGACGGATGGCGAGCGTGGCCTGCTTGTCGATGTGCGAGAAGCCCTGGCTCAAGCCGACCGCCACCGTGGTCTTGCCCTCGCCGAGCGGGGTCGGGGTGATCGCCGACACCACCACGTACTTCGCCCGTGGCCGGTCGGCCATAGCGTCGATCGCCGCCAGGTCGATCTTCGCCGCGCCGGTTCCGTAGGGCTCGAGGAGTTCGAGCGGGATGCCGGCGTCGGTGGCGATGTCGGTGAGCGGGAGCAGCTTCGCCTGCCTGGCGATGTCGAGATCCGTCGGGAAACTCACGATGTCGACCTGCCCAGCCCGTCTGCACGCATCGGGAAACTCTCGCACAATCAGCGCTGCTGACCCTTGCCCATCGGGCGCGGTGGAGCTGCATGCTGCAAGATGGGGGCGATGGCCGACGTCGGAGCGCACGAGGGGGCCGAGCCCGACATCGCCGTCCGCGTCCCGGTCCATGTCCGCGTTCGCCGCACCTTCGTCGGCAGCGGGGCGGTGGTGCCGCTCGCCACGGCGCAGGGCCTGGCCGCAGCCGGCGATGCGTTCGTGTCGGTCAGCCTGGCCGGTTCGCTGTTCTTCAACGTCAGCCCGAACGCGTCGCGCCAGCAGGTGCTGCTCTACCTCCTGATCACCATGGCGCCGCTTGCGGTGCTGTCGCCGCTGGTCGGGCCTGCGGTCGATCGGTTCCGTCGCTCGCAGCGCTTCGTCGCCGCAGGCTTCTTCGTGTCGCGGCGGGGTCTTCTGTCTGGTCCTCGCCGTCACGCTGCTGCAGGTGACCTTCTACCCCGTGGTGCTGCTGCTGCTGATCGCCAGCAAGGCATCGGGAATCGTGAAACAGACGCTGGTCCAGACGCTGGTGGACGACCCCGAGGAGTTCGTCGCCACCAATGCTCGCATCGCCCGGCTCTCCAGCGTCACGGCGGCGATCGGTGTGGCCGCGGCCACCGGCGTGTTCGCCGTCGCCGGTGCCGAGTGGTCGTTGCGCACCGGTGCGGTGCTGTTCGCCTTTGCAGCGCTCGCGGTGCTGCGGGCACGACCCCGCCCGACCTCCGCCAGCATCCCCGACGACGTCGAGTACGCCGAGACGCACCTGCCGACGGTGGTGGTGTCGTCGATCGGGCTGCTCGCGATACGGGCGGCGGTCGGCTTCTTCATCTTCACGCTCGCCTTCACCCTGCGCCGGTCGGCCGAGCCGGCCCTGGTCTACGGCCTGGCGGCGGCCGCCTACGGCGTCGGAGCGTTTCTCGGCCACACCGCCGCCACGGTGCTGCGCCGCTGGTTCAGCGAGGAGCAGTTGATCGGGCTGTCGCTCGCGCTGCCGGCGGCGTTCACCGCCATCGGGATCCTGGGCGCGTCGGTCCCGCTGCTCGTGGTGATCTCCGGCCTCGTCGGGCTGTCGACCACGCTCGGGCGCAATGCGTTCGACGGGTTGCTCCAGCGTCGTGCACCCGAGGCACTGCTCGGCCGGGCCGGCGCCCGCTACGAGACCCGGTTCCAGCTCGCGTGGGTGTTCGGCGGCGTGCTCGCGACCCCGATCTCGCTGCCGGTCGAGGTGAGCATGACCGTGCTCACGGCCATCTACGTCCCGGCGCTCGTCGTCTTCGTCCGGGGTGTTCGTGAAGCGCACCGGTTCGAGGGGCCGCCGGAGGAGCACCTCGGCGGGGCTCATGCCCGTCTGGCGATGGCGCATCAGGCATGGGAAGCCGGTTCGCTTCGTGTGGCGATCGTCGATGCGTCAGCGGCTGTCGACCTTGCGCAGAGCGTTGCCGGACCGTGCGGTGATCCGTTCGAGCGCGGCCTGCTCGACGATCTTCGCCGTCGTGCGATCGACGTCGACGAGACGATCCGTGGCAGCGACGTGCTGCGAGCTCTCGAGCTGAGCGACTCGATGATCAGGGCTGCGTCACCGCAGTGACGATCGCGTTCGGTGCGGTGGTGCCGTCGGGATCGGTGTCACCGGACCGCATCTCGGCAGTGATCTCGAGCGTGAACGCCTCGCCGGAGTCGATGTCGGAGTAGCGGACCAACTGGAGTTCCACGGAACGAGCGGGCTCGGGCATCGGCCCGATCAGGAGCAGCACGCCGTCGTCTCGCACCGGCTCACCCTCGATGTCCGGGTCGAAGGTGTCGGCGATGTCGTCCGCGAAACGCACCGTGGCCCAGTCGACGGTGTCGGCCGCCACGTCGGCCTGGACGCCGACGTCGATCGTGGCGCCGTCGTCGGCGACCACGAAGACCACGGGGAGCTGGGACTCGCCGTCGTCATCGACGATCGGCTCCTGCTCGCCGGCCTGCCATGCGACCGCCGCGGTGATCGCGTCGGCGGAGCCGACGACGTCGGACGGCTCGTCGGCGCCGCTGTCGCACGCGGCGATGGCGAACACCGCAAGGAGCGCTGCCATGCCAGTTGCTGCGCTCGCCCTCCTCGGCGCTCGATTGCCTCCCACAGTGCAACGTTACGCCACGAGCCGGTCACCTCGTGCGAGATATTTCATGCACGCACGTTGCGTCCCACGACATGCGTGGTATAGTTAGCAACAGAACGACAGACCGGGCAACCGTCCGGCGAGTCGACAGCCCCCAGAAACCCACCGGTTCATCCGAGAAGAAGGAGTTCGACATGTTCGAGCAGATCACCAAGTTCGCCAACGAGACAGGCACCAACGTCACCGACGCGATCAACGACACCGACATCAGCGAGCGGTTCACCACTACGAGCGACCAGGTGCTCGACGCCGTCCTCGACACCAATCGCCGCGTCGTCGATTTCGCCGTCACCACCGCCGACCGCATCAACGAGCAGATCAAGCTCGACGTGCCGTTCGCCGACAGCTTCCCGACGCCCACCGTTGCCGGCGAGCGCTACCTCGAGTTCGTCGAGCGTGCCGTGTCGCTCAACCGTGACATGAACCAGCGTGTCGCCGAGATGATCAAGGTCGACAACGCCAAGGCCGCCGCCGACAAGGTCGTCGCCCCGGTCAAGAAGACCGTCGCCAAGAGGACGCCGGCCAAGAAGACACCGGCCAAGAAGGCCGCTGCGAAGAAGCGTCCGGCGAAGAAGACCGTCGCCAAGAAGGCAACCGCCAAGAAGGCAACCGCCTCGAAGTGACCCTCACGCACGTGGCGGTGCTGTCGGACCTGCCCCCCGGTCACGACGGCACCGCCATCGTCGCGGTCGCCCCCACCCTGGAATATCCTGATCACCGATGAACGACGACACCGAGCAGCGCCCCCCGTTGGGGGTTGGTGCGCTCGGCGACTTCATCAAGAGCCAGCGTCGTATCGCCGATCTCTCCCAGCGAGAACTCGCTCGTCTCGCCGATCTCTCCGACGCCTACCTCAGCCAGTTGGAACGCGGTCTCCACGAACCGTCGGTGCGGGTGCTCAACGGGCTCGCCCAAGCGCTCAACGTGCCGAGCGACAGACTGCTCGGCTACCTCGGCCGCCAGGACGACACGACCGTCGAGCGATCCACCGAGTCGGTGATCGCCACCGACGACCGGCTGACCGACACCCAGAAGCAGTCGTTGCTCGACCTCTACCGAGCGTTCATCGCCGCCAACGACGTGGCATCTCACAGCTAGCCCATTCACGTTTGCGTTGCAGCTTCGGTGACCCGTCCCACCCGAATCCGTACGCAAACGGGGTTGGTCAGCCCAGCAAGCGTCGGACCGCTTCGACCGCCACCGCCACGGTGGTCGATTCGATGCGCTTCGCGGTCTCCTCGTCGGGTGTCTCGGTCTGCGTCCGGTTGACCAGCACACCTGCCACGCAACCGGCGCGCAGCCCTGACGACGCACACATCGTGAACAGGGTTGCTGCTTCCATCTCGTAGTTGAGCACGCCCATCGCCTGCCAGTCCTCGAGGCTGCCGCGGAAGCGTCGGGTCACCCGCCCCGAGAAGGTGTCGTAGCGCTCCTGGCCGGGATAGAAGGTGTCGGACGAGGCTGTCACCCCGACGTGTGGTTCGACGCCGGTCGCCCGTGCCGCCTCGACCAGCGCCGTGGTGCACTCGAAGTCGGACACCGCCGGGAACTCCATCGGGGCGAAGTGCAAGCTCGCTCCGTCGAGGCGCACGGCACCGGTGGTCACGATGACGTCACCTTGTTGCAGCTGCGGTTGGATGCCGCCCGTGGTGCCGACGCGCAGGAACGTGTGCACGCCCAGCTGTGCCAACTCCTCGACCGCGATCGACACCGACGGCCCGCCGATCCCCGTCGAACACACCACCACCGGTGTCTCGTCGAGCCAGCCGAGATACGACGTGAACTCGCGGTGCGCTGCGAGGAACTCGTGGCGGTCCATCGTTGCGGCGATCCGCTCGACCCGGGCCGGGTCGCCCGGCACGATGGCCACGGTGGCGCCCTGCAACATGTCTGCGGTCAACCCGAGATGGAACACTGCTGTCATGGTGGCGACGCTACTGGTCGGGCGTTCGGGCCTGCAGTGCCGTTGGTCCCCGTAGCCTCGCCCGACGATGTCTGCGTCCACCAACACGTCGGTGCGCGGCCTCGTCCAGCCGCGCTCGGACGCCTCCGTGATCGCGTACCTCGCCTACCTGGGGATCCTCCTCGCGGTCGGCGTCGACATCTCGCTGCCTGCCTTCGACGAACTCGACGTCGCCTTCGGATTGTCGGATCGCGGCATCAGTGTCGGCGTGATCGGCACCGTCTACATCCTCGGCATGGCGATCGGTCAACTCGTCTTCGGTGTCGCCTCGGACCGGTTCGGCCGGCGACCCACGATGCTGTTCGGCATCGGGTTGTACACGCTCGGTGTGCTGACTGCACTGTTCGCTCCGACGCTCGAGGTGCTCCTCGCCGGCCGGCTGCTGTGGGGCCTGGGCGCGGCTGCGCCATTCGTACTCCGCCAGGCGATCGCCCGCGACCTCTACGAAGGCGACCGGATGGCGCGCATCATCACGATCGTCACCGCAGTCTTCCTGCTCGGGCCGATCTTCGTACCGATCCTCGGTGCGGGCATCTTGCTGTTCGCCCCATGGCAGGGCGTGTTCGCCGCTGCGCTGATCGCATCGGCCGCGGGGTGGGCGTGGACGCTCCGGTTCGGCGAGACGCTCGAGGTCGAGCAACGCCGTCCCTTGCAGTTCCGCCCGCTCGTCGATGCGCTCCGTCTCGTCGTCACCACCCGGGTGACGATCGGCCACATCGGTGCCCAGACGTTCGCCAGCGCAGCGTTCTTCGTGTGGCTCGGCAGTGCGCAGCCCATCATCGACGACATCTACGACCGCGGATCACAGTTCGCGCTCTGGTTCGCTGCGTCGGGTGTCGTGATCGCACTGGCACTGCTGGCCAACGGGCGGATGATCGATCGGTTCGGCGCACGCCGCGTCGCGGTGGCGGTGGCGGTGGCGTTCGTCGTGGTCGGGTTCGGCGGTGTGGCGATCACGCTCGCGGCGAGCGGGGTGCCATCGATCTGGGCGTTCTTCGCGTGGGCGGCGATCACCAACGCGCTCGGCACGCTGATCACCCCACTGTGCACGAGCCTGGCACTCGAACCGATGGGTGCGCTCGCAGGCACGGCATCGGCGGTCCTCGGTGCGGTGTCGCTCGGCGGTGGCGCGTTGCTGGCGGCGGTGATCGACGCCCAGATCGACGACACGGTCACCCCGATGGTGGTCGGATCGCTGCTGTTCGGATCGATCGCCCTGGCCCTGTTGCTCTGGGCGGGGGACTAGTTGCTTGCAAACATGCAGATGTCCTTATATGGTCTGCCCGATGTCGACCGATGCGCTCTCCTCCGAGCAGACGCTCGACGCGCTCCGGGCCATCGGTGAAGAGACCCGTCTGCGCATCGTGGCGGTGCTCCGCCATGGGGAACTGACGGTCACCGACCTCACCGAGATTCTCGGCCAATCGCAGCCTCGCGTGTCGCGACACCTGAAGCTGCTCGTCGACGCCGGGCTGATCGTGAAGCACCGAGAGGGCACCTGGGCGTTCTTCCGTCTCACCGACTCCGCACCGCGCCGGGCACTCGTCGACGCAGCGGTCGACACCATCGACGGCGCCGACCCGACCCTCGATGCCGACCTCGCCCGGCTCGACGCCGTGCGCACCCGTCGTTCGATCGCCGCGGCCGACTACTTCGAGCAGATCGCCCCGATCTGGGACGAGGAACGCTCGCTGCACGCCGCGGCCGACACCGTCGAAGCAGCAGTCCTGGACGTGGTCGGCGACCTGCCGCTCGGACGGGTACTCGACGTCGGAACCGGCACCGGCCGGATGTTGCAGTTGTTCGTGCAGCGAGCCGACCGCGTCGTCGGGCTCGACAGCAGCCACTCGATGCTGTCCGTGGCGCGAGCCAACCTGGAGCGGTCCAGTGCACGCAACTGGGAGCTGCGTCAGGGCGACGTCCACAGCCCGCCGCTCGATGCGGCCAGCTTCGATCTGGTCGTCATCCACCAGGTGCTCCACTACCTCGACGGTCCGTCACGGGCGCTCGCCGAGGCCGCGCGGCTCGTCGCTCCGGCTGGGCGGCTCCTCGTGGTCGACTTCGCGCCGCACCGCCACGACTTCCTGCGGTCGGCAGCGCATCGCCGCCTCGGGTTCACCCACCAACAGCTCGTCGATTGGTTCGATCAGGCGGGATTCGACTGCCCGACGATCACCGACGTCGAACCACCCGCCGGCCAGGACGGACTCACCGTCACCATCTGGCTCGCAACCAACCGCACGCTCGCCATCGCCGCGAACACCGAGAGAGAAGTCGCATGACCACCCAGCAGCTCGCATCGGACCATCCGTTCAGCGACCACCCCATCGCGCAGCTCGCACGCGAACGCATCGTCGTGCTCGACGGCGCCATGGGCACCGAGATCCAGACCCTCGGACTGTCCGACGACGCGTTCCGCGGCGACCGGTTCTGCGACCACGGCTGCGACCTCGGTGGCAACAACGAGCTGCTCACGCTCACCCAACCCGACGCGATGCGCAAGATCCATCTCGACTACTTCCTCGCCGGCGCCGACATCGTCGAGACCAACACCTTCTCGGCCAACCGGGTCTCGCAGGGCGACTACGACACCGTCGACCAGGTCGTCGAACTCAACGAGGTCGCCGCCCGCCTCGCCCGGGAGGCGGCAGACGAGGCGCACGGCATCGACGGCCGCCGGCGTTTCGTCGCCGGCGCTGTCGGCCCCACCAACATGACGTTGTCGTTGTCGCCGAAGGTCGAGGACCCCGGCTACCGCGCAATCACGTTCTCGGCGCTCGCCGACGCCTACCAGGAACAGATCGAAGCACTGTTGCGAGGCGGCGTCGACGCGATTCTGATCGAGACGATCTTCGACACGCTCAATGCAAAGGCGGCGATCGTCGCCAGCAGACGCGCCATGGGTGCGCACGGCACACAACTCCCTCTGATGATCTCGGGCACGATCACCGATCGGTCGGGTCGCACGCTGTCCGGGCAGACGCCGGCCGCGTTCTGGCAGTCGATCCGCCACGCCCAGCCGCTCACGGTCGGCCTCAACTGCGCCCTCGGTGCCGAAGAGATGCGGCCGCACCTGCTCGAGCTGGCCGCCATCGCCGACACGCTCGTGTGCGCATATCCGAACGCCGGCTTGCCGAACGAGCTCGGCGGCTACGACGAGACCCCTGCCCAGACCGCTGCGTTCGTCGGCGAGTTCGCCGAAGCCGGCCTGCTCAACGTCGTGGGCGGATGCTGCGGCACCACGCCGGCGCACATCCGCGAGATCGCGACGTCGGTCGAGCATGCGGCGCCACGTCCGGTGCCCACCCGTACACGCCGCCTCGAACTCTCGGGTCTCGAGCCGTTCGCACTCACCGCCGACATCCCCTTCGTGAACGTCGGCGAACGCACGAACATCACGGGCTCGGCCAAGTTCCGTCGCCTGATCAAGGACAACGAGTACGGCGAAGCGCTCGAGGTCGCGCTCCAGCAGGTGGAGAACGGTGCACAGATCATCGACGTCAACATGGACGACGGCCTGATCGACGGCGTCGAGGCGATGACGACGTTCCTCAACCTGATCGCCTCGGAGCCCGACATCGCGAAGGTCCCGATCATGATCGACTCCTCGAAGTTCGAGGTGATCGAAGCGGGTCTGCAGTGCGTGCAGGGCAAGCCGATCGTCAACTCGATCTCGATGAAGGAAGGCGAGGCGCAGTTCCTCGATCAGGCACGCACCTGTCTCGACTACGGCGCGGCGGTCATCGTGATGGCCTTCGACGAAGTCGGTCAGGCCGACACCGTCGAACGCAAGGTCGACATCGCCCGCCGTGCATATCACCTGTTGATCGACGAGGTCGGGTTCCCGCCCGAAGACATCATCATCGACCCCAACATCTTCGCTGTCGCCACCGGCATCGAGGAGCACAACCGCTACGGCCTCGACTTCCTCGAAGCCACCCAGCAGATCACCGACGAACTCCCGCACGTCAACATCTCCGGTGGGGTGTCGAACCTGTCGTTCTCGTTCCGTGGCAACGAGCCGGTGCGCGAAGCAATGCACTCGGTCTTCTTGTTGCGTGCGGTGGAAGCAGGCATGCGGATGGGCATCGTCAACGCCGGCCAGCTCGCCGTCTACGACCAGATCGACCCCGAGCTGCGAGAGCTGTGCGAAGACGTCGTGCTCGCCCGCCGCGACGACGCCACCGAGCGCCTCCTCGAGGCGGCAACCCGCTTCGCCGGCAACGGCGCCGAGGCGGTCGATCCCGCCGCCGCCGAGTGGCGCGGGTGGGACGTCGAGCAACGCATCGACCACGCGCTGGTCAACGGCATCACCGTGTTCATCGAAGCCGACGTCGAGGAGGCGCGCGCCGCCTCGAGCCGTGCCGTCGATGTGATCGAAGGCCCGCTGATGGGTGGCATGAACACCGTCGGCGACCTGTTCGGGGCCGGCAAGATGTTCCTCCCCCAGGTGGTCAAGTCGGCCCGTGTCATGAAGCAGGCCGTTGCCTACCTCACGCCGTACATCGAAGCCGAAGGCGAAGATGGCGCGGCGTCGAAGGCCGGCACCGTGCTGCTCGCCACCGTGAAGGGCGACGTCCACGACATCGGCAAGAACATCGTGGGCGTGGTGCTCGGCTGTTCGAACTACGACGTGATCGACCTCGGGGTGATGGTGCCGTCACAGACGATCCTCGACGCCGCCAAGGAACACGACGCCGACATCATCGGGCTCTCCGGGCTGATCACACCGTCGCTCGACGAGATGGTGCGGGTGGCGAGCGAGATGGAACGTCTCGGCTTCACCACGCCGTTGTTGATCGGCGGTGCCACCACGAGCCGGTTGCACACCAGCCTGCGGATCGATCCCGCCTATCACGGGCCGGTCGTGCACGTCGGCGACGCCAGCCGCGCCTCGGGCGTGATCTCGTCGCTGCTGTCGAACACCCAGCGCGCCGGGTTCCTCGACGAGCTCGCGGTCGATTACGACCGCGTCCGCGAGTCGCACGCCCGTGCGACCGTCGAGCGCGACCGGGTGACGATCGACGTGGCCCGTGCCAACCGACTCGACGCAACCTTCGATGACACCACCATCACCGAGCCGACGTTCGTCGGCACGAAGGTGTTCGACGAGTACGACGTTGCCGAGCTGGTGCCCTACATCGACTGGACGCCGTTCTTCCGCACCTGGGGAATTCGCAGCAAGTTTCCGGAGGTGCTCACCGATCCAGAGTTCGCCGACGCGGCCAAGCCGCTCTACGACGATGCCCTGGCGATGCTCGACAAGATCGTGTCAGAACGGTGGTTCCGCCCGAAGGCGGTCATCGGGTTCTGGCCGGCACAGGCCGATGGTGACGACATCGTCGTGTACGCCGACGAGGCACGCGCGGCCGAGCGAGCCCGTCTGCACGGCATCCGCCAGCAGGCCACCAAGAGTGACGGCAAGCCCAACCTGAGCCTCAGTGACTACATCGCCCCGATCGACTCGGGTGTTGCCGACTGGGTCGGTGGGTTCGTCGTCACCGCTGGGCCCGAGGAGATCGAGATCGCGGAACGGTTCGAGGCCGACAACGACGACTACTCGTCGATCCTGCTCAAGGCGCTCGCCGACCGCATCGCCGAGGCCTTCGCCGAGCGCATGCACGAGCGGGTCCGCACCGAGCTGTGGGGCTACGCCTCCGACGAAGGGTTCACGCCCGACGAGCTGCTCAAGGAACGGTTCCGGGGCATCCGCCCCGCGCCCGGGTACCCGAGCCAGCCCGACCACACCGAGAAGCTCGCCCTGTTCGACCTGCTCGATGCGTCCGCGGCCGTCGGGGTCGAGCTCACCGAGTCGTTCGCGATGTGGCCCGGCTCGTCGGTGTCCGGGCTCTACTTCGCCCATCCCGACGCCAAGTACTTCGGCGTCGGGAAGATCAAGCGAGACCAGCTCAACTCCTACGCCGAGCGCAAGGGCTGGACGATCGCCGAAGCCGAGACGCACCTCGCTCCCGTCCTCGACGGCAACTGAACCCCGTCATGCGGCGCGTGCCGCAGGCGTCTCCGGGTCGCGCTTCGGGCCGAGGGCGAACATCGCGGCGAGCACGACCGCGAGGGCGGCGCCGACCTCGAGGGTGACGAACGTCGACGTGGCACCGAAGAGCGCTGCGGCGCCGAGCGGACCGACCGTCTGGCCCAGACGGGCGAAACCGACGTACACCGCAACCACCGCACCGCGGTGCTCCGGCGGTGACAGCTCGACGGCCTGGCCCTGGAGCGTGGGGATCAGGGCGCCCTCGCCCACGCCGTAGACGATGCAGCCGAGCACGATCAGGGCGACGGCCTCGGTGGCCCCGATCAGCGCGAACCCTGCGGCGAAGGCGAGCGAGCAGGTCACCAGCAGCGTGCGCGCCGACATGCGTTCGCGTACACGCTGGAGGTTGAACGCCACGATCGTCGAGGGGATCGCCGGGAGCGCGAGGAACAGCCCGCGTACCGACGCCCCGTAGCCGAACTCGTTCTCGAGGTGGATCGGCAGCGTCGACAGGAAGACACCGAAGATCATCACGAACGACATGGCACCGCCCAGCAGGATGATCAGTACGGCCGGTCGCCGGATCACCTCGCCGACTCCACCGAGTTGGTCGCGCACGGACACGGTCGCGTCGGGACGATCCACTGGCAGCATCCGCCACGCAACGAATGCGGTCACGACCGCGAGGCTGTACGGAGCGAGGGCGAGCCGCCACGACCCGAGGTCGGTGAGCAACCCGCCGATCGGTGGCATCACCGCCAGACAGACGGTGAGGAACGCGGCGTTGCGCCCGATCAGGCGGGTCCGGTCCTCCGGGCCCCAGTAGTCGCCGATCAGCACGACCGCGAGGTTGATCAGTCCTGCTGCACCGATTCCCATACCGAACCGGGCCGCGATGAGCCAGGCGAACGACGGCGCGAGCGCAGCCGCCGTGCCGAAGACGCCGAAGGTGGTCAGACACGGCACCAGGACCCGGCGACGGCCGAGACGGTCGGCGAGCACGCCGATCACCGGGGCCATGAAGATCCCGGGGAACGATGTCGCGGCGATGAGCAGTCCGGCGCCCGAGTCGGCCACGCCGAACTCGTCGAGGATGTCGGGGATCGCCGGCGCCAGCAGCGTGTTGCCCATGATCCCGGTGCCGGTGATGGCCAGGATCAGGAGATACAGCGAACGCCGGTTGATCATCGTCGGCGACGGTACCCATCACGGTCCACCGCATGGCCCTCGTGACGGTCCACCTGCCGGTGCAGCGGTGGTCACCGAACGCGTGTGAGCGCTGGCATACGATCTCCCCGATCGAGGCGTTCGGCCCCGACTCGGGACAAAACGAGGACACCGACCATGAACGACAACATCCGCATTCCGATCGCCGAGGCGATCGGGCACAGCGGTCCTCGTGATCGGCGGTCCCGGTACCGCCATCTTCGCCACCGGCATCTTCAACGAAGACCTGAACGTCGGTGCACTCGGCGTGTCTCGCTGGCGTTCGGCCTCAGCCTGCTGTGCATGGCCTACCTGATCGGTCGGATCTCCGGCTGCCACATCAACCCGGCGGTGACCATCGGCATGATCGTCGCCAAGAAGCTCGAGGCAGCCAAGTCGGCGCCGTACTTCATCGGCCAGTTCGTCGGCGGCATCGTCGGCGCGGGCATCATCGCACTCATGCTCAGCGGCACCGACGGGTACTTGTCGCGGGCCCAGGACGCCGGCTTCGCCTCGAACGGCTACGGCGATCACTCGCCGGCGGGGCTTCGACCTGCTGTCGGTGGCGATCATCGAGATCGTCATCACGGCGGTGTTCGTGCTGATCGTGCTCGGCACGACACCACGAAGGCGGCGTGCCGAACGGGTTCGGCCCGATCGCTGCCGGCCTCGGTCTGACCCTCGTGCACCTGATCTCGATCCCGGTGTCGAACACGTCGGTCAACCCGGCGCGTTCGCTCGCCACGGCGGTGTTCCAGGGTGACTGGGCGCTCGGCCAGGTCTGGGCGTTCATCGTGTTCCCGGCGATCGGAGCGTTGCTCGCCGGCGGGTTGTGGATGGTGATCGGCGAGCCCGAGGCCACCGAGGGCAAGTCCCTCTGAACCT
>CAWKCN010000006.1:0-91636 GCA_963848145.1 Ilumatobacteraceae bacterium
CTGTTGCGAACCACCACGAGCCATCGGCCAGCCCACCAGGTGTCCCAACACGCCAAGGGTGAGGCCGTAGGCCGCCGTCGCCGGCGATCGCAGTGACAGGATCGAATGGGCTGCCAATCCAGCGAACAACGCCCGGGCTTCGTCCGTGTCGAAGCGCCGGCTCGCGAGACCGTTCGCAGAGCGGATGCCCTGCAAGCCGAATCGCGCCAGCTGGACCGGATGCTGGGGAGGGAGCCGGAGCGGCGACAACAAGCCGTCGGTCAATTCGTAGCCGGCTTCCACGTGCGGCCCGAGCAGGCGCTCGTACGCCGCCCGGTCGGCCCCGAGCGACGAGGCAGTGTCGGCCACGGAACGGTGCAGGACAGCGGCGCGCCCGCCATCGAGCGGGTGTGCGACCGGCACGGTCGGGTGGATCCAGTCGAGCCCGTGTGCTTCGAGCAGGCCGTCGTCCGCCAATGCCCGAAACGCCGGCGAGGCGAGCGCCAGCGGGTGGATCGCCGAGCAGATGTCGTGGACCGAACCCGGTCGTATCAGCTCTGCAGATCGGGTGCCGCCACCGGGAGCGTGAGCTGCCTCGAGGACGGTGACTCGACGGCCCGCCCGCGCGAGTACCACCGCTGCCATCAGACCGTTCGGCCCTGAGCCGACGACGATCGCGTCCGGGTCGCTCACTCGACCAGCGTTGCAGGGCCGTCGGCTGCGGGCCAGTCCGGCGACATCGGCAGCGCGAAACCGATCGAAGCGCCGCCACCGTCGCGTGCCCGGGCAGCCACCGTGCCGTTCGCCCGAACGATCACGTCGCGCACGATCGAAAGTCCCAGCCCGGAGCCGGGCATCGTGCGTGCTGCGTCGGACCGGTGGAAGCGGTCGAAGATCAGCTCTTCTTCCCCAGGGGGAACGCCGGGACCACGGTCGAGCACCGTCAATGTGCCGCCGTCGACGACGACCTCGATCCGGCCACCGCTCTGGTCGAACTTGCAGGCGTTGTCGACGAGATTGGTGATCGCCCGATCGAGTGACGACCTCGGCGCATCGACCGCCGCACTGCTGCCCACCTCGACGACCACGTCACGGGAACGCCGGCGACCGACACGCTCGGCGACCTCGGCGGCCAGCACTGGCAGGTCGATCCGTTCGTTGGGTTGCTCCTCGAGTTCGCCGGAGGCGACAGCGACGAGTTCGTTGACCAGTTCGGTCAGTTCGGTCACCTCGGTGTCCAGGTCGTCGAGAACACCGTCGCGGATCTCGGACGACATCTCGGGATGACGGCGAAGCACCGACAGGTTGGTCTTCAAGCTGGTGAGCGGCGTGCGCAGCTCGTGTCCGGCATCCTGCACCAGCCGACGTTGTTCGGTGCGCGAAACGGCGAGCGCACCGAGCATGTTGCGGAACGCCGAGCCGAGCCGACCCACCTCGTCGTTGCCGACGCCAGGAACCTCGACGTCGAGCCGACCCGACGAACCCACGTCTTCTGCTGCACCCGTGAGCCGACGGATGGGCGCGGCCACCGTGCCGGCGATCAACCAGCCCACCAGTGCCGCCCCGACCGACACGAGCACCACCAGCAGGAGGGTCCGTTGGCGAAGGTCGGCCAGCACGCTGTCGACCTCGTCGAGCGGGCGGGCCACCTGGAGTGCGCCATCGGCAAGGCCGATGGTGTGGACGCGATACGACTCGTCGCCGACCTCGATCGTCTCCCAGTCGCATGCTCGTTGGCTGCCGACCACCGACGTCGCACCGTCAGCGATCGGTGCCCCATCGGGAAAGGACGACGCGATCGACTCGCCCCCCACGTCGAGCACACGAACCGAGTACACCTCGAGCAGGCTTCGCGTGGGCATCGTGATGCGCCCGTCGACCGCCCGCCCGATCATCTGGCCGGTGGCCTGGCTGATCGACCGGTCGACCTCGTCGAGCAGGCGAGCGCTCGTGGTCCGGTAGCTGATCAGTCCGACCGTGAGCGTCGCCACCAGGGCGACCGCCGCCAGCGACAGCGCGATCTTCCAGCGCAGGCCCATCAGTCGTCGATCCGGGCGGTGTAGCCCACACCGCGCACGGTGTGGACGACCCGCGCTTCGCCTTCCGCCTCGGTCTTTCGGCGCAGGTAGCCGATGTAGACGGCGAGGTTCTTCGAGTCGGGTCCGAAGTCGTAGTGCCAGATGCGGTCGTAGATGGTCGAGTGATCGAGCACGATGCCGCTGTTGGCGACCAGCAGCGCGAGGAGGTCGAACTCGGTCTTGGAGAGCTGGATCTCACGCTCGCCACGGAACGCCCGGCGCCCCGAGGTGTCGAGCCGTAGGTCGCCCAGCACCAGCTCACCCTCGGGTTGCTCGGCATCGCCGAGCCCGTATCCGGAGCGCCGCAACAGCGCTCGGATGCGAGCGAGCAACTCGTCGAGGTCGTAGGGCTTGGGGAGGTAGTCGTCGGCACCTGCGTCGAGCCCGGCGACACGGTCGCTGGTCTCGGTGCGCGCCGTGAGCATCAGCACCGGCAGCTTGCTTCCCTCCGACCGCAGGACGCGGCACGCGGTCAAGCCGTCGACGACCGGCATCGACACGTCGAGCAGCAGTACGTCGGGTTCGGACTGCCGGATCGCTTCGAGCGCCTCGGCGCCGTTGTTGGCCGACGCCACGGTGTGACCCTCGAGTTGCAGCGCCCGAACGAGCGACTCGCGCACCGCCCGATCGTCCTCGGCGACGAGAATGCGCGCAGTTGGTGTGTCCGTCACGGCTGCCAGTCTGGTCGATGGTCGTGAGAATGCGGTGTGAAGGGCACCGCGTTTGGTACGAACGGTGCGTGCAGGTGTTCGATCGAACGACTCCGTTCGAGCCAACGGTGATGGCCGCGGTCGCCGTCGGCGGCGCCATCGGGGCGAGCGGACGTTGGTTCGTGGCCTGGGCGATGGACGCGACGACGGGAGAGCAGCAACTCGGCACCTGGCCGTGGGCCACGCTGATCGTCAACGTCGTCGGCTGTGTGGTGATCGGCTTCGCAGCGCGACGGGTCGAACGCGAGACGGCCGGTTGGGCGTTCGTCGTCACCGGCGTGCTCGGCGGGTTCACCACGTTCTCCGCCCTGGCGGTGGAGCTGAACGACATGGCCGACGCCGAACGCCTGCCGCTCGCCGTGCTGTACGGCGCGGTCACGCTCGCCGTCGGCGTGGCAGCAACCGCGCTCGCCGACTGGCGGCGAACGTGACCCCCGTGCTGTTCGTGCTGGCTGCGGCACTCGGCGCTGTCGGCCGTCACGTCGTCGGGCAGTTCGCCTGCTCGTGGGTGTCGCTGCTCTGGGTCAACTCCGCCGGCGCCGGACTGCTGGGTGTCATCGCCGCCTCCGATCTCTCGCCGAGCGCGACGACGGTCCTCGGTATCGGCTTCTGTGGATCGCTCACGACGTACTCATCGTTCGCGATCGAGACGCGCAGCCTCGGCTGGCGCTGGGGCACGATCTACGCGCTCGTGACGGTCACGAGTGCCTGCGCCGCTGCATCCCTCGGCACGACGCTCGTGTGAACGGGGCGACACGGGTCGAACCCGTGTCGCCCCACCGACTCACGTGGCGACGTCGAGGACGCGGACCGGGATCTCGCGAGGACCGCGCACCATGCCGACGCTCCACCTGGTGTCGCCGGCGAGCTCGAAGCGCGGGAAGCGCTTGATGAACTCCTCGATGGCGACCTTGAGCTCCAGGCGGGCGAGGTTCGAGCCCACGCAGCGGTGGATGCCGAGTCCGAACGCCGCGTGCCGGTTCTCCTCACGATCGATCACGAAGGTGTCGGGATCCTCGAACTTCAGCGGATCACGGTTGGCCGCCGGGAACGCCAGCAGCACCCAGTCGTCCTTCTTCATCGGGCAGCCGTGGAAATCGACGTCCTCCGTCACCAGACGCCCCATCGTGACCGGCGCGTACGCCCGCAGGAACTCCTCGAGCGCGAAGGTCATCACCTCGGGGTCGTCCAGCAGCCGCTGGTGATCCTCCGGATGCTGGGCGAGATGCCACAGCGAGGATCCGATCGCCGACCACGTCGTGTCGACGCCGGCGACGAGTAGCAGGATGATCATGCCCTCGACGACTTCGTCGCCGAGCTTGTTGCCATCGAGCTCGGCGTTCATCAGGAAGTTCGTCAGGTCGTCGCGGGGGTTCTCACGATGATCCGCGATCTGCTCCTGCACGTACGCGCCGAAGTCGTTGTCGCTCTGACGCGTCCCCGGCTCTTCGTTGATGCGCTCCAGCACCTCGTGGACCATCTCGCGGAACATCTGCTCGTCCTTCTCGGGGAAGCCGAGCATCCGTCCGATCACGTTCACCGGAATGTGCTGCGCATACTGGACCGCAGCGTCGACGACGGTCTCACCGGGTGCGATCTCGCCCATCTCGTCCAGCAAACGCTGGCACAGGAGCCGGATCTCCGACTCCCAAGGTTCGATCACCTTCGGCGCGAACGCCGGCAGGAGCAGCCGACGTGCGACAGCGTGGAACGGCGGATCGCTGGTGATCGGCGGAGCGACGCCGATCGGGGCCGGCAACGCCCGGTCACCTGGTCGCCCGACGCTGGGTACGACCGAACGGCTCGAGAAGTGGTCAGTGTCATAGGCGATCTCGTGGACGGTGTCGTGCGTCAACGGCACCCACATGCCGCCATATCGATCGGAGTGAGCGATGGGGCACCCGCCCTCGCGCACTGCCTTCCACACCTCGGGGGCGTTGGGGTTGTAGGCGGGGTCGGCGTGATCGAAGTCGCTGGCGAAATCGGTCACCGGGCCGTAGTCGTCGCTGTCGTACGGCACCCGCTGCCAGACGTCAGTGCCTTCCGGCTTGCTTCCGACGATGAACTCCATGGTCTCGCCATTGCGATCCCAGGTGATGATCTTGTTGCCGGTCTCCGGATCGATCCTGAAGTCCGGCCCAGTGGTGGTCTCGTCGATGCTCATTCTCAACCGTTCTCCGTGATGGTGATGGCGTACTCGGGACAGTTGGAGGCGGCCAGACGGGCCTTGTCCTGTAGCTCTGCGGGCACATCGCCCTCGACGAGCAACATGGCCTGGCCATAGTCGTCGACATCGAACAGTTCGGGCGCCAACGCGTAACAACGGTTGTGGCCCTGGCACTTCTCTGCATCCAGGTGTACTCGCATGACGGCGACTGTAGAGGCCAGAGTGGGTCCGTGACCAGCGAACGGCCAACTTTTTCGAACAGCGTTCCAATGCTGCTGCTTCCGCCCTCCGAGGGCAAGGCCGAAGGTGGCAGCGCCCGTCGATCGACGTGGATTCCCGACCAGGGAGCGTTCGGGCGGCGTCTCGGCGACCGTCGCTCGCAGGTCGCCGAGGCGTTGGCTGCGGCGGGCGGCGGCGACGAAAAGCTGCTCGGGGTCGGGGGCGAACACCTGCTGCGCGCCCAGTCGGCCAACACGTCACTCCTGGGCGCGCGGACGCTGCCGGCGTGGCAGCGCTACACCGGAGTGGTGTGGGACCACCTCGACCCCGAGACGCTCCCAGCAGCTGCGCGCAAGCAGATCGTCGTGGTGTCAGGTCTCCTCGGCCTGGTTCGCGGCGACGACCCTGTGCCGGACTACCGACTCAAGATGAGTGCCAATCTGGCTCCGCTGGGCAAGTTGTCGACATGGTGGCGCGAGGCCATCACCACCGAGGTCGCCCGGCTCGCCCGGCGTCACGTGATCGTGGACCTCCTCCCCCAGGAGCATCGAGCGGCATGGGACAGGTCCTCAGACCTGCCGGTCGACGCGATCTCCGTGTCGCTCGTCGATCCGACCGGCAAACCGGGCGGGCACTTCGCCAAGGCCGCCAAAGGCGAATTGGCCAGAGCGATCCTCCTCGACGGCCTCGGGGTACTCGACAGCTGGAGCGACGACCGGTTCCGCCTCGAGGTCACCGAGGTGTGAGCCAGTACCGATGAGTTTGCGTGACAACGGGTGTCGCGAAGACTCATCGCTCGGTGCCAACACGGTCGCGCGCTTCCACCGTGGGTGGCGAACTCAACGAGATGGGCGGGCGAACGTCGTCGCCATGATCGCCAGTGCTGCGGGAAGGATCACGATCGCCATCGCCTGACCGACCGACAGCGCATCGGTGTTGGCGAGCACCCCGACGAGCGCCGGTGTCACCACCGCCGAACCCCGCTGGCCGATCAGCATCGCAGCGAACCCCGAGCCGGGCCGACCGGGCCATCGAGCGGCGCGGTCGTACAACTGAGGGAAGAGCACCGCGGTGCCGATGCCGCCGATCAGGAACCCGACGATCGACACCGGCACGCTGTCGATGAGCGTTGCGAGCACTGCGCCGATCGCGACCAGGACCGACGCACCACGAATCAGCACTGTCGACCCCACGCGCACCTGCACCCAGTCGCCGCTCAGCCGTCCCACGGTCATCGCCGCCGAGAAGATCACGAAACCCAGGCCCGCCACACCGGGCGCTGCGCCGAGGTCGTCGCCGAGCCGGAACGCCGCCCAGTCGGTGTTGGTCATCTCGATCGACATCGCCGAGGCACCGGCGACGCCCAACACGAGCCCGGCGAACGACAACACCCCATCCGAGGTCCGCACAGCCGGCGCCGCCGGCGCCGGCGCGTCGAGCGTCGCGGCAGGTTCGTCGTCGGTGATCAACAGTCCCGGCGCAACGAAACGCAGCACGCCAATCAACACGATCGCCACCACCGTGAGCTGCAACGTCACGCTCACCTCTGCGCGCAGCGCAGCGACGGTCACCAAACCGCCGGTGACCGCCCCGAGGCTCCAGAGTCCGTGCAGGCGGTTCATCACCGGGGTGTGGCGGCGCGCGCTCGAACGCGGAACCCTGCACGTTCATCGCCACGTCGATGAAGATGTCGAAGAACAGCACCCCGAACAGCCCGAGCGCAAGGACGACCGGTGAGGTCGCGACCCCGATCACCGGCAGGAAGCCGATCGAGAGCACGCCGCCGTAGATCAGCACCCGTCGGCTGCCGAGCCGGGCGACGACCCTGCCGGCGAAGAGCACTCCGACCAGGCTCGCGAGCGTCCCGACGGTGAGGACCACGCCGAGCCCTGCGATCGACACGTCGACCCGCTCGCGCAGATCGGGCAGCCGGGGCACGATCGTGGCGATCGTTGCTCCGTTCGCGAAGAACTGGACCGCGACGGAGCGAAGCGCCCGCCGATCGACCTCGCTCGTCGTACGCACGTCCGGCACGGTGCCTGCCGCTCGTCAGTGGGCGCCGTCGCCGGCCAGATGCCCGAGCGCGTCGTCGCCGGTCACGTCGATCACCTGGGTGACCGGACGGCCGTCGCCGACCACCGCAGCCATTGGTCCGCCGCGGACCGTGCCGGAGGTGAGCACGACGAAGGGAGTTGCCGGCTCGATCTCGTGGGCGACCGACGCCTTGGCGATCGTGCGCCACACTGCATCGATGCGGGTGAGTCCGGGCCGAGCGGGCGTGTTGACACCGGCGAGCTCGTAGAGCCGCTCGACGCCGTCGGGGCCCGTCGCCCGGAATCCCACGGTGACCCCGGGCGCCACTCGGGCGCTCTCGACGATGTCGGTGCATCCGGCTTCGTCGAGCAGGGTGCGTGCGATCTCCTTCAGGGTCCGCTGATCACGTGGCGGGGCGGGTGCCAGCGAGGCCACCCGTTCCAAGGCCTTGGCGACATAGCCCGGATCGGTGTCGTAGCCGACGTAGCGGCGCCCGGTGTTGACCGCGGCCACGGCAGTGGTGCCCGATCCCATGAACGGGTCGAGGACGACGTCGCCGTGATAGGTGAACAACTGGACACACCGTTCGACCAGCGCCACAGGAAACGGTGCGGGGTGACCCACCCGGGTTGCACTCTCGGCCGGGATCTCCCAGACGTCGAGCGTGGCTTCCATGAACTCGTCGCCCGGGATCGTCGACAGGCCGGGTTCGCCGCGCGCCACCGAACCGCGTCCGACCCGGTCGAAACGACCCTTGCTGGCGATGATGAGTCGCTCGGTGGTGTCGCGCAGGACCGGATTGGCAGGCGATCGATACGAGCCCCATGCGCACGAACCGCTTGCGCCACGCTGCTTCTGCCAGATCACTTCGCCACGGAGCAGCAGCCGCAGGTCGTCCTGCAAGATGGTGGTCACGTCGGCGGCGAGGCTCCGGTACGGGCGGCGGCCGAGGTTGGCGACGTTGACGGCCAGGCGACCACCCGGTTCGAGTGTGCGGACACACTCCGCGAGCACGTCGCGCAGCATCGCGAGGTAGTCGAGGTAGTCGCCGGGCACGTGCCCTTCGCCGAGTGCGGTCTCGTACTCCTTGCCGGCGAAGTACGGCGGTGAGGTGACGACGAGGGCCACCGATCCGTCCGGCACGGCGGCCATGTCGCGGGCGTCGCCGACGTGGATGACATCGAGCGCACCGGGTTCGCCGATCGTGTCGTCGTCGCTGACCTCGGGCGGGGCGAACCGCGAGTAGAAGTCGGACGAGTCGTGCGATTCCCGCTTGCCGACGCCGAACGACGAGGTGGACGTGCCCACGATCGAATCAGCTCTCCGGAAGCGCGATCGGGGGATTGACGCCGTCGGCTGCACGTTGCACGCGTGCCACCGATGCCTCGCGAGTGGAGTCGTGGGTGAGGATCCAGAACCGACCGGCCTTGAGCGCCGCGACCACCTCGGCGGCGACATCACTGGCAGGGATACCACCCTCGACGCCGGCGGCGAGCGCCTGGTTGATGAACTGGGCCATCGGCGACTCGACGGTCTCGGGCTCCTTGTCCTTGCTCATCAGATCGGTCTTGACGAGCTCGGGACAGAGCACGCTCGCCCCCACCGGCGAGGCCGTCATCTCGAGTTCGAGGAACAGGCTCTCGCTGAGGCCGACGACCGCGTGCTTGCTGGCGACGTAGGGCGCGATGCCGGGCGCGCCGTTCAGGCCGGCGTGCGATGCGGTGCTGACGATGTGGCCGACACCCTGTTCCTGCATCACCGGCAGTGCTGCTCGGATGCCGTAGACGACACCGAGCACGTTGACGTCGAACACCCTGGACCACAAGCCGACCGGGTCGGTCCAGGCGTCGCCGACCCCGACGATGCCCGCATTGTTGAACATCACGTGGATGCCGCCGAACTGTTCGACGGCGAACTCGATCAACGCGTTGACCTCGGGTTCGGCGGTGGTGTTGCACACCATGGTGGCAACGCTCGCACCGTCCTCGCTGAGGCGGGCTTCGACATCGCGCAGCTTCGGCGCATCGATGTCGGCGAGCACCACGCTCATTCCCTCGGCGATCATCGCCTCGGCAACGGCGAGCCCGATCCCACTCGCGCCTCCGGTGATCACCGCCACGTTGCCGGGCGCGATGGCGGGCGGGCGCGTCGATGCGGGCTGCGAGTCGGACATCGCCCAAATCTAGGACGCCGGCACCACCCCCCGCCGGGATGGACCACCCCGACCCCGTTTGCGCTGCAAACCCGGTGGACCGGGTCACCCAAACCGCAACACAAACGTGAGCCCTCGGCAGGACACCCGTTTGCGCTGCAAACCCGGTGGACCGGGTCACCCAAACCGCAACGCAAACGTGATGGGGTGGGCAGGACATCGTGCCGCTCGGACGGGACCGGTACCGTTGGCGGGGCATGGCGTACCGCTATCTCTGGACTCCACAACAGCTCGGCCCCGTCGAGGTGCGCAACCGCATCGTCTTCTCTGCGCATCTCACCAACTACGCCCGAAACGGGCTGCCGACCGACCAACACGCCGCCTACTACGGCGCACGTGCGGCCGGCGGAACCGGGCTGATCATCACCGAGGAACACTCCACCCATCCCACCGACTGGCCCTACGAGAAGCTGATCCACGGCTTCCACCGCGACGTCATTCCCGGCTATCGAAAGATGACCGACGCGGTGCACCGTCACCGCGTACCGATCTTCGCCCAGATCAACCACAACGGCGGCCAGGCCTCGTCGATGTACTCGCGGCTGCCGGTGTGGGGACCATCGTCGGTGGCCGACCCGCTCTTCCGTGAGGTCCCCAAGGCCGTCACCCACGCCGAGATCGACGAGATCGTGGCGGGCTACGCACTGGTGGCCGAACACTGCGCCGAAGGGGGCTTCGACGGCATCGAACTGCAGTGCTCGCACAGCTCGATCGTGCGCGGGTTCCTCTCGCCCGCCACCAACCACCGCTCCGACGACTACGGCGGCTCGCTCGAGAATCGAGCCCGCCTCCTCGTCGACATCGTCACCGCCGTCCGCAAGGAGATCGGACGGGGCATGGCCCTCGGCGTGCGGATCTGCGGCGACGAACTGATCGAGAACGGCACCACCATCGACGACGCGGTCCGGATCTCCGAGATCGTCGAGGCAACCGGGCAGGTCGACTACATCAACACCTCGATCGGCGTGGCGACGGCGAGCCTGTTCATGATCGAGGCGTCGATGCACATCCCGCCCGGCTACGCGATGTTCATCCCGTCGGCGATCCGCAAGGCCGTCGATCTGCCGGTCGTCGGCGTCGGGCGTTTCAAGGACCCGCTCCAAGCCGAACGTGCGCTGGCCGAAGGTCATTGCGATCTCGTCGGCGTGGTCCGCGGGCAGATCGCCGACGCCGACTTCGTGGCGAAGGCCCGAGCCGGAGCCACCGACGAGACACGGCTGTGCCTGTCGTGCAACCAGGAGTGCGTGGGCCGGATGGGCCTCAACCGCTGGCTCGGATGCATCGAGAACCCGCGCACCGGGCGCGAAGCCGAGGGTGTCGGCACCGTGCACCTCACGTCGAAGCCGAAGTCGGTGATGGTGGTCGGTGCCGGCCCTGCCGGCTTGCAGGCTGCGATCGCCGCACGGCGCAACGGTCACCAGGTCACCGTGTACGAAAAGGAGTCCGAGGCGGGCGGGCAGGTTCGTCTCGCGGCCTCGGTGCCCAATCGTGCCGAGTTCGGCGACATGATCCGCAACCAACTCACCGAGTGCCGCCGACTGGGCGTCGAGTTCGAGTACGGCGTCGGGGTCTGGCCCGGCCTCGTCGACGAGAAGCAGCCCGACCACGTGATCGTCGCCACCGGCGCCGAGGCCGCGCTCCCCTACTGGGTGCCGGGCGACGCCGACAACGTCTGCGACGTGCGCCAGGTCCTCGACGGGACGGTGCAGCCCTTCGGCGACGTCGTGGTGATCGACGAGATCGGTTTCCACCATGCCACCTCGACCGCCGAGGTGCTGGCCGACCGTGGCTGCAACGTCGAGGTGATCACCCAGGGCATGGTCGTCGGTCAGGACCTCGGCATCACGCTCGACATGGAGAACTGGTGGATCCGCGCCGGCGAGAAGGGCATCGTCCAGACCACCGACCTGGTCCCGATGGGGATGGAGGCTCGCACGCTCGACCTGCTGCATCACCCGACCGGCACCAACGTGACCCGCACCCCCGACTGGGTGGTGCTCGCCGTACACGCCAACCCGGTCGAGTGGTTGTATCGCGATCTCAAGAACGCAGGTGTCAGCGTCGAACGGGTCGGCGACTGTGTTGCACCACGCCGCGCGCACGCCGCCGTCGTCGAAGGCGAGCGCGCCGGCGCCGCCGTCTGAGCGCATCGGGGTCTGACCCCTGATGTCATCCCTGCAACACTCGAATGTCGTGATCGACATCGACGCAGCGTTGGCTGCACTCTCACTGGAAGACAAGTGCCGGCTCGTCGCGGGAAAGACGACATGGCGCACGCACGCGTTCCCCGACGCCGGGATACCGCAGCTCAAGATGTCCGACGGTCCGAACGGGGTCCGCGGCGAAGGCCACGGCGGCGCGGGAACACCCGGTGTCGTCGTGCCGGCCGGAATCACCCTCGGCGCCACGTGGGACCCTGATCTCGTCGGCGAGATCGGGGAACTGATCGGTACCGAGGCGATCCGCAAGGGCGCCCACATCGTGCTCGGCCCCACCGTCAACCTGCACCGCACACCACTCGGCGGGCGCACGTTCGAGTGCTACAGCGAGGACCCCGAACTCACCGGCGCCCTGGCGGCCGCGTACGTGCGTGGGGTGCAATCGCACGACGTCGCGGTCACCGTGAAGCACTTCGTTGCCAACGACACCGAGGTCGAGCGGATGACCGTCGACGTCGACGTCGACGAACGCACCCTGCGCGAGCTGTACCTCCGCCCCTTCGAGCGCACGGTGAAGGAGGCGAACGCCTGGGGCATCATGAGCTCGTACAACAAGGTCGCCGGTGAACACGCCGCCCACAATCGGCGCCTGCTCACCGAAGTCCTGCGCGACGAGTGGGGCTTCGATGGCTTCGTCGTGTCGGACTGGTACGGCGTGCACGACGCGGCCCCGGCGGCGAACGCCGGGCTCGATCTGGAGATGCCGGGACCGGTACGCATCTACGGTCGCAAGCTCGAAGCTGCCGTCGAGCGGGGCGACGTCGACGAAGCTCGCGTCGACTGGCTCGTGCGCAACCTGCTGCTGCTCGCCAACCGGGTACGTGCGGGCGAACGCTCGCCCGATGGGGCCGAGCAGTCGGTCGACGATCCGGCCGAGCGAGCGCTCACACGACGCGCCGCCGTCGCTGGCACCGTCCTGTTGCGCAACGAGCCGATCGTCGGTCGGGGCGGGACACCGACACCGGTGCTCCCGTTCGACACCGCACAAATTCGTCGGATCGCGGTGGTCGGCCCCAACGCCGAGATCGACCGGAGCATGGGCGGCGGCTCGGCAAGCCTCACACCGTTCGCCCATCGAACGCTGTTGACGGCGCTCACCGAGCGGATCGGACCCGGCACGGCCACGGGTGCCGAGGTCGTCTTCGAGCCGGGAGCGCGCATCGACCGTCTCACACCGGTGGTCCGCAAGGGCCAGCTCGTGAGCCCCACCGGCGAACGCGGGCTCCGGGTCTCCTACGTCAACGGCACCGATTGGGCGGGGGACGTCGTGCTGGAGCAGCCGGCATCGAGCACGCTGGTGCGGTTCTTCGGATCGGTTCCCGAGGGCGTCGACCCGCGACAGTTCTCGGCCCGTATCGAGGGGTCGTTCGTTCCCGACGTCGATGGCGAACACACCATCGGCGTGGTCACGACCGGGCCGATGGCGATGTCGGTCGACAGTGGCGCCGGACTCCAGGAACTGCTCGCCGACCGCGACATGCAGTGGCCACGAAGCAAGGAGTTCTTCGGCTACGGCAGCGAGGAGATGACGGCCACGATCGACTGCACGGCGGGACGACCCGTCCAGCTCGACATCGGCTTTGCGACGAATGCGGGCAACGGTTTCGCAGCGATCCGCGTCGGAGTGCGGCCACCCGACCCCGCCGATCTGATGGAGCGAGCGGTGGCCGCAGCTGCCGCCGCCGACGTTGCGGTGGTGATGATCGGCACGAACGACGAGTGGGAGACCGAAGGCCACGACCGCACCACGATGGATCTGCCGGGCCGCCAGGACGAACTGGTCAGACGTGTGGTGGCCGCCAACCCGAACACCGCAGTCATCGTCAACGCCGGTTCACCGGTCACGATGGACTGGGCCGATCCGGACACATCCGGCGCGGCGCCGGCGATCCTCACATCGTTCTTCGCCGGTCAGGAACAGGCCGAGGCGCTGGTCGACGTGCTGCTCGGTGTGGCAGATCCCGGGGGCCGGCTGCCCACCTCGATCCCGAAACGACTCGCCGACCATCCGGCGTACCTGCACCACCAACCCGATCACGACAGCACCGGCGCCGGCACACAGCGCTACGGCGAGGGTCTGTTCATGGGCTACCGCGGCTACGACGCCAGAGGCGTCGCCACGAGGTTCGCGTTCGGCCACGGGCTCAGCTACGGCACCACCGAATGGGGAGAACCGACGACCACGGCAACGTCGGTCGCCCCCGGCCAGGCCGTGACGGTGACGCTGCCGATCACTGCCGCCGACGGCGATCACGACGCCACGGTGGTGGTACAGGGCTACGTCGCTCCGGTCGAGTCATCGGCGCTCCGCCCGCCGAAGGAGCTCAAGGCGTGGACGAAGCTCGTCGTCCCGGCCGGCTCGACATCGCACGTCGACATCGAGTTCGGACCCGACGCGTTCCATCACTGGGACACCGCCACCGCCGACTGGGTGATCGAACCCGGCGAGTACGACCTCGTGATCGCGTCGTCTGCCGAGGCCGAACACACCCGCATCCGCATCACGATCACGCCCTGATCGAGGGCGAGGCACCCGCCCTCGCCGCTAGCGTCGAGCCGACATGGTCGGCATTGTCGCGAGCATCATCACCGACGTCGCGGAGTGGATCGAGGACTTCTCGTCGAACTGGTGGTTCATCCTGATCGTCTTCTCGGTCGCGTTGCTCGACTCGGTGTTCCCCGTCGTTCCGGGCGAGACCACGGTGATCGCGGGCGGGGTCGCCGCAGGCGCCGGGAACCAGTCGCTGGCGCTCGTGATCCTCGCCGGGGCGCTCGGCGCCTTCCTCGGCGACAACCTCGCGTACTGGATCGGCGACCGTTTCGAGCCGCGCGTGCGGGCGTGGGCCGAGCGCAAACCCAACCGCATGGCTCGCCTCGACTCCTCCGGGCACCAGATCAAGAAACGCGGCGGTCTCCTCCTGATCACGGCCCGCTTCATTCCCGGCGGGCGCACGATCCTCACCGTGTCATCGGGCATCACCCAGCAACCACGCCTCTGGTTCGCGGCGTGGGTGGCGGTGGCGGGGCTGATCTGGGCGAGCTACGCAGCCGGCCTCGGCTACCTGTTCGGGCAAGCCTTCGAGGACAATCACACTGCCGCGTTCTGGCTTGCCTTCGGCACCGCTCTCGGCATCACCCTGCTCGTCGAGGTCATCCGTTGGCTCCGAGAACGCAGCAAGGGCGAAGAGCCCGCTGTGATTGCGCACGCGAACGACGCCGACCGTACGCTGGACAGATGATTGCTCTCGTCCCGGTTCGCAACGGGGTGCTTCCCGCCGGAGCTCCCGATGCGATCGCCGAGGCGAACGGCCGAGTGCTCGTCGTCGGCTCGGACACCGCCGACACCCACGTCGACGGCATGGCCTCCGAGGTGTTCCTCGTCGAAGTCGGATCGGTCGAGTTCGGCCGTTGGGCCGCGATCCTCGCTCCCATCATCGAGTCGCTTCCCGACAGCGACATCGTCGTCCTCCCGCACGCTCCCGATGGACGCGACCTCGCGCCGCGTCTCGCGAGCGCACTGGAACGTCCGCTGCTCTCCGGCGCCACGGAGGTGGACACCCACCGGGTGCGCGTCGCGCGGCGTGGTGGGCTCGAGCTCCACGAGTTGCGTCCCACCGGCCCCTTCGTGGCCACCGTGCAACCGGGTGCCCGTGGCGGGCTGACCCTCGACACTCCCCCCACGGTGCTGCAGCTCGACGGCGACAGCGCCTCGGCCGATGCACACGACGCGGTCGTCATCGAGGTGTTGCCACCCGACGTGCAGACGATGGATCTCACCGAGGCCGGCCGGATCGTCGGTGGCGGCGCAGGCCTCGAGAGCGACGAGCGCTTCACACAGCTCGACCGATTCGCCGGCGCGATCGGTGCGGTGATGGGAGCCACCCGGGTGATCACCGACCGTTCGTGGGTGCACCACGACCGCCAGATCGGCACCACCGGCGTCGTGATCGACCCGGAGCTCTATCTGTCGTTCGGCGTCAGCGGTGCGGTGCAGCACACCAGTGGCCTCGGCCATCCGGATCACATCATCAGCGTCAACACCGACCCGCACTGTCCGATGATGGCCCTGTCGGATCTCGCCATCGTGGCCGACGCCAACGAGACCCTCGACGAGCTCCTCCGCCTGGTCGATGCGACGACAGACACCACCGAGCAAGCACCGCAGGGAGCCATCTCGTGAGCGACGCAAACGCGACACCTGCGGTCGACGCGATCGTCGTCGGGGCCGGACCGGCGGGGTCGGCCGCAGCGACCGTGCTGGCACGCAAGGGCCATTCGGTGATCCTGCTCGAGCGAGGGTCGTTCCCCGGATCGAAGAACATGTACGGCGGGGTCGTGTACCCGCGCATCCTCGACCAGCTGCACCCCGAGTGGTGGAACGAAGCACCGATCCAACGCTGGATCACCCGCCGCTCGACGATGGTGCTCACCGACACCCAAGCACTCACCGTCGACTTCCGCTCGGCGAACTGGGGCAAGCCCCCGTACAACGGTGCCACCGCGTACCGCCCTGACTGGGACCACTGGCTGGCCGGCAAGGCCGAGGCCGACGGCGCCCAGCTCGTGTGTTCGACCACCGCCACCGGGTTGCTCCGCGACGAGCACGGCCAGGTCATCGGTGTCACCACCGATCGCCCTGACGGTGACCTCCGCGCCAAGGTCGTCATCGCCTGCGACGGCGTCAACAGCTTCCTGGCGAAAGAGGCAGGCCTGTACGGCGAGGTCGACGCTGCCAACTACACCGTCGGCGTGAAGGAGACCATCGCGCTGCCCAAGCACGTGATCGACGAACGATTCGGGGTACGCGACCGCGAAGGCGTCGACATCGAGATCCTCGGCGGCACCTCCGGTGTCAACGGCGGCGGCTTCGTCTACACCAATTTCGACACCCTTGCCGTCGGTGTCGTGCTGAAGCTCCCGAAGCTGGCCGCCCAGAAGCTGCGACCCGAGGAGATCATCGCCAACCTGAAGGCGCACCCGGGCATCGCCCCGTTCGTCGAAGGCGGTGAGATCAAGGAGTACTCGGCGCACGTCATCCCCGAGGCCGGCTTGTCGATGATGCCGAAGATGACCGGCGACGGGATGCTGGTGGCCGGCGACGCCGCAGCGATGTGTCTGGCTGCGGGGATCTGGTTGGAGGGTGTGAACTTCGCGATGGCCAGTGGGCTGTACGCGGCGGAGGCTGCCGCCGAGGCGCTCGCCGCCAACGACACCTCGGCGCTCGGCCTCGCCGGCTACGAACGCCGCCTCAACGACACGTTCGTCCTCCGCGACCACCGCAAGCTGCGCCGTGCACCATCGTTGGTGCTGTCCGATCGAGTCCAGCATCTCTATCCCGACATGATCGCCAATACGGTGGAGCGCATGTTCCGGGTCGACAACCCCACGCCCAAGCCGGGTCTGCGCCGAATCCTCAACGAGGAACGCAAACGCGCCGGCGTGAAGCTCAAGGACCTGGCGAGCGACGCACTCGACGGATTGAGGAGTTTCGGATGAGCGAGCGTTGGCCGGAGCAGTCCTTCGAAGACCTGATCGGCACCACCCGATTCGACATCCACGAGCGCGCCCACATCACCGTGGACGACGAGATCTGCGCCGACTGCTCGACGCGTGGTTGCGTCGTGGCGTGTCCGGCGAACTTGTTCGTGCCAACGAGCGACGGCGGCATCCTCTTCAACTACGAACAGTGCTTCGAGTGTGGCACGTGCTACCTCGTGTGCAACGAGGAAGGCGCCATCACCTGGACCTACCCGGAGGGCGGCCACGGCGTCGTCTTCAAGCGCACCTGACCGACAGGATGCCTGCCTCGTGAAGATCGCTGTCTGTTGGAAGTGGGTGTCGCTCGACCGCGAGCGCGAGGCCGACCGCCGCTGGTCGGGCGTGTCGGCGGCGGACGAAGCCGCCCTGGAAACGGCGCTCACGATCGCAGAGCAGCCGGGCAGTCACGAGGTGACGGTGATCTGCCTCGGCCCGCCGAGCGCCGACGACGTGCTGCGCGACGCGATTGCGGTCGGCGCCAACTCTGCGGTCCGGGTCGATGCCTCGACCGAACTCGACAGCCATGTCGTCGCCGTTGCACTGGCCGAACACCTGCACGACCACGACCTGGTGCTGTGTGGTGACTACTCGCTCGACCGTGGGACCGGGTCGGTCCCGGCGTTCATTGCGGCGGAGCTCTCGTGCGCGCAAGCGCTCGGGCTGCTCGAGCTGCAGGTCGCCGATGCGTCCGGCCGACTGCGCGGCGTCCGGCGCCTCGACGGCGGGCGACGGGAGATCCTGGAGGTGTCTGCCCCCGCGGTGCTCTCGGTCGAAGGCTCCGCAGCGAAACTCCGGCGCGCGTCGTTGGCGGCGTCCCTCGCCACGCGTGACGCCACGGTGTTGCGGCTGCAGGGACCGCACGGGCGGCTCCCGGAAGCCGAGATCCATCCGTACCGTCCGCGGGCACGCGTGCTGCCGGCGCCGGCCGGCGGCTCGCTCGATCGGGTGCGCCAGATTCTCGACGTCGGCGGCGGCGAGGTCCACTCCGAACTCCTCACGCTGGATCCTCCGTCCGCGGCCGCGAAGATCCTCGAACAACTCCGCAACTGGGGCTACCTCGAGGCGTACCCGTCGAGCCCTGACGAGTCCGGGTAGGACCCGACCATGCGATTGGGTGACGCCACCTGGCCGGAGGTCGACGGCATCTCGCGGCCGCCGTCCGACGATCGAGCACCTGCACCGATCGTGCTGATTCCGGTTGGTTCCACCGAGCAGCACGGCCCGCACCTGCCGCTGGCGACGGACACGATCATCGCCGAGGAGCTCACCGGTCGTGCAGTCCATCACACCGACGGGCTGATGATCGGCCCGACGATCAGCGTGGGGGCCTCGGGTGAACATGCCGGCTTTGCGGGCACGCTGTCGATCGGGTCCGAGGTGATGGCGTCGGTGCTGATCGAGCTCGTCAGAAGCGCCGACTGGGCGGCGGGCATCGTGATGGTCAACGGCCACGGAGGCAACCACGAAGCGCTCACCTCGGCAGTTTCTGCGCTCACCGTCGAGGGCCGCAACGTGTTGAGCTGGTCGCCGCAGTGGCCCCAGCGACGAGACGGCGGGCCCGCCGACCTGCATGCCGGTCGGATCGAGACGTCGATGATGCTGGCGATCGACCCCGGGTTGGTGCGCCTCGAGTTGGCCACCGCCGGACCCGACGCATCGATCGACGAACTGCGTGCCCGAGGGGTACGCACCGTGAGCCCCAGCGGCGTGCTCGGCGACCCGGACGGCGCGTCCGGCCGGGAGGGCGAACGCTTCATCACGGAGTTCGTTGCCGACCTCGTGCACTCGATCGAGCGGTGGCGCCCACTCGCGCCGGACCCGGGCACTTGACGTGCGCTACCGCGTCGACTCGTCGTGGCAGCGCTTCGGCGGCACCGTTGTGGCGGGCTCGCCGCTCCGGCTCTTCCGGCTGAGCTCCGCAGGCGAGACGTTCGTCGATCGACTCGAGCCCGGCGGCGACGTCGACGCGTCGACGTTGACCGCCCGACTGGCCGATGCCGGGGCGATCCATCCGCTCCCCACCGGCGTCGGTCGATTCACCCTCGACGACGTCACCGTGGTGACGCCACAGCTCGGTGGCGCCACCCACGGCGACGGTCGGCTGACCATCGACGACGGCTCGACCCCACCGCTTGCAGGCGCAGCGCTTCGGCTGGCAACGAACCGCGGACCGGCCGCGGCGCGCAACGCCGCTCGGCAGCTGATCGACACGCCACTGGTGGCGTTCGTCGATGCCGACGTGTCGCTGCCGGGCTCCGACTGGCTCGCCGGGCTGCTGTGGCACTTCGACGACCCCGAGATCGGACTGGTCGCTCCGCGTGTGCGAGGCGAGTCCGGGTCACCGCTCGATCTCGGCAACGAGCCGGCGCGCATCCGTGCCGGCACACGCGTGAGCTATGTGCCGGGCGCAGCGGTGGTGGTGCGCGTCGCTGCGTTCGATCAGGTGGGCGGTTTCGACGAGGGATTGCGGTTCGGTGAGGACGTCGACTTCGTGTGGCGAATCGACGATGCCGGTTGGCGGTGCCGCTACGACCCTGCCGTGTCGGTGTGGCACGAGCCGCGTACGTCGTGGCGAGAACGGTGCCAACAGCACGCCGGCTACGGCACCTCCGCGGCGCCCCTGGCACTTCGGCATCCGGGTGCGCTGTCACCTGTTCACATGAACGGCTGGACCGTCGCGACCTGGGCGTTGGCCCTGTTCGGGCAGTGGGTACCGGCCATCGCGTTGGGTGCCGGAAGCTCCGCAGCGCTCGTGCGCAAGCTCCCGGACGTACCACCCCGAGCGGCGATGTGGCTCGCCATACGGGGCCACCTGCTCGCCGGTCGCCAACTCGCGTCAGCGGGCCGACGCGTGTGGTGGCCGATGCTGGTGGCCGCTGCAGTGCTCTCGCGTCGGGGCCGCTGGTGGCTGCTCCTCGCCCTCGCCCCCAACCCCCGGGCAGCACCGACCGACCTGGCCTACGGGTGGGGGGTGTGGGCCGGCATGCGCCGTCTGCGGGTCTGGTCGCCGATCGTCCCGCACGTCAGCGCGTGGCCCGGACGTCGACGCTGAGCCGGCCGACGGCGATCAGGTCTCGACGGGCACGCGGTGTTCGACGGTGGTCGCTGACGTCGCAGCCTCGACAGCCGGGGCCTCCTCGCGTGCCTCGACCAGAGCCTGGCGGAGCCGTTCGCTGATGTCGTCGCAGTCGGCACATCCCCAGATCGCGCTGTAGGCGATGCATCCGAGGCAGACGGCAAATGCAGCTTCGAGCGTGGCGGCAACGGCGAGCATGGCGATCAACACGATGGCAACGCTCGTTGCACCGAGCGCCCACGCAACCGACGCTGCCGCCGTGAAGGCCAGACCGATCCCCTGGGCGAACCGCTTCGGCGGACCGGGAACCTGGCGGGAGTGGAAGCTCGGGTTGCGATCGAGGAGCTGCGTTTCGAGCCATGGGGTCGCGACTCGGGTGACGAACTGGCCGAGCGGCGAGAGGGTCGGCCCGGTGGCAACCCGGGCGAGGAAGCCGTACGTGAGCGGCAGGAGCACCCACCACTCGCGCACCACCAGGAACACGATTGCCTGCGCCACCACTCCGGCGGCAACCAGGCGGGCAGAGGTCTCGTTGACCGGGTTGGGGAAGCTCGTCAGCGATCGCAGGGTCACACGCACGACGCTATCCATGATAATTATGATCAACACAGTCGGGATTAGCTCGAACCCACGCCGCGATGAACGAAACCCGCAGATGTGGTCTGTTCGCTCATCGCCGTGCAGGCGAGGTCGGGTGATCGCAGCACTAGCGTCGACGCCGTGACCGTCACCCTGACCATTCGCACGGCTCCGTGGCGAGCGCACGTCGCCCGGCTCGCGGGTGCCGTCGACGGATTGGTGCCCGTCGTCAAGGGCAACGGCTACGGCTTCGGACGGATCCCGCTCGCACAGTTGGCAGCAGAATTCTGTGACACGGTCGCCGTCGGCACGATCCACGAACTCGACGGCTTGCCCGACGAACTCCATCCGGTCGTGCTCACCCCGACGCTTGCCGCTCCCCCGTCGATCGCACCGATCCTCACCGTCGGCAACCAGACACACGTCGACGCACTCGCCGACTGGGGCGGCCGAGTCGTCGTCAAGCTCGAATCGTCGATGCATCGCTACGGCGCCGGCCCAGATCTCGTCGACGCTGCACGACGAGGTCGCCTCGACGTGGCCGGCGTCAGCATCCACCCTCCCCTTGCCGGAACACCTCAGGAACACGCCGACGAGATCGCTCGGAGCATCGACACGATCGACCGCAACCTGCCCGTCTGGGTGAGCCACCTCGACCCCACCGCCTACGCCTCGTTGCCGACGACTCACGTCTATCGACTCCGTCTCGGCACGTCGCTGTGGCACGGCGACAAGTCGCTGCTGCAGCTCGGCGCCGACGTGCTCGAGGTCCGCCCGATTCGTGCCGGCACCCCGGCCGGTTACCACCAGCGACCCGTCGAAGCCGACGGCCACCTCGTGATGATCGGCGCCGGCACTGCCAACGGGGTCACCACACTCCCGGATGGTCGCAGCCCGTTCCACTTCGATCGCACACGGCTCGACCTGCACGAAGCGCCACACATGCACACCTCGATGGCGCTCGTCGCCGACGGCGCCCGGGTGCCCGACATCGGCAGCCGGGTCGATGTCCAACGTCCCCTCACGATGACCACGGTGGACTCCTACGAGTGGATCTGACCACACCGACCGCCGGCTTCACCGACACCGCGCCGTCTGCCCGGCTGCACGGGCCCGACGTCGTTCGCGCCGTCGCGCTCATCGGCGTGGTCGTGATGAACTACCACGGCTACCTCATCCTGCGCAGCTTCGAGACCGACACCACCTGGCCCCGAACGGGCTGGCTCGAGGAACTGTTCGATCCATGGACCGGACCGCTCTCCACCCGATTCGCAGCGACGTTCGTGCTCGTTGCCGGGGTCAGCGTGACACTGCTGACCCGTCGGGCGATCGGTGATCCCACACGTGTCAGCGAGATGCGGTGGCGGCTGGTCCGGCGAGGAGTCCTGCTGTACGTGCTCGGCCTCGTGCTCGACACGATCTGGCCGGGCACGATCATCGTCTACTACGGCGTCATGTTCGTGCTGGCTGCCGCAGTGTTCACATGGCGATCGCGATGGATCATCGCCATCGGACTCGGCGCGGCGCTCGCCGCCGCCTCGATTCAGGTGTGGGAGTACGAACGCAACCGCAACGGGCACGACACCGGCTGGCTGACCAGCCCCGGCCAGGATTCGGTACGGCGATACGTGCTCGACGTCTTCGTCAACGGAACGCATCCCCTCCTGCCCTGGTTCGCGTTCCTCTGCGCCGGCATCGTGCTCGGCCGTGTGCTCGGAGCGACATGGTGGCGCCCGGCGGCCACCGGTGTCGGCATCGTGCTGTTGAGCGTGTCGTCGATGCTGTCGGCAGCTGCGACGACCGGCCTTCGCTCGGTCGTGTTCTCGATCCAGCCGCTCGACCGCAGCCTCGTGTATGCGGCCAACGTTCTGGGCACCGCCCTGCTCGCATACGTCGTGATCGACTGGCTCGCCACCCGCTTTCCGGTGGCGACCGATCCACTCCGGCGGGCCGGCCAGCTCACCCTGTCGCTGTACCTCGCCCACATCTTCGTCTTCCGACTCCTCGTCGACCGGCTCGGCTGGATCGAACCGGCCGGCGCCGACCTCGCGCTGCTGTTCGCTGCGGTGTTCTGGGTGGCGGCCATCGCAGCCGGGGTGTGGTGGCAGCGAAGATTTGGTCGCGGCCCTGCCGAGTACGTCTACCGCGCGTTCGGCGGTTGAGCCTCACCGGCTCGGCTTCGGCCGCGCGCGGCCCGGCGCAGACCTCGCCACCCCACTGCTCCGGCGCCGACCAGCGGGCCCTGCTCGCCCAGTCTCGATGGCGTGATCCGAGCACCGCGGCTGTATGGCTGGCGTGCGAGCTCGTCGAGCGTGACCTGCGCAGCGTGGAAGAAGGTCGAGCCGAATCCGAGCGCAACACTCCCGCCGACCACCACGAGCGACAGATCGAACGAATTGCACATCGAGGCTGCGGCGCGCCCGACGAAGTCACCGGTGCGCTGCATGATCTGATACGACGACTCGGTCGCCGGCCGGCCGGTGATCGCCACGATCGCTTGTCCCGAGGCTTCCGCTTCGAGACATCCCTGCGTGCCGCACACACAACGGCGCCCACCCGGCTCGACGATGAAGTGGCCGATCTGGCCTGCGTACCCGTACTCGCCGTCGAGGAGGTCGCCGTCGAGGATGATCCCCCCTGACACACCCGCTGACACGGTGATCGCGCAGAAGTTCGGCTGGCCCTGTGCCGCGCCCAGCCACCCTTCGGCAAGTGCCAACGCCTTGGCATCGAGGTCGCCGTACACGTCGAGCCCGGACAGCTCCTCGAGACGCGCCCGCAGAGGAAAGTTGCTCCATGCGGGGACACTCAGCGGTGAGACCTCGTCGAGTCCACGACTGACATGGCCGCCACTCGTCAGCCCCAAGCTCCGCACGACGGCCGAGTGACGTGACACTGCTCGCTCGAGCATCTCGGTGACCGTCAGGGCCAGCGCCGTGTAGTTCGACTCGGGACCGGCATCGGCTTCGATCGGTGCACGGCTGCGATCGAGGAGGGCGCCGCGGGCGGTGACGAGTCCGGCCTGGAAGAAGGTGGCTCCGACATCGACGGCGAGAACGACATCGACCGGTGGTTCGTTGACCGCCGGTGCCTCAGCGTCGGTGAAGACATTGGCGGCGGCGACATCGGACATGGGCCAGCACACGGTAGCGCCGACCCGCCGGTGACCCGGCGGCAGCTCGGTGTCTCTCCGCCGCGTAACGTGGAACGTCTCGAGAAGCAGGCGGCGTGCGTGGCGGTGATCGCACGATGGCCGAAAGAACGCGCTCCAGCGAGCTGGTACACGTGCCGATGAGACCGATGGTGACCCATACAGCAGCGAGACCACCTCGAACCGACTCGGCGCGCACGCTCGGGGTCGGACGACGCGGGTTCCGCGCGTCCACAGCGAGGGCGACCATCGGACTGTTGGGGGTGGTCGGGCTGCTCGCAGCACTGGCCGCACCGCCGGCGCACGCCGACGAACCCGCAGACGAGGACTCCGCAGGAGCACTCGGCAGTAGCGCTTCCACCACGATCGCCGACACCACCACGACCTCGACCACGACGCCGACGACCACCACCAAACCACCGACGACCACCAAACCACCGACGACCACGACGACCGTTGCGACGCCACCGCCGACGCCGACCAAGGCACCAGCACCGGCTGCTGGAGCGACCACGACGACGACCGTCGTTCCTCCGACCACGCCGGCCCCCGCACCTCAGCAGGTCATTGCCTACCCGAGCGAGATGGCGAACATCCTCGCCACGATCCGGTATCTCGAGTCACGCGGTGACTACACAGTGGGGCCGAACAAGGGCCGCGCATCCGGCGCGTACCAGTTCATCACGTCCACGTGGAACAACTATGCCGGCTACCCCGAGGCCTACCTGGCGCCTCCCGAGATCCAGGACGAGCGCGCCGCCGCCGACGTCACCAAGTTCCTGGCCCAGTGGAACAACGACGTGTCGATGGTTCCGGTGATGTGGTACTACCCCCGGGCCTCGCGAGACGTCGAGCTCATGGACATCGTGCCCGTCCCCTCAGCCGGCAACGTCCTGACTGTCCGCGAATACCAGCAGCGCTGGCTCGGCGTGTGGGCATTCCTGTCGGGTCAACCCATCCCGCAGGCCCTGACCTTCGAGGCTCGCCTCGCTCGGATGGGGTTCGCCCCCGAACTCGCACCGCCCACGGCGATCGATCCGGCGACGCCGGCGATCGAGCGCACGGCAACCGTTGCGTTCCCGGTGCTCGGACCGACTCGGCCCGCTGCTCCCGAGTGCGGAGATGCTCAGGACGTCGCCGAGGGCGCCGGCGCCAACGGCACGGCCGCAGAGATCGAGGCTGCTGGGCTGTGTGCCGAGGAAGCGCCAAGCATCGTCTTCGGAGTCAAGATGCAGCCCGTCCTCGCGGTCAGCGATGGGGTGATCACCGATGTTCACGACGAACCCGGTGAACCGATCTCGGTGACGATCACCGATGTGGTCGGCCGGAGCTATCACCTGACCGGCTTCAACGACGACACCCCGGGAACCGACGACGGGGCGGCGCCGGACCATCTGCGTCTGACGAACCTCGCTGCTGTCGGCCAGAGCGTGCGCGCCGGCCAGGTGCTCGGATACATGGGCGACAGCAGCCCACTGCCGGTCGGAATTCGGGCGGACGTGCCCACCGACGCCACCGTGCAGATCCGCACCGATGCCGTCGCCCCGCACATCCGCCTCACGATCGTCGATCTCGATGGCACCCCTGTCGACGCCTACGGACCGGTGATCGATGCCCTGTTCCGACAGGCCTGCTCGGCCGGCATCGGGCCATGGTCGGGAATCGCCTCGGGGTCCGGCTTCGATCCGGTGACCACCGAGACGACAGACGACAACCGCGAGATCGACTCCGAATGGGTGATCGGCGAGACCGGTGTGGTCACCGCGTCGGGCTGGGCCGCGATGATCTACCCCAACGAAGGGTGTGGGTGGGCGCCGCCGGAGAAGCGGGGCCCCGGCGCCGGCGGACCCGACACCGTGCCGGTGACCTGGTTGACCCCGATCGACCTGCCGACCTCGATGTGGGTCGACCTGGCCGTCCGCGAGGTCACGTCGCTCACCGGGCCGATGATGCGTCCATGAACTGCCGGCTGCGCCTGCGTCAGCCGACGCGACGAGCGTCTTCGACCAGGTTGATCTGATAGAGGACCTCGTCGAGCGCGTGCTCGGCACTGATCGCCGAGAACCGCTGCGGGTTGTCCTCGGTGCAACACGACGGCACCGGCGAGAGGATCGTCCACGGCCGGGGATGGCAGAACTGCACGACGCTGTATCGCTCACCCTCGTAGCCGGGCGAGGCGACCACCCGGTGCCACCCGATGGGGATCACGCCGTTGGTCAGGCGCTCGAGCATGATGCCGGTGTTGATGATGACGGCATCGTCGGGTGGTGTCGCGTCGACCCAGTCGTCACCCACCTGGACCTGCAACCCAGGGGCCGTGGCGCGCGGCAGTGCGGTGATCAGGTTGATGTCTCCGTGCTGGCCGGCCCACTCGTGGCCGTCCTCACCCAACTCCGACATCGCGGGATACCGGATCGCCCGCGTGAGCGTCGGCCCGTCGGCGACCATGTCGTCGAAGAACGTCTCATGGCAGCCGATGCCCTCGGCGATCACCCGGAGGAATCGGCGCTGCAGGTCGGCGATCGATTCGTGGAATCGATACAACACTTCGGTGATGCCAGGCACCGCTGACTCGGGCAGCAACTGGTCGGGGTACGCGGTCGGAAACTTGGTCTTCAGAGGATGCCCGGCGGCGATCGGAGCCGACCAGTTCAGCATCTCCTTCCAGTCGGGTTTGTCACTCGCCGCCGCCGTCTCGACCAGGAGTCCGGTGTACCCGGTCTGGCCGTGCGCTCCGGGAAGCGTGAACTGCTGCTTGGTTGCCTCGTCGAGCTCGAAGAACTCGCGAAGCATGCCGTACGTGGTGTCGAGCAGGTCGTCGGACAGATCGTGGCTGGTGTACACGAAACCGGTCGCCAGGCTGCGGCGTACGCCGTCGACCACGGCTCGACGCCGCGTTCCCGTGTTCGATTCGAAGGCGAGCAGGTCGACGTCGAGGATCTGATCGGTCATCCACGCCACGCTACCCGTACGCGCCGATGAGGCTCAGCGAGGAACACCACCGGGGGCGAACAGTGCTGGCCAACCGCCAGTGTGGACGAAGACGACGTCGGTACCGAACCGGCCCTCGGCGTCGAGGCCGAGCAGGCCGGCGCACCCCTTGCCCGAATAGGTGCGGTCGAGGAGCCAACCGCCGTGCTCGGCCGCCCATCGAATCGCCGAGTCGCCGGAATCGGTCGGCACCGCGTAGTCGGCGCCGATCCACCTGGTGTCGACCTCGACGTCTTCGTCGGCGACGATCGCAGTCGACCGCATCAGCGAGAGCGCCTGATTCGCCAGTGCCGCCACATCTGGCCGACCGACGTTGACGCCCTTCGCCACCCCGATCGCGACGACGGCGGGCACGTCTCGACCGGCGTGCGCTGCGGCTGCGCGACCCGCGAGCAGGCCGGCATGGGTACCCCCGCTCGACGACGTGAACACCACATGCGACGGCGCCACCTCGGCCGCGTCGCATTGGTCGAGCAACTCGATGAACGCTGCGGCGTAGCCGAGCGCCCCGACCGCGGTGCTGCCGCCGATCGGAATCGCATACGGCGAAAGACCGTCGGCAACGAGTTGGTCGGTGACGGCTTCGCGTGCGATTTCGAGCTCGCCCCAATGACTCTCCGCCGCCCCGGTGAAGTGCAACTGCGCTCCGAACAGCATGGACAGCAACTGGTTGCCGGTGACGGCGTCGGGACGGTCGCCGGAGAGCACGAGGTGCGTCTCGAGCCCGAGGCGAGCACCTGCCGCCGCGGTCATCCGACAGTGGTTCGACTGTGCAGCACCGACGGTGACCAACGAGCCGGCCCCCGTTGCCACGGCCTCGGCGCAGAGGAACTCGAGCTTGCGCGCCTTGTTCCCGCCGCCACCGAGGCCGGTGAGGTCATCTCGCTTCACCCAGAGCCGCGTGCCGCCGGCGAGGGCCGGTCCGGCTTCGAGTGGCGTCGGCAGTGTGGCGAGCGGAGCTCGTTCGAGATGATCGAACACGACACTCATGGTAGGCAGTGTGACTGATGAAGACGGACTGGAACCCCGCGTTGCGCGATCAGTTCGACTTGCCGTACTGGAGCGCCCTGCAGTCGTTCGTCGCCGAGGAGCGACGAACGCATCCCGTCTACCCACCGGCGGACGAAGTGTTCGCCGCGTTGCACCTGACGCCGCTCGCCGATGTGAAGGTGTTGCTCCTCGGTCAGGACCCCTACCACGGCCCCGACCAGGCACATGGTTTGTGTTTCTCGGTACGTCACGGGGTACGTGTGCCGCCGTCGCTGGCGAACATCCACCGCGAGCTGCACGCCGATCTCGGCATCGAGATCCCCGACCACGGCAATCTGGAATCGTGGGCACGCCAGGGCGTGCTGTTGCTCAATGCCACGCTCACCGTGCGCGGTGGCGCTGCCGGCTCACACCAGAAGCGCGGATGGGAGACCTTCACCGATCACGTCATCGGGGTCGTGAACGCCAAGCGCGAGTCCGTCGTGTTCGTCCTGTGGGGTTCGTCGGCTCGCCGCAAACGCGAGTTGATCGACACCGATCGGCACACGATCATCGAGTCGGTACACCCATCCCCGCTCTCGGCACGCAACGGGTTCTTCGGAAGCCGGCCGTTCAGCCGAACGAATGCTGCGTTGGTGGCCGCCGGACGCGATCCTGTCGATTGGAATCTGGCGGACACGGGAAACACCACACGATGAGGATGCAGCACTGATGCCCTGGACAACGAGCGACAAGGTGATGGAGTTCCGTTCGCGACACGCTGCGATCGACGTGCTCGTCGACACCCTCGACGGGTGGCGGCGCCACATCTCCGGGCGCAACGCATCGGTGCTCGCCTTCTTCGGGTTCCTCTCGATCTTTCCCCTCATGCTCGCTGCGACCACGATCCTCGGGTTCGTGCTCGAAGGCAACGAAGAACTCCAGCAAGAGCTCATCGATGGCGCGCTCGCCGACATCCCGGTGCTCGGCGAACAGCTCCAGAACGACCCGACGTCGCTCACCGGCAACTGGTGGGCACTGATCATCGGTCTGGGCGGAGCGCTGTGGTCGTCGACGAAGGCGTTCGTCGGGCTGCAGGGCGCCCTCGACGACGTCTGGGAGGTCCACGTCGACCAGCGCGACGCGATGCCCAAGCAGCGCGGCAAAGCACTCCTCGGCCTGCTGTTCATCGGCGCTGCCCAGGTCGGGACCATCGTCATCTCCACGCTCGTGAATGCTGCCGGACTCCCGAGCGTTGGTCGAGTGGCCCTGCTGCTCGCAACCGTGCTGATCAACATCGCCGTGCTCGCCGCCATGTACCGATTCCTCACCGCCGCAGAACCCACGTGGCGCGACGTCTGGCCGGGGGCGGTCATCGCCGGCATCGTCTTCGCAGCACTGCAGTACTTCGGCACCGCCATCGTCGACCGCATCCAGGAGGGGGCCTCGTCGACCTATGGCAGCTTCGCTCTCGTCCTCGGCATCGTCACGTGGCTCAGCTTCCTCGCCATCTCCTCGCTGATGAGCGCTGAGTTCAACGGTGCGCTCGTACGCCACCGGGAGGGCTCACTCGATCGGGTGCAGCCCTCCGACGCCGAGGCACCGACCGAGCGCCCCGCCGCCGTCTCTGCCTGAATTCGCCATCGGCTGCAGTGCGGCGGCTACTCGGTGAGGCGGGTGACGATCGCGCTGGCCGATTCGAGCGTGCGATGCACCGGGCACTTGTCGGCGATCTCGAGCAGTTTCGCCCGGTGCTCGTCGGTGAGATCGTTCCCCTCGACGGTGATCGCACGTTCGAAGCGGTCGATCATGCCGGTTCGGCCGACCAGGTTGGTGTTCTCGGCACACTCGCCGCAATCGTTCGCGTGCACCTTGCCGTGGCTGACCTCGACGGTCACCCGGTCGAGCGGCACCTGCTTGCGGTCGGCGTACATCCGCAAGGTCATCGAGGTGCAGGCGCCCAGTGCCGCCCCGAGGAAGTCGTACGGCGACGGCCCTGCGTCGAATCCACCGACAGACTCCGGTTCGTCGGCGAGCAGCCGGTGCTGTCCGACGACGACGTGGTTCAGGAACGGGCCCTGAGTGGTCTCGGCGACCACCACCGACGCCGAGGCCCGCGGCGCATCGAGGGCGCCGCTCTCGTCGACGATGTAGCGGTCGGCGAACGCTCCGATCGCGTTGGCGGCGAATCGGGCGTCGTCACGATCGGCAAGCAGGTGGTCGGCGCCGTCGAGCGACACGAAGCTCTTCGGATGGCGTGCCGCCTGGAAGATCTCGGCGGCATGGTCGATCGAGACGGTGTTGTCGATCGGTGAGTGCATCACCAGCAACGCCCGCTTCATGGTCGCCACCCGATCGGTGATCACATGATTGCGCAGGTCGTCGACGAACTGCTGACGGATCCTGAACGGCCGACCGGCCAGCTGCACCTCGGCAGAACCGGTCGAGGCGATCTCGTCGAGCGACGACTCGAAGTGACCGGTGACGTTCGCCGGGCTCGCCGGTGCGCCGATCGTGGCAACCGCACGAACCTCGGGGATGTCGGCGGCCACGGCCAACACGGCGGCCCCACCGAGCGAGTGCCCGACCAGCACCTGCGGGGCTCGGTGCTCTCGACGCAACCAGTCGGCGGCGGCAACCAGGTCGCCGGCGTTCGACGTGAAGTTGGTGTTCTCGAACTCGCCTTCGCTCATGCCCAACCCGGTGAAGTCGAACCGCAACACACCGAAGCCCAGATCGGTGAGCGCATTGGCGATGCGCGACGCTGCGGCGATGTCCTTGCCGCAGGTGAAGCAGTGGGCGAAGAGCGCGAACGCTCGCGGCGGACCGGCCGGCAGGTCGAGTCGGGCGGCGAGTTGGGCCTGCTGACTCCCCGGAAAGGTCACTCGTTCGATGCGTGCGGTCATGGGTCGACGGTACCCCGACTACGATCGCACCGGATGTCCGACGACTCCATCCTGACGTGCCGATGAGGGCGGAAGCGTGACCGCTGCGGTGTTGGCAGCGACCGAGTCGGCGATCGGGCCCACGCTGGCGCTGATCCTCGGTGCCGGGATGCTCGCGCAGTGGGTTGCCTGGCGCATCCAGGTTCCCTCGATCATCGCGCTCCTCACCGCCGGCCTGTTGCTGGGACCGGTGACCGGGATCGTCGAGCCCGACGAGCTGCTCGGCGGCACGCTCTTTCCGCTGGTGTCGTTGGCCGTGGCGCTCATCCTCTTCGAGGGCGGTCTCGACCTTCCCCCACGAGAGCTGCGCAACACCGGCACGGTGGTGCGGCGGTTGATCTCGATCGGCGCCGTGGTGACGTTCCTGGTCGGCTGGTACGGCGCCCGCGAGATCTTCGACATCTCGAACCAGGCAGCGATCGTGCTCGGTGCCGTGCTCGTCGTCACGGGCCCGACCGTGGTTGGCCCACTCCTGCGCTTCGTGCGCCCCGCCGGGACCACCGGGCCGATCCTGCGTGCCGAGGGCGTGCTGATCGATCCCATCGGGGCAACAGCGGCACTGATCGCCTTCGAGATCGTGCTCACCGACGCACCGGACGAGGCCGTTGTCACCATTGCCGGCGTCGTACTCCTCACGATCGTTGCCGGCGCCGGGATCGGTCTTGCCGCCGCGGTGACCCTCGACTACGCACTGCGCCGATTCCTGATCCCCGACCAGCTCACCGTGCCGGTCACGTTCGCCTTCGTCGTCGCATCGTTCGTGGCGACGAACGAAGTACAGGAAGAAGCCGGTCTGCTGACGGTCACCGTGATGGGCATGTACCTCGCAAGACGGGAGAGCTCGACGATCCGTCAAGTGCTCGAGTTCAACGAGAGCGTCCGGACACTGCTGATCTCGTTCCTGTTCATCCTCCTCGCTGCTCGCATCGAGACCGACGCCCTGCGCAACGTGCTCGTGCCATCGCTCGTGTTCCTGGCACTGCTCGTCTTCGTCGCCCGACCGTTGTCGGTGATGGTGTCGACGGTGAGGTCCTCGCTGAACTGGCGCGAGCGGATCTTCCTGATGACGATGGCGCCACGGGGGATCGTCGCCGCCGCCGTGTCGGCGATCTTTGCGATTCGGCTCGAGGAAGAACGGGTTCCGGACGCCGCGAAGATCGTGCCGATCGTGTTCCTCGTCATCATCGGCACGATCGTCGTCTACGGCTTCCTCGCCGGCCCGGCGGCACGCGCGCTCGGGCTCGCCGAGGCGCAAGCAGATGGCGTGCTGATCGCTGGTTCGCACGCGGTCGCCCGGGGACTCGCCGGCGAGCTCGACAAGCGCAACGTCAAGACCCTGCTGGTCGACACCGACCCCTACAACGTCACTCGGGCCATCGCCGCAGGGCTCCGTGCGCGCCGGATGAGCGTGCTCGCCGAGGACGCCAGTCAGGACCTCGACCTGCGTGGCATCGGCCGGCTGCTGGCGTTCACCTCGAACGACGAGGTGAACGCCCTCGCCACCGCCCGGTTCGCTCGCGTGTTCGGGCGGAGGGAGGTCTTCCAATTGGCGCCGAGTGCTCGCCGCAGCGGCGACACGTCGGTGCCGGAAGAGCATCTCGGCCGCCTCGTGGGCATCGACGGCATCACCTACTCCACCCTCGACGAGCGCTCCCGGCAGGGTTGGCGGGTGCGAACGGCGCACGGTGGCGACGCCATCCAAGAGGCGGTCGACACGAACCTGTTCCTCCCGGTGGTTCGGATCGTCGACGACAAGATGGCGTTCCTCTGCCGCAACGACCCCCTCCCCACCGAGGGCGACGTGATCGGCTTGGCCGCTCCATCGCTCCAACAGCAGCTCGACGACGAAGCCGAACTCAGTGCCTGACGCGGACGCACCTGGCCGGGTGCGTCACGTCTTCGTGTACGGCACCCTGCGGCCCGGCGATCTGCGGTGGCGATTCCTCGCTCCCTTCGTCGTCGACGACGGGTGGCTCGATTCGGTGCCGGGGCAGCTGTTCGACACCGGACTCGACTATCCCGCAGCGGTGTTCGGCGAGGTGGGCACGATCAGCGGCCACACCTTCGGTCTCCTCGACGAGTCGTCCGATCAGGCGCTCGAGGTCCTCGACGAGATCGAGGGCGTCGTCGATGGAGGATTCGCCCGGGTGATGGTGCAGACCACTCGCGGCGTCGATGCGTGGGCCTACGCAGGCGGCGACGGACTCGAGCTCACGCTCATCGAGTCCGGCGACTGGTTCGTTCACCGCCCGGTCTGAAGTCGACCGCGTCGACCGCAGCGCTTGCTCGCCAGTCGCGATCGCGCGAACATATGTTCGTGTCCTCGCCTGCGCGGTCCACCGCTTCGATCCTCCACGCCGACCTCGACTCGTTCTATGCCTCGGTCGAACAACGCGACGATCCGACGCTGCGGGGCCGTCCGATCGCCGTCGGAGGCGGGGTCGTGCTCGCTGCGAGCTACGAAGCCAAGGCGTTCGGTGTCAGGACCGCCATGTCGGGCGGAACCGCCCGACGTCTCTGCCCGACCCTGATCGAGGTCCCGCCGCGTTTCGACGCGTACACCGAAGCCAGCCGGCACGTGTTCGACATCTTCCGCGACACCTCGCCCATCGTCGAGCCGATGTCGATCGACGAGGCGTTCATCGACGTCGCTGGGCTCTGGCGGCTCGTCGGATCACCGGTACACATCGCCACCGAACTGCGTCGCCGTGTCGCCGATGACGTCGGGTTGCCGATCAGCGTCGGGGTGGCACGGACCAAGTTCCTCGCCAAGGTGGCCAGCGCCGTGTCGAAGCCCGACGGGCTGCTCGTGGTGGATCCCGATGGTGAACTCGACTTCCTCCACCCGTTGCCGGTGCAACGTCTGTGGGGTGTCGGGGATGTCACCGCGGCGAAACTGCACGATCGAGGACTGCACACGGTGGCCGACGTGGCCGCGATGCACCCCGACGCGCTGGTGTCGATCGTCGGTCGGTCGATGGGTCACCAACTGCATGCGCTGGCCCACAACCGAGACGCTCGTCGGGTGACCACCGGCACGAGGCGCGGATCGATCGGGTCGCAGCAGGCGTTGGGTCGCCGCCACCGATCCCGCGAAGAGATCGACGTGGTGCTGTGGAGACTGGTCGACCGCGTGGCCGGCCGGCTGCGTCGGGCCGATCGGGTCGGCCGGACGATCACGGTGCGGCTGCGATTCGACGATCTGAGCCGAGCCACACGGTCGCACTCGTTGCCCGACGCAACGGCAGCGACGGCGCTGATCCACGCCACCGCTGCCGCGGTGCTCGACGCTGCCTGGCCGCTGATCGAACAGCGCGGCATCAGCCTGCTCGGTGTCTCGGTCGGCAACCTCGCCGACCGAGATGCCGTGCAGCTGGTGCTCCCGTTCGAGCGGTGCGAGGCCGAGGAGCTCGACTCCGTCCTCGATGCCGTCCACGAACGCTTCGGGCAGACGTCGATCGGACGGGCCACCACGTTGCGCGGCGACCCAGGGATCCAACTCCCGATGCTCCCCGACTGACCGTCGCGCCGGTGCAAGGCGCCGGCGCGAGCAACGGTAGGTTCGGCCGCATGAGTGCACGCGAGCGACTGACCGGCCCATCGAACCTCGGCGTCTGGTACTTCACGGACGCGATGACAACCGGCGAAGCGGCCGAAGCTGCCGGCCGAATCGAGTCGCTCGGCTACTCGACACTCTGGGTGCCCGACACCGTCGGACGCGACCCGTTCGCACACCTCGCATGGCTCGGCTCGCAGACGTCGACGTTGCAGTTCGCCACGGGCATCGCCAGCATCTTCAGCCGTCACCCCGGCCCGATGATGCAGGCGGCCAACACGCTCGCCGAGCAGACCGCCGGTCGCTTCGTGCTGGGACTCGGCGTCAGCCACGAGCCGATGGTGGCAGGGCTGCGCAAGCTCGACTACTCCAAGCCGCTCACCCAGATGCGTGCGTATCTGGAGGCGATGGCTGCGTCGCCGTACATGGCGGTGCCACCGTCCGAGCCACCGATCAAGCTGCTCGCCGCGTTGGGTCCGAAGATGCTCGAACTGTCGGCAACCGCGGCCGATGGCGCGCACCCGTACTTCGTCACCCCGGAGCACACCGCCGAGGCACGGGCGGCGATCGGGGCCGACAAGCTGTTGTGCGTCGAGCAGAAGGTGATCCTGTCGACCGACGCCGACGCCGCACGCGCTGCGGCCAACGTCCAGATCGACCGGTACGCCGGCCTGCCGAACTACCGGAACAACTGGAAGCGCATCGGGTTCACCGAGGACGAGATCGAGCAGCGAGCCGACCGGTTCGTCGACCACGTCATCGTGTGGGGTGACGAAGACCGGGTCCGTGCCGGCATCCAGGCCCACTACGACGCCGGCGCCGACCACGTGTGCATCCAGCCGGTGTCGACCGAGGGACCGGTCACGCTCGACTGGAACCTGCTCGAAACGCTCGCTCCCGGCAACTGACGTCCAGCCGGTCGACGCGTCAGGGTCGACGATCGAGCACCAAGGAGCCGTGTTCGAGCCACTCGGCAGCGTCGGCTGGAAGCGTCGCCACCATCGCGTCGTATCGGCCCAGTTGGCCCTCGGTGAGGACGCCTCGCCAGCGACCGTTGGTGCCCTGGTGGAAGAACGACTTCGCTCCTCCGTCGAATCCCAAGTCGTGCAGGCCGGCGTTGTCGGCTTCGGACCGCATTGCATCGATTCGGCACCGTGCGACGACGTCGGTCCAGTGCTCCTCGGCGATGTCGAGGTCGAGGAAGTCGGCGATCCGGCGCATCTCGCCCTCGAGGTCTGCGCTCAGGTCGTTGTAGTGGACGAACAGCACGAACGGTTCCTCGCGCAGCGGCCACCACCCGGCGAGGTGATCGGTCGGCGAGCATTCGCGCTCCCACTCGTCGAACAGTTCGTCCATGTCGCCGCTCCAGACGGGCGGCACCGTTGCGACGCCTTCCCCGGCAGCCTGCTCGTTCAGCATCTGGACGACCTCGGGTCGCATGGTGGCCCGATGGTTGCCCCACGACACGAGTGCGTCTCGACCGTCCCGGTACACGACCACGTTCTTCGCGTCGGTGTCGACGGGGAAGGCATCGGCGGACGTGTGGGTCTTGAGGAAGCGGCGGTGGTCCAGTGCATCGAGGCGCGCTCGGAGCTCGTCGATCGTCGACAGGCGCATGTCGACCCAGGGACTCAACGCCGAGAACGCATCGGGCGCGTCGCCCGACGGCCACAGCAGCGACGTCATGATGCCCTGCATCCACGTGGTGCCGGACTTCGGTGGGGTCGAGATCACGATGTCGTCGGCCCGGCGGTCGATCCGTTCCCAGCGTCGGCTGTCCTCCAACCAGGAGATCTTGGCGTGCTCCGGCGGCCGCAGTTGCATCAGATGGCCGGTGACCCGAGGCGGTCGAAGATGTTGCGGGTGATCTGTTCGACGTCTCGGTCACGTTCGGCCAGGCCCCAGATCCAGTCGGTGCAGCCGGACGTGATCACCGTGCCGCCGCCCGACGACACGTACGTTCCGAGTACGGCGTGGCCGTGGGTGATCCGCTCGACAGCGGCAGGATCGCGGGTGTCGAACAGGCGTGACGCGATGAACTCGTCCTCGGCCGGCTCGTTCGGTGCGGGCGGACGCGACGCCGTCGTGCGGCTGAAGTGGGCGGCGGGTGCAGTACCGAGGATCTCGAAGTTCGTCGGTGTGCCGTCGACCCCGGTCGGGTACGGCAATCCGTCGCGGTAGGTGAAGTCGCAGCCGTCGCACTCGTAGCCGACGATCGTCGCCGAAGCGCCGAGCAGGTCGCCATAGTCGAGGCCGGTGCCGTCGAAGATCCAGTGTTCGGGGCGGTGCAACGTGTACCCGCCGGCGCCCTTGGTCGCCCGTTTACCGATGCGGTGGTAGCCACCGCGGCTGAAGCTCACACCGGTCATGTGGTTCTCCGGACGTTCCAGGAGATGGTCGGACCAGATCGTGGTCAGCTCCGCCTGGCGGTCGGTGTCGAACACCGGGTCCTGTTTGAAGAAGCCCTTGTACCCGATCATGGTCGCTGCGGGTCCGGAGCCGTCGTCGCCGGTCGGGTCTTCCAGGCGCACCTGCCAGAACGCCGTGTTGCCGGAGAAGAAGGCCGCGTGACCACCACGTGCGGTGAAGGCCTCGACGGTGTCGCGCATCGGGGCCGACCAGTACTCGTCGTGACCGATCGACAGGTACAGCGAGTAGGGCGAGTCGGGTCCGAGCAGTTCGGGGTGCTCTTCGAGGTCGGCGTTGGATACGACATCGATGTCGTACCCCTCGCGTTCGGCCCAGGCGAGGAAGGGCTCGCTCCAGTTCGGCCAGCCCGCCGATCCGCCGTACGGCGACAGCCGGTTCATCCGGAGGTAGCCGACGTGGCTGGCGCTCTGGTGATCGGGCGGATGGATCGATGTGACCCGCTGGCCCGCCCCCGGCGGCTTGTAGAGATAGCCGGGGGCCATCGGTCGCAGCATCGATGCCTGGGTGGCGCCGGTGTAGAGGTTGCGGCCGCCGAAGTCGTTGTAGGCGTGCCAGGTGTTGGTGTCGATCGCCCACAAGATCTTCGACGTCGTCGTGGCGAGGTCGGGACGGACCACGAAGAACGCTCGACTCTGACGCTGCTTCCCGTCGACGTCGATCGACAGCAGCACCTCGTAGTACCCCGAACGCCACGCCGCGTCGACGACGACGTCGGATGCAGCGGGCCAGTCGCAGCCGTGTTCCGGTGCGTCGGTCGGTGTCGGGTGGTCGCCGGCGGGCACCCCGTCCTCGGCGAAGACGACCTCCCGGGTGCGGCCGACCCGTGCCACCTCGACCGACACCGACCTCCCTCCGGCCGACGACAGATGCAGCGCAACGCGCTCGCCCGCCTCCACCGATTGCGGCCAGCAGTATCCGGTCACCGTCTCGTACGCCATTCCCCGACAGTAGGCGCCACCCACCCGGAGGCGATGAGCGAAGTGGCCGCATCCGGTCCGTTCGCTCATCGCTTGCCGGGTCGCGTGCTGGCCCGAACGGGTACGTTCGGGTCCCGTGCCCATCGTCGCCGCCGCCAGCGAGTTCGTCACCCCACCAGCCGATGGGCGGACGTTCGTGAGCGAACGCCAGGTTCGCCTCGGCGATGTCGACGACCGGGCGCGACTCCGCCTCGACGCCGTTGCCCGCTACCTCCAGGACATCGCGACCGACGACACGGCGAGCACCGATCTCGACGACGACGACGCAGACGCCAGGGGATCGAGCTGGGTCGTGCGGCGAACACTGGTGGAGGTGCGCCGCGCGGCCCGCCTCGACGAACGCCTCGCACTGGCCACGTTCTGCTCCGGCACCGGGCGAGGTTGGGCCGAACGCCGGACCTCGATCTCGGGCGAACATGGCGCTTCGATCGAGACCGTGAGCCTCTGGATCAGGATCGATCCCGCCTCGGGACGGCCGATCCGCCTGAGCAACCGCTTCCACGAGATCTACGGCCCGACAGCGGGCGACCGTCGCGTGTCGAGTCGCCTCCAGCTTCCACCACCGCCCGAGCACGCAGACCGTCGGACATGGGCGATCCGCCGCGTCGACCTCGACCCGTTGCGCCACGTCAACAACGCCGTGCACTGGTCGATCGTCGAGGAGACCCTGCCGGAAGGGTCTCGCCGTGGTCGTGGGGAGATCGAGTACCTGTCGCCGATCGAGCCGGACGCCGACCTCGCCCTCGTCGTCGATGGTGCCTCCAGCTGGCTCGTCGCCGGCGACCGCGTGCTGACGGCCGCACGATGGACGCCGGCGTCGTGACCACCAAAGGTGTCGGCGTGCTGTGCCTGCAGGGTGGTCGCGAGCTGACTCCGCCCTGCGAGGAGATGGATCGGTCCGTGCTCGAACGCTCCGACGGCAACGCCGTCGTGCTGGCCGGTGCGGCTCGTCCAGGGAGTGACTACGCCGGAGCCTCCGCCCGCACGATCGCGCACTACCGCACGCTCGGCGCAACCGTGTCGGTGGTTCCCGACCCACGCGACGACACGTCCAGGGCACTCGACGCGCTCACCGACGATGTCGGGCTGATCATCATGCCCGGCGGTTCGCCGGGTGGCCTGCTCGATGTGCTGAGCACTCTCGACGGTGGATCGATCGGAAGGCGACTGGTCGAGCTCTGGCGGACCGGCACCGCGATCTCAGGCGCGTCGGCCGGGGCGATGGTGATGTGTGCAAGCACCGCCACACCGGACCGACCGGGCGATGCGACGGCGGGGCTCGGGCTGGTCGCCGGCCTGGCGATTCCCCACTGGTCGCCGGGCTCGGAGAGGCGCTGGACAGTCTCGGCATCGCCGCTCTGGGGTCTACCGGAGTGTGGAGGCGTCGTCGTCGCCGCCGAGCACGTCACCGCCGTCGGCCAGGGGAACCCATCGGTCCGAATCGATGGTGAATGGCAACAGGTGTCCCGTTCCGGCACCGATCCGTTTCCGGCCTGACATGCGCGATCAGGGCTCGGGTCCGGTCCGAGCGATTGGACGGCACGGTCGCGACCTACGATCCGTCGATGGCCGACTCGACGTCCACCGAACCGAGCACATCCAGCAACCGACCGGACAACGTGGTCGTGATCCTGCTCGATTCGTTGAACCGGCACATGCTCGGGTCGTACGGTGGAACCGAGTTCGCCACTCCGCACCTCGATCGCTTCGCGCTGCGAGCGTCTCAGTTCAGCTCTCACGTGACCGGATCGCTGCCGTGCATGCCGGCTCGTCATGACATTCTCGTCGGTGCGCTCGACTTCCTCTGGAAGCCATGGGGGTCCATCGAGCTGTGGGAGGAGTCGATCACCGCCGACCTGCGCCGCGCCGACGTCACGACGATGCTCGTATCCGACCATCCACACCTGTTCGAGACAGGTGGGGAGAACTACCACGTCGACTTCGGCGGTTGGGACTACGTGCGCGGCCACGAGGGCGACCCGTGGAAGACCTACGTCGACCCCAGCGCCCACGGTGCCCCGACGATCGAACCCGGCGAGCGGCCGCTGATCACCAACGCCGCCGACGGCGGGTGGTTCCTTCGTGACCAGATGGGCGTCGCCGACCGGTCGTTCGGACGCCGCCACTACGACGACAGCCGAACCTGGTTCCGCACCGAGGAGGACTTCCCGGGTCCGCGCACGATGGCGTCGGCGGCATCGTGGCTCCGTCACGCGTCGTCGGCCCACGACCGCTGGATGCTCTTCGTCGACGAGTTCGACCCGCACGAGCCGTTCGACACCCCCGAACCCTGGGCGTCGATGTACGACGACGACCCGCTCACGTCCGAAGAACTCGAGAGCGGCCGACTGGTGTGGCCGCCGTACATCGTCGGTGGCACCTCGACCGGCAAGATCACCGAGCGCCAGGCTCGCCAGATCCGCAATGCCTACGGCGCCAAACTGTCGATGATCGACGATCACTTCGGCCGGATCCTCGACGAGCTCGACGCCCAGGACCTCTGGGACACCACAGCGGTCATCGTGTGCACCGACCACGGCCACTACCTCGGCGACGTCAGGGCGACCGGCGCACCCGGCGACGACTCGACCGCCGACATCTGGGGCAAGCCGGGCATCCCCCAGTTCGAGCCACTCGGCCACACTCCACTGATGATCCACTGGCCCGGTGCGGCTCGGCGAGACATCGGCGCGCTGACCACCAACGTCGACATCCACGCCACGATCGCCGATGCCTTCGGTGTCGAGTCGGCGCATCGCACCCACGGACGATCACTCGTGCCGTTGCTGACCGGCGAGACGGATTCGGTCCGCGACTGGGCGATCGGCGGGGTCTACGGCAACTGGGTGCAGGTCACCGACGGCCGTCGCAAGTACGCCCGAGCACCGGTCGATGCCAACATGCCGCTGTCGATGTGGTCGAACCGCTGGTCGACGATGCCGATCGGCCGGGGCCTCGAGAGCTATCGCATCTTCCCCAACCCCGACCGTCGGGCGACACTGGACTACATGCCGGGCTCGGACGTGCCGGTCATCCGTCAACCGTTCGCAGCCGGAGACCCACTGCCCTTCTGGGCCGGCGGCGCCAGGAACGTGGGCCGACATCACCTCTACGACCTCGGAGTCGACCCCGAGGAGACCGAGAACCGACGCGACGAGACCGCTGTCGAACGGGAGATGGTCGATCTCCTCCGCACGGCGCTGGTCGACGTCGAGGCACCCGACGAACAACTCACTCGCCTCGGGATCGCCTGACCTCTCGGTCGATTAGTGTTCGAGTCCTCTATGGGGCCGCGCCAAAACAAGACCATCGTCAATGTCAGCTTCCAGGGTGACAACTGGGACTACGACGAACGTGTCACGTTGGCGGGACAGCGCCTCCGCCTGGTCCGGATCGGCATCAGCGGCAGCGCCGAGGCTGCAGAGACCAGCGTTCGAGACTGGGCCGAGAGCGCTGATGCCATCGCGATCAGCGGTGTGCGAGAGGCCCGCGCCGCCGGCCATCCCATCGCACGAGACGACGACCTGGCTCGGTTCGCCGAGATGGCGGCACCGACTCCGGTTCGAGACGACTCGCTGCTCGCCGACATCTTCCAGGAATGGGCGATCCGCCGAGTCGAGGCCGAGATGCCCGGGTACTTCATCAACGCCCGCGTCGTCGTGGTCGGCGGCACGACCCGTGAGCGAACCATCGCTGTGCTCCGCGAGTTCACCGACAACATCATCTTCGACGAAGCCGGCCACGATCTCGTCCTGCCCGGGCAGGCCAAGACCAACCCCGTGACGTCGACCACCGCCGAGATCGGCGAGTTCGCCTGGCGGCACATCCCCGGTGTCATCAAGGATCAGGTCTCCGGTCCGGTCGGCTGGGTGAGCGGCAAGGTCGCTCACGTCGCGGCGGAAGACGCCGACGTCATCATCGGCTCGTTCTCCGAGCTGATGCGGTTCGGCCTGCCGGATCTCGCCGGCAAGGCGGTGATCACGAGCACGGTGTCCGAAGAACGCCGTGCCACCCTGACCGAACTCGGTGCGGATCTGATCGTCGATGTCACGCCGCAGCCGTTCGATTTCATGGTCGTGCCGGCGATGTTCGAGGCGATCGTGGCGGCCACGCTGCCCGAAGACGCCGAACTCACGACCGATGCACTCGCGAGTTTCCTCCAGTCGGCCGAGTTGGAGCCGCGCCTGATCCGGCCGCACGGCCACCGCCGCAAGAGCCGCTTCGCATTCGTGATCCATCCGCTCTCGACCGAGTACTTCAAGAACGTCGAACCGCTCGGCATGCTCACCAACATTCCCGGGATGACAGGCGTCGTCGAGAAGTCGATGGCGTACATCCCGCCCTTCGTGTACAGCCACGTCACCGGAATCGTGTCCGAGACGGGCGACGAGGCCGAAGGGTGGCTGATCACCGTCGGTGGCACGCCGAAGGAGATGCTCGCCCACCCGCCGGAGTTCACCTACTCACGCCTGCTCGCCGCGGGCGAGTTGTCGAAGAAACTCGGCGCCCAGATCATGGGGCTGGGGGCCTTCACCAAGGTGGTCGGCGACGCCGGCGTCACCGTCGCCAAACAGGCATCGCTCCCGGTGACCACGGGAAACAGCTACAGCGCCTCGGGCGCGCTGTGGGCGGCCTCCGAGGCCGTGCGTCGGCTCGGCATCGCCGAGGTCGACGACGACGGAACGATCCGCGGCAAGGCGATGGTCGTCGGCGCTTCCGGCGCGATCGGGTCGGCCTGCGCACGACTTCTCGCACTGGCCTCCGACGAGCTGTGGCTCGTCTCCCCCGAGACCGCCAAGCTGCTGCAACTCAAACAGGACATCGAGCGCGACAACCCACGGGCCACGGTGCACGTCGCCACCAACCCGTCATCGGCCATCTCCGACATGGACGTGATCGTCACCGCCACGTCGGCAGCCGGCCACAAGGTGCTCGACATCATGCTGGTCAAGCCGGGGTGCGTCATCACCGACGTCGCCCGACCACTCGACATGTCGGCCGAGGACGTCGCCAAGCGGCCCGACGTGCTGATCATCGAATCCGGCGAAGTCGAGTTGCCCGGCGACGTGCGGATGAAGGACATCGGCCTGCCCGACAAGACCGTCTACGCCTGCCTCGCCGAAACGATCGTGCTCGCCCTCGAAGGTCGCTACGAGAACTTCACCGTCGGCCGCAACCTCAGTTGGCCGAAGGTCAAGGAGATCTACCGGCTCGGGCTCCGTCACGGCATGGCGCTCGCAACGATCTCGGGAGTCAACGGGCCGTACACCGACGACGACTTCGACCGGGTGCGCGCTGCGGCTCTCGCCGCTCGGCCGACTGTCGACAACAACTCGAAGGAGCTGACGTGAAATCGGTCAAGGGCAAGAACGTGCTCATCACGGGCGCGGCAATGGGAATGGGTCGGCTGTTCGCCGAGCGCGCCATCGCCGAGCACGCAGCCGCTGTCGTGCTGCTCGACGTCGACGAGTCGACCCTCAACGCCACGCTGGAGGAGCTCGGCGCTCGCGACGATGTCACGTCCGAGATCAGCGGCTACATCGTCGATGTCAGTGACGCCGACGAGGTCGCCGACACCGCAGCGGCGGTACTCGACGAGGTCGGGCGCATCGATGTGCTGGTCAACAACGCCGGCGTCGTTCGGGGCAACCACTACTTCTGGGAGACCGACCTCGAGCGCGACGCGAAGTTCACGATCGACGTCAACACACTCGCGCCGATGTACGTCGCCCATGCGTTCCTCCCTGCGATGATCGCAGCCTCTGACGACTGTCGATTGCTCAACCTCGCGTCGGCAGCGGGCTTCACGCCGAACCCACGGATGGCGGTCTACGCCGCGTCGAAGTGGGCGGTCATCGGATGGTCCGACTCGGTCCGTCTCGAGCTCAAACAAGCCGGCCACGATCACGTCAAGGTCACGACCGTCTGCCCCTACTACACACGAACAGGGATGTTCGACGGCGCTTCGTCGGCACCACTGCTGCCGATCCTCGAACCCGACGAGGTCGTCGACGAAGCGTGGAACGCAATGCTCGCCGGGCGCTCGTTCGTCGTCCTCCCCAAGACCGTGATGCTCAGCGAGATGCTCAAAGGAGTCGTGCCCGTCGACGTCCGCGACTTCATCGCCGATCGCGTCATCGGCGTGTATCACACGATGGACGACTTCACCGGCCGGACCGAGCCCGACGACTGAGTCACCGATCCGGCGCCAGTGCGACGTAGACCGTGCAGGCCGACTCGCCCCCGGTGTAGTGGTTCGGGAACGAGACGACGTGTGCGTCCACGCTGGCGAACGTCTCGCCCATGAGCGCCTCGAAGTCGGCGTCGGGTGGATCGTCGGACCACAGCGCGAACACGCCACCCGGCCGCAGCTGGCTGCACACACGGCCGAACCCGCCGGGACCGTAGAAGCTCGCGTTCGACGCATGCAGATGGTGACTCGGTGTGTGATCGATGTCGACCAGGATCGCGTCGAACCGTCGGGGCCGGTCGGCCTCGGCCTCGATGCCGCTCTCGACCAGCGCGAAGAAGTCGCCGTGGCGGAGCGTGCACCGATCGTCGTCGGCGAGCTGGGTGCCGAGCGGAACGAGTCCGTCACGATGCCACCCGATCACCTCCGGGAGGGTTTCGATCACCTGGAGTCGAGCCACCCGGTCGTCGGCCAGCGCCGTCACCGCGGTGTACCCCAACCCGAGGCCACCGACCACGACATCGAGTTCGTCACCGGTGCATTCCGCCAAACCGAGAGTGGCAACGGCTTCCTCGCTGGCGGTGAACAGGCTCGACATCAGGAACTCGTCGCCCAGCTTCACCTCCCAGACGTCGACCTGCAGGACCGGTTCGAGCCGCCGGCGAAGACTGATCTCGCCGAGCGGCGTGGTCTGGTGGTCGATCTCTTCGAACGCACGGCTCATCGTGGACCACCCTCCCACGGGTGACCGCCCCGCGCCGACTCACACCAACACTGTTCCCGGACGCGACGAAACCGTTACTCGTGGTGTCTGACACCACGAGTAACGGTTTCGGTCGGGTGTTCGATCAGCCTTCGGCGGAGGTGTCCTCGGCCGGCGGCTCTTCGACGGCTGCTTCGTCCGCCGTTGCCTCCGGCTCGTTCACGACGAGGGCGGTGACCATGCCGAACATGCCGGTCTCACGCTCGACGTGGGTGAGGATGTGGCAGTGCCAGACCCACACTCCAGGGTCGACCGCCTGGTAGATCACCGAGTAGCGCTCGCCGGGTGCGACGTTGACGGTGTCGGCCCAGTACGGGTAGTCGAGCGGGATGCCGTCCTTGGCGTACACCAACTGTGGGAACTGGTGCTGGTGCATCGGGTGCGCCGTCAGCCCCTCGTTGTAGTAGTCGGCAGCGACCCAGTCGCCAGCGTGAGCACCAGCGGCTCGGTGCCGGGGAAGCTCTTGCCGTTCAGCGTGAGGCCGATCGTGCCGGCGTCGTTGAGGATCATCGGCAGCTCGACGTCCGGCTCGAAGTCCTCGGCAATGGTGATGCCGCTGATCGTCTCGCCACGGGGGTACGGACGGTCGCCGATCCGGAAGGCACCAAACATGCCGTTCGGTACCGAGATCTGCGAGTGCAGGTGGGCGTGGTACATGCCGATCGAGGCACGGTCGGCGACGAACTCGTAGGTGAAGACCTCGCCGGTCTTGATCGGATCCTGCGTGAACGGCGACACGCCGTCCTGGTCGTTCGGTGTCCGGATGCCGTGCCAGTGGATGTCGGTACCCATCGGCGTGTTGTTGGTCAACTCGACCTGCACGTTGTCGCCGACGTCGACGATGATCTGCGGGCCGGGGATCTGACCGTTGTAGGCCCAGCCCTCGATGATCTGGCCGGGAGCGACCTCCCAGTCGATGATCGACGCTTCGAGCCTGAACAGCTTCGTGCCGTCCGGGAGGATCTCGGGCTCGAGGATCTGGTTGCCCGTGCCCTCGGTTTCTGCCGGGAACTCGAGCATCGAGTTGACCATGATGGCGTCCATCTCGTCGGCGTCGAAGTCCGGCGAGTTGTGGTCGTGGCTGTCGCCGCCACCGGCCGTCTCGCCGCTCGCGGACGCCGACTCGGAGATCTCGAGCGGTGCGACCATGCCGGATTCGGCGTGTCCCGCAACACTGCAGTACAGCTCGTAGGTGCCGGCCTCGAGCGTGCCGAGGGCCAGCGTGGCGTTCTCGCCGGTGTTCAGCATCGGCGTCTCGGCGCCGGTCTCACGAACGACCAGGTTGTGCTGCTGGCTGCCGTTGTTCGTGACGAGCAGCGACACATCGCCTGGCTGGGCGGCCAGTTGGCCGTCGATCGAGAACTCCGAGAGGGTGAGACCGAGCGTGGTCGGCGCGGCGCTCGCACCTTCGGCGCCGCTCGCTGCGCCATCGCTCTCATCGCGCAGCAGGCCGATGAGGCCGATGATCACGACGGTCGCAACCAGCGCAATCAGCAGACCGGCCATGGCGATGAACACGAGTCCACCGGTGCCACTGCCCTTGTTCTCGGCCGCGTTCGGCGCAGAGGGGTCTTCAAGAACGGTCACGCAGGTTCTCCAATCGTGGTGAAAGATGTCGGTCGCAGCCTGGCAGCGGCAACGGGGAGACCCTAGGGACCTTGGTCCCTTTCGATCAAAACCTGGAACTCGTGCGGCAGTACGGTCGACGCCATGCACATCGGCGTCGAGATCTTCCCCACCGACCAGACGATCGGGGCGATCGAACTCGCCCGTGAAGTCGAAGCCCGTGGGTTCGAATCGCTCTGGTTCCCCGAGCACTCCCACATCCCCACACGCCGTGCCACCCCATGGGGAGGCCGCGAGGGCGCTCCCGCGCTGCCCGAGTTCTACTGGCGCACGTTCGACCCGTTCGTGGCGCTCGGCGCCTGCGCTGCGGTGACCACCACCTTGAAGCTGGCGACCGGCATCTGTCTCGTGGCCCAGCGCGACCCGATCCACACGGCCAAGGAGGTCGCCAGCGTCGACGCACTGTCGGGCGGCCGGTTCCTGTTCGGCGTCGGCTACGGCTGGAACAAGGAGGAGATGGCCCAGCACGGCACCGCCTACAACCAGCGTCGTGCGATCCTGCGAGAGAACCTGCTCGCGATGAAGGAGCTCTGGGCCAACGACGAAGCGTCGTTCGACGGTGAGCACGTGCAGATCGAGCCGAGCTGGTCGTGGCCGAAGCCGACCCAGCAGCCGGGGCCACCGATCATCCTCGGCGGCGACGCCGGGCCGAAGACCGCTGCCCACATCGCCGAGTTCTGCGACGGTTGGATGCCGATCGGCGGACGTCACGCGCTCGACAAGTGGGACGAGGTGCGAGCGGCGTGCGAACGCATCGGTCGGGATCCGGCGTCGGTCGAGCTCGGCGTCTTCGGTGCTCCACCCGACGAGGCCAAGCTGATCGACCTGGCCGCCAAGGGGGCGAAGCGTGCCGTGTTCGGCTTGCCGCAGGGCCCGCGCGACGAGGTGCTCGCCGCCCTCGACGCCATGGCCCCCCTGGTCGAAACGATGCGCGCCGTCGACTGACCCCGCTCGACGCGGTTCCCCGTGCCCGGGGCACCAGGGACCAGGGCAACCGGCGGCGGCGGTTGCGTCCGGTCACCAACTCCTGATTCTGCGGAAACACGCTGGACACGTTGGGGGTCGAAGCTCCTGAGGTGCCTGCCGAACAGTTCCTCGTGATCGCTGTGGACCACCCCAGTCTGAGCGGCACGCTCGGCGTGTTCCTGGACGAGCTTCGCTCCGAACGCGGTTGCACGGGTCGTGGCCCATCGCGTGGACGCGTTCCGTTTCCCGAGCTGATCGAGCGCCTCGGCGCGCCGGCGATGATGCGGTTGGGTGTGATGCAGGATCGGCGCCTGATCGCTGCTGCAGCGGTGGACAATCAGGGAGCGGTTGCCCTGGCCGTCGTCGAGGAGTTCCGCCGGCGCGGTATTGCCAACGAATTGGTGGAGGTGGCCACCGAGCGCGCAGCGGCACTCGGCTATCCCCCACTGCATCGCTTCACCGCGACGCATGCCAGATTGGCAGGATGAGCGACGTCGAAGCAGCAGACATCTGGGAATTGGTCGTCGATGGAATCACCTTCGGCGAAGGACCGAGATGGCACCTCGGACGCTTGTGGTTCAGCGACTTCTATCAGGGCACGATCTCGTCGGTCGGCCACGACCGACAGCGCCGCGTGGAGGTCGAGTACGACGGCCGCCCGTCGGGGCTCGGGTGGCTGCCCGACGGGCGGTTGCTGTTCGTGTCGATGCTCGACCGTCGCGTCATGCGACGCGAAGCCGACGGCTCGATCGTGGAACACGCCGACCTGGAGGGGATCGCGTCGGGACACTGCAACGACATGGTCGTCGGCCCGCAGGGCAACGCGTACGTCGGCAACTTCGGTTTCGACTTCGAGGGAGGTGAGGCGCCCGCCGCGGCCACCCTCGCAATCGTGTGGGCCGACGGAACCGTCACCGCCGCCGCAGACGAGTTGCGTTTCCCCAACGGATCGGTGATCACCGACGACGGCTCGACCCTCATCGTCGGCGAGTCGATGGGGGCCCGGTACACCGCCTTCACGATCACCCACGACCGGGGCCTCACCGATCGGCGCGTCTGGGCCGACGTGCCCGGCATGGCGCCCGACGGCTGCACGATCGACGCCGACGGGGCGATCTGGTTCGCCGATGCGCTCGGCGCTCAGGTGGTGCGAGTGCGCGAAGGCGGCGAGATCACCGATCGGCTGGCAACGCCGAACAACGTGTACGCCTGCATGCTCGGCGGCGCCGACGGTCGCACGCTGTATGCCCTCACCGCCAACGGTTCACATCCCGACGACGTCGCGGGAAGCCCAACGGGTGCGCTCTGGCAGACCCAGGTGGAGGTACCCCGTACCGCCACCTCCCGCCCCTGAGCGGCCCCTCCACCCACCCCCGAACCCAAAAATTGCGCGTGGCAGCGCCACGGGCGGGCAGATCTGCGCACATTTCGGACCAACTTTGTTGCGATCGCAAACATCGACGGTATGTTTGTTTCTATGACAACTGTTTCGACCTCAACTCTTCCTCTCGCGACCGGCACCTGGACGGCAGACACCGCCCACACGACGGTCGGTTTCGTCGTTCGCCACCTCGGCCTCTCGAAGGTGCGCGGCAACTTCGAGGGCGTCGCAGCACGACCTGGTCGTCGGCGACAGTCTGGCCAACAGCTCGGTGAGCGCCGAGATCGAGATGGGCAGCGTGCAGACCGGCAACCCCGACCGCGACGCCCACCTCGCATCGAGCGACTTCTTCAACGCCGAGACCAACCCGACGATGACCTTCCGCTCGACCGCCATCAGCGGCGAGGGAGAGGAGTACACCATGGTCGGCGACCTCACGATCAACGGCGTCACCAAGCAGGTCGAGCTGGACGTCGAGTTCTTCGGTACGTCGGTGTTCCCGATGGATCAGTCGACCCGCGCCGGCTTCAGCGCCACCGGAACGATCTCGCGCAAGGACTTCGGCATCAACTTCAACGCTCCGGTCGGCGCCGACAAGGTGATGATCTCCGACAAGGTGACCCTCGACCTCGACGTCCAGCTCATCGCACCCTGACCGACACCAACTCACGCCCTGAGCGATGAGCGAACCCCGCACATGCGGTGTGTTCGCTCATCGCTTCGTCGCGTCAGACGACCTTCATGCCGTACATCTCGCCGAGCGGGTCGCTGATCAACTCGAGGCGTTCACCATCGGGACCCATGAAGTAGATCGAGGTGTCACCGACCAGGTGATACGGGATCTGCTCTGCTTCGAGCTTGCCCTTCAGCCGTTCCCAGTTCTCGCGCGACACCGAGATCGCCAGATGATGGTGTCCGCCGAGCACTTCGGCGTAGTCCTCGAGGCCGAGGCCCGGGAAGTCGAAGAACGCCAACGCATTGCCGTTGCCGATGTCGAAGAAGAAGTGGGTCGAACCGACGTAGTCACGGTTCTCGAAGAGCTCGGTCAACGGGAACTCGAGCAGCCCTTGATAGAACGCGATCGTCCGTTCGACATCGGAGGAGATCAACGCCTGGTGGTGCACACCGCGCGCCGACGACGCCGGCCTGTCGTCGGGAGCGAGCATGTGCTTGGCACGCATCTTCGCCCACTCGTCCTCGCGATCGGGGTGGTCGCCGTCGTGGGCCGTACCGAACTGGAGATCGTTGCTTGCCATCGCAACATTCTGCCACACGGCGGGCCGAACCGACACCGGGTCTGCCACACTCGCTGGAGGGGAAGACCGCACAAGGGGAGCAACATGACCGTCATCGACCGGACAGACACGAACGCCACCGGCCTCACGATCACACCGAAGTCGCCCACGATCGGCGCCGAGATCTCCGGCATCGACCTGGGGAGCGTCATCACCGACGACGACATCAGCACCATCCGCCAGGCGCTACTCGACTACAAGGTGTTGTTCTTCCGAGATCAGGACATCACCACCGACCAACACCTCGCGTTCGGTCGGCGATTCGGCGAACTCGAGGTGCACCCTTTCGCGGTCAACAAGCCCGACCACCCCGAGGTGTTGGCGATCACCCACGACGCCGACCATCCCGGCCGTGAGAACAACTGGCATTCCGACGTCACGTGGCGTCTCGAACCTTCGCTCGGGTCGGTCCTGCGTTGCATCGAGTGCCCGCCCGTCGGTGGGGACACGCTGTTCGCTGACATGTACGCCGCCTACGACGGACTTCCTCAACGAATCAAGGACCGGGTCAACGGGCGCGTCGCCCGTCACGACTTCGCTCACTTCCGCAATCTGCTGCGTCGCCGCGGAGCAACCGACGACGAGGTCGCCGCGATGGAGACCAAGTACCCGAACCCCGAACACCCCGTGAGTCCGCACCCATCCCGAGACCGGCCGCAAGGGCATCTACGTCAACAGCGCGTTCACACAGGAAATCGTCGGTCTCGATCCTGACGAGAGCACCGAGTTGCTCGAGATCCTCTACGCCCAAGCGCAGTACCCCGAGTACCAGGTGCGATTCAGTTGGGAGCCGAACTCGATTGCGTTCTGGGACAACCGTGCATGCCAGCACTACGCGACGTCCGACTACTGGCCCAATGTCCGGCGCGTGGAGCGCGTGACGATCGTCGGCGACACCCCCTACTACGACGCTGCGCAGGCACCCGCCGAGTCGGCGCCCAGGCCGTTCCGCGGGAAGCTCCAGACCTGGTCCGACAGCTGAGGCAGCAGCCTCGAAGCGTTCCGACACGAGCAGCGGTGAGGTCGGCCTGCAGCAATCTGCCAACGAGTGCTTTCCCGATCGTCGACGACGCATCGACAACCCCGAGCTGTACGGCCAGTACCAGGATGGGGCGATCGGAGCCCTCCATGTCGGAACAGACTGCGAGGTCGTGGTGTCCGACGGCGACCTGCAGCATGTTGCGGCCGAGCAACACCCTCGGCGGTCACATCACCGTTCGAGGTGGCGCAGCAGCGCATCGAGCGCCACGAGATAGCTGTCGGCGCCGAAGCCGGCGACGACACCGAGGCAGACCGCACTGACCACCGACGTGTGGCGGAACGCCTCGCGCGAATGGACGTTCGACAGGTGGGTCTCGATCACTGGAACGTCGATCGACGCGATGGCGTCGCGCAGAGCGATGCTGTAGTGGGTGTAGGCGCCAGGGTTGAAGATGACACCATCGGCGCGGCTGCGCGCTTCCTGCAACGCATCGACCAGCTCGCCTTCACCGTTGCTCTGGACGTCGTACACCTCGGCGTTGCGTTCGACCGCGGCTGCTCGAACGGATGCAACGATGTCGTCGAGGGTCGCCGAACCGTAGACGTCGACCTCTCTGGTGCCGAGCAGGTTGAGGTTCGGGCCGTTGAGCACCAGAATTCGGCAGGTCATGACTGCAGGTTAGGCACCGCACCGTCCGGCGACGAGCACATCACAGCACCTCACCTCACCATCGGACCCCACGCTCCGTGACATTCGTTCACCGAAGTACCTTCAGTCGCGAGCCCACCTGACCGATGAATGCTTGACGCCGTCCGGTGGTGGACGGCCACAACTCGGGCGGAAGGTCGCAATCGGATGAACTCAGAGGTGTTCCTCGGACGGCAGCCGATTGTCGATGCCGACCGTGAGGTCTTCGGATTCGAGCTGCTGTACCGCGGCGGCCCCGACCAGGCCTCGGCCTTCGACGACCCCGACGCAGCCACCCGCGGGGTGATGGAGCGTGTGGTTCTGCAGTGGGGCATGGAACACGTGGTGGGCCATCGGTTCGGGCTGATCAACGCCAGCGCGAGTCTGGTCGTCAACGGCCTGCACCTCGCGATGCCCCCCGAAGGAATGATCATCGAAGTCCGAGAAACCGAACCATTCGACAGCTCCACGGTCGCAGCGCTCGTCGAGGCCCGCCACAACGGCTACCACTTCGCGCTCGACAACGTGAGTCGCCTCGGCGACCTCGAGCACTCCGAGCTGCTTCCGCTGGCCAGCATCGTCAAGATCGAACTGACCACCGCACATCACGCCGAGATCGAACGACTGGTCCGAGTCGCCCGGGAACGTTCGCCGGGTGTGCTCGTGGTGGCGGAGAAGGTCGAGACCGCCGATGACTTCAACCGCTGCATCGAGCTCGGCTTCGACCTGTTCCAGGGCTACCACCTCGCCAAGCCCGAGGTCCTGCGTCGACCGGCTCGCAGAGCGAGCAGCCGGTCGACTGCCGAACTCGCCAATGCGTTGGACGGACCCGTCGACGTCGAACGGATCGAAGAGATCGTCAGCAGCGACCCATCGCTGGCGTTCCGGCTGCTGACGGCGATCAACGCCAACGCATTCGGTCTCGACCGTCGCGTCGAGACCATGGCGCAGGCGGTCGGTCTGCTCGGCATCACCAAGCTCAGATGTCTCGCCGACCTGTTGTCGTCATCACTCGAAACGCTCGACGACGCCGACACGATTGCTCTGGGCGCGAGCCGGGCCCGCATGGCGTCGGCGCTCCTCGACGGAACAGAGACCGAACCGGGCGCTGTGATGGCGGCCCTGCTCTCGGTGATCGACCGGATGTATCACACCCCGCTCGGCGACCTGCTCGATGAGCTCCCACTCGCCGACGAGGTCGCCGGTGCGATCGTCGGCGGGAACGGTACGGCCGGAAGAACGCTCGACATCATCCGTGCCTGCGAACACGACGATCGACACACGATCGACGAACTCGCCCCAATGCGCTACGAGGAACTGATGCAGCTGCATCGAGAGACGACCGAGAAGGCCGCGGCACCCGAACTCGCGTGACAGGCTGAGTCGATGTCCGACGCAGATGCCATCGACTTCGCCCTGTTGCTCCTGCGCTGCGGCGCGGGTGCGGTGATGCTCGCCCACGGCATCAACCACATGCGTCCGAACATCGACGGAACCGCCGGCTGGTTCGGGTCGATGGGGATGAAGCCGGCGAAGCTCCACGCATGGATGGCGACCATCACCGAGATCGTTGCGGGGATCCTGCTGGTGATCGGGTTGCTCACCCCGTTCGCGGCTGCTGGCGTGGTTGGCGTGATGTTCGTCGCCTGGGCGATCAACCATCGCGGGAACGGCTTCTTCGTCTTCAATCCGGGCGAGGGCTGGGAGTATGTGATGACCCTCGGGATCGTGGGGCTGACGATGGGCGCGATCGGGCCGGGCGCATGGTCGCTCGACGAAGCGCTCGATCTGAACGACGCCTTCGTCGGCTGGACCGGCCTGCTGATCGCCGCGATCGGCGGCATCGGTGGCGGAGCGGCGTTGCTCGCAGGGTTCTGGCGACCACCGCCCTCCGACGCGGACGCCTCCTGATCCCTACCGGTCCTCGCAGTGCGAGGGGCGCAGCGACTCAGATCAGTGGTTCGCCCGCCACGCCGAATGTGCGGCTGAGGTGGCTGGTGTCGTTCCAGCACCGCACGATCCACTGATCCTCCGACACGACCACGATGTGCGAGATCGATGCGTTCGCCGCTCCGGTGAACGCGAACCCTGTCGAACCGGTCGCAATGTTCATCACCTGGCCGATGACGCCACCGTGCACGACCGCCACTGCGAGTTCGTCGGGGTGCGCAGCCGCGATGCGGTGGATGCCACGTCGAACCCGGTTCTCGAATTGATGGGCCGGCTCGCCACCGGGAATGACGTCCCAGCGCTGCTCGACGTACATCTGCTGCGCGATCGGATCGCCGTCGGCGACGCGACGCCGGAACTCGCCGCCCTCCCAATCGCCGAGGAACACTTCACGAAGGTCGGCCTCCACGACAGGCTCGAGGCCGAGGCGGTCGACGAGCGGCGCGGCGGTCTGCACCGTTCGTTGCAACGTGGTCACGTAGACCGCCGCGATGCGCTCACCGGTGTCGATCAGCCGCTGAGCTGCGAGCTCGGCCTGGTCGACCCCTTCGGGGGCGAGCGGCGGGTCACCGTGACCGTCGACCAGATCGAACGACTCGCCCTCGACGTGGGCGGCCGATGCCCCGTGACGAACCAGCAGGATCTCGGTCGCCCCCGGCGGCGGCACGAATCCGGTCTGGGCGAATGCACGCGGTTCGGAGGTCTCAGCCATTCCCCGACGGTACTCACCACCCACGTTTGCGTTGCAGTCTGGGTGAGACGGGTCACCCGAACTGCAACACAAACGTGGGGTGCGGCAGAATGAAGGTGTGAAACAGCTCAACTCGCGGCCGATCGACACGATCGACCTGCTCTCGCTGCCGGCGTTCGTCGGCACGATGGTGTGGGAGTCGCGGGTGCTCGCCAGGCGCGAGCTGCGCGAGTTCGGCGATCTCGACGACGCCACAGCCGACGAACTATCCGATCCGAGGTTGCCGCCCGATCCCCTCGTGCCGGTGGGCTACGAACGTCGCGACACCCAGGCCAGCCTCACGATGCTGGTCGGCAATGTCGCGGTCAACCTCGCGATCGCAGGCGCCGTCGGCGCAATGGGTCGGTTCGTGTACAAGCGCCGCATCGTCGACCTCGGCGTCACCCGATGGTCGCTCCCGGCCGCGCTGGTGGCCTGGGACTTCCTCTACTACTGGGACCACCGATGGATGCACGAGGTCCGGCTGTTCTGGGCCAACCACGTCACGCACCACTCGAGCGAGCGCTACAACCTCTCGACTGCGCTGCGTCAGCCATGGTCGGGATTCCTCACGTCCTGGGTGTTCCTGCCGATGCCGCTGCTGGGCATCCCGGCACACCACGTCGCGAAGGCGGGCCAGATCAATCTGCTGTACCAGTACTGGATCCACACCGAGGCGATCGACCGACTCCCGAAGCCGATCGAGGCGGTGTTCAACACGCCGTCACATCACCGAGTGCACCACGGGGCGAATCCGCAGTATCTCGACAGGAACTACGGCGGGATCCTCATCGTGTGGGACAAGCTGTTCGGCACGTTCGAGCCCGAGGTGCGCCGAATCAAGTACGGCCTCACCAAGAACATCGAGACGTTCAACCCGGTTCGGATCGGATATCACGAGTTCGTCGCCATCTCCCGTGACGTCCGACGTGCGAGCGGCTGGCGCAACAAGCTCGGCTACGTCTTCCGCGGGCCCGGCTGGCAACCGTCCACCTGACCGATCATGGTTCCCCGAGCCCTGGGCACGAGGAACCGTGCCCCGGGCACGAGGAACCGTGGTTCCCCGAGCCCTGGGCACGAGGAACCGGCGTCAGGCGGCGTATTGAGAGAGGATCATCGCCGGGAGTGGGCCCGGATCGATGTCACCGGGGTTGTACCCCGGTGTGTAGGTGGTCAGCAGGCGGCTGCGCCCGGCCTTCATCCACGGCGGCAGGTGCCGCTTGGCCGGCGCGCCCTGCGATTCGAGCAGGATCCGCTGCATGCGCCCGACGATGCGCTGGAAGTGCAGTTGCGACCGCAGGGACGCAGCGACTCGGTACGGGTAGCTGCCTTCGAGGTGCTCGTACACGTCGAATGCAACCGTGCGATGCTCCATCTCCTCGGCGAGATGCCACATCCAGAGTTCGCCCCACTTGCCGGGCCTGATGGCGCTCGTGCCCGAGGTGGCTTCGTCGATCGACGTGAGCGCCATCGCACATGTCATCGCCTCGAACCCTTCGGCATAGGCCAGGTTGAAGCGTCGCGACTTCGACGCGTTGAAGCGGCGGTAGTCGGCGTCGAGTTCGTCCTCGACCTCCTGCAGTCGAGCGGCAACGGCGGGACCGAGCTGACCCTTGATGATCTCGTTGATCCGGCGGTGATTCTGGAAGTGCTGCGCCTCCTGCCCGATGAACTCCTTGACGTCTGCCGCGAGTCCCGGATCGGTGATGTCGTCCGCGATCGATCGATAGGTACGGATCAGGTAGGGCTCGAGATACGGCATCGTGAGCGAGAACGCGACGAGGTGCGTCTCACGCACGAGGTCGTCGCCGGGAAGCACGTCGTCGAGTTCGTCGGGGAACTCGAACTTCACCTTGCGGACCGTGATGTCGTGCGGCTCACTCATGCGGGCACGGTAGCCGCGGCCAGATCGAAGCGCTCGTCTGGTTCGGACAGCTCGGCACACACGGCGGTCGCCAGCTCGACGAACGCGCTCGCCGCAGGTGACAGGCTTCGCCCTGCACGCCACGCGATCGACACGTGCCGGCCGGGGATCGGCGGGTCGAGCGGATGGAGTTCGGTTCGGGGATCCTCGGGCTCGGTACAGAGCAGCGGCATCACGGCCACGCCCATCCCGGCTCGCACCATGGCCGCCACGGTGCCGTTGTCGTTCGAGCGGAACACGTAGCTCGGATCGAGACCGCCGGCGCGCAACCCGGCCTCGTTGAGCAGCTGGCAGGAGTTCGGGTGCTGGCCGATCAGCGGCTCGTCGGCGAACGCGTCGATCGACACCGCCCCGGGAGCGAACTGACCGGGGCGAGCGATCAGCACGAAGGGGTCGGTGAGCAGCAGCCTCGACTCGAACCCCGAGTGCTCGGGTGCGGCGACGTCGCCGACGATGAAGGACACCTCGGTCTGGCCTCGCTCGAGGTGCTCCTCGAGTTCTTCGTCGAGATCGGTCTCGAACAGCCGCACCTCGACCTCGGGGTGGTTGACCCGGAACCGGCCGAGCACCATCGGCAGCACGGCCGACGACACGCTCTGAAACGTGCCGATCGTGAGTCTCCCGGTCTGCCCGGTTCGGAACCGGTCGAGATCGTCGGCGAGCGCCTCGACCCGGGCCAGCAGGTCGCGACTTCCGCGCAACAGCTCGGCGCCGAACGGTGTCAGCTCGACCGCTCGGGGGCCGCGAGGCCGGTCGAACACCTTCTCGCCCACGGTGCGTTCCAGCGCGGCGATCTGTTGGCTGACAGCCGATTGGGTGTATCCCAGCCGTTCGGCGGCTCGCGCGAACGTGCCCTCGCCGGCCACTGCATCGAGTGCCAGGAGGTGTCGAAGATCGAGGTCGCGCCATGTCGACATGAACATCAGCATATCTGATGGCTATGAGCAATAATCATCGCTAGTGATGTCGACCGAGACTCCGTACGGTGAAGGCATGACCTCGCTGGACCGAATTGCCTCCACCATCGACCGCGAGGGCTTCGAGGCCCTCGATCGCCACACCATCGACGACGTGCTCGCACTGGCGACCGCCGCCGAGGCGTCGCCGGTCCTCGCCGAAGTGCTCGGCGACGACGACGAGCCCGCGCCGGTTCGCGAGCGCGCCTTCGGCCTGCTCGCCATGCAGATCGCCCGGAACACTCCCCGGTCGGCGCTCGCCTCCCGGCGCAGCACACGCCGACTGGGCCACACGGGCACCCGCTTCGTACAGTCGTCGCCATGCAGCAGTTCCAAGGCCAGGTCGCGGCGATCACGGGTGCCGGTTCCGGTATCGGGCGCGGACTCGCGCTCGCACTGGCCGGTCGAGGCGCCCATCTTTCGCTGAGCGACATCGACGACACAGGCCTCGCCGAGACCGTTGCGCTCGTCGAACAGTCAGCGGGTGCCGGCGGCAGCGTGAAGGTGGCCAGCACGCTCGTCGACGTCACCGATCGCGATGCCGTCGACGAGTTGGGCCGCCTCCGTCGTCGAGGAGTTCGGAAAGGCGAACCTCGTCTTCAACAATGCCGGCGTGGCCCTCTCGGCCAACGTCGGCTCGATGTCGTACGACAGCTTCCGCTGGTTGATGGACATCAACTTCTGGGGCGTCGTGCACGGGACACTGGCGTTCCTTCCGCACCTCAAGGCGTCGGGCGACGGTCACGTCATCAACATCTCGAGCGTGTTCGGCCTCCTCGGCATCCCCAGCCAGTCGGCCTACAACTCCGCCAAGTTCGCCGTCCGCGGGTTCACCGATGCGTTGCGCACCGAACTCGACATCGAGGACTGCGGCGTGTCGGCGACCACCATCCATCCGGGCGGCATCCGCACCAACATCGCCCGCAACGCCCGCTTCGAATTCGCCGAACACGAAGAAGCGATCGATGCCGAGCAGGCTGCGGTCGACTTCGAGAAGTTCACCCGAACCACGCCGGACAAAGCGGCCCAGCTGATCATCGGTGCCGTCGAGAAGAACAAGCGCCGCGCCCTGATCGGCCCCGATGCCCACGTGTTCGACGCGGCCGCCCGGATTTCGCCCCGCGGCGCCCAGTGGGCGCTCGGCAAGCTCGTCGCACGCGGCAACTCCACGATCGTCTGAAGCTCAGCGGCATTCACATCGCCGACCCGACGACGTCGAAGGCCGGCCGGGCTCGCCGCACCGCACGATCAGGCCGGGTCGTCGTGGTATGCCTCGGCGAGCAGGCCGATGAGATCGGCATCGATCTCGTCGACGTGACGCACGTTGGCGACATGCCAGTAGCGGTTGCCGTACTCGACAACTCTGCGGGTGATCGTCGGGTGGCGCGCCTGGCGTCGGAGCGAGAACGACACGGCAACCCACTTGTCCTTCGGGCGCAATTCGGCAAACTTGCGCGGGTTCTTCAGGAAGATCCCGACCGACACGACGTCGGCGTGCACTGGGCCGAGGCATTCGAGCTGCGGCATGATCGCATCGAAGATCGGACGCTCATGTGACGGTCCGGTCTCGAAGTACTCTTCGAGGCTGAGGCCCGGCGCGCAGTCGTGCGACTGACCTGCGCGCCCGAACAGTCGACCACATTCCGGACAGACCCACTCCCCCATCGTCGGATTCTTCCACGCCGCAGCGGGTTGCGAAGGCGCCACGTCGATGCGCGAAGCTGCCCGCAACGGAAGGGGATCGACATGAGCCAGACCAGCAGCACGCTCGAACACACCCAGAGCGCCCAGGTGGAACACTTCGACGTGTTGATCGTCGGAGCGGGGATCTCCGGCGTCGGAGCTGCCTATCACCTGCAGGACCAGTACCCGGAGAAGTCGTTCGTGGTCCTCGAGAAGTTCGAGAGCTTCGGCGGTACCTGGCTCACCCACAAGTACCCCGGCATCCGCTCCGACAGCGATCTGTACACCTTCGGCTACCGCTTCAAGCCGTGGGTCGACAAGCCGATCGCCACCGCCGACAAGATCCTCGCCTACATGGGCGAGGTGATCGACGAGAACGACCTCGATCGGCACATCCGCTATCACCATGCGATCTCGTCGGCCGAGTGGTCGAGCGACACCAACCTCTGGACTGTGCACGCCACACGGACCGACCCCGACACCGGCACCAGCGAGGCGCTGACGTTCACCACCAACTTCTTGTGGATGTGCCAGGGCTACTACAAGCACGAGCAGGGCTACACCCCCGACTGGCCCGGCATGGCCTCCTACCAGGGTGAGATCGTGCACCCACAGACCTGGCCGACCGACATCGACCTGTCCGGCAAGCAGGTCGTCGTGATCGGCTCGGGCGCAACTGCGGCCACGTTGGTTCCGGCGATCGCCGGTGACTGCGAACACGTCACGATGTTGCAGCGATCGCCGACCTACTTCGTGTCGCGCCCCAACGTCAACGAGGTCGCCGACATGCTTCGCAGCCTGGAGATCCCCGAGGAGTGGACGCACGAGATCGTGCGCCGCAAGGCGCTGCAGGATCAGGCCATGATCACCCAGCTGTCGTTCGACGAGCCCGAGTGGTTGCGCACCGAACTCCTCAACGCAGTGCGCGCCGAGTTGCCGGAGGGCTACGACGTCGACACGCACTTCACACCGAAGTACCGGCCGTGGCAACAGCGCCTGGCGATGGTGCCCGACGGTGACCTGTTCAAGGGGATCAGTGCCGGGCTCGCCTCGGTGGTCACCGACGAGATCGACACGTTCAACGAGACCGGGATCCTGTTGAAGTCGGGTCAGCAGCTCGACGCCGACGTCATCGTCACGGCCACGGGATTCGACCTGAGCGTGCTCGGCGACATCCAGTTCACCGTCGACGACACCCCGGTGAACTTTGCCGACACGGTGACCTACCGCGGGATGATGTTCACCGGTGTTCCGAACCTGCTGTGGGTGTTCGGCTACTTCCGGGCGAGTTGGACGCTGCGGGCCGACCTCCTCGGCGACTTCGTCTGCCGCCTCCTGCACCACATGGACGCGAGGGATGCCCGCAAGGTCGTTCCGACGCTGCGCGACGAGGACGCCGAGATGAAGCTCGGGTCGTGGATCGATCCGGACAACTTCAACCCCGGCTACCTCACGCGCAGCCAGCACCTCATGCCGAAGTCGGGCGACAAGCCCGAGTGGCAACACACTCAGGACTACTGGACCGAGAAGACCACCCTGCCCGCCGTCGACCTCGACGACGGCTGTCTGATCTACGACTGAACTGTGCCGGCACCATGACGGTTCGTACCGGGTTCGTCGGCGGCTGAGCGTCGGCGGCGCCGAGGCTCAGCTCAGCCGCACACCTCGAAGCTGTCGCCTGGGACGGGCGTGAGCCCTGCCGCCTCGGCGCGCTCGCGGAACTCGACGAGGCCTGGCTGATCGGCCATCCAGTCGAGCCGATCCTGTTGCTCGGCAGTCGCTGCTTCCACGTCGAACACGTAGGCGCTGAACGACTCGGCGAAGTCCTCCTCGGGGCTGCTCGCGGCATACGGCCCGAGGAACCCGGCGTCCACGGAGCAACGCTCTTCACCCTCGGCGACGGAGGCCTCGACCAGCGGATCGAAGTCGTCGATGTAGTCGACCCAGAACGTGTCGACCCACTGGAAGACGAGCGAGTCCTCGAAGAAGCAGCCCTCGCCGTTGTCGTAGGTGGTGCAGTTCTCCGCAGCTTCGACCGTTCGATCGATCTGGGCCGGGGTGGCGGTGAACACGTGGCTGAATTCGTGGGCCATCGTCAGGAGTGCCCGGTCGAGGTCGGCCTCGTACTCGTCGAGGCCGACCGACATCTGGAACAGCGTCGCGTCGTCGTCGAGCGGCTGCACGAACGCCAGCGTGATCTCATCGCCGGCATCGGCCTCCTCGAACGCCGTGAACACGCCGAGGTCACCGAGCTGGCCGCGTGGCGCGACCGTTGCGAGCGCCTCCCACGCGTCGAAGATGCGGTCGTCCTCGTCGCCGTTGCAGAGCGCGCCCAATCTGCCGTCGACCACGTAGTGCGCAGCCGTGAACGAGATCTCGTCGTCAGCGCCGAGCCCCTCGTCGCTGCAGTCGACATCGTCACGCGTCGCATCGAGATCGATCGCCTCGGCAGTTGCATCGGCGTCGGCGTCCGATGGGAGCTCCTCATCGACGGGATCGCCGGCTCGCTGTGCCTCGACGGCCTCGACACTCTCGACGTCGGCAGCTTCGTCCGAGCCGCACGCTGCCACGGCGAGACCGAGCGCCAGCAGCGCGCCTCCGAACCTCGTTGATCGTCTCATTCGCGTTCCTCCGTTCGAACGTGGCCTGACGCCGCGGGCGCCAGTATGGCGGGTGGCCGAGCAGCTGCGCAGACGAGCGCTCATGACCGATGCCGCCGTCGATCGCTCGGATACGGTCGCAGCGTGTACGACGATTGCGTGCTTGCCGGCGGCGGTGCGATCCACGATGGTGAGAGGTTGGCGCAATGACGGTTCGCGTCGGGTTCATCGGCACCGGCTTCATCGCACGCACGCACAACTGGTTCCTCAAACACACCGCCGCTGAGCACCGGATCGTCGCCGTGCACGACCTCGACACCGATCGCGCCGAGGCGTTCGCCGGCCGCGTCGGCGCCGACGTCGTCACCGATGACGAGCTGTTCGATCGCGTGGACGCGGTCTTCGTGACCACGTGGACCTCCGAGCACGAACGTCTCGTTGCGGCGGCTGCAGAACGAGGCGTTGCGGTGTTCTGCGAGAAGCCACTCGCCGTCGACGCTGCATCGGCCCAACGAATGGTCGACAACGTCGAGGCTGCCGAGGTCGCGAATCAGGTCGGCTTGATCTTGCGGTTCATGCCACAGTTCCTGCACGCCAAGAGCCTGCTCGCCGACGGGCGCGCCGGTCGCCTGCTCGCGGTGTCGTTCCGCGACGATCAGTTCATTCCGATCCAGAGCCACTACGGCTCCAACTGGCGGGTCGATCCCGCCCGTGCGGGCCGCGGCACGCTGCTGGAACACTCGATCCACGACGTCGACATCATGCAGTGGCTCTGCGGTCATGTGGACCGTGTGAGCGCAACCGTGCGCGAGGTCCACGGCCACCCGCGAATCGACGACGTCGCCATGGCTCGTCTCGACTTCGCCAGCGGTGCCGTGGCGTCGCTCACGTCGATCTGGCACGACATCACCGATCGACCGAGCCTGCGCAACATCGAGATCTTCTGCGAGAACCTCTACCTCCACCTCGACGGCGAAGCGACCAGCCCACTCACCTGGCAGTTCACCGGCGAACCAGTGCAGACACTCGGAGGCGACGACCTCGCACGAACCTGCATCGACGCCGGGCACGCCCGGCGGCGCGACCTCGCTCCGGTCGTCGGTGGGGCGATGTTCAACCCGCTCACGCCGTTCCTCGACGCCATCACCGAGGGCACCCCGTCGCCGCTCCCACTGCGTGAGGCACTCCCCGCCCACCGCATCGTGGACGCGATCTACACGTCCGCCGACAGCGGCGTGACGATTGGTGTCTGACACCAGTCGTCACATGGCGGCGAGGCGTTGGTGGACGCTGCGGATGGCGCTCGAACCGTCGCCAACCGCTGCAGCGACACGCTTCATCGAGCGCGCTCGGACATCACCTGCGGCGAACACGCCGGGACGTGAGGTCTCGAACGGCAGCGGTTCGAACGGGAGGCCGTGCAGCTCGCTGTCGGTGAGCACGAAGCCCTTCTCGTCGAGTTCGACGAAACCGTTCAACCACTCGGTGTGCGGCACGGCACCGATGAACGAGAAGAGGCCGGCGCATGGCCGGCGCTCGGTGTCGCCCGTCTCGTTGTTGGTGACCGTGACCTCTTCGAGCCGGGTGTCGCCGTGCAGTTCGGTCACTTCGGTGTGCGACGCGACGTGGATGTTCTCGGCGGCGTCGATCCGGTCGACCAGGTAGGTCGACATGGACGACGTGAGGCTGTCTCCACGAATCGCGATCGTGACCTGGGATCCTCGCTGGGCAAGGAAGATGGCCGCCTGTCCCGCCGAGTTGCCCCCACCGATCACCGTGACGGGGTCCGGTGAGCAGACGTTCGCCTCGAGTTCGGTCGCCGCGTAGTAGACCCCGGCGCCTTCGAAGTCCTCGAGTCGAGCGAGCGGCAGCTTGCGGTACTGGACACCGAGTGCAATCACGACCGCTCGTGCCATCAACACCGCGCCGTCTCCCAACGTCAGCCGGTAGCCGTCGCAGACTGCCTCGATCTGCTCGACACTGCACGGGCTGGTGATCCGGGCGCCGAGCCGCTGCGCCTGCAGTGCCGCACGCTCGACCAGTTCGCCACCGGAGATCCCCGACGGGAACCCGACGTAGTTCTCGATTCGGCTGCTCGTGCCGGCCTGGCCCCCGACGCCGATGCGGTCGATCAGGAGCGTCGACAACCCTTCCGATGCGCCGTACACACTCGCCGCCAGTCCGGCCGGACCGGCCCCGACGATCACCACGTCGAGGACTTCGAGAGCGGTCGGCTGGTAGACGAGACCGAGGTGCGCCGCCAGTTCACCGACGGTCGGATTTCGCAGGACTGCAGTGGTCGACACGACCACCGGCATGTCGGAGCGCCGGGCGCCGACGCCGGCGAGCAGGACGTCGGGGTCCTCGATCGAATCGTCCTCGACGTCGACCCACTGGAACGCCAACCGCTGGCGGAGCACGTAGCTGCCGAGTTCGAGCGCTCGCTTCGAGTACTTGGATCCGATGATCCTCAGTGACGCCGCCCCGGCTCCTTGCAGGATGATCTCTCGGCGTGCCACGAACGCGTCGAACACCAGGTCACCGATCTCCGGATCGCTGGCGAGCAGGCGGCGGAATTCGTCCGGACTGATCCGGCGGACCCGGCCGTCCGACCGCATCCGCCCACGCAGGAACGTGCGCTGCCCGGTCAGGAGGCTGAGTTCTCCGAGGAACCTGCCGGCGCCGTGGGTGGCGAGCAGCGACTCGACCTCGGTGGCCGGGTGGAGGTAGACGATGTCGGCTTCACCCTCGAGGAGCACGATCATGTCGTACGACGCCTGGCCTTCGACGAAGAGAGATGTCCCCGCCTCGACGGTCGACTCCGCGCCGTAGTCGACGAGTCGGGCCAGCTGGTCGTCGCTGAGCGTCGGGAAGGCGGTGGTGTCGGCGGTGGTGTCGGCGGTGGCGGCCATCGAGTGGAGCCTAGAAAGCATGCGGGCGGGCTTGCCCGGCACACCTCGCGAAACATGCAGGGTTCGGTGTCACCAATCGCTACGTCGTGAACATCCGGCTGAGGATCTCGTAGGAGTAGTGCGAGGCGAGCAGGTCGAGGAACTTCGGGAAGTCGACCGAGGCCGTGCCGCTCGAGAGGTCGGAGATCGACCGGATCACGCACAGGGGCACGCCACCGAGTTCGTGGCAGACCTGGGCGACTGCAGCGCCTTCCATGTCGACGCAGATCGCATCAGGTGTTCGTTGCCGAACGAGATCCTTGAGGCCACCTTCGATGAACTCGTCGCCGGTCGCCACCTGGCCGACGTGCACGGTCGGTCGGCCGATACCCAGTTCGGCGAGCTGCGCAGACGTCACGACCCGATCCAGCCCGTCGCCCACGAACGCCGTCGCAGCGTCGACAGCCGCACGCGTCATCGATTCGTCGGTCGCCAGCTCGACGACGCCGAGCAGTGGGATCTCGCCGCGTGCGAACATCTCGGGTGGCCCGGCCAGGTCGTGCTGGACGAGCTCGCTTGCGACCACGACATCGCCGATGGCCAACTGATCGTGCAGCGCGCCCGCAATGCCGGTGAACACGATCGCATCGACGTGGTGATCGCGGATCAGCGATGCAGCCGTGAGCGTTGCGGCGACCTTGCCGATTCGCGACTGGACCACGGTGACTCGCTGGCCGGCGAGGAGACCGCTGCGGTACACCCGGCCCGCGTGTTCGGTGACCGAGTCGGTGTCGAGGTGGTGGTGAAGCCGGTCGACCTCCTCGGCCATCGCTCCGATCACGCCGACGTGTCGATGTCCGAGGGGCATCGCCGCATGGTACGGCGCGTGCGCGGCGGTGTTCCGACCTCCCGACCTCAGGCCTGACGGGTGCGTTGCGTGGTCGGCACGGCACACGAGCGCATCGGACGACCGACCAACGGATTGATCGGGCACAGTCCGAACACGCCGGTGGCGATCGGCAGGAGCGCGAACAGCGCGAGCGCGGTGCCGGCTGGACCGCCGAGCACCACACCGCCGACCAAGAGGAGGAGACCGCCGGCGATCCTGATCCCGCGACCGACCGGCGTGTTCATGAACGAGAGGAATCGCATGTCCATCACTATACCCCCAGAGGTATCCGGAACAAGCGGTTGCAATACTTTCGGACGGATTGTTAGGGTTGCCTAACTATGAAGAAGAAGCACCCCCGATACCTGTTGGGAAGCGCCCTCGTCGGAGCCCTCGTCCTGAGCGCCTGCGGGAGCGACACCGACTCCTCTGGCGCCGACGACGGCGCCGACGGCACCACCGCCGACGACGGCGGCTCGATCACCGTCTACACGGGCCGCCACTACGGCATCGAAGACGTGTTCGATCAGTTCACTGCAGACACCGGCATCGAGGTCCGGTTCACCACCGGCAACGACCCCGAGCTGCGCGAGCGCCTGATTGCCGAGGGCGCCAACACCCCCGCCGACGTCGTGATGACCGCCGACGCAGCCAACATCGAACTCTCAGCTGATGCCGGCGTGCTCGCCAGCGTCGACAGCGATGTCCTCACCGACACCATTCCCGAGGAGTTGCGCAGCGAGGCCGACGACTGGTTCGCCCTCAGTCAGCGCCTGCGCGTCATCATCGCCAGCACCGAGCGTGTCGAGGACCCGCCCACGACCTACGCAGCGGTCGGCGACCCCGAATGGGACGGCAAGCTGTGCCTGCGACCGAGCACGCACCCCTACACGCAGTCGCTGGTCGCCAGCTTGATCATCGCCGAAGGCGAAGAGCGTGCCACCGAGATCGTCCAGTCATGGGTCGACAACGACCCGCTCTACATCAACAGCGACACCGACATCTACAAAGCGGTCGCCAGCGGTGAATGCGACGTTGCGATCGCCAACACCTACTACCTCGGTCGGCTGCTGGCCGAGGACCCCGACTTCCCGGTCGAGATCGTGTGGCCCGAGCAGGACGGTCGGGGCGCCCATGTCAACGTGAGCACCGCAGCGGTCACCGCCAACGCACCGAACCCCGACGGGGCGCTCGCCCTGATCGAATGGCTCGCCACCGACGGCCAGCAACAATTCGCCGACGCCAACTTCGAGTACCCGGCCGACCCCGACGTGGCAGCCAACGAGATCATCGCCGGCTTCGGCGACTTCACCGCAGACCTCGCAGCCGTGCGCCAGCTCGGCGCGAACCAGCCGGCCGCTGTCGTCGTGCTGAGCGCCACCGGCTACGAGTGAGCTGACGCCGCTCGCATGTCCAACACGATCACCGACGCCGCCGACATCGCGCCCGACGACCTCGCCGGTCATCCGGAAGGTCGCAGTCCGTCGCGCTCGTCGACGGCGTCGGCGATCGGTCAGCGAGCACGATCGTGGACGACCACCGCGGTGATCTCCGCGGTGGCGATCGCCATCTCGGTGCCGGTCCTGGTCATCGTGTGGTCGATCGTGCAACCGAGCACCGAGGTGTGGGAGGAGCTGTGGGCCACCCGGTTGCCTGGAATGATCCAGGACACGGCGACGCTGCTGATCACCGTGCTCGTCGGCACGCTCGTGCTCGGAACCTCACTGGCCTGGCTCGTCACCGCCTATCAGTTCCCTGGGCGCCGGTTGTTGGGTTGGCTGCTGGTGACGCCACTCGCGATTCCCGGCTATGTGCTCGGATTCGTCTGGCTCGACACGTTGCAGGAGCCACTCGGCGCGCGGAGCGTTCGCTCGATCTGGCTGTGTGCGCTCGTGCTCACGATCACCCTGTACCCGTACGTCTACCTGTTCGCCCGCGCGGCATTCCGCGAACAGTCGCAGCGAGCGATCGACGTAGCCCGCAGCCTCGGCTGCAGTCGCACGCAGGCGTTCTGGCGCGTGGTGCTGCCGATGGCCCGACCATCGCTCGCCGGTGGCGCGGCGCTCGTCGGCATGGAGGTCCTCACCGACGTCGGCACGGTACGGCTGTTCAACGTGTCGACGATCGCCGACGGCGTGCTCCGCGTCTGGTTCGGCACCGGCAACCGAAACGCTGCGGCCGAGCTCGCGGTGCTGTTGATCGGGATCGCGATCGTCCTGATCGCAATGGAACGACTCGCCCGGGGCCGCGCTCGATTCACACAGTCGGGATCGCGGACGGGTCTCCACGTCGAGCAGCTGCGCGGCCCACGGGCTGCAGGGGCCTCGATGATCGGATGGGCGATGTTCACGCTCGCCGTTGCCCTGCCCGTCTACCGCCTGATCACCTGGGCGCTCGAAGCCCGACGAACCGACCAGACCGCCACCGTCGCCGGCGACCTCGGATTCCATCTGATGTCCTCGCTCCGCGTGGCAGCCGTCGCCACGCTCACCTGCCTGGCGCTCGGCTTGTTGCTGGCGGCAGGTCTCAACCGCCGCCGAGCGGGCAGCACACTGCTCGCACGCCTGGCAACGCTCGGCTACACCGTCCCCGGCCCCGTGGTCGCGATCGGTGTGCTCGTCACACTGGCCGCCCTCGACCGCACCGGATGGCTGCCTGACGGTTGGCTGCTCGTCGGATCGTTCGTCGGCCTGATCTACGCACTCGTCGTGCGCTTCTTGGCAGTGGCCTACCAGGGCATCGAATCGAGCGTCGGCAAGGTCTCGCCGTCGGTGGTGGCGAGCGCCCGGACGCTCGGCGCCGGCCGATTCCGAGTCGCCACCCGGATCGAACTGCCACTTGCCGGCGCCGGCATCATCGCAGCGTCGGTGCTCGTGGCGATCGACACGCTCAAGGAACTCCCGATCACGCTGCTGCTGAGGCCCTTCGGCACCGAGACGCTTCCGATCTGGGTGTGGCAGGCCACATCCGAGAGCCTGTGGGTGCAGGCAGCGGTGCCATCGTTGGCAATCGTGGCGGTGGGGATGGTGCTCGTGGCAGCACTGCTGTGGACCCTCGAACACGGAGCGGAGACGGTGTCATGAACCCACCGACGGCGACCGCTCGGCATGATGATCTGGGCATGGCGGCGTCCGGGCCTGCGTCGAGCACCGGTACCGTTGCCTCCCCGATGGATGCCACGCTCGACCTGCCCCGTGCCGCGTTGTCGGTGAACGGAGTGACCCGACACATCGGCGGGCGTGACGTGGTCGACCGGGTGTCGTTCGATGTCGCCGATGGCGAGCTCGTCGTGATCGTCGGCCCGAGTGGGTGTGGCAAGTCGTCGCTGCTCCGGGCGATCGCGGGACTCGATCCGACGACCGCTGGACACATCGTGCTCGACGGTACCGACGTCTCGGCACTCCCCCCTGAGAAGCGCCGGATCGGCCTCGTCTTCCAGGATCACGCTCTGTTTCCGCACCGCCGCGTCGATCAGAACATCGCGTTCGGGCTCACCCACCTCGACCGTCGCGCACACGCCCGCCGCGTCGACGAACTGCTCGAACTGGTCCGACTCCCCGGAGTCGCGAAGCGGTACCCACACGAGTTGTCCGGCGGCGAGCAGCAGCGGATCGCTCTGGCCCGTGCGCTTGCCCCCGACCCCGCCGTGGTCCTCCTCGACGAGCCGTTTGCCAGCCTCGACCCGTCGCTGCGCGACGACGTGCGCACCGACGTGATCGAAGCGCTCCGCCTCCGCAATGCTGCCGCGGTGCTGGTCACCCACGACCGCGAGGAAGCACTGGCGCTCGGTGATCGGGTGGCGGTGATGAGCGCCGGCCGGATGCTCCAGATCGATCGACCCGACGAGGTGTACGAACGACCGAGCGACCAGTTCGTCGCGACGTTCCTCGGCGAGGCGTCGTTCCTGGCCGACCCGGACCAACCCGGCGTCACCATGATGGCGCGGCCACACGATCTGACGCTCTCCTGCGACGACAGCAGCGGCGCCGATCGGGTGATGGCGCGCCGCTACCTCGGCGCAGCCTGGCGCTACACCGTGCAGCGCTCCGACGGATCGGTGGTCGATGTCGACCTGGCCGGTGGGCCGACGACGACGCCACTCGACGTGGGCGACGCCTGCACCGTCGTGGTCGATGCCGGGCACCCCCTGCACCGCCTTCCCGCCTGACACCGGCAGCGGTCTACGGTTCCGCGCATGGAACTCACAGATCGAGTCGTCGTCGTCACCGGGGCAGGGTCGGGAATCGGCGAGGCAATCGCCCGAGCGGCGCATGCGGCGGGTGCCCGACACGTCGTGGTGGCCGACCTGCATGGCGACGAGGCCGAGCGGGTGGCAACCGACATCGGCGGCACGGCAGTGGCGATCGACGTGCGCGACGAGTCGGCGATCCAGGCGATGGTCGAGGCAACGCTCGACGCGCACGGCCCGATCGACCTGTTCGTCTCGAACGCCGGTTTCGTGACCGCCGCCGGCGTCGAGGACTCGAACGACGCGATCCAGAACATGTGGGAAGTGCACTGCATGGCCCACATCTACGCGGCGCGCGCCGTGCTGCCGTCGATGATCGCCCGCGGCGAGGGCTACATCCTCAGCACCGCCTCAGCAGCCGGGCTGCTGACACAGATCGGGTCGATGGCCTATTCGATGACCAAGGCCGCAGCGATCTCGCTCGCGGAGTGGCTGTCGATCAGCCACCACCATCAGGGCATCCGGTTCTCGGTGCTCTGCCCGCAGGCAGTGGCCACCAACATCGTGCGCAACAGCCCCCAGAACTCGATGGCGGCATCTGCCGATGCAGCCGAGGACGGATTCGAAGGGGGTGTGGCCAGCGGCGACGGTGTGCTCGATCCGGCCGATGTCGCCCAGTTGTGTCTGCAGGCGATTCGTGACGAACAGTTCCTGATCCTTCCGCATCCGGAGGTCGCCACGTACGTCGAACGCAAGGCGACCGACCGCGATCGATGGCTGGCCGGAATGCGCCGCTTCCAGTCGGCGCTCCACCCCGACGGCGACCTCCCCGGCAACGCGATCGCCCCCTGACACCCCGACGACCTCAGCGGTCGCGCTCGCGATGTCCTCGCAGACCGGGCTGAATGCTTGACTGGCGGCATGACTGCGATCTCCGACTCCGTCCGTCTCGACACCGTTGCTGCCGACGTTGGCGACATTGCCCTCGTGATCGTCGACAACCCCCCGGTCAACGCCCTCAGTTGGCATGTGCGCCAGGGGCTCTTCGACGGGATCAACAAGGCGGTCGAAGACGGCGCGAAGGCCGTCGTCGTGATCTGTGACGGTCGCACGTTCATCGCCGGTGCCGACATCAGCGAATTCGGTGGCAACGTTCCGCAGGCCGCCGGCCTCCACGAGGTGCAGGCGGCGATGGAGGACGCGTCGATCCCGGTGATCGCCGCCATCCACGGCACCGCACTCGGCGGCGGTCTCGAAGTTGCGTTGTGTGCGCACTACCGCGTCGCCGTCGACTCGGCGAAGTTCGGGCTGCCCGAAGTGAACCTCGGCCTGCTCCCCGGTGCCGGCGGCACCCAGCGCCTGCCCCGACTCGTCGGCGTGCCCAAGGCGCTGGAGATGATGACTTCTGGCCGCCACATCGGCACCGGCGAAGCACTCGAAGCCGGACTGATCGACGACGTCACCACGGGGGGCCCGGCCGAGCTGCGCGAGGCGGCCATCGCGTTCGCCAACAAGGCCGTGGCCGACAGCCTGCCGCTCGCACGAGTTCGCGACCGGGACGAGAAGGTCCTGGAGGCCCGCGGCAACGACCAGCTCTTCGCCGACTTCCGCAAGTCGATCGCTCGCAAGACGCGTGGCTTCCTGGCGCCGGAGTACAACATCCAGTGCATCGAGGCAGCTGCCAACCTGCCGTTCGACGAGGGCCTCAAGGTCGAGGGCAAGCTGTTCATGGAGCTGATGACCGGCCCGCAGTCCGGTGCCCAGCGGTACGCCTTCTTCGCCGAGCGTGCCGCCAACAAGATCCCCGACATCGCCAAGGACACGCCGATCATCGACGTGCAGAAGTGTGGTGTGCTCGGCGCCGGCACGATGGGCGGCGGCATCGCCATGAACTTCGCCAACGTCGGCATCGCCGTCACGATCGTCGAGCGCGACCAGGCCGCACTCGATCGTGGCCTCGGCGTGGTCCGCAAGAACTACGAGCGCTCTGCTTCTCGCGGGTCGATCCCGGCTGAAGCGGTCGAGCAGCGCATGGCGTTGATCACCGGCTCGACCGACAAGGCCGACTTCGCCGACTGCGACATGGTGATCGAGGCCGTCTTCGAGAACATGGAACTGAAGCAGTCGATCTTCAAGGAGCTCGACGAGATCTGCAAGCCCGGAGCGATTCTCGCCTCGAACACCTCGGCGCTCGACATCAACGAGATCGCTGCGGTCACGTCTCGCCCGGAGAGCGTGATCGGCATGCACTTCTTCTCACCCGCCAACGTGATGAAGCTGCTCGAGAACGTACGCGGCGACAAGTCGTCCGACAGCGTCGTGGCCACCACGATGGCGATCGGCAAGAAGATCAACAAGGTGCCGGTGATGGTCGGCGTGTGCCGCGGCTTCGTCGGCAACCGCATGCTGTTCATCCGCGGCGCCGAAGCCGAGCGGATGATCCTCGAAGGCGCCACACCCGCCCAGGTCGACAACGTGCTGTACGAGTTCGGTTTCCCGATGGGACCGTTTGCGATGAGCGACCTCGCGGGGCTCGACATCGGTTGGGACGAGGAGAAGTCCACGAGTTCCACCATCCGAGAGGTGTTGTGCGAGAACGGACGGCGTGGCCAGAAGAACGGGCGCGGCTACTACACCTACGACCCCGACACACGGGCGTCGACACCGGACCCCGAGGTCGTCGAGCTGATCAAGAACTTTGCCGTCGGCAAGGGGATCGAGCAGCGAGAGGTCACCGACCAGGAAGTGCTCGAACGACTGCTGTACCCGATGGTCAACGAGGGCGCCAAGATCCTCGACGAGGGCATCGCCATCCGCGGCAGCGACATCGACGTGGTGTGGGTGAACGGCTACGGCTGGCCCGTCTACCGGGGTGGTCCGATGTACTGGGCCGACCAGGTCGGTCTCGCCGAGATCGTCGACAAGATCAAGCACTACAGCGAGACCCTCGGCGGAAACCACTGGAACCTGTCGCCGCTGCTCGAGCGACTTGCTTCCGAGGGCGGCGCGCTCCACCAGCACAGCAACTGACGAGGGGCGCCGACGCCGCTCGACATCCGAATCCGCCCGTGGCATCGCCTCGCGGGCGTGCGTTCAGGCGCTGCGCGTGCGGGCGATGATCGTCGCGTGGTCGAGCGGGCGCGCTCCTGCCGGCGGGGCGCAGACATCGACCTCGAGGTCGGTGAATCCGGCGTCGCACAAGTGCTCCGCGATCGTGGCAGGGAACAACGCATGTGCCGTCACGACCGCGTGGTCGAACGGGTTGCCGTGGTCCTCGACCGACGGCGCGGCGAAGAACGAGACGAGGACCGGGGCTCCCGGCTCGAGGAGCCGCGACCATTCCACGAAGACCTCGCCGAGCTCGGACGGATCCATGTGGATGAGCGAGTAGCGCGCAACGATTCCTCCCAGCGAGGCCTCGTGGTGATCGAGTGCGGCGAGGTCGCCGACATGGAACTGCCGGTCAGGAAACGCGCTCCGAGCTTCGGAGATCTGGCCGGGTGACAGGTCGTACCCGACGACCGTCAGGCCGAGTTCGCTGAGGTGGTCGACGACGTGGCCGGGTCCGCACCCGAGATCGGCGACCGGCCCCGAGCGCACAGCGGCCAGACCCGCGAATCTCGCGAGCCGGGCCCGACCGTTGGTGTCGTTGTCGAGATCGCCGAGAAAGAGCGCCGCGTACTGTGCAGCCATACGGTCGTAGGACTCCCGCACGTCGTTCGTCATCGGCTCCTCCACTCCGGTCTCCGTGCTCACAGGGTGAACGTCGGCGCCGCGGCCGTATCGGCGACCCTGTCGACGGCGAAGAGCACATAGCCGTAGCTGATCGACGTGCGGTCCGGGTGCTCGTCGAGCCAGGGTTCGACGAGGTCGGCAGGGAGCTCGAGCCGAAGCACCGCTTCGAGGTCGGCACGGGTGTCGAACGTCCACTCGCTCATCACCTCGCGGACGCGTCGCTCCTCGGCCGGACCACCACTCGTCGGTCGTGGCCGCTCGGCCCTGCCCCGCCGCCCAGGGTGATGCAACAACCAAGCCGGCGAACTCACCGTGGCGCAGATCGTTGTCGACCACCACCAACGTGCCGCCGGGTCGGAGCACTCGCATCACCTCGGCGAGGCCGGCCTCGCAGCCCGGTGGGAAGAAGTAGGCGAACCGAGCGTGCACCACGTCGACGGACGCATCGGGAAGTGGGATGTGCTCGGCGGAACCCTGCACCACCGTTGCGTCTGCCGGGCGCTCCTCGGCCGCATGGAGCAGTCGGCCGTCGGGCTCGACGCCGATCAGTTCAGCCGCGTCGGCGTAGTGGCGGAACCAGTAGCCGGTGCCGCACCCCAGATCGAGGAGGGTTCGTCCGGCCCACGGCGCGATCGTTCGCATCGTCTCGAGCACGAGCTCGCGTCGGTCGAAGGCGTCGTTCTCGACCTCGTACAGTTCGATCTCGAGTTGGTTGGGTGCCGGCACGAAGTCGGAGAGCTCCACGGTGTCGGACCGTAGCGGCGCTTCCTCGTCGGTCACTGGAGGCGACAAGGAGCGGGCAGACTGGTGCCGTGCCTGCAGCAGAGGGATTCGAATGGAGTCGTCGCAAGAACGGCGACGTCGTGATCACCCATCACGGCCACCTTGCCACCACGCTGCGCGGCGATGTTGCAGCTGCGTTCGTCGCAGATGCGGGCGGTGACGACGAGCAGGACCTGATGGCACGCATCACCGGCAACTACAAGCGAGGCAACGAACGGTCCGCCCGTCGGCATCCCCGGAACCGTTGACCGACGGCGTGAGGGGCAGCTCGAACGCACGGCTCGGCACGAGTTGCTCACACACAGCGCGGCAATCGCGATCGGCTCAGCCCTGCGGGGCGACCGACGGCACGCCGGCAGCTTCGTCGAGCCCGGCCCAGAGCTCGCGAAGCCACTCCGGACGGACATCGTCGAGCTCGGCGGCCAGCAACTCGTCGAGCCACCGTCGCTCGGTTGCCGCCGACCGGGCGAATGCATCGGCGCTGTCGGGCGGCGAAGCGATCCAGTCGCGCTCCAGGAGGTCGCGTGCTTCGGCGAACACAGCCGTCGACGCTTCGTGGTCGCGTAGCACGCAGCGGTGGAGCAGTTCGTGGGTCCACCAGCGGCTGGCGGGGTCGTAGCGGTTCGTCGGCTCCGGACCGAACGCGGCGGCTTGATCGACCGGGCGGTCGACCCGCACAGGATGGAACGTCGACGTGCACGGAGCCGACGTGGCCGTCACCCAGTGCAGCGGATCGCTGCGCAGATCGCTGACCCACGACGCAGTGCTCTGCGACGACGACACGCTGCCGCCGGCGTGCACGCACGGCGCTGCCATTGCACCGTCGGTCTCCGACCACACCGGCGACACGCCACCTCCGTGGTCGCGGAGCGCGGCGAACATGTCCGCCACCTCGACGGCAGCTTCTGCCGCCGGTTGGGTGCGGGCTCGACGGGCCAGGCACGAGACGTTGCGGGCCTCGGTGGTCGAGGTGAACCGCTCGGCGAATCCTGCGATCGAGAGCCCGTTGGAGATCGACCGCCCGGGACCCGTCACCTCTTCGGTCGACCAGTGCGACCCGGCGGTCTCCAGCACGATCGCCCCAGCCGGATCGGCGACCAGGAAGCTGTTGTGATACGAGAACCCCGGCTTCTCGTGGCTGCACGGCCCGCCTTGGCCGTGGCGTTCGAGCAGCTCGACGATGACACCGACCGCCTCGTGGGCGGTTGCCGCCCGCTCGAGTGCGAGCCGCACGAGATCCATACCGAGCAGGGCAGCGTCGCCGAGTGGCTCGGTCGTGAACACTGCTTCGTTCCCGATCACCACGCCGTGCTCGTTGGCGCCCATCTCGGCGCCCCACATCCACCAGGGTTGCGACACCAGGACCGCATTGGTGTGGTCGGTCTGCGGGATCGAGATCCAGGTGCAGTCGACGTCGCCCCCAGCGTGGTCGCTCGCCGGATGCCAACGCGGAATCTGCGCCTCGTTCGGATCTCGATCGCTGTTCTTTGCGAACAACACCCCGTCAGGGGTCAGCGAGACCAACGTGTCGCACACGTGAGCGACGCTACCCCGGCCCGCTCAGCAACCAGGTTCCCGGCGCCCAGGGCACGGGGAACCACGATCGAGAGCAAGGTTCCCGGCGCCCAGGGCACGGGGAACCACGATCGGTGTGGTACGACGGGGAGCCATGACGATGACCTTTCAGGAAGCGTGTGCGCAGGTGTGCGCACCAGGAACCCGTTTCGAGATCCAGGAGGTCGATGTCGCCGGCATCCCGACCAAGGTGTTCGCCGGAACCCCGCCGAACATGCGCTACCTGTTCGCAGCGGCCGCAGCACGGACCGACGACTTCATCGTGTTCGAAGACGAGCGGTGGCCGATGCCGAGGGTGCTCGAACTCGTCGGCCAGATCGGTCATGCCCTCGTCCACGACCTCGGCGTCGCCAACGGCGACCGTGTGGCGATCGCGATGCGCAACTATCCAGAGTGGATCGCAGCCTTCGCCGCCATCACCGCAGTCGGTGCAGTCGCCGTACCGATGAACGCGTGGTGGCAGACCGACGAGATGGTCTTCGCACTCGACGACTCCGGATCGAACGTCGTCATCGCCGACGCCGACCGCCTCGACCGGATGCGCTCCGCCGAGTCCGGGTCGATCACCGCCAAGGTCGTCACCGTCCGCGAAGGCGCCGAAGCCCGCGACGACGATCCGTTCGAGGTCATCGCACTCGAAGACCTCATCACACCCTCGGCCACGCTGCCCGACGTCGAGATCGATCCCGACGACGACGTCACGATCCTCTACACCTCCGGAACCACCGGCAACCCGAAGGGCGCCGTGTCGACCCACCGCGCCGTTCTCAACTCCCTGATGGCGTTCGCGGCACGCGCAGCGGTCAACTCGTTGCGCGACACCGCCCCGCCGGATCCCGACAAGCCCCAGGCGGCGGTGATGCTGCCCGTCCCGCTGTTCCACGTGACCGGTCTCGTACCGGTGATGCTCGGCGCATTCGTCGGCGGCTCGAAGCTCGTGATGACCTACAAGTGGAACCCCGACCGGGCCCTCGAGTTGATCGAGCGCGAACGTGTCACGAACTTCGTCGGCGTGCCGACGATGAGTTGGGACCTGCTCGAGGCCCCCACGTTCGACCAACGCGACACCTCCAGCCTCACTGCGGTGGGCGGCGGCGGGGCACCGATGCCACCCGAGTTGGTCAAGCGGATCGAGGACAACTTCTCCAAGGGCCGACCCAGCCTCGGGTACGGCATGACCGAGACGAACGCCTATGGCCCCGGCAACGCCGGGGACGACTTCCTCGCTCACCCCACCTCCACGGGGCGGGCGGTGCCGATCATGGACCTCCGCGTCACCGATCCGATGGGCACCGTGCTGACCCCAGGCGAGACCGGAGAGATCTGGTTCCGCGGGCCGATGCTGATCCGCGGCTACTGGAACCGTCCCGACGCCACGGCCGACACGATCGTCGACGGGTGGCTGCGCTCGGGCGACATCGGACACATCGACGACGAAGGGTTCGTCTACGTCAGCGACCGAGCGAAGGACATGGTGCTGCGCGGCGGCGAGAACATCTACTCCGCAGAGGTCGAAGCAGCGATCTACGAACACCCAGCGGTCTACGAAGCGGCGGTCTACGGCATCCCGCACGAACGCCTCGGCGAGGAGCTCGCCTGTCATGTGATGGTCAGGGAGGGCGCCACGCTCGACGTCGACGAGCTGCAGCGGTTCGTCGGTGAACGCCTTGCCAACTTCAAGGTGCCGAGCCGGATCACGATCGTGACCGAGCAGCTTCCACGCAACGCCTCCGGCAAGATCCTCAAACGCCAACTGCGCGACAACGTCACCGCCGGCTGACCACCACAGCCTGCAGGGCACGGGCGGGGGCACGGGCGCACCCACGCGTCCCGAGCGACGACACCTCACACCCTGCCGTAGCCTGTACGTCCATGCCGGAACCGACGAGTGTCTCGCGAGTCGTCGCGCTCCGCCGGCTGGTGTTCGCTGTGCTGCTCGCCTGCACCGCTGCGCTGTTCGGCGGCGCCACGCCCGCTTCGGCTCACACCGACTTCGTCGGCTCGGACCCGGCGAACGGCGACGTCGTCGAAGGACCTGTCAGCCAGATCGTGCTCGAGTTCACCGGCGAGTCGACCGAGGCAGGCGACGGCTTCGTCGTGCTCGACGCCGACGGACAATTGCGTCGGCCCGACTCGGTCGTCAGCGACGACGCCAAGACGTTCACGCTCAACTTCGACCCGGCCCTCAGCGGAGGACAGATCGGGGTGCGTTGGAGCGTTCGTGCGGGTGATTCGCACCCGATCGAGGGCAGCTTCTCGTTCACGGCAGGCGTGGCAGCACCGACGCCACCACCTGACACCACCACCATCACCTCGGTGCCGGCGGAGGCCGCGCCAGATGCCACCACCCCGCAGGCGCCGACGACCGTTCCGGTGCCGGAGAGCGCTCCGACCGATACGAGCGCGGGAATGGCCGGCATGGACGATTCGGGGGGTTCGTCAGCAACTTCGACGGGCGCTGCCATCGACATGGCTGCATTCCTCGACGTCGACGACTCCCGCCCCGGCGAGACAACAGCAGGCATCGGTCGCACCGTGACGCTCCTGGCGACCGTGCTCGCCCTCGGCGGCCTGGCGGTTGCCTTCGCCACGTTGCGAGGGCCGGCGAGCGAGATCGGTTGGCTGCTGCGGGGGGTGCGGGTGGCAGGCGCCGCGCTCGCGCTCGGCGCTGCCATCGAGTACGTCGGCGTCGCCCGCGTCGCCGGCGATGCCGTGTCGTCGGCCTGGTCGACATCGGCCGGTGCTGCCACCACGATGCGGCTCGTCGCCGGAATCGCCATCGCCGCAGGAATCGCCGCCACCACGATCGGCGCACGGCAGCGGACGCCGCGACCATTGTCGGCCGCCGTCGACATCGATCACACCGTCGCATCGGCAGGATCGGCGACAAGTCCCGGCCTCGACGACGACCAACAGGTCACCTCGGCATCCGAGGCTCGAGATCTTGCCCGCTGGGCCCCGGACCGCCGGTCCACACTCGGACTCGCCGGAGCGGCGCTCCTCGTCGCATCGTTCTGGTTCGACGGCCACACGGTGACCGAGGGTTTCCGACCGTTGCACGCGCTCGCGAACAGCGTCCATGTCGTCGCCGGATCGATCTGGGCCGGTGGCGTGATTGCGATGGCAGCAATCATGTGGCGACGGCGTCGCCAGGGCCGCCCGACCGGGGCGCTCGATCTCGTCGTGCGGTTCTCGTCGATTGCGACGGTGGCGCTCGGCGCAGTCGTCGCTGCCGGACTGCTGATGGCGTTCCTGATCGCCGATTCGTTCTCCGATCTCACCAGCACCGAGTGGGGCCAGACGCTGATGCTGAAAACGGCCGCCGCCGGAGTCGCCATGGCATTCGGTGCGTGGAACCACTTCCGCCTGCTCCCGGCGCTCGAGGCTCGACCTGGAGATGCCGAGCTCCAACGGACGGCGCGGGCGACGGTCACCGCCGAAGCCATCGTGCTGACGTTCGTGGTCGTGGTGACCGCCTCGCTGGTCGCTGCGGCGATCTGAGAGGCTCCGCACCAACCAGTCGCTCACCACACCCCAGCGGGGACCACGGCGAGCGTTCGTTCTCGGCCACGATTGGACCTCCATGACCCGCATTCTCATCACCGGCAGCAACAGCGGTTTCGGCAAGCTCGCCGCACTCAGCCTCGCCCGACAGGGCCACGACGTGATCGCCACCATGCGCACCGTCGCCAAGGGGGACGATCTCCGTGCGACGGCTGCCGCTGAGGGTCTCCCGATCGAGATTCGTCGGCTCGACGTGTGCGACCCGGCGTCGGTCGCCGACGGTGTCGGTGACCCTGCCACGATCGACGTCGTCGTCAACAACGCCGGCTTCGAAGTGGCGGGCGCCCTCGAACTGGTCGACGACGAACTGTGGACTCGACAGCTCGACACGAACGTGCTCGGACCGATGCGGGTGATCCGTGCGGTGCTGCCTGCCTGGCGTGAGCGTGGCTCCGGAACGATCGTCAACGTCTCGAGCATCGCGGGTGTCGTCGGGTCGCCGTTCGGTGGCGCCTACTCGGCCTCGAAGCACGCGCTCGAAGGTCTCAGCGAGGCGTTGCACTTCGAAACCAGCGGGTTCGGCATCCGGGTGCGATTGGTCGAACCGGGACGCTTCGACACCGGCTTCCACGACAACATCGTCACCGTCGACGGCTGGCAGAGCTCCGACTACTTCGATCGTGCCGGGCGCTTCCGGGAGTCACAGGGTGTGCTGTCGGGCGACGGCCCCGCTCCCGACGCGCAAGACGTCGCAGACGCGATCGTGCGAGCTTCGCTCGACGCCGAGGCGCCGTTCCGGAACTTCGTGGGCAACGACGCCCAGCTGATCCACTCCGTGAAGTCGTCGATGCCGTTCGAGGAGTTCGAGACGGTGATGCGCGACACCCTCGACTGGCACGAATGACCGACATCGCCGCTGTCAAGACCTACCGCTACCTGCGGATCACGATGGTCGGGGCGGTGGTGCTGCTCGGTGTGTCGATCGTGATCGAACGATCGAACGTCGACTGCTGGCAGACGTCGGTGTCGGCCTACTACTACACGCCCGTACGAGCGATCTTCGTGGGGATGCTGTTGGCGATCGGCCTGTGCCTGATCGTCATCAAGGGCAGCACCGCATGGGAGGACGCCACGCTCAACGCTGCGGGGATGCTGGCGCCGGTCGTGGCAGTCGTACCGACCACCGATGTCGGCGAGTGCTGGTCGCAGAGCCCCGGACGCCTCCCGGTCGACGACGACGGCAATCTTGCCGCCTGGGTGATTGCGAACATCGACAACAACATCACCGCGCTATTGATCACCGGCATCGCCGGATTGGTCGTCGCTGCGGTGATCGCGAGCATCGCCACCAGCAACGTCAAGGCGGTCGCCGAAGTCGGTGACCTCGGCATGCGGGTGGGGTTGCTCGCCGCCATGGTCTTCCTCCTGACCGGTGCGGCACTGTTCGTCTGGTGGGACGACTTCGACACCCGTGCTCACGGCATCGCGGCGGTGCTGATGTTCCTGTTCCTCGCGTTTGCGGTCGGCGGCAATGCGTGGAGTCGACGACACGACCCCGCGCCGCGCACGTACTTCTGGCTCTATGCGACGATCGCCGCTGCGATGGTGGTCGCGCCGGCGATCATGTTTCCCCTGGGCTCGCAGTGGGAGCACATGGTCTTGGTGCTCGAAGCCACCGAGATCACGCTGTTCGCCGTGTTCTGGCTGGTGCAGACCAAGGAGCACTGGGGCGAGACCGTCTGACGAAACGCCCCGCCGCAGCGATGAGTCTGCGGTACACCTGTCGTCGAGAAGACTCATCGCCCGGTGCGCTGGGGCCGAGGCGATGAGTCTGTGCGACACCTCTCGTCGCGGAGACTCATCGCTCTGTGTCCGGGGGCGACGCGGGCGGCTACGTTCGACCCATGACCGCTCGCCTTCCTGCTCTCTCGCTGGCCGCCTCACCGGGGCGACGCGCACGCACCGTCGAGCTCGCCAAGGACATCGAGGCCAGAGGCTTCCCCGGCGTCTACTGCCCGAGTTTCGGTGACGCACTGGGGCTGTGCCTCTCGATCGCAGAAGCGACCACCACCCTCGAAGTGGGAACGTCGATCCAGCCGATCTATCTGCAACATCCGATCGCGCTGGCCACGACGGCGAGCTACCTCCACGAGATCGCCGAGGGTCGATTCCGTCTCGGGGTCGGCGTCACGCACGGGCCGGTCATCAAGCGACTCGGCGTCGAGACCGGCCGACCGCTGTCGGACATGCGCGAGTACGTGGAGACGATGCGATCCGCGGCCGAGCACATGGGCGGGCTTCCGCCGGTCGTGCTCGCAACCTTGCGCGACAAGATGGTGGCGCTCTCGGTCGAGGTGGGCGACGGAGCGGTGTGGGCGAATGGCTCGCTGAGCCGGATGCCGCACTCGGTGGGCCTCGTTCCCGACGAACGTCGCAGCGCGGGCTTCTGGATCGGCAACATGATCCCGACCGTGATCGACGACGACATCGACGCAGCTCGCGCCCGCAACCGCAAGACGCTGCAGGGTTACGTCGCGCTTCCCAACTACCGCAACTACTGGGCCGAGGCGGGCTACGAAGCCGAGATGGGGGCGGCGAAGTCGGCAATCGATGCCGGCGACACCGACGCCCTGCTGACTGCGATGAGCGACGCCTGGCTCGACGACTGCACCCTGTCGGGCCCCGCCGATCGGGTTCGCAACGGCGTCGAGGCCTGGTTCGACGCTGGTGTCACCCCGATCGTGGTTCCCTCGTCGACCTCGGGCGGCCAAGCCAAGGCGGTCGCCGAGCTGTTCGACGCGTACGCCTGAGGGACTCACCCATGATCCTGTACGTCGACTACGAACACGCATCGACCTACACCAAGGCGCACGCCGACTTCATCCTCGCCGCACGGACACGCATCTCGTACATGCTCCAAGACGTCTCGGGGCACCGATGCCTGCTCCAGCGGTACACCGACGTCGACGCCGACATCGTCGACGAACTGGATGTCGCTGCGGTGTTCATCAGCGGCAACGGTGCCGCTCCCGAGGTCTACGACGCTGCCGATCTGGACGGGCTGGCCACCATTGTCCGGTCGGGTCGCATCCCGGTGTTCGGCTTCTGTGGCGGGCTGCAGTTCATGGGCACCACGCTTGGCGCACGTCTCGACCGGGTGGGCCGCCTCGGCGACGACGAGGTCGACCCCCACCCCAAGTACGAGCCCGGCTGGCGAAAGGAACTCGGCTACGAACCCGTCGAACTGATCGGCGAGCACCCGCTGCTCGAGGGTCTCGATCGGCATCCGGTGTTCAGGCATGCGCACACCTCTGAGCTGAAGAGCGCACCCGACGGTTTCGTGAACCTCGCTCGAACCGACATCACCGAACTGCAGTACCTGGCCCACGAAACCCTCCCGCTCGCGGGCACCCAGTTTCATCCCGAGTGGTGGACCGACGAGCATCCAGCCGGCCGTCGCCTGATCGCCAACTTCTGCACCTGGGCCGGCATCACCGCCTGATCAGTACACCGCGAGAGGTCCGCAGGACCGACTACCCGCCGAACCGTTGCACTCGTTTGCGGTGGTCCGTGCGGTTGTCGCCGTCGATCTGTGACCGCTTGGTGCCCCTGATCTCGTTCACCTTCGCGTCGTCGCCGGTGATCGACTGCGACTCGATGCGGGTCTCGCGCTCGAAGGCATGCGACGTGTGCGTGTTGCGGTAGTAGCGCCAGAGCCCGAAGTATGTCGCCCCTGCGCCGGCAGGCCCGAGGGCGAGCAGGATCCACGGAGCATCGCCGTCGCCCTCGGCACCAGCGATCAGCGTCGACGCCAACTCTGCGAGCGCTGCGGCGATCATCCGCTCGCCGCCAGGATTGCGATCATGAGGCCTTCGATGATCGTGCCGGTGAACAGCGCAGCGAGGAACAACCGGCGGTGCGACACCGGAACGCTGCCCATGACTTCGCCTGTCCGACCGTTCACGGCGATGTAGTGCACCATGCCCTTGCCGCCCTGTTCGTGGTAGTGCGAGTACAGCCAGACTGGCAGGTACATCGCCACCCAGCGGGTGCCGTGCACGTCGAGCCGTTCGCGTTCCCAGCGCACGCCACGGTCGTAGCGATCGACACTCGAGGCGACCTGCGACCTCGCGATCGAGAGGAACTGGTCCTCGAGTTCGGGACGCAGATGATCGACGTCCTGATCACGCTTCTCGGAGGTGAAACCGGTGAGATAGCTGGCGTTCCACGTCACTGCGTTCTTGGTGTCGAACGGCAGGATCGTGTTGATGATGTTGTTGGTGTTGACCGCAGCATTCATGTGCGCCCGCTCGGCTGACGACTCGATCGTGAGATCGTCGACGGTGAAGTCGACGTGGCGCTGCACCTGGTACACGTCGGCGTCGTAGTAGGTCTCCTTGTCGTCACCGGAGCCCTTCGTGTAGCGCCGTGTCTGCACCTCGCCGTGGCCGGCAACGTCGGCACTGGCCTTGCCATCGACCACCATGTACGGCATGTAGACACCGACGATGTTCTCGGGCTTGAAGTCGCGGAGAAAACCTCGATCGGCGAACAGGCGTCGCTTGCCTGCGAACTCGTTGATCTTCGCGATGGCCTCGTCGTGGGTGAGCCTGAACGGCAACACCGCATCGGGCACCGCTCCGTTGGGCACCTGTTCGTTGACGGTGAGCACGTGCCGACACCAGTGGCAACGAGCGCCCATCTGCTCAGCGGTGTTCACCACCACGTCGGCGCCGCAGCCACCGCACTTCATGGTGATCACCGAGTCGACATCGGCATCGATGTCGGCGGCGCCCGATCCGATCGTCGTGCCGCTCAACGTGGTGAGGTCACCGTCGTCGATCACTTCGTCGAGGCGCGCCTCCGACCACTCGTGCCGGCAGAACAGACAGATGAGCGTGCCCGCCGACGGACGCAACTGGATCTCGGTGGCACCACACTGCGGGCAACGGTTGGCGCCATCGTCCAGTCGCTCGTTCTCGGTGTCGATGGTCGGTTCGGCCGGCGGATCGCCCTGCGCGCCGATCGGCGGCTGGGCGCCCTCGCCGGGCGGTGGCAGGCTCGTCATCGCTGCGTCCGTGTACGGAGCCTCAGAGCCCGAGAACCTTGTTCTTGGCCGCGTCGTAGTCCTCCTGGGTGATCAATCCAGCGTCGAGCATCTCTTTGAACTTGGTCAGCTGCGCCATGGGATCTTCGGCCGCCGGCGCTGCCGGAGCCGCGGGTGCCGGCGCCGGAGCTGCGGCAGCTGCAGCAGGTGGGGGCGGAGGCGGCGTGCTCTGGGCACCGATCCCGGGAACCGGTTGCTGCAATCCGCCGAGGCCCGTTGCCCCCGAAGCGATACCGAGCCCGACGAGGCCGGCCGCTCCGGTGTTCTCGCCGGCCGACTCGAAGCCGGCGGCGACCGATGCCTGGAGGTTCGAGTTGCCACGGGCGCCAGCGAGTGCATCGGCTCGCTGCACGTTGCGCAGCAACTCGCGGGTGGTCTCGTCGTACTCGATCGAGATGATCGCGGTGGCCACGATCTCCAGACCACGCCCGGTGGCCCACTGGTAGTTCTGCTCGACCGCCGCCGACAGACTCTGGGCAAAACCGATCGAGTCCTGCTGGATCTTGGTGATGCGGTTGCCCTTCGACGGGTCGTTGGTGTACATCGAGAACGCCGGGGCGAGCGAGCCCACGACCTCGTTGAACAGCTGCGACGCTGCGTCGTTGTCGAGATCGGTGAAGTCGAACACCTGGCCCGGCTCGAGGTACTTCGCCGGCACCCACGCCTTGATGAACAGGATCGGGTCGGCGATCTTGAGCGTGTACGTACCGCGTGTGACCGCTCCGACCTGCGCGTTCATGTAGGCGTCGTCCCAGTAGATCTCCGATTGGGTACCGAATCGGTTGTTGGGCAACTCCTTCAACGTCACGAAGTAGGCGCGCTGCTGGGCGCCGGGTCGGCCGCCGAACTTGAAGCGTTCCCACGACGTCTTGATGAGCGGGCTCACGATGCCGTTGCCTGCGAAGATCGACTGCGAGTCCTGCTCGTCGCTGTTCCACTCGTACGCGCCGGCCTCGGCCGCGAATCCCGTGATCGCTCCCTGTTCCATCAGGATCAGGCCGTAGCCCTCGGGGACGAGGATGCGGCTGCCGTTCGTGATCACACCTTCGGACGCCTTGGTGTTCGAACCGCGGCCGGCGTTCTCGCCGCGAGGCACGGCGGCGAACATGGCCGCCGTCGGGGCGATGCCTTCCGGCACCGTGTAGAAGTCCTTCCACTGGTCGGCCAACGTGCCGCCGATTGCTCCAACTGCCGCCCGAATGAGCCCCATAGGTCAGCTTCTCCTTGTGTTCGCCGAGTCGTGAGCCAACCACTGTAGTGAGCTCACCACGTGGCCTCGGCAGGGATCCGATCTGCGACATGCAACCGAGCTTTCGGGCGCGGCTCTGACCGGCCCACTCAGTACCGGATCATGCGAGGTCGTCTGCGCACGCCCGTTCGACAGGTCGCGCGATGAGTGAATCCTCCAGATCTGCGTGGTTGCTCATCGCAACCGGGGTGGGTGGCTGGCGAACGGCTCCGAGCGGAGCGGTCGATCAGCTACGGAAGGCTGTGAGGACGTCACCGAGCCGCTCGATCAACCGGCGCGTGATCGGATCGACTACGAGCTGCACATGACGGGCACCTGCCGACTCGAACGCTCGAAGCCTGGAGGCGAGCTCCTCGTCCGACCCGGTCAGCGGGGCGACCGCAGCGATGTCGTCGTAGTCGCCCATCTGTCGACCGACACCACCTTCGAGCTGCACGAGGACGGCAGCGGTCGCTTCGACCTCGCCGGGTGGGCGGCCGGTCGCAGCGATCAGGTGGTCGACGCGTTCCTTCTCTCGGGCGAACCCCTCGACAGAGTTGCCGTACTGGCTCCACCACATGTTCCAGGCGTCCACGTGAGGGAGCGTGATGTCGAGCATCCGATCGCCGATCGAGCCGACCATGATCGGCGGACCGGCCTCGCTCGAACGGGGGACGAGAACGCACCGATCGACGTCGTAGAACTCGCCGTGGAAGTCGATCTCGCCGTCTTGCAACAGTGTGCGAACGATCGTGAACGCCTCGGCGAACCTGCTGACCCGGTGATCGTACGGGAAGCCGAACGCGTCGTACTCCCGACGGTTCCAGCCGGCGCCCAACCCGAGGATCAACCGGCCCTGCGAGATGGCATCGACCGTCGTGGCCAGCTTCGCGAGCATGGCCGGAGCATGGAAACTCGTCGAGGCGACGAGCGGCCCCAGCTGGATGGTCGTCGTCGAGGCAGCAATCGCCGCCAGCGACGTCCAGACCTCCCACGGGCCGCGGTCGCCCACATCGAGCTCGTAGAGCAGGTGGTCGCCGAGCCACAGCGAGTCGAAGCCCACGTCCTCGGCAGTTCGCGCCATGGCGAGCAGCTCCGGGAACGGCACCTCCCATTCCACCTCGGGGAGTTGGATTCCGATCTTCATGCGTCCGCGCTGCTCCTCGGCCATGTGCGCACCGTAGAGCGGGTGCGCGTGCGTGCCACGGTCCGGTGGGTTCACCACGTCGAGACAGGGCCGGGGTCGGGTCGTTCGCACCTACCCCACCGACCGCAGTTCGATGAGGCTCCGAGGTATGAGGTCGTCCTTCCTCGCCGTCTGCGCTGCCGCGCTGGTCATGCCCGCGTGTTCGACTGACCCGGCCGAGCCGACCGTCTACGGCGACGCCGACAGCGGAACGGAGATCCTCGTCGAGGCGGGCGAGCGATTCAAGATTCGGCTCGACTCCAATCCGAGTACGGGGTATTCATGGGAGGTCGCCGACGACGCCGGTCTGAGCGCGGTGGACCTCGTCACCCGAGATCACGAACCGGCCGACACCGAGCTGGTGGGAGCATCGGGCGTCGACGTGTTCGTGTTCGAGGCCGTCGATGGGGCTCAGGTGCTCCGCCTCGAGTACCTGCGTTCGTTCGACGACCCCGTCGTGCCCGAACGAATCGCGGAGTTCGTCGTTCGCGTCGACGAGGCGCCGTGGCCGCCCGACGACGTCGTACCGCCGGCGACATCGAGCGCAACCGCTCCGATCGAGATCGGTGCGCTCCTCGCAGGCGAGGTGGCCACCGACGCAACAGTGATCGGCTACATCGTGTGGGACGACGACGCCAGGTTGTGTGAAGTGTTGATGGAGTCGTATCCGCCCCAGTGCGGTGGCGTCTCGCTCGTGATCGCCAACCCCGAAGCGCTCACCGTGGAACTCGAGGAGGAACAGTCCGTGCGCTGGAGCGACGATCGTGTTCAGGTGGTCGGCACCTTCGACGGCACACGATTCACGCTGCGATCATGACGCCGTCGACGACCGCCGACTCGTCCATGCCCACCGCCCACGTCTTCGACTCACCGAGCAACCGACTCAGCTCTCCCCGGTCACGACTATGTGGTCGACCGGAAGCCGGGTGAGTGGTGAATCGGTTGGTATGCGTCAGTGGCTTTCGGGCGGGTGTGCTCGAGGTTCCGTTCGGCTGCGGAACACCACTGGTCCACGAGGGCCTGGCGGTACTCGTGGTCGTCATGAATACCGCGCTCGACCGTGAGACCACGGAAGTAGTACGAGGTCATGTCCAGGACCTGAGCCCGGGCCACTCGCCGACGGCGACCGGCTCGGCAGCACCGACGAAGCCGAGGTCGACGCAGGCCGCAGGGGTGGACCGCTCATGAACGGCACGTCCGTTCGGTGGAGCCGCTCGCGAGTCCGCGCGATGATCCAGGCCAAGAACCTCCGCATCGTGAAAGTGGCGACGGGAGATTCACGCCGAGCCCACCCACCACACGTCCGCGTCGATCACATGGCGCCCCTGGAAGGGATCGAACCTGCGACACACGGTTTGGGATTCGCCCCTTGCCCGTCCGGCTGGTCGCCGAGTACGCCGACGTCACCGAGCGCCGCGGCCCCGTCCGCATCGCCCCGATCCTGACGGCCTGACGTCGATCCGGCACCGGCGTCCAGCCGGGGCGGTGGTTGGCTAGTTTGGCAGTCGATCGTCGGGGCGCCAACACGGTGTCCCGGCCGCCGAGCCGTCCGATGAGCGCCACCGACCCTGCCAAGATCCAGACTGCGATCGATGCGCTGGAGGCCCAGCGTCATGTGCTGGGCGATGACGTCGTCGAGACGGCGCTCGCACCGCTGAGAGCCAGTCTCGCGGAGGTCGCCGATACACCGCGCGTGCGGAGGCGGCAGGTCACGGTCATGTTCGCCGACCTGTCGGGCTTCACCACGTTGTCCGAGCACCTCGATCCCGAGGAACTCGCACGCATGCTGTCCGGGTTCTGGCAGTCGGTCGACGACATCATCACCGAGCACCGCGGCAACGTGCTCCAGCACATGGGCGATGGTGTCCTCGCCGTCTGGAGCGACACCACGGCCCTCGAAGACGACGCGCAGGAGGCCGTTTCCGCCGCCCTGCAGATCATCGAGCGAGTCGAACGGGACGGCATCCTCGTCGCGGGAGCGAACGTCGCTGCAACCGTGAGCATCGGGATCAACACGGGTCCCGTCCACCTCCGAGCGCTCGACGACTTCGGGTACACGACGCTGGGCGACACCACGAACGTCGCTGCACGACTCGAGGGCAAAGCGGGTCCGGGTGAGGTCTGGATCAGCCGGGCGACGTATCACCAGGTGCGCGGTGTCTTCGATCTCCAGGACGTCGGCGATCAAGCCCTCAAGGGCCGCGAGGAACCAGTGCGCGCCTACCGGGTGCTCGGAGCACGCCCCGAGGTCCGCAAGGGATACCTGCGCGGGCTCGATGGCACCGAGACGCAGTTGGTCGGTCGAGCCGCCGAACAGACCCTGCTCGGGATCCGTCTCGACTCGCTCGAGGCGGACGGCGCCCCCTCGAGCATGGTGCTGATCGGCGACCCGGGAATCGGGAAGTCACGACTCCTCGAGTTCGCCCAGGCCTCGATCGTTTCACGACTCAGCTTGCAAGTGGTGCAGGGTCGCGCGCTGCCCGGCTCTGCGAACACGCCGTTCGCGCTGCTCCGGAGCGTCTTGGCCGATCGCTTCGCGATTCCCGACACCGACGACCCCGAACAGGTGCTCGACAAGCTCAAGCGCGGCTTCAGCGAGACCGCTGGTCGACCCGCCGCCGCCATGGCCCGCTCGGTCGGATGGCTCGCCGGGCTGGTCCCGGGCGAGTTCGGCTTGGGTCGCGACGACGCGCAGTTCCGCCGCAATGCCGCGATCAACGACTTCTTCGACTACGTCGCCGCCACCGTCGACCGCCGCCGCCCGATGGTGATCATCCTCGAGGATCTGCACTGGGCCGACGGCGACTCGCTCGACCTGTTCGAGCAGTTGATCGCCGAGCACATCACCGGGCTCTTCGTGCTCGCGTCGACGCGCCCGACCCTCCTCGGTGATCGGCCGACGTGGGGGGAACCCGGCGGGCTGGGCGACACCCACGACCCCGTCCGCCTCGAACCGCTCGGTCATGAGGAGATCGACGCGCTCCTCGGAGAGCTGCTGGCGCCGATGGGCGACTCGCCCGAACCGCTCCGACGGAGCGTGGGCGAGCGGTGCGACGGCAACCCCTTCCACGTGGAAGAGCTGATCAAGATGCTGATCGACGACCGAGTGATCGACACGAGTGTCGTTCCCTGGCGGTTCGACGCGCAACGGCTCCGCGATGCCAAGGTCCCGACCACGCTCACCGGGGTCCTGCAGGCCCGACTCGACTACCTCTCCGCGGAGGAGTTCGCGGTCCTGCAGGCAGGGAGTGTGTTCGGCCGCTACTTCTGGGACCGAGCGGTCCAAGCGCTGCTGGGCGACCACATCGACGTCGATGACGCCCTGGGTCGACTCACCATCGCCGAGCTCGTGACACCACAGCCGGAGAGTCGCTTCGACGGCACCGGGGAGGAGGCGTTCAAGCACGACTTCACCCGTGTCGTCACCTACGACACGATCGACATCGAACAACGGCCGGCGCTCCATGCACGGGCCGCCCTGTGGCTCGAGGGAGCCGCCGTCCACCGCGCCGACGAACTCGCACTCACCATCGCAACCCACTACGAGCAGGCCCACGACAGCGCCAACGCGGCGACCTGGTACTCCCGTGCCGCCCGACAGGCCCAGGGACAGAGCGCGTACACCGAGGCTGCACGCCTGTTCGCGTTGGCGGCTCAGCACGCTGCGTCCGACGGCACGGACCAGCTGCAGCTGATCGTCGAGCAGAGCTACTCCCTCGTGGTCGCCGGCCGATTCGACGAGGCGAAGCAGTTGCTCGAACAGCTGATGGAGACCGCAGAAGCCGATGGGCTCACGAGACACTGGCTCCTGGCGTGCACGGAGCTCTCCCGCATCGCACTGTTCCGCGATGGCGACTTCGGCCGAGCGCGCCGCCTCCTCGAGGACGGCTTGGCTCGCGGAGAAGCTGCCGGTCACATCGAGGAGACGCTCCTGGTCCGCCACCAGCTCGGCAATCTCGCCATCGTCGACGGCGACTACGACGGGGCCATCCACTTCCATTCGGCCAACGTCGAGCGGGCAGATGCCGGAGGACAGCTGTTCCGTCGGGGTTGGGCGCTGAACAGCTTGGCCCACGCACATGCCCAGGCCGGCCACGCCGACGAGGCGCAGCGACTGGCCGACGAGACGATCCGATCGGCTGACGAGCTGGGTGACCCCCGACTCAAGATGGCCGGTCTCGCCCAGAAAGGGTTGTCGTACATGCACGAAGGCCGGTGGGACGAGGGACTCGACTGGTTCGAGCAGTCCCAGCAGCTCAACAGACGCAACGGAGATCCGGAGAAGCTGGCGACCGTGGCGAACTACCTCGGCGAATGCGCGGCCGGCAAGGGCGACGTCGAATCTGCCCACCGCCACTTCGACGAGGCCCGCGCCGTGAGCGTCCGCGCCGGTGTTCGTACGGAGTTGGTGCGCGCGGTGGTGGGACTGGCCGAGGTGGCCCACCGACGCGGTCACATCGACCTGGCGGAGCGCTCACTCGCCGCTGCGGCGGCCTCGCCCGCTGCGGCCGCTCCGACGCGTCACCTGCTCAGTGCCGTCGTCGAGCGCACCGGCGCGACACTCGCCGCGGCCGACGAGGACATCGGGTCGACGACCGTCGACGACGCCGGCCGCGAGCTGCTCCAGGTGCTCGGCCGCGCCGCATCGCTGTGAACCATCGACCACCCCCACGAAACGAGACCCGCCATGACGAACGATGCCGCAGCAGTTTCCTCGCTGTCCGAGTCGAACGCGGCGCTACAGACCGAGCATCGACGACACCAAGTCGACACAACGCAGGCTCGATCGGGTCAGGGCAGAACTGGAAGGCCTGCGTGCCGCCGGTGCTCCCAAAACGGTGTTCTCGGGTCAATCGTTGCGATCCGCAAACGATCTACCAGGTGTTGTTCAGCGCCCCTGGCAGGGATCGAATCTGCGAAACACGGTTGAGGAAACGTGCCTTGCCCGTTCGGCCGGTGCCGGCGAAGCCGTGGCAATCGAAAGGA
>CAWKCN010000007.1:0-27781 GCA_963848145.1 Ilumatobacteraceae bacterium
CCGTCGGAGCGATCTCGAAGGGGTACGAGACCTTCTACAACGGGATCGTCCTGCAGGCCGTGATGGCCACGGCGTCGGTCTTCTTCGTGATGCTCGTGCTGTACCGCACCCGGATCATCAAGGTCACCGACAAGTTCCGTCGGGCGGTCATCTTCGCCACGCTCGGCGTGATGGTGCTGTACCTCAGCTCGTTCGTCATGAGCCTGTTCGGCGCGTCGTTGCCGTTCCTCAACGGCGACAACATGATGTTGAGCATCCTGTTCTCGGTGTTCGTCTGCGGCCTCGCAGCGATGAACCTGGCGCTCGACTTCGACTTCATCGAGCGGGCCACCAGTGCCGGCATGCCCAAGGACTACGAATGGGTCGCAGCACTCGGCCTGGTCGTCACCCTGGTGTGGCTCTACCTCGAACTGTTGCGCCTGCTGTCGTACATGCGCCAGTGACGCTGCGCCGCTCAGGCGTTCCCGCATGACGACCGAATCCGTACCCGACGGCGGCAGCTTCATCGAAGCTGCCGCCGTCGGCGCGCTCGGGGCGGTGTTCGCCTCGGCCGTGGGCGCGCCGTTGGGATTCGCGGTGCCGTTCGGTGTGGTCGGCGCAGCCAATGGCGCCGTTGCCGGGTGGCGGCAGATCTACGACTGGAGCTGCTCGAACGGGTTCGTTGCGTTCACGCTCGATTCCACCTGGTCGATCCCGATGACGGCGGCAGGGGTCGTCTCGCAAGTGCTCGGCGTCGTTCGTGGCCGACCGGGCTACGACGCTTCGCTGAGCCGACGCGCCAACCGTCAGGTGTTCCGGCGAGGATTCGTGCCACGCCCGGGTTTCGTGATCACCGTCGGCAACGTCGTCAGCGGTGCCGGTGACACCTCGGTGCCGCGTCGGCGTCGGCTGATCACCGACCACGAGGACGTGCACGTGTGGCAGGCTCGGTGGTTCGGGCCGCTCTATCCGCTCCTGTACGGCTCGTGGATGGTCGGCGGAGGCGCTGCAGGGATGGTGCTGTGGGCGACGCGACGCCGCAGCGACAGATTCACCGAGGTCGTCGAGTCGTGTGCCTATTACCTCAACCCCTTCGAGTGGTGGGCCTACAGCCGCGACGATCACTGGCCGCCGTCGGGCAAGGTGCGGGGTCTCGGCTGGCGCAAGCCGATCGTGCGCCCGCTGCGCCGACCCATCTGAGACACCCCACATCCGTTTGCGATGCAATTCGGGCGGACCGCCCCACCGAAACCGTCACGCAAACGCTGAACTGGGCCTCGGTCAGCGGGTGAGGTCGGCCCAGCCGAGGTCGTCGGCGGTCCACAGCGAATCGAAGTGGGCGTCGACGCCATCGTGGAAACCGAACCGGTTGCGGTGGTTGTAGCGCCAGCGCTGCTGGTTGACCCGCACGCCCATCCGAGCGAGACGGCCGGCGCAGTACGTGTCCCAGGCGGCGTTCTGTTCGAGTGTGAGGTCGAGGTCGCCGGGGGCGTCGGCGAAGTCCGGTCGCATCCGGTCGTGGGCGCGCAGCAGGATCTTGCCCAACGACTCACGCGCGATGTCGGCACTGAACGACATCGGATGCTTGCGATCCTCGAGCGCGCCGCTCTCGGCGTGCAGCGTGATCGTCGCGTCGGACGACGCTGCGTCGATCTCCTCGGACACCTTGGCGAGCGGCGTGGTCTCGTCGACGATCACCCGGATGGGGTTGGCCAGTTCGAGTTGTTCGGCGAGTTCGGCCACGATCGCGGCGATCTCGGACGCGTCGTACTTGACGAACGTGAACTCGTCGGGAGAGACCGTCACCTTCGCGGTGGAGGCCGGTGCGGTCGCGTCGGACATCGGTGGCCGCCGATCAGGCGCCGGCGCCGACCCGTTCGCGGTACTTGCGGACGGCTTCCTTGCGCTCTTCGAGTGCTTCGGCATCCATCGCCGAGATCGTCTCGACCTCGTCGTCGGTGAAGCCCGCCAGTTCGCGGAACCGTCGGGCGAGGCTGAACGAACTGTCGGCGCTCTCGCCGCGGGCACCGCCGAAGCTGAAGAGCTTGTCGACGACCTGTTGGAACTCGAGCGCCTTGGTGCGTCGGTCGGGGTCGTTGGCGGTGACCTTGCGCAACCAGTCGGAGCCCATCTTCACGTGGGTGACCTCGTCGGCGAGCATCCAGTCCTCGCAGAACTCGAGGAACGGATCGCCGGCGACATCGCCGAACTCCTTCATCTGGGTGAACACGTCGATGGCGAGCCCTTCGAGTGCCCGGTTGACACCGGCCAGGCGCAGGATCGGATCGTTCGAGCAGGCCGCTTCGAACAGCACGGTGTTCTCGGCGAACTCGCCGAGTTCGGTGCCCATCCAGTCGGACAGCTTGGCGCTGATCTCGACGTGGCGGGCCTCGTCCCACGCCTGGCGGGCCATGTCGAGCTTCAACTCGAACGGCACGGTGTCGTTCGTGCCGTCACCGGCGGCGAAGTCGTGGGCGGTGCGACCGGCGCCTTCGAGCGCCTGGATCTCGCCGACCATGATCCCGTGCATCAGCCCGCGCGCGGCATCGGAGGCGTCGTGGCGATCGGGCGTCAGGCGTCTGGTGGCGCCGCGGCTCTTCGCGCTCGACTGCTTCTCGACGTCGATCGCCGTGCGGCCGTCCTTCATTCGTTCGGCCATGTTCGTCTGGACGAACCGCTCGTCACGAGCGAGGTCTTCAACCGGAAAGAACTGACGCATCAGGCGCCCCCTTCAGTGCTTGTGGTTTCAGCTGTGCCAATACTATCGGGTCCGGTGATGCCGCCGGCCTCGATCATGACGGCTTCGAGCCTGGCCTGGTGGTCGGCGGCACGGCGGACATGGTCGGGTGTGGTGATCAGCGACTGCAACAGCATCTCGCCGTCGCGCCAGTCGTCGAACTCGTCCTGCAGGATGAAGTTGATCGACCGGATCGTCGGTGCGTCGGTGATCTCGCTCGTGTTGTTGCGGTGGTAGGTGTACGCGGCGATGAACCGAGGGATCAGCACCCGGTAGACACCGACGAGCTTCTCGATCGTCAACTCGGGCGCTTCCGGCTCGGTCATTGCCTCGATGAACCGCTCCATCGCCGCGTTGGCCGGCACGGTGAGCCGTTCGGGCTTCATCTCACGGAGCTCGGGAAGCCGCTTGTGCCAGAGGTCGGCATGCCACGCATGGTGGTAGCAGTGGGTGCCGAGGCGCATCTTGACGTCGAGTTCCGGCACGGTGGCCACCCAGCCGCCCAGCGCTTCGAACAGCTTCATCTCGGTCCACTTGTAGTTGCCGACCCGACGGGCGGTCTCGTCGACGCTGAACGATCCGGGGATGTCGCGCCGGTCCCACGGCGCGAACGGTGGGCGTGCCGTCGATTCGATCTGACTCGTGTCCGTCATCTCCGTGACGCTAACGAACCCATGAACGGCCCCTGCGACCGGAGCGCGCCACCGGTCAGGAGATGGGGTTGCCGGTGCGCCACGCCGCTTCGGCGGCGCCCAGATCGGTGGCGGGCTCGCCGTCGGCGATGTACTCGAGCAGCATGTGGCGCCATGGGCCGGTGGCCTCGAGCTTTCCGAGGATCGCGCTGACCCCCCACACCACCCGGTCGAGGATCACGAAACTCGGCGGCATGTTGAGCTGCTCGATGACCGGAGCATGCGGGCCCTGGACGTCGAAGATCTTGGCGATCGTGTCGCGCATCCACTCGCGGGTGAACGTGAACTCGTCGGTGAGATACGGCAGGTACGGGCTCGACACGTAGTCGTACACGAGCGCCGGATCGAGGCCATGGCCCGCTGGGAGGAAGTTCGAATGCACCATCTCGCGCACCAGGAGTTCGGGATCGCGTTCGACGATGATCGCGTCGATGGTCGGTCGCAGCGTCTCCCATTCGCCCGGCGACCACCGTTTGACGAGCCCGTAGTCGAGGAACGACACGCTGCCGTCGTGGTGGAACTTGTAGTTGCCGGGATGCGGGTCGCCGTTGAAGATGCCGTGACGCATGATGGCGCCCTGCGCGAACCGCCAGATCACCTCGCCGGCGCGCTGCTTGGTTTCGTACGACTCGGTGGTGCGGAACTGGTCGAACGTCATGCCGTCGATCCACTCGGTGGTCAGCACGCGGCCGCTGCTGAGCTCGGGCACCAGCTTCGGGATCCGCACCCACGGGTGACCCTGGAATCGCGATTCGAACTCGGCCAGGTTGCCGGCCTCGATCGAGTAGTCGAGTTCCTCGCGCATCCGCTCGCGGAGTTCGTCGACCAAGCCCTTGGCGTCGAGTCCCTTGAGCATCATCGAGGAGAACATGGCGTACATCACCTCGGCAGCGTCGAGGTCGGTTTCGATCGCTTCGTGCACGCCCGGGTACTGCACCTTGACCGCGACGTCTCGTCCGTCGTGCGTGATCGCTCGGTGTACCTGGCCGATCGAGGCAGCGGCGACCGGCATGTCCTGCCAATCGAGGAAGAGCTTCTCGGGCGGCTTGCCGAAGTCGCCCTTGACGACGTTCGCTGCGAGCGTCGGCGCCATCGGCGCGGCATCGGCCTGCAGCGTGGCGAGTGCCTCCTGGGCTTCGTCCGGCAGCGCTTCGAAGATGAACGAGATCAGCTGCCCCGCCTTCATCAGCACTCCCTTCATCTCACCGAGTTCCTTGGCGACATCTTCCGCAGTACGGATCGCGAACTGTTCGTCGAGCTGTGCCCGGCGCTCCTCGGCCGACCCGATGCCCCGCACGCGCGAGATGCCGAAACGCACCGAGTTGCGTGCCGACAGCTTCCACACTCGCGCCGACCGGTTGAAGCGGTTGGTGAGCGGTGATTCCTTCGCCTTCTGCGCTGCCGCGGCCAACCCGGCGGCGAGTGCGACGACCGACGCGAGTCCTGCGACTGCCTTGCGTTGCATCAGCTGCGCCGAGCGGTGGGGTCGGCGGCGAGGACGGGTTCGGGGATCGGTTCGCCGGTCACCTCGTCGGTCCAGTAGGTGCCCTCGGAGAGCCGTTCCAACGCTCGCTCCACACCGGCCAGGTCGCGCTCGACGGCATCGAGGTCGACCTCGGGTGCGTGGTCCGACTCGGGCGCAGGAGCGGGGTCGGCCACGGTGGGTTCGAAGTCGACAGGGAGGGGGTCGTTCTCGGCCACGGCCGCGACGCTACCGCGCTGGGACGGTCGCACGCGGGTGGACGACGATCGAACCCGTGCGAGAGGTCGCGTGGGGCGAGCGGCCTGCAATAGGGTTCGCGCCGTGGCCGCTCACCGCCGTCGACGATCTCGATTGGGCGACCTTCCGCTCGCGGTAGGCATGCTCGCGCCGTCGGCGGTCATCCTGGGCGTCTTCGTGCTCTACCCACTCGGGCGCGCCGTCTGGCTCGGCCAACAGCGCTGTGACAACTTCGGCAACAACTGCGTGTCTCAGGGGTTTGGCCAGTACGTCGACCTGTTCCGCAGCACCGAGTTCCAGAACGCACTCGGAGTCACCATCCGATTCGCGTTGATCACCGTGCCCGCCGGCGTGATCCTCGGCGTCGGACTGGCGGTGCTCGCCGACAAGTACCTGCGCGGCATCGGCGTCTTCCGGGCGGTGTTCTCCTCCACGGTCGCCACGTCCGTTGCGGTCGCCAGCCTGATGTGGCTGTTCCTGCTGCAGCCCTCGGTCGGCGCGCTCGCCAACGTCGGCTGGTTCAACTCGTTGTTCCCATCGGTCAAGAGCCCGGGTTGGCTGCAGGACCCTGACACTGCGCTGTGGGCGGTGAGCGCGACGAGTGTGTGGGCGAACCTCGGCTTCACGTTCATCCTGGTCACCGCCGGACTGCAGTCGATTCCGCGCGATCTCCACGAGGCGGCGGCGGTCGACGGGGCAGGTGGCGCCCGTCGGTTCTGGTCGATCACCGTGCCGATGCTCGGCCCGACCCTGCTCTTCGTCGTGATCGTGTCGACGACGCGTGCGTTCCAGACCTACGGCGAGATCGATCTGCTCACCGGTGGCGGTCCGCAGCCGTCGAACCCCACCACCACGATCCCGTACTTCATCTACGGCCAGAACTCACCGATCCGCAACGACGCCGGCTTGCAAGCAGCGTCCGCCGTGCTGCTGTTCGTGTTGCTGTTGCTGTTGTCGGGCCTGCAACTCGCGGGAATCGGACGGCGGGTGCACTATGGCGACTGACCGGGCAACCGTGCCTGGCGACGCCACGTCGCCCAGCGAGTCGGCGACGATCACCGATCTCGGGTCGAGGCCCAGCCGGCGGAAGCACTTCGACGAGCCGACCGGGGTGGGCAGGCTCGCTCGCTATGCGCTGCTGTGTCTCGTCGCCTTCGTGGTGCTGTTCCCGATCTACACCACGGTGGTCGCCGCTCTGAAGCCGGGCAGCGAGGTGCTGCAGAACCCGCTCGTCCCGACCACCGTGACGTTCGACGTCCTCGTGGAGGCGTGGAACGAGGGTCGCCTCGGGCGCTACCTGTTCAACTCGTTCGTGGTGGCCTTCATCGTCACGATCGCCCAGGTGGTCACCTCGGTGCTCGCCGCCTATGCGTTCGCGATCCTCGAGTTCCCGGGAAAGCGACTGGTCTTCCTGCTGTTCGTCGCCACGCTCCTGGTGCCGCTCGAGGCCACGCTGGTCGTCAATCTCGAAACCGTCGACGGTCTCGGATGGCTCAACACCTACCAGGGTCTCTCCGTGCCGTTCCTTGCGACGGCGTTCGGCATCTTCCTGCTCCGCCAGGTCTTTCTCACCCTGCCGCGCGATCTCCGCGACGCTGCGGCGATCGATGGTGTCGGGCACCTGGGTTTCCTCCGCCACGTCGGCCTTCCACTCGTGCGGCCCACGATCGGGGCGCTTGCACTGTTCAGCTTCCTCGGCACATGGAATCAGTATCTCTGGCCGACGCTGGTCGTCAACGAAGCCGACATGAACACGGTGCAGAGTGGGTTGCGGCTCCTGCGGCGATCGACGCTGACCGAGCCCAACCTGGTGATGGCCGGCACGGTGATCGCCGCTGTGCCGATCTTCATCGCCCTGTTCGTCTTCCAACGTCAACTCGTCCGCGGGCTCACCGCGGGCGCCGTGAAAGGATGATCTGATGCTCCGCCGAACGACTCCGCCTCGCCGCCGACGCCCCGAGCAGCCGGCGCATCCTCGCTGGTCAGGGCCACGGCGCGTCGCGGTTGCCGCCGCGTCGGTTGCCGCCGCCTGTTCGTCGGGTGAGTCCGCACTCGAGATCGACAGTGGCGGCGACCGACGACCACGGCGGCGCCCGACGACACGACCGCGTCGACCGGCGAGACGACCGACGCCACATCGCCCGACGACACGGCGCTGGCGTCGACCACGACGCAGGCGCCGCTCGCAGGTCTGCCGGACTGCCCGACCGATGCTCTCGCCGATGCGGAGGGCGTGGTCGAGATCACGTTCTGGCACGCCATGAACGACGTCCTCGAGGACGCACTGATCGAGCTGACCGATGCCTACAACGCCGGCCAGGACGCGGTGCAGGTGACGCTCCAGAACCAGATCGGCTACGACGAGGCGCTCGACAAGTACATCCAGTCGAGTGGGGACAGCCGACCCGACATGATCCAGATCCCCGAGTTCACGCTGCAGTCGTTCGCCCAGTCCGACACGTTGATCCCGGCCGGTGCCTGCATCGAAGTCGAGCGGCTTCGACACGTCGACTTTGCTCGAACGAGCGCTCGACACCTATGCCTTCGAAGGCGTCGTCTGGTCGATGCCGTTCAACGTCTCGAATCCGGTGCTGTACTACCTGCGCCCGAAGTTCGAGGCCGCCGGACTCGATCCCGACGTGTCGCCCATCACGCTCGAGGAGTTGCGCGCCACCTCCCAACAGATCGTCGATTCGGGTGCAGCGACCTACGGCTGGGTGCTCGACTCCGGACCCAACTCGGGCGGCGCCTGGTTCCTCGAGCAATGGTTCGCACGCGCCGATCAGCTCTATGCGAACAACGAGAACGGCCGGAGCGCCCCGGCCACCGAGGTGCTGTTCGACGGACCGACCGGTGTCGAACTGCTGACGTTCGTGCAGGAGATGGTCGACGATGGACTCGCCGTGTCGATCGGCGACAACTCCGGCGGTCAGGACACCTACCTGAAGCTGATCGATCCCCAGGCCGACGGAGCGATGACCATCGGAACGTCAGCGGCCCTCGGCGGCGGTGATCGCCGCGCTCGGCAGTGGGCTCGCCCCGGGACTGACGACCGACGACGTTGCCGTTGGTCCGATGCCGGGACCGAGTCCGGATCCGAGCGCCAATCTGGGCGGGGCCTCGCTGGCGATCGTCGACGGCAAGGGCGACGAGAAGACCGCTGCTGCGTGGGACTACATCACCTTCCTGACCACCGCCGAGGCACAGTCGCAGTGGGCGTCGCAGACGGGGTACGTACCGGTGCGCAGCGACGCGCTCGACCTCGAACCGTTGCGGAGCACCTATGCCGACGACCCCCGATTCCGTGTCGCCTTCGACCAGATGGTCGGCGGCATCGACGGCCAGGCGTCGTTGGCGCCGGTGCTCGGGCCGCAACGCGAGGTGCGGGCGGCCACGGCGAACGCGACCGCAGCGATCATCGCCGGAGCCGACGTCGATTCGACGCTTGCGGACGCTGCGGCCCAGGCGAACGCCCTGATCGCCAGCTACAACCAGCGGAACTGAGCCGCTGGGATGAACATGCGAGCGGCGATCATCGCAGTGTCGGTCGGGTTGCTGGCCGGTGCCTGCGATGCGACGTCCGGAACCACCGAGAGCCCGTCGGCGACGGTGCCGGCTGCAGCTTCGACCGTCGACGGCGGGCAGCAGTTTCCTGATGTGATCGACGCGGTCGCCACCGAAGCAGCGACGGGGTGGAACTTCGACGTCACCGTGTCGTCGCCGTACGACACACCCGAGCGGTACGCCGATGCCTGGCGGGTGGTCGGTCCCGACGGCGTCGTGTTCGGCGTGCGAGAACTCCTCCACGACCACGCCGGCGAGCAGCCGTTCACCCGGTCGCTGCGCGACGTCGAGATTCCGCCCGATGTCGATCTCGTCGTGGTCGAAGGGCGCGACTCGTCGAACGGCTGGGGAGGGCAGACCGTGGACGTCTCGCTCGACCGGGGCTGACACGCCGGCCGGTAGGGTCGGGAACATGGCAACCGCATTTCCCCCGTTCGATGGTTCCGCGCCCAAGACGCAGGACTTCTCCGAGGCTCCCGAGATGGGCATCGACCCGTCGAAGCGCTACACCGCCAAGCTCGACACGAGCCTCGGTGAGATCGTCATCGCGCTCGATGCGGTCAAGGCGCCGAAGACCGTCAACAACTTCGTGTTCCTCGCGCTCCATCACTACTACGACGGCGTGATCTTCCATCGCATCATCAACGGCTTCATGTGCCAGGGCGGCGACCCCACCGGCACCGGCCGCGGTGGCCCGGGCTACCGGTTCGAGGACGAGCTCCCCAAGCCGCGTGAGTACCAGATCGGCTCGGTCGCGATGGCCAATGCCGGTCCGAACACCAACGGCAGCCAGTTCTTCATCGTGTCCGGCCCGTCCGGTGTGGGCCTGCCACCGCAGTACAGCCTGTTCGGTCAGGTGGTGAAGGGTCTCGAGATCGTCGATCAGATGCAGAACGTCTCCACCGGTGGCGGCGACAAGCCCAAGACCGACGTGGTGATCAACTCGGTAGCGATCACCGTCGCCGACGACTGAACAGCCCCGGCCCGTCGCGGCCGGTCTTTGGGAGGCCAGCGGATGGGTTACCAGTTGCTGTTGCGGGGTTTCTGACTGGGTCGGATCTGGTGTCGTCATCGCCTTGGGGTGCGGGATTGCCTTGGCCGTCGCGGAACAAGTTCGTCGAGTCGAGACTGATCACACGGGGGTGCGACGCAAGGGTGTAGACCAGCGATTTGCGGAACAGTCCCAGGAAGCGAGCCTGCCGAGTCCCTCGGCGATCAAGATCCTCTGGACAGCTGACCCTGCCTGGCGGACCTCGTGACCGCTATGGCCAGCACCCAGCGGCGCTGCTTGCGCAGCTCGACGATCCGACGCTGGCTCTCGACAGGTGACGACCTCGGCCCGCTCGAATGGTCGAACACACCGCTCTCGCCTTCGGTGATGAACCGGTCGCGCCACTTCGTGATGTCGTGGAGTCGACTTGGAACTCGTCGGCTGCGGCTTCGACGTTCCAGCCGTGATCCATCGCCAATTCTTGTGGATCTGTGCGTTGTGGGAAGCACACAGACCGACTCGCAGGGCTCATCTCGTCAGTCGACCAACAATCCCGTCGCGCGAGGGGCAAGCTCCGCGGTCATCGCATCTGGCCGCTGGCTGTCAGTCACGATCGTCGCGGCGCCGTTGCCTAGGGTTTGACGCATGCGCATCACACTGCCGTCCGGGACCGAGGCCGAGCTCGCCGAGCCGGCCGACTCCGACAACGACCCGACGATGGGGTTGGTGATCGCTCCGGACATCTTCGGGTTGCGCCCATTGTTCGACGACATGGTCGCACGTCTCGCATCGGTCTGGTCGATGACCGTGTGCGCGGTCGAGCCCTTCCCGGGACTGGACCTGGGCGACGAGGTCGAGCCGCGATTCGCAGCCGTGCCCACGCTCGACGACGACATCCACCTGCGCGACCTGATCGAGGCCGCCGACGCCACCGGCTGTGACCGGGTCGGGCTCCTCGGATTCTGCATGGGTGGGATGTACTGCTTCAAGGCCGCACGGAGCGATCGGTTCTCGAAGATCGCGAGCTTCTACGGCATGATCAGGCTCCCCGAGGTGTGGGCGGGCCCTGCCCAGGGCGAGCCACTCGATCATCTCGCTGCTGGTCACCCCGACCGGGTGTTGGCGATCATCGGTGAACTCGACACCTATACACCGCCCGCCGATGTGGTCGCATTGGAAGCGGCGGGTGTCGACGTCGTGCGCTACCCCGAAGCCGAACACGGATTCGCCCACGCCCCCGATCGTCCAGCCCATCGACCCGACGACGCCGCTGACGCGTTCGTGCGTGCTCACACCTGGCTGTCGGGGTCGATCTGACGGTTGGCGTCTGACGCCAGTCGTCGGATCAGCGGGCGCGGAGTTCGAGGCGGTCGCGCTGCAGAATCCGGTACGTGCGCTCGTTCTGTTCCAACCAGCCGAGCCGGATGAAACTGGCGATTGCCTTGTTGACCCGTTCGCGTGACGCACCGACCATGCCGGCGAGTTCTTCCTGGGTGACCGGCAACGTGAACTCGTCGGTGCCGTCGCCCAGCTCGAGCAGCCGCTTGGCCGTGCGACCGGTGACGTCGAGGAACACCGAGTCGGCCAACGCCTCGTCGGTCACACGGATTCGCTGTGCGAGCAGTCGCGCCACGTTCCAGAGCAGCTTCGGGTTCTCGTCGAACATCGAGAGCACCTTGTCGTACGGGATCGACAACACGGTGGTCGGCTCGAGTGCTCTGGCCATCGCCGAGCGTGGCCCGTCGTCGAGCATCCCCATCTCGCCGAAGAGGTCGCCGTCCTCCATCAGCGCAACGACGCTCTCGCGTCGGTCGATGGGATTCGCGAGGGCAATGGCCAGCCGTCCCCGAAGGACGAGGAACAACGCCTCGGGCGGATCACCCTCGTTGAAGAGCACGTCGCCACGGATCAGATGCAGCTCGTGGCCGGAGGCCGCAACGGAGCTGAGGGCGTCCGGCGATGCATCGGCGAAGAAGTCGGTGCGGGCGAGGATCTCTTCGTGGGCCATGACATCGGTCACGGTACTACCCTTCGCCGATGTGCCCCCTGCCGAGCAGATCTGGACCATCGTGGTCGGTGGTGGCAGCGGAAGACGGTTCGGCACCCCCAAGCAATACGAGCAGCTGGGCGACGTTCGCGTGATCGATCGTTCGATCGCTGTGGCGCGCGAAGCGTCCGACGGCGTCGTGGTCGTGGTGCCACCCGAGGACGCCGAGCGGGAGGGGGCGATTGCCGGCGGATCGAGCCGAAGCGATTCGGTGCGCGCCGGCCTCGCAGCGATCCCGGACGAGGCCACGATCGTCTGCGTGCACGACGCCGCGCGTCCGTTGGCGTCGCCGCAACTGTTCCTTCGTGCGATCGCTGCGGTGATCGCCGGCGCCGACGCGGCCATTCCGGGGGTTGCCGTGACCGACACGATCAAGGTGGTGGCCGGAGGGGTCGTCGTGTCGACACCCGATCGGGCCTCGTTGGTTGCAGTGCAGACACCGCAGGCTTTTCGGGCTGCAGCACTTCGAGCGGCACACGAGCGCGGCGGCGATGCCACCGACGATGCGGGGTTGGTCGAGGCCGACGGCGGGCTCGTGGTGGTCGTCGACGGTGAAGTCACCAACCGCAAGATCACGGTGCCCGACGATCTCGACTGGGCTCGTCGCCACCTCGACACCGAACGAGAGGAGTAGCCATGACGGTTCCCGAGATGCGGGTCGGGCAAGGCTTCGACATACATCGATTCAGCACCGACCCGGCTCGGGTGATGGTGCTCGGCGGTTGCCACTTCGACGGGGTGATCGGCCTCGAGGGTCACAGCGACGCCGACGCCGTTGCCCACGCCTGCGCCGACGCCCTGCTCGGCGCCGCCGGCCTGGGCGACATCGGGATGCACTTTCCCGACACCGACGACCGCTGGCGGGGAGCCGACTCGATGGCGCTGCTCCGTCACGTCACGGCGATGCTCGCCGAGGACGGTTGGAGGGCGTCGAACATCGACTGCGCCGTGGTGTGCGAACGTCCGAAGATTGCCCCGTACCGTGACGAGATGCAACGAAACCTCAGCGCCGCCGTTGGTGCGCCCGTCACGGTGAAGGGCAATCGGGCCGAACAACTCGGCTCGATCGGACGCTCCGAAGGGGTCGTCTGTTTCGCGACTGCCCTGATCCACCGCCCCACCGATCTCGTGGGCGAATCGGCCCGCACCGACTCATGAGCGGCGGGCGCCGTGGCCCGAACCCGCGCAAGTCGTCGGGGGCCAAGTCCACCGGTCGGCGAGGTCAGCCGTCGTCGAAGTCGTCCGGTCGCCCAGGTGCGAACAAGTCGAGCGGTGGTCGGGCCGCTGGCGGGTCGAAGCCGGGTGGGTCGAGGTCGGGTGGGTCGAAGCCGGGCGGTGGCAGCGCGGGTGGGGCCAAGGGTCTCGGAGGTCGCCAGGTCGAGGGTCGTCAGGCGGTGCGTGAGCTGTTGATGGCCGAGCGTCGCAAGGTGCACGAGGTGTGGATCAGCGCAGAGCTCGAGGGCGACGCGGGGGTGGCCGACATCGTCGAGATCGCCGGTGCTCGACGGGTGCCGCTGCTGCATGTCGCCCGCGGTCGCCTCGAACGTGAGGCCCGAACCGAGGCACCCCAGGGGGTCCTGGCCCATGCGGCCGAGATCGCCGAGGCCGACCTCGGGAGTCTGCTGACGGTCGGCGAAGGGCGCGGTGCGGTGCCGCCGTTCCTGGTTGCGGTCGATGGTGTCACCGACCCCGGCAACCTCGGTGCGATCATCCGGAGCTGCGACGGCGCCGGTGTCACGGGGGTGCTTCTGCCCCGACACCGTTCGGTGCACGTGACGCCAACGGTGGCCAAGGCATCGGCCGGTGCGGTCGAGTACGTCCCGATGGCGCTCGTTCCCGGTCTGCCCGGTGCGCTCAAGCAACTGTCCGAGCGCGGCATCTGGGTGGTCGGCCTCGACGACGGTGCCGATCGTTCGATCTACGAGATCGGCCAGTTGGCCACCGAACCGGTCTGCCTGGTGCTCGGCGCCGAGGGTGCCGGCCTGTCGCGTCTGGTGCGAGAACGGTGTGATTCGATCGTCAGCATTCCGATGGCCGGCCGGGTCAGTTCACTGAACGTGGCCACCGCTGCCGCGATCTCTCTGTACAACGTGTCGAGGTTGCGCCTGGATCCGTAGGAGACGGCTCTCCCGGGACCTCAGCGTCGCCAGGCGTTTCTCGGTATCCTCCTGGACGGCGCCGTGACGTCGCTGCACCCCGCCGGGTTAGCTCAGTTGGTAGAGCACTTGATTTGTAATCATGAGGTGGCGAGTTCGATCCTCGCACCCGGCTCCACGATCACCCCAGCGTAGAGGCCATTACCGGTCGCGGCGTTGAGCGGGAATTGTTCAGGTGTCCACGAAGTGTCCACGGAGGACTACGCGTGGCGACATGAAGGGTGCGATGCGCAAACCCCGTACGCCGGGTGGCTGCGTGGAGCTATCGCATCGATCTGGGTTTCGACGACGCGGCAAGCGGCGGCAGCGACAGGTCGGCGATTTCGCAACGAAGCGTGCAGCGCAGGCGGCCTTGAACGAGGCGCTCGCCGGCCTGCAGCAGGGCACCTACATCGCCCCGTCGAAGCAGACCGTCCGTGACTTTCTCGAGGTGTGGATCGACACGATCAAGCCTGAGGTCGCGCTGACGGCGTGGACGAACTACGGCGAAGTGGTCGAGCGGTACGTACTGCCGCATCTCGGTGCGAACCGGCTCGCTGACCTGTCGGCGATGGACATCAAGCGGTGGCACGGCACCTTGCTTGATCACGGCCGGCGCGACGGCAAGCCGTTGGCGGTCAACTCGGTCAAGCTCGCCCATCGAGTGTTGCACCGTGCCCTCGCTGACGGCGTCCGGTGGAATGTGCTGCCGATCAACCCGGCGAGTTCGGTGCGGGTGCCGAAGGGTGAGCACGCGAGATGACGGTGTGGACCTCGGAGGAGGCGCGCCGCTTCATCGACTCGCTTGCCGATGACCGGCTCCGCGGGCTCTGGACGTTGGCGCTGCACACCGGCATGCGTCGCGGCGAGCTGGCCGGATTGCGATGGAGCGACGTCGATCTCGAATCGAGCGACGCTGACGGTCGCCCAGCAGCGGACATCTGCCGGCAAGGAGACGGTGACCACGACGCCGAAGGCGCGCAGTCAACGACAACTGTTGCTCGCCTCGTCGACGGTCGAGGTGCTGCGGGATCATCAGGAACGCCAGCAGGTGGAACGTGAGCGCGGAGCGTCGCGTGGGTGGAGTCCGGGTACGTGTTCGTCGACGAGGGCGGCGCACCTCTGCTGCCGCAGCGACTCACCAAGATGTTCGCAACAGCGATTGCCCGTGTCGATGTCCCAAAGATTCGGTTGCACGATGTACGGCACACAATGGCGACCACTGCACTCGAGGCCGGTGTGCATCCAAAGGTCGTGCAGGAGCAACTTGGTCACGCCACGATCGCGGTCACGATGGACATCTACTCGCACATCCCCCAAGCTGTCCGTCGCGAGAGCGCTGGGCGCATCGCTGGGCTCTTCGAATAGCGGGTTCAACGCGTGGTCAGATCTCGACGCTGGTGTTGCGTGTTGTGCCGGCCGCGGCCGAATCCAGCAGCGCCTCGATGGCGGTAGTCGGCACGACGATTCGTCGCCCGAGGCGGAGCGACGGAATGACTCCTCGACGTACGCAGTCGTAGGCGCTCGAACGCGAGATGCCGAGCATCGCTGCCGTCTGGGTCACCGTCATGGTCGCCGGGTTGGGTCTCGTGCTCACTGGGTCCTCCATCGGTCCGGGGAGCGCTGCGGTGTCCTCCCTCACCCACGTAAAGGCCGTCGCCTTCGTCGAACGGGACAATTTGGGTGTGGCGCTGGTCGCCGCGGTCGGCGCGGTGCTGCGAGATTCGCCTCCGCTGGCCGTCCGGGTCGGGCTGGAGCGATGTCCGGCTCTGCTCGGTCGTGCGAGATCGGGTGGCCAGTGTGGCGGGGGTCCGGAGGTCCGGTCGTGGGAGGTCCGGTCGCCGTCGGGGCGGTTTGCCTCGTCGGGTCGTGTCCTGTCGGAGGTCGGGTCCGGTGGTCGTGCGCGCAGGCGTTGAGAGGGGATACACCTTTGCAGGTTTCCCCGAATGGGAAACCTGGCGGACCCGATCGATCAGTCCGACGCGATTTGGTCGTGCGCGTGTTGGACGGCGGCTTGTGCGAGTCCGACGAGTCGGCGTGCCTCGACCTCGGTCGGATTCTCGATGTCTTCGGGGTAGCGCCCGGCGACTGCCCAAGGTGCGAGGTCGGTCAGCGCGTCGATGTCGAATCCGCCATCGTTCGATGCTGGAAGTAGCCCGGCGAGAAGGTCGAGACGGTGCGACTTGGGGAAGTCGACTCCGAGATGCACGAGCACGGCCTTAACGGCCTTCTCAGCTGCCTGTTGGGCGTGGAAGCACGCCGCCCACTCGACGCCGATCTCGGAGTTCAAAACGAGTTCCGCAATCGCGAGATCGTCGTCCGCTTTCGCGAGCCAACTCCGTGCGGCCGACCGCCGATGTATCGGGCCGGTCAGCCACGTTGATACAGGCATCGTCCGTCGAGAATGGTGGCCCGTTCGATCGTGCCGGGGGTCTGGCTTCGGGCCTGGTAGCGGTCGGGGTCGGTGAACGAGACGTCGAACGGGGCGCTTGAAGGTGATGCCTTGAACGCCCGAACCTTGAGGGCGATGGCGTCTCGTGGGTCGAATGAGTCGAGCACGATGAGCAGGTCGATGTCGCTGTCGCCGTCGTCGTCGTCGCGGGCAACCGAGCCGTAGAGCCACACAGCGGCGGGATCGAATTCGGCGACGAGGTCGGCAACGACAACCTGGGCCCATTCGTCGAGACGCCGACCGTCCCAAACGGCTTTGCCGTTTTCGATCGTCCACGTGCTCGACATGGTTCAAGAGTAGTTCGTCGCGGCAGGTTGGCGTCCGACGGCGTGCCGAGGGTCGAAGGTTCCCGTCAGGGGAACCTGCAAAGGTGTATGCCCTCCCAACACCCTCGCGCGCGACCTGCCCGACCCGACCTCCGACGAGACACAACCCGACGAGGCGGACCGCCCCGAACGACGCCCGGACCTCACACGCCCGGACCTCCCAACGCCCAACCCAAACTCCCACGACCGACGAAGACAGGGCCAGACTCCCACGAACACGGGCGACCACCGAGCATGGGCGCTCGACCGAAGTGCTCCGGACCGGATTCTGGTCCTCGAGGCACGACCGCCGCGTGCGACGGCCGCACGACGAGGCGACACGACGAGGCGCACGACGAGGCGCACGATCATGCCTCTGAGCAGGAGTGATCGGGTGTCGTGTGCCTGATCGTGCGCACGTCTGCTGTCGAGGAGGCGTCGGCGGTGAAAACCATCGTCGAGTGTCTGTGGCGCGCTCGCTTGAGTCATTGTTCGAAACGAGAGACCAGTTGGCATCAGGTGTCCGGGATCACCCGGTTTACGCCATCCACCAGTCGGCCGGCACGCCCGGAGTTGTCGGACACGTACCGGCTCACTCAAGTGCCGTGCGGGGCTGGTCCGTCTCCTCGTCGCGGGGTGATTATGCGCTACCGAATCGGGTGCTGACCTCAAACACTTCGCCGGTTACCGAGTGCCGCAGAGCACGGGCCGCGGCAGCGGCCTGGCTCGTCAGGTGATTCGTGGCCAGTTATCGAGGTGGTTGTGGTCTACCAATGTGCGATGTGCTCGCTGATGATTTGCACTTCGCCGTTCTCGGTGAAGTGAATGATCGATAGCCAGGTCACCCCATAGCTCGACACCGTGCCGAACGAGACGACTCGATCGTCGTAGACGACCATAGGTCCGACGAACTGGAACGTGCTGTACGGGCCATTGCTGATCCGTTTCTGCAGCGAACCGTCCGTCACGTAGAACGTCCAGTCGTCCTCGACGTACTCGACATACCCGTCATCGGTCATGAAACTGGCGGCCCGTTCGCCATCGGTTGCCTGCCAACTGGCACCGTACTCCTGAGCGACTCTGGCCATCTCTTGCTGGCCGCGGTTGGCTCGCCACCATCGGCTCGGATCACATCGGGTTCGCCCCCGCCGCCGTCCGTGAGCAGCGCCCCGCCGACCGCGCCCAACGCGAGGGCAAACAGGGCCACTACAGCGAGGAGCCACCATCTTGGGTTCCGGGGGTCCCGGCCCTGTTTCGTTTGGTTCTGTTCGCTAGAGGTTTGCGAGATTGCCTGCATCGTTGCCCCCTTCGCCTTCTCGCCTTCTCGCCTTCAACCCTGCAACGGCGTCACGGCGATTCGCTAGAGGCGTTCGATAGCAGTTGAACCGCAAGAACTCGAGGCCGGCCCAACCGGTGCCGGCCCTTCCCGACCGAGGTCGGCGATGAGAACGACTGTGATGGGCCACGGAATGGTCGATCGGCTCTGGTGAACAGCAGGAGCAGCGGCCCAAGGTTGAGGTGGAAGCAACCAAGGAGGTGAACTGATGCGCTGGATTGTTGGCGTTGTTCTCGCCCTTTCGCTGGTCGGGTGTGCCGACGACTCCGACGGCAAGGGACCGACCGAGCCGTTTGCCGCGGGAGAGGACCTAACCGAATGGGTGACGACCGAGGAGATGGCGAGCGTCCTGGAGCAGGTGTCCGTCCAGTTCACGGGCTCTCCGCTCGCTGAAGAGGTCGTCGCGGAATCGGTGGACGACGAGTTCTGGTACCGCTCGGGTGTTCCGGCTGGTGAGGAGACCGAGTTCTTCAACGGCGGATGGGAAGTCCTACTCGAGCCGTGGAGCGATGAACGCGCCATGGAAGGCGCACAACCCGATCCAGGGCTGCCCGACGGCGTCAACGCTGCCGGCCCGAGCTACGGGGGTGTCTACTTCATCCGCGGACCGCTCTCCGACGAGATCCTCAGCATCTGGATCAACCCGCCTGAGACCCTCGGAAGTGGTGACCGAGCTGAGGCCCGGTGGCGGGATCTGTACTTCCAAGTGGCCGCGATGGCATTGGTCGAGATGGGATGGGCCGAATAGCAGCCTCGAACAGCACCGCTCTCGTCCTACTCTTCCACTCCGACCGAGAGGAGGCGCTCCGACTCGATTCGCGCAACGGGCAGGTTGAGTCCCTGCGGACCCGAAGTGCGCTATCCGTACATGGCGCGTTGTCGATATCGGCCGCGTGACCCGGTCGGATGGACCCCATGTTCAACCGCTCGACTTCGGCCCAAGTCTCGCGTCACGTAATCACGTCACCGATCCGGCGCTTCGCAGCGCTTCTCGGCCAGATCACATCGAGCGATAGGTGACGCCTGACCGCACCCCGACGCGCCGATCTCGCGCGATTCGAGCGCGGTGTCGACCAGGGTGAAGCTCGAGGGTGAGCGCAACCTCGTCGAGGAACTTGGTGCTCGTGAGGAACCGTTCGGTCCTGCCCGTGCGAGCCCTGCTGCGGTCGTGGTCGGCGGCTTCGGTCACCGCCGTGTGGAACGCGGAAGGGCAGCGTCGTCGAAGGCGAGTTCACCAACGACAGCGGCTTCCAAGGAGTCCAAGCTTGAGAACGTGGGTCTGCGATCTTTCATCTGACCGATGACGAGGTCGATGGCGGCCGGCCCGGTCTCCCGGCCCTTGTAGGGTCTCGGCATGGCCCGCGTCGTGATCGTCTCGGGCGGGTATCTCGGCGACGTCGCTGTCTACATCCCCATCGGTCGCCGGTTGGCCGAGGTCGGCCATGCGGTGACGTTCGTGGCGCCTGCTGGGTATGCCCTGGTGCTTCGGTCCGAACCGTTCGAGCACCGCCACCTCGGCCTCGACTTCTCGGCGGCGGCCATGCACGCCGACCCGACGCACACCCGGCTGATGCGCCACCCCTTGGCCAACATGCCCCGCCTCGCCAAGTACTGGCTGGACCGGACCTACCTCGACGATCACGACGCCGTCGAGTCGTCGATCGCCGAAGCGTTGGCGGGAGCCGACGTGCTCCTGACGCACCCGGTCGGGGCGATGTTCTCGTTGCCCCTGGCGCACGCCGCGGGGGTGCCCGGCGTCGTGGGCCACATGTTCCCGATGCTGCTCCCGACCGAGCAGTGGACGCCAGCGATGCCGTACTCGTTCGCTGCCCCTCGGCGGGTCAACCGCCTGGCGTGGAAGGCCTACGACCTCTCCGGGAAGCTCGCGTTCCCCGAAGCCGAGATCAACGACCTGCGGCGTCGCAGCGACATGGCGATCCGAGATGGCGCTGCCGTGTCGCCATACCTCGATGCCGCGGAGACGGTCGTGCTGGCCTCACCGCACTACGCGCCGCCCGCCGACGACTGGCCGCCGGTGACGATGGCCGGCTTCTCCGTCTGGGATGGTCCCGCCGACGCCGAGATGCCGGCCGATCTCGACGCCTACATCGATGCCGGCGATCCGCCGGTCCTGGTCACGCTCGGGACTTCAGCGGCGACGGATGCGGCGGAGCGCTTCGCCCGCATCCGCGCTGATCTCGCAGCTCGGGGACTTCGATCGATCGTGCTCGCCGGAAGCGAGGCGAATGCCGTGGCGCTCGCCGGGGAACCCGGAGTCGCCGCGTTCGCCCCGTTGACTGCGCTGCTGCCGCGATGCAGCGCCGCGGTGGTGTCGGGTGCGTACGGCAGCGTCGCCGCCGCGGTGACGGCGGGCATCCCCACGGTGGTGCACCCGCAGTTGTTCGACCAGTTCTGGCATGGGCGCCAGGTCCGGAAGCTGGGCGTCGGCGCGCTGGCCCGCACCGTCGGCCAGGTCGCCGACCGAGTCGAATCGATCCTCGGCGACGACGTCCGGGCGAAAGCGCGGGACTTGGCAGCATCGATGGCCAACGAAGACGGCGTCGGCGTCGCCGTGGAAGCCATCGAGCGCGCCATCGGCACCACCGCCTGAATCGCGGCGCTGATTCTGTCGAAGTCCACCTCGCGCGAGCGGGGATCGAAGGTTCGGCTCAGCGTCGTCAATTGCCATCGTCGTCCATCCCGCCTGCACGGGAAGAGGTTCGGCGCGGACATGTCTGCCAGGGTCTGGAACTCACTTGGCCGAACTCGGGACTCCGCGACAGCGGGGGACCCAGACCGTGCAAGCCAACGGGTGCGGCCGGTCTTGTGACGGTCGAGCCGCTCCTCGAAGTACGCATTCACATCGGGACGCACTCCAATACTGAGCCGCCGGTCAGCGTCGGACACCACCCGAAACATCGTTCGCCGATTCTTGCCACACATCGGCCCCAGCATCTGACGCATTGGGCACCCCAATATCCCGGCTGCTGGCGAACCGCCGCATGTCCCCGAGGTACCATTATTTCCAGTGCGTCGGGGGCACCCGATAACGCAGCAGGGATAATCACCGTCATCCGGGTCCAACCCGCGCAGCAGTCCGGCCCAACTCTCGCGTCACGTAATTGCGTCACCGATCCGGCGATCTGGGGCATGCTTGGTGACGGGTTCAGTCGGCCGTCGGAACATCCGGAAACGGCGTCGGGACTGCGGTCCCCGAGCCACGCGCAAGCACCACCCCGTTGAGGTCGAACAAGGTGCCCTCGACGAATCCGACCTTGCGGCCAAGTCGGACGACGGCGCCCTTCCCGATCACGGTCCCCGACGGCACCGGGCGCACGTAGCTGACACTGATCTCAGCGAGCGGCATCGCAAGGACCCCACCGGAACGCACCGCGCCGGCGATACCGATGCAGCCGTCGAGCATGGTTGCCACCACGCCGCCTTGCACTGAGCCGAACTGGTTGGCCCGGGCTTCGGCGACCTCGAACCGCAATGTCGTCGTGCCGGCCTCGTAGTCAACCGCGACAATATCGATGTCGACACCCGGAAGGTGGATCTCCGGCGGGAACAGCTCACGCATCCGAAGCAGCAGACGCGCATTGTCGGTGATCGGCTCCACTCACCGAGCGTAGGACCACACCTGTTGTCGCCAAGAACCGGCGATCGGGGGCACCGGGCGCAGCCAGCCCCGGAGCTGCCGGGCGGTGCCGGAAGACTGCGATCGCGCCGCCAGCGTTGGCCCTGCGACGGCCCGAGGATGATCGTCTCGCTTTGGCGGCGAGCAGTGAGTGCCAAATGTTCAGTCGGGCGTGCGGCGACGTACCAGGGTGGTGTCGATGTGACTCATCACCTCGGCACCGTGCTGGTTGATGAGCGAGATGCGACATGTCTGTACGCCACGGTCCGGCTTGGAGCTCGAGACGCGCATGTCGAGCCACTCCTGCCGGAGCTGAAGTGTGTCCCCGGCTCGAACCGGTTCATGAAACCGCAGCTCATCCCAGCCGAGCGCGGCGATGATGGCGGCGTCTGGTGTGGCGTGTAGCAGTTTGGTTCTAATCGCCATGATCAATACGCCGGGTGCGGTCACCCCACCCGGGCCAAACAACTCGTCCGCGCGTTCGTCGTCCAGATGGAATGGTTGGGGATCCCAGGTTTGAGCGAATTCGATCAGCTCGTCTCGATCGACCTCGAATGTCGAGCCAAGAAGAACGTCACCAGGTTGACGGTCCTCGAAGTAGTGCATTGCCGCACGATAACCACTTGGGCAATCTTGCCTCGTCGGTGTGGCGGCGACCGGCGCTCATCATCGCAGCTAGGCCAGGTGTCCCCCATGTGTTGTTACACGGGTGATCCGTGGGGTCTGGGACACCCGATAACGCTCCGGATATTCCCGGTCGCCGGGGCTCACACCGCGCCGCACTCCGGCCGCAGTGCAGTGCTCGATAACCGCAGCGCCGATACCGCCGTCAGGCCGAGCAGTTCCCGAATACTGCGCACGACTCACCTGCCCATGCTGGTCTCCGTCGGGAACCCTTGCTGTCCACGAAGTGTCCACGAACAGTCCATCACGGCATGCAACTGACCGCGCCCGCCGGACGGCCCCAGCGCCGGAAGTCGCATGTTTCCGGGCTCGGACGTACAGGGCGCCATCAGCAGGACGACGCCGATCGGATTTGTAATCATGAGGTGGCGAGTTCGATCCTCGCACCCGGCTCCGGAACCGCATTCCCCAGGTCACAGACCTGGAGGGGTGCCGGTGTGTGAGGCGGCCACAGCGAGCGTCGGCCCGACGTTCTCGACTGGCTGGAACAAGAGGGCGCACCGTTGTCCAGCGGCGGATTGACCGCCACGATCACCTCGGAGTTCATCGGCGTGTTCGTGCTGTGGGCGCCGTACGGCAGCGACCGATCCGACCGGTGCTTCGACGAGAACGGCTGACACCTCGCCGTCGAGTCGCCTCGCTCCGCGCTGGCCAGCGAATCGCTGCGGTCAGCCCGCTCGGCGAAGCGACCGTCTCCGACATCACGTGCGGAGCGTGAGCCATTCCGGGTAGCTCATCGTTCGAGTAGTCCGAGGCTCGAACCCTTCCGGGAACGGTCCCGCGGTCACCAAGGCGCGCCATGACGCGAGCAGTGCCTCCCGTCGCGTGTCAGGCGGGCCGAACGAGGCGAATGCGAACGTCCACCAGTGGACATCGTCGATGGTGACCTCAGCGACCTCGACGTCGCATCCCGCGACGGTCGCTTCCATGACCGGGGAGAACTCGACCTCGGTTCCGTCGACGAGGAACCGTCGTTTCACGACCGATTTGTGGACGTCGACCCAGCATTCATCGGCCCCGTGCTCGACGAGAACCTCTGCAGGGCTCCACCGTCTCCACACCTCGAGCGGACCTGCGAGATCGTCGTCGAAGCCCATGTGCCCGTCGAGTGTTTGGCGGACCTTGAGTTCCAACGTCTGCGTGAAGCGGCGCTTCACGCCGACGTCGTCACGCCCATTGAGGAGGTAGGTGTCGATTCGTTCCTCGAGGACACCGGTCGAACCGGTGAACCAAACGTCGACTTCTGCAGGCAGCGATCCTGGGACGAACCATCGAAGCTCGGTGGTGTCGAGGACCAACGGCGCTGGCGTGTCGGGTCGTCTCATCCTCGCCGGCACGAGCGCTGTGACGAGTGACGATCCGAACTCCGTGACTGCCACCATTCACTCCTGACCGTGTCGTGGACCGTCACCGGTCCGAGCTGTGCGGTCGCGTCGGCGACCATGCCCATCCTCACTCTCGGTTTGCCCGACCGCCATCGCCCCCGGCGGGCTCGGCTGGAGTCCGCCAGGGGGCTCATGGCCGAGTCGTCAGGTGTCGAGCAGCTTCGCCTTCTGGGCGGCGAACTCTGCGTCGGTCAAGGTGCCGTTGTCACGCAATGCGGCGAGCTTCTGCAACTCGTCGGCCGGACCGGCGGTGCCGGCGGTCTGACGCACGTAGGTGTCGAGGGCCGCCTGCTGCTGCTGCGCGTCGGCTGCAGCGCGGTCTCCCATGGCCCTGCCGTTGACGATGAGGTAGATGAACACTCCGAGGAACGGCAGCAGGATCACGAAGATCGACCAGAGCGCTTTCGCCCAGCCGCCCATGTCCTGGGAACGGAAGATGTCGGCGAACACCCGGAACAGCAGGACCAACCAGGCGAAGAACAGGAAGAAGATCAACATGCTCCAGAACACGCCGAGCAGTGGATAGTCGTAAGCGAGCATGTCGCCCTCCTTGATGTCGTGGGACCGATTCGAGTGAGAATGCACCCGGACCGGAGTGTGTGGGCCGCGTGATGCGACAACCTGAACATATGCCGGTCCTACGATGGCAGCTTCACACACATCGGATGATTCGAGTCGATATGCCGCCGAGTACCCGAACGGCTCAGCGTGGCCGACGTGGATCCGTGCGTGTGCTTCTACGGAGCCGAAACCGTGCGCCGACTGTCGTAGAGCACGGGTATCGGCTCGTCAGCCAGTTCTGGTGAACTGAGCGATATCGCACAGAACAGATGATGCAGAGCCCGCCGTCGAGACGGAGGATCAACACGGCTCACGTGTGATCCTGACCGATCACGCCACTGACCTTCAGGGCAGGATTCCGCCCGCCGTCAACTACAGGGAGAAGTCATGGGTGTCATGGAGACCTCCCAGCGTGACCCACGCTGGTCGCTCGAGAGTCGGCGCGAGCCCATGGCCGCGCGGGCGGCTGCTGGTCGAGAGCGGCGAGACACCGTGCCGCTCGATGCTCATGCCGAGCTGGTCGTTCCCACCGGGCGTGCGAGCGCGTTGTCAATCCTGCAGGCCCAGGACGCGAACCGGCTGCAGGATCTGGTCCCGATCCGATACGGGCGCATGTTGGCCACGCCGTTCACGTTCCTGCGCGGGTCGGCAGCGGTCATGGCCGCCGACCTGGCGGCCGGTCCCCGGACCGACTTGACCGTGCAGTTGTGCGGTGACGCCCATTTGTCGAACTTCGGGATGTTCTCGTCGCCCGAACGCCGTCTGGTGTTCGACGTCAACGATTTCGACGAGACGCTTCCGGGTCCGTTCGAATGGGACGTCAAGCGTCTCGCGGCCAGCGTCGTGGTCGCCGGCCGCAACAACCAACTCGGCAAGAAGGCCAATCGCAAGCTTGCGAGAGCAACGACGGCTGCGTACCGGGAGACGATCGCGAGGGCCTCGAAGATGAATCCGCTCGACGTGTTCTACTACCGGATCGACGTCGAGGAGCTGGCCAAGACGCTCGAAACGGCGAAGAGCGAGCGGCGTCGCCTGGCCAAGACACGCAAGAAGTCGGCGAAGAAGAACAGCCTGGGGGCGCTCGCAAAGCTCACCGACATCGTCGACGGTCGCCGAATGATCGTGTCGAACCCGCCCTTGATCGTCGCGATGTCCGACGAACAACGCCGCGCCGAGATGAGAATTCTCCGAGGGGTTCTTCGACGAGTACCGAGCAACCTTGCATGCCGACCGGCGCCTGCTGATGGACCGCTACTCGATGACGGACATCGCCCGCAAGGTCGTGGGGGTCGGCAGTGTCGGAACTCGGTGCCTGATCGCGCTGCTCGAATCGGGCGACGGAGATCCACTGTTTCTGCAGATCAAGGAGGCAGTCCCGTCGGTCCTGGAGGCGCATCTGGCCCCGAGCGGATTCGACCAGGAGGGTCATCGCGTCGTCGACGGGCAACGAAAGATCCAGGCGACACCCGACGCTCTGGTCGGGTGGGCCCGCTACCAGCGTGGCGACGAACCCGGTACCGACTTCTACGTACGCCAACTCTGGGACGGCAAGGCATCCGCCGACGTCGAGACGATGACGGCGAAGGTGTTGCGGCGCTATGCGATGGCCTGTGGCGCAGCGCTCGGACGCGCCCACGCCCGGTCCGGCGATGCGTCGATGATCTCCGGATACATCGGTGACGACGACACCTTCGACAAGGCGGTGGCCCGGTTCGCCGAGGCCTACGCGGATCGCACCGAGCAGGACTACGACGAACTGATCGGTGCCGTCGACGACGGCCGGGTTCCGATCGTTCGCGATCTCTGAACAGGTCGTCGAGGCCGGCCTCGATGTCGGATCGTCGCCTTCAGCCAGTTCCCGACCGTGTTCCACTAGCGTGCTCCCGGAGCATGAGCACGCAGATCGGGGCGACCCAAGTTCACCATGTCTTGGTTGCGGCGAAGACCAGCGTTCCGCACCTTCGGTCGGGGATCGTCCGGCGTCAGCGCCTGACGAGCCGGCTTGCCGCCAGCGTGGATCTCCCGTTGGTCGTCGTGTCTGCGCCGGTCGGATACGGCAAGACGACGCTGCTCGTCGACTGGCTGCAGCACGACGATCGTTCGATCGCGTGGGTGTCGTTGGACCGTGCCGACGACGACGTCGCAACGTTGATGACGTCGATCATCGCGGCGGTGGAGCGGGTGCGAGAACTCGACCCCTCCCTCTCCCGGGACCTGGTGTCGCCCGACATTTCCGTCCTGGGCCGGGTCGTGCCGGGGTTGGCAGCTTCGATCGGTGCCGTCGACGAGCCGCTCGTCATGGTGTTGGACCATCTCGAGGAGATCCGATCACTCGAATGCCGGGATGCGCTGCGCCTGCTCCTCGACCTCCTGCCCGGGCAGGTCCAGCTGGTCGTCTCCAGTCGCCGGGAGGTGTGGCTCTCTGGGGGCCTTCGGGGCCTGCGCGGCGAGCTGCTCGAGATCGGCGCGGCCGATCTCGTCTTCGACGCCGACGAGGCGGCGGAACTGCTCGATCACCATGGGGTCCCACCGTCAGCCGAGCAGGTTGGTCGGTTGCTCGACCGGACGGAGGGATGGCCCGCCGTCCTGGCGCTCCTCGCCCTCACCCAGCACCGCGACTCCGCAAGGGTCGGTTCCAGCTATCGCACCGTCGTCGCCCGACCGGGCCATTTCGGAGTTCATCCGATCGGAGGTCCTGGGGGGACTGCCGCCGGAGATCGATCGCTTTCTCCACGGGACGGCGATCCTGGACGTGTTGAGCGCACCGTTGTGCGACGCGGTCCTCGACTCGACGCAGTCGGCCGCGGTCTTGGAGACGTTGTTGGGTGCCGGCCTGTTCATCACGCCACTCGACAACAGCGGCGAGTGGTATCGCTACCACCCGCTCTTCAGAACCGTGCTTCTCGACGAGGCCGGCCGCTTCGAACCGGACACCGTTCGGGAGCGCCACCTGCGCGCCGCTCGCTGGTGGGCGGCAGCCGGTTCCGTCGAGCACACGATCGAACATGCGCGAGCAGGCGGAGATCTCACCATCGCTGCCGACCTGATCGTCAAGGAGATTCCCCGGGCGTACAACGACGGACGGTTGAGCGCGGTCAGGAGATGGCTGGACGAACTCGGCGAGGAGATGATCGCACGAAATCCGGAACTGGCCGGACTGGTCGGCTGGCTGGAGGCGCTGACCGGGAATGCCGTCGAAGCGCAGCGATGGGCGGATCGCATCGAGCGCCTGACGTCCGAGGGTGACTCGGAGGTCGAGTCGTTCGTCTCGAGCCGTGCTGCGCTCGGGGCCTTTCTCTGTGCGCACGGTGTCGAGCAGATGGAAGCCGATGCGAGATCGGTGGTGACCCGTGAGCCGGTCTGGGGTCCATGGCGGCCGGCGTCCCTCGGCTTTCTCGCGGTGGCCCGATGGCTGCAGGACGACGACGACGAGGCGTTCGCCCTGTTCTCGGAGAGTCTCGAGGTGACGACCGCGACCGACGGATTCGAGGATCCGGCGGCGCGCTACCTCGCCTATCGGGCGGTGCTGTCGATGGACGGGGGCGACTGGGCCAGT
>CAWKCN010000008.1:0-99823 GCA_963848145.1 Ilumatobacteraceae bacterium
GACGTGGGAGGAGTCAGTTGGGCCGTGGTGGCCGGTGCGGGTGTGGCCAGCTGGCGGCGGACGATGTCTCTCGGACGGCGAGTCCGCGTGGCCGAGGACGGTGTTGAGGTTGCGGTGGTGTACTTATGAACGAGGCTCCTGCTGGTGCTGAACGCCGGATCCAGCTGGCGGCCGTGGCCGCCGCGGATGCTGTCCACGTTGACGGTGATTGCCCGGTAGCTGAGGTTGCCCACCTGGCAGATGGTGACCCGTGCGGCGGAGCGCTCCGCCGCCGTCGGCGGCATGCCCACCACGCAGCAGTGCGGCGGCCACCGTTGTGGTGAGCCACCGAAGCGATTCGACGACGGACGGCGTTCGACTGACCGCTGTTTAGGGGTGTTCGACATGAGCCGAGATCCTAGAGACGTCTGTGGGGAAGAGGCTTCTTCACGTCCTTGAAAAGTCCATTGAGAATTGAGGCGCGTGGAGGCGCACTCGGCGGAGACCGAGATGCCATCAGGAAATCGGCAAGAAATCGGCAAGCAACCAAGTTGACCAGCCCATGACCCCCTCAGGGAGTCCTCTCAGCCAAGGCCTGTTCCCATCACCGGCCCCGCCCGCCACCGCGCACTTCGTCGGCCTGGTCCGGCTGGAACAGCTGGCTGATCGTCCCGACGACGTCGACGCCGTCGATGCGTCAGGCGGACCGATGGGCGGCGACGTAGGCGTCGAAGTCCCAGTGGTCGAGGAACCGTTGTGCTGCGTCGACGCCGCTGTCGGAACAGGCCGGTCGGGGTCGTGGTGTCGAGGTCGAAGTTGGTGGCCTTGACGCCCATCGTGTCGACGAGATTCGTGCGGTCCCTGTATTCGGGCCGATCGGACGCCATGCCTATCCTTCACTCGTCATCGTGGCGACCATCGCCTTTGCGATCAGCTCGTCGCACTCCTTGGGGAGCGTCTCGGGCGAGCGCACCGGGCCGAGCTCGATCCCAACGTCGGCCAACGGCCCGGCTGTTGCTGCCGGTTGAAGGCACCTCGACCGGAGAGCACCACCGGCCGGTCGCTGAAGGCACTTGGTCCATGGTGCGGTACTCGAGCCGTACGGGTTCGAAGAGGAACGGGATCGACATATGCTCGCACGGCGTCGACGATCCGCCGACGGCTCCAGCCCGTAGATCCGGTCGTAGTCCGACGGGAACCGGGTGGCCGAGTGAGCCGGTAGACCGTCCACCATGAGCGCACACCCGCTGGTCGGGTGGCAGCGCCGAGCCCGGGTCGTCGGGCAGGCCGAGGTGTTTGAAGAGGTCGATGTCGCCGAGGATGCTGTCCAGCCATGTCTTCAGGTACTCACCCTCGTAGATGCCGTCCTCGAAGAGCAGCGACACGATCTTGCCGCCGGGAAGTTTGTCGGGAGCCACGACTCTTCGTGGCAATCACTGGACCGGGGGCCGCCACGATCGAAGCGAAGGCCTTGCCTGGTGGAGTGTCAGCGGCGAGGGAGCGCACCGACGATGGCGCCGAGCCCGAGGTGCCCGCCACCTGGGGGAACGTGTAGCCGGCTTCCATAACACTCAGAGAGCCGCCTATCTGAACTAGCGCGATCCCTCTTCCCTCGTCGCCTTCGAGTACGACGTCGGCCTGAGTTCGTTGGGCCATCTGCGGATCCTCCCGGTTCGTAGTCACACTCGACGCATGGGTGTGACCGGACGGTTCGTCTTCGTCGCTACCCCGACCTGGGCCCACGGTACGCACGTCCCCAGCGGGAGTCAAGAGGCACCCTACTGTGTCTTCTCACGGATCGCTCACCGCTGACGGGCGCTACTCGCCGAAGACGACTGGTACTGCTGTGGCGGAGACCACCACGAGCGCCCCCTCGCGGCACCGACGGTCCCGGGCCCGTCACAGACCTCTTCGGCACCCAAGAAGTGAGCGCCTCGTCGAGTCCTGGCCGTAGCATCGCGTCGAACATGTCGCGGTGGTGGTGAGAGAAGGGCCGTTGCCACTGAGTCGAACACCCGCACCTGCAGATCGCTGACGATCATGTTGTTCGTGACATCGACGTCGAACGCCGGGTCCGATGCATGGCTCGGCGACGGGCCCTCGACGATGAGCCGCGTCGCCGGCGACGACCGTCCTCCGGCCTGCCTGGTGCATCACGGGCAGGACCGACGTGTTCCTGGTTCTTGAAGAAGAGTCGACGAACTCGACGGCCACCTCGCATCGCCGTGCCGTAGCTGCCCACCGCGACGTCGATGTCGAACAGCCCGCCCAACAACGTACTACTGCTGCCTCGGGCTCTCGTGCATGTTGTCGGGCTTATGGCCGGTCTCTACAGCGATTCGAACTGAACGGCAACTTCCTCCGGCGCTCGGCGGCGGTGGTCGTCGCCGGCACTCGCGGGCGCCTCGGTGGTCGCAGCCGGTTCCGTCGTTGCGTGTCAGTGCCAGCGGGCGCGCAAGGTCGGGGGGTGGACCTCGGTCGACGCTCGCTTCTTCGTTGTTGTTACTGCAATCCGCCGCCGACGAGCAGACCTGCTGCCACCCAGCTTGTGGTGCATACTCCTCGGTTCGAAGTACTCGGTTCAAATGTCGCGACCGAGTCGGCACCAGCAAGAGCCAACGGCCTCGCTTCCATCGCTCCCGCCAAGCCTTCGCTACCACCCCAGCGGTGCAGCTGGTGGCGGCGCACGGGTCCTCACAGCATGGGGTTCCCCAGCCAGGCTTTGAGTAGCATCAGGCACTCCCCAGTAGTCCAGTTGCGTTCTCCGCTGCTGTGTTCGGCCCAAACCCGCTGGACAGCGGCGCCGTCGATCCATCCCTCGCTCACCGCGGCGGCATGCAGGAGATCGCTCGCCCATGGCCGCGCTCTTGCGGAGCCACGGGCCGAGCGGCGGATCGAACCCCATCTTCGGAGTGAGCTCGACGATTTCTGCTGAACACCCGCTCGGCCCACGCGCCGGAGCACGACCTTGCCGACCCGCCGGAGGTCTTGATCGACGTGGGTGCACGCGCCCATTCGAGGAGCCGGTGGTCGAGGACGGCGCCGCGACTTCGAGCGACGCCGCCATGCTCCCGCGGTCCAGCTTTCAGCGAGCATTGGTCGGGCAGCCGCCAGTGTCGGCGAGCATCAACTGTTCGACCTCGTCGACCCGACCGGACAGGTGCGGCACCGACGGCCAGGCGGGCGTCGGTGCCGAGATCGGAGGCGGCCAGATCTGGCGAGCGTGTCCCACGACCGACCTCGGCACTGGAGACGTGCGCGGACCTTCTGAACCTTGTCCCGGCGTTCGGGATTCGTCGACCGGCGGGAAGCACTCGGGAGACGACGTGCGATGCCTTGTCGATCGTACAGGGTGACGGTGCGAGAAGCCCGGCAGCGATCCGCTCGCCGCTCGCCGGAGGTGCGTCGCCCGGCGGGAGATCGACGCGCCGAAGACGTGTCGGTTGTAGCCGGCGAACAGCTCGTCCCCCCCGTCCCCGCCGAGGCACACGGTGAGCTGCTGGCGGGCGGCCTGGCAGAGCAGTGCGGTCGGAAGCATCGACGGGTCGGCAAACGGCTCGTCCCAGATGGCCGGCAGTTGCGGGATGAGTTCGAACGCATCGGCGAGCGAGAGGTCGACCGTCCTGATGATCGGTGCCGAGATGCCGGGCAACCGTTGCAGCGTGCTGCGACTCGTCGAAGCCGAGTTCGGGCATCGAGACGGTGAACGTCCGAAGCGTCCGGTCCGGCTGCGCGCGTTGCGCCAGCGCCGAGATCAGCGACGAGTCGATTCCCCCGGACAGGAAGGACCCGAGCGGGACATCGCTCTCGAGCCGCATCGCCACCGCATCGGCCAGGAGGGTCTCCAGCTGCTGTGCTGCCTCGTCGAGCGTGAGGGTCGACCGATCATCGATGGCAGCATCGAGCGTGTCGCCGAGTGACCACCACGACCGTTCGGTCACCGCGACATCGGAGTCGGAGATCGACACCTCCAGCAGCCCGCCGGGAGGAGCTGGCGCACGCCGCTGTAGATCGTGCCCGGGTGCGGCACGAACGACCAGTGGAGCAGTGCCGTCGCTCACGCCGGCGTCGATCTGCATGTCGACCCCGGGCAGGACCGCAGCGCACGCAGCTCGCTGGCGAACGCGAACCGGTCGGCGCCCTGGTGCAGCCAGTAGAGCGGCTTCTCCCCCAGCCGATCACGAGCCAGGACGAGCATCCGGCGGTCACGGTCCCAGGCGGCGATGGCATGTTCGCCATCGCCGCATGGGACCGCGACCGGCGGATGCTCGTCCTGGCTCGGGATCGGCTGGGGGAGAAGCCGCTCTACTGGCTGCACCAGGGCGCCGACCGGTTCGCGTTCGCCAGCGAGCTGCGGGCGCTGCGCGTGCTGCCCGGGGTCGACCTGCAGATCGACCCGGCCGCGGCGACGGCACTGCTCCACTGGTCGTTCGTGCCGCATCCGGGCACGATCTACGCCGGGGTGCGCCAGCTGCCGCCCGGTGGACTGCTCGAGGTGTCGATCTCCGACGACGCCGTCGCGGTGGCGGAACGGTCGTGGTGGTCGCTCGGCGACACGCTCGACGCGTGCCATCGACGATCGGTCGACCCTCGACGCTCGACGAGGCAGCGGAGGAACTGGAGAGCCTGCTCGCGGACGCGGTGGCGATGCGGATGGAGAGCGACGTGCCGCTCGGCGCGTTCCTGTCGGGAGGGATCGATTCCTCGCTGATCTCGGCGCTGGCGCAACGGGCTCAGCCGGAGCGAACCCTGCGGACGTTCACCGTCTCGATGCCCGAACTCGGATTCGACGAGTCGCGCCATGCTGCGACCGTCGCCCGGCATCTCGGAACCGATCACCAGGAGGTCGACCTCTCGCTCGCCGATGCGTTCGACCTCATCCCACGGCTGCCGGCCATCTGGGACGAACCGTTCGCCGACCCGTCGATGCTCCCGACCGCGTTGCTCTGTCGGGCTGCTCGCCGACAGCTGACCGTCTGCCTCGGCGGCGACGGCGGCGACGAACTGTTTGCCGGCTACAACCGCCACGTCTTCGGCGCGTCGATCTCCCGCCGGGCGGCTCACCTGCCCGGCCGGCGTGCGGCAGAGCGATCGCCGCAGGGCTGCTCGCACCGTCACCCGCGCACGATCGACAGGGCATCGCACGCGGTCTCCCGGGTGCTGCCCGCCATCTCGCCGGATCCCGAACGCCGGCGACAAGGTGCAGAAGGTTGCCGCGCTCCTCCGGGCCGACGGCCGGTCGTGGGACACGCTCGCCCAGATCTGGCCGGCGTCCGACCTCGGCCCCACGCCCGCCGGGCCGTCGGTGCCGCATCTCGTCCGGCCGGATCGACGAGGTCGAACAGCTGATGCTCGCCGACACCGTCGGCGGTGCTGCCCGACCAGATGCTCGTGAAGCTGGACCGGGGGAGCATGGCGGCGTCGCTCGAAGTGCGGGCGCCGTTCCTCGACCACCGGCTCCTCGAATGGGCGTGGCGTCAACCCACGTCGATCAAGACCTCCGGCGGGGTCGGCAAGGTCGTGCTCCGGCGTGTCGCCGAGCGGGTGCTGCCCGCTAGAGATCGTCGAGCGCCCGAAGATGGGCTTCGATCCGCCACTCGGCGCGTGGCTGCGCAACGAGCTGCGGCCGTGGGCGAGCGATCTGCTCGCTGCGCCACGGTCGGTGAGCGAGGGATGGATCGACGGCGCGGCCGTCCGACGGGTCTGGGCCGAACACAGCAGCGGCGAACGCAACTGGGACTACCGACTCTGGGGCGTCCTGATGCTCGAAGCCTGGCTGGCGGAACACCATCCCATGTGAGGACCCGTGCGCCGCCGCCGGCTGTTGCGTCGCTCGGGTGGTGGCGAAGGCTTGGCGGGAGCGATGGAAGCGAGGCCGTTGGCCTCTTGTCGTGCGGCCACCGGCGGCGGACGCTGACCATGTAACGCGAACCGAGTACCTCGAACCGAGAAGGGGTGATCACCATGCGCCGCAAGCTGGTGGCAGCAGCGGCAGCCGCTGTGCTCCTGGTCGCAGCGTGCAGCGACGACGACGAAACGACGTCGACCGAACCGACGTCGACCGAGGCCACGTCGCCGACCTCCGCGCCCGCTGGACACCGACGCGCCCGCAACGACGGAACCGGCTGCGACCACCGAGGCGCCGGCGAGCACGGCGACGACCACCGCCGCCGAGCCGGACGACGCCGGGAACGGATCCGTCCAGTTCGAATCGCTGTCGACCCGGCCGTGGGCCGACCCCGACGACGCCCACGAGACCCCCGAGGCGGCGGTCGCCGCGTTCCTCGAGTTCGCCACCAGCGACGCCGCGGGCGGGCTGTTCGACATCGACGACGTCGCGGTGGGCGGCTACAGCGCAGGCGATGCACGTTCCGGCGAGGTGTCCGTCCAGTTCGTCGAACTGTTCTTCGACGAGACCAGGAACACGTCGGTCCTGCCCGTGATCACGGTGGCGGTGCGCCAGGCAGGCCCGCAGGACACCTGGTGGGTCGTCGCCGCAACCACCGACGGGCTCACCGTCGACGCCCCCGTCGCCGACGCCGTCATCGGGCCGGCGTTCGACTTCGACCTCACGAACGACATGGATGGTCAGACGAGGTCCAGGCAGCGGCTCTTCGAGTCCGGTGACGACGAGCCCTTCTACGCGGCAGCCGCTGCAGGGCAGCGGGATGTTCACAACCGGACGGCACGCCGCCACCCTCGACACCACCTCCTGTGACGACGTCGACGTGCCGGAGACCGAGCTGCCATCGACTTCTTGGTCGAGGTCTGTGACGGGCCCGGGACCGCCGGTGCCGAGGGGACGCTCGTGGTGGTCTCCACCGCCGGCATCACCACGGTGCCCGTCGTCTTCGGCGAGTAGCGCCCGTCAGCCGGTGAGCGATCCGTCAAGACACCGTCAGGTCCCTTGACTCCTGCTGGGACGTGCGTACCGTGGGCCGGGTCGGGGATGCGGGGCGACGAGACGAATCATCCAGTCACGCCCGTGCGTCGAGTGTGACTCGAACCGGGAGGATCCGAGATGGCCGACGAACTGCAGGCCGACGTCGTACTCGAAGGCGGGGGAGTGAAGGGGATCGCGCTCGTCGGCGCGATCAGCGTGCTGATGGAGGCCGGCTACACGTTCCCGCGGGTGGCCGGCACCTCGGCCGGCGCCATCGTCGGTGCGCTCCTCGCCGCCGACACCTCCGCCGACGACATGCGCTCGATCATGGCGGCCACCGACTACCGGCTGTTCCAGGACGAGTCGTGGCTCGACAAACTGCCCGGCGGCAAGATCGTGTCGCTGCTCTTCGAGGACGGCATCTACGAGGGTGAGTACCTGAAGACCTGGCTCGACGGCGTCCTCGGCGACATCGACCTCTTCGAACACCTCGCCCTGCCCGACGACCCCGACTCGGCGCTGCCGCCCGACCAGCGGTATCGGCTCGTCGTCAACGTGTCCGACGTGTCACTCGGCCGGCTCGTCCGGTTCCCGTGGGACTACGACCGGATCTACGGGCTCGACCCGGGCAGCCAGCGGATCGTCGACGCCGTGCGAGCGTCGATGTCGATCCCGTTCTTCTTCGAACCCGTACGGTTCGAGTACGAACGCACCGTGGACGGCCTTCGGCGAACGGCGACGTCGGTGCTGGTCGACGGCGGGATGCTCTCCAACTTCCCGGTCGACGTGTTCGACCGGCGCGACGGCCGGGCACCGCGCTGGCCGACGTTCGGGATCAAGCTGTCCGACCGGCCCGGTGCGCTCGCCGAGACGTTCCCCAAGGACGTCGACGGGCCGTTGGAGCTCGCCAAGGCGATGGTCGGCACGATGACGAGCTACCGCGACGCGATGCACGTCGATCGGCCCGACGTGCGGGCCCGCACGATCTTCGTCGACACGATGGGCGTCAAGGCCACCGACTTCGACCTCGACGCCGCGACCCAGACCGCCCTGTTCGACAGCGGCGTCGACGCAGCACGGCGGTTCCTCGACAGCTGGGACTTCGACGCCTACGTCGCCGCCCACCGGTCCGCCTGACGCATCGACGCGGTGTCGACGTCGTCGGGGCGATCGCCCGGCTGCGCCGGCCAGATCAGGCCAGACGAAATGCGCAGTACGCCGGCCGCAGGCGGGCTGAAGCGGACAGGGCTTGGTTGGACTCCCTGAAGGGGTCATCGGCACCTCACCCGGTCGACTTGAGGAATTCTCGACGATTTCTTGCCGATTTCCTGACGGCATCTCGGTCTCCGCCGACGCCGCCTTCACGCCTCGATTCTCAAGAAATCGTCAAGGACGTGAAGAAGCCTCTTCCCACCGAAACGATCGTCTAGGATCTCGGCTCATGTCGAACACCCCTCAGCGCGGTCAGTCGAACGCCGTCCGTCGTCGAATCGCTTCGGTGCTCACCACAACGGTGGCCGCCGCACTGCTCGTGGTCGTCCCGACGACGGCCACGGACGCCTCCGCCGCACGGGTCACCATCTGCCACCAGGTGGGCAACCTCAGCTACCGGGCGATCACCGTCGACGTCAACAGCATCCGCGGCGGCCACGGCCACCACTCGGGCGACATCATCCCGGCGTTCAACGCCCGGCAGGGCAACCGCGCACATCCACTACGCCGGCCGCAACCTCAACACCGTCCTGCGCGCCGCAGACGGACTCACCGGTGCCGACATCGTCGCCGCCGGCTGCGCCACACCCGCACCGGCCACCACGGCCCAACTGACTCCTCCCACGTCGGGCGCCATCGCCACCCCGACACCGGTCGACACGCTCGCGCCCGAGACCACCGTCCAGGCCGTGCCGACCCCGACCGAGCCCGCAGTGCCCCCGACCGTGCCGACCCCGACCGAGCCGGCCGTGCCCCCGACGGTGACCCAGCCGGCCGTGCCGCCCACCCCGACCGAGCCGGCCGTGCCCCCGACCGTGACGACCGCGCCGAGCCCCACCCTCGCCCCCACGGCCACACCCTCGCCCACACCACCCACTGCGCCCGAACCCACCCTCGCACCGCCGCGCACCGTCGCCCCCGACACGACCGTCGCCGCCAACTGCCCCGACGGAGAACTCGCCCACGCCGGTGAGTGCTACGCCGTCCCACCGCTCGTCGTCCCCCAGACGCCGTCGCTGCCCACCATCACCTCGCAGCCCGAGTCGGCATCGCTCGTCCCCATCGTGGAATGCGTCGACACCCGCGCCGATGGCATCCGCACCGTGTGGTTCAGCTACGAGTCCACGGCCGACGATGCCCTCATCGTCGAACGGGGTTCGGCCAACCAGATCAGCCCACGCGGTACGCCCCCGAGCCTGTTCGGGCCGGGCCTGCACGTCTTCGTCGTCGCCGTCGAGACGACCGACGGCATCGCCTCGTGGACCCTCGCCGGACAGACGGCGACCTCGAACGCCCAGAGCCCCGACTGCTCCTCGCCGGTCACCACCGGTGGTACCGACACGACCGGCACGACTCCCGACACGACGCCGGCGACGACGGCACCAGCCGCCACCACCCCCGGCACCACCGAGCCGGACAACCACCGAACCCGACACCACCGAGCCGGCAACGACCGAACCTGCAACCACCGCAACGACCGAACCCGACACCGGTCAGCCCGAGACGACCGACCCGGAGACCACCGGGCCCACACCCGAAGGCACCTGCGCGCCGGGGAGACCCTGACCGACGGCACCTGCACGCCAGTCGAACCGGTTCGCCTCGTGCTCGTCGACAACGTCCTCGAGTGCGACGGGCACGGAATCGCCCGCTTCGCCGCCTTCAACGACAACGTCTTCGCACTCGAGGCCGACAACGCCACCACGTTCGTGTCACCGCAGCGCCTCGCCGCCGAGGCGCCCGAAGTGATCGACGAGCGCGACGTCGTGTCCGACGACGGCAGCGAAACGGCCGCGCTGTTCACCGTGCGATACGTCACCGCCGTCACCTGGAGCGTCTCGCACCACGGTCTCGAGGCATCGATCAGCGCCGGCGTCAACGGCGCAGCCGCCAACCCTGCCTGCCCGGAGGCCATCGTCGAGAGCAGCGGAGCCCACGGTCTCCTCAGCGCTCCCGGCCCGCTGGCCACCACCGGACCAACCGACAACACGGTGCCGATGGCGGTGCTGGCTGCACTGCTGAGCACGCTCGGTCTCGGACTCGTCATGCTGGCGCGACGTCGCTTCCCGGCAGTGCGCTGAACGCACGCACGGTAGGTTCCGGTCGTGCCGGCCGCCCGCAAGATCGCGTTCATTGGTTCACATGCGGTCCGCAAGACCAACGCCGTGCACTCCTTCGCCGGGGCGGTCGGGCGCAGCGGACGCAGCGTGGAGGTCGGACGTGAAGTGGTGCGAGACAGCCCGCTCGGCCTCAACGAACGGGCCTCACCGGAGGCGCAGCTGTGGGTGATCACGTCGCAGATCCGCCAGGAACTCGAACTGTGCAACCGGGCCGACGTGCTCGTCCTCGACCGCGCCGTCATCGACAACTTCGCCTACTACCTGCGTGTCACCAACGGCGCCGACCCCTTCGACGTCCGGCCACTCGTCGCCCGCTGGTCGACCACCTACGACCTGTACGTCAGGCTGCGGCCCGACGTCGCGCTCGTCGCCGACGGGGTACGCAGCACGAACGAACGGTTCCGCACCGAGATCGAGAAGATCCTCGACCTCGTCATCCCCCAGCACGTCCCGGCCGACCGGCTCATCGAGCTGTGGGCCTCGGAGGTCACCGACTCCTTCGACTGGGCAGGCCTCGTCGAGCGGCTGTGCGGCCCACCCGACGACCCGCCGGACCCGCCGCCGCCCGACGCCGTGGCGCCGACGCTGTGGGACTGACGACGCAGTCTTCGGTACTCGAGCAGCATCCCGCCCACCCGGTACCGGCCGCCGGCACCGCGCCCGCGGACGCTTCGTACGAACGCACCGTGGACGGCGTTCGGCGAACGGCGACGTCGGTGCTGGTCGACGGTGGGATGCTCTCCAATCTCCCGGTCGACGTGTTCGACCGGCGCGACGGCACGATCGTCAAGAAACTTGACGGGACCTTGAATCAGCGGCCAGGCCGCAACGGCCGACTTGGCTCGAGTCGATCAGCATTCGCTGCGGAGAATCTCCTCGAACGGGGGCCAGAACTCCTCGTTCTCCGGGCCGGCGCCGCTGATGAACGCTCCTTCGGCAAGCTCTGGTGCCATCGTCCATGCGAAGCACATTTCTTCGCGGTCCTCGGCGGACGACTGGTCCCAGGCGATCTGGGCCGAGAGCGTTGCCACCTCTTCGGTCAGTGGGATCGAGATGTCCGACTCCGCAGGTTTGGGCTCGTCCTCGCTCGACGAGCTCGACACGATTGCAGCCACCGATCCGGCGATCACGATGATGCCGACGACGGCGAGGATGCCCTTGACCAGCGCGCCGCCCCGCTTCGGCGGTGTCGGGGCGGCCGGCTGTGGCTGCCACTGCGATTGCCACTGTGGCGCCGCGGGCACGTAGGGCTGCTGGGGGATCGGGCTCGGTGGCTGGAGTGCCGGTGGTTGCAGTGCGGGCGGCTGCAGTGCGGCGGCTGCGTGGTGGCTGGTGCCGGAGGTTGCAGTGCGGGCGGCTGGGGTGTTGGTGGTTGGGGTGCGGGTGGTTGGGGTGTGGGCGGTTGCAGGCCGGGTGGTGTGGGGGTCGCCACCGCCCGGTCGACCGACTGGACGCCGTTCGTCGCCACGGCATCGGTCCAGATCTGTCCGTCGTGCCAGCGGTACTCGAATCGGCCGAAGGGATCGCGATGCCAGCCGGCGACGAGCTGCGGCGGCGTGCCGGCGGCAGGGGGACCCATGAAGACCTATCGGCACGTCCCCTCCGAACTTGAGGAGAAATCTGAAGAATGTTTCTCGGCCGGTCTGGGCGGTTCGGACCTCCTCACCGGTTCGGCTCTCGGAACTCTGTGACACCCTCTCGTCATACTGATCTGTACCGACTCCCCCTCCTTTGAATTCCGTATTCGACTGGAGGACAGAACATGAACACCGACCAACTGCGAGAGGCCTTCGAGGCGCTCCTCGCAGCCGACCCCGACGTCGTCGAACGCGACGAGTTGGCCGACCTGATCGCTTCGGCGAGTCGGGTGCGGGCCATGCTCGACGGCTTCGACGTCAAGTGCGCCCGGAGATCCCGGGCGCTCGCCGACGAGGGCCGAGCCGAACCGCCCGGCTCGATGTTCAATCGGGCCGGCAACCGTTCCAGCAAGCAGAGCAAGTCGATCACCGATCGCTCGTCGGCGTGCGACGCCATGCCGGGCTTCGAAGATGCGTTGAACGATGGTGAGGTCTCGTCCGGGCACCTCGATGCGCTCGCCGGCGCCCGCAAGGGTCTCGACGACGCACAGCGAGCCGAGTTCCACGACCACCACGACCGGCTCCTGGCCGCTGCGGCCACCGAAGGCGTCGACACGTTCGCCCGCCGGTGCCGCGAGTTGGCACGGCGAATCGTCGCCAACTCGCACAGCGGGTCGGATGCCGACGAACTCGACGCACAGCGCAAGGCATCGAACGTCAAGCACTGGGTCGACCAGATCACCGGGATGGGTCACACCCACCTCGAGCTCGACCCGGTGCGCGACGCCATGCTGTGGGGCATCATCGACGCCTACACCGGCCGGCTCCGCAACGCCGACGGCAACGCCGGCACCCCGTGGAGCCAGCTCCAGGTCAACGCGTTCGTCGAAGCAGTCGCCGGTGACGGGAGTTCGACGACGACGTGGTCACCAGCGATGCGGCCGATGTGCAGCCGGCGGATCGGGTCGGCCCGTCCGCAGCGGCGGGGGAGAGCGATTGCCTCGGGTGCCCCAGATGCTCGTACTGGTCGACCTGCGGACTCTGGTCGGCGGGATGCATGACAACGGGATCTGTGAGACCGAAGACGGGGTGCCGTTGCCGGTGTCGACCGTGCGGCGTCTGTGCTGCGAGGCCGAGATCGTGCCGGCGGTGTTGGGTGCCGACGGTGAAGTGCTCGACGTCGGCCGCACCGAGCGGACCGCGAACCGGGCCCAACGCCGGGCGGCGCGGGCGATGCACCGCACCTGTGCCCACCCCGACTGCACCGTCGGGTTCTCGGCGTGCCGCATCCACCACGTCAAATGGTGGTGGGAACACAACGGCCCCACCGACATCGACAATCTGCTGCCACTGTGCGAACGGCACCACCACCTCGTCCACGAAGGCGGCTGGACCCTCACGATGACCCCCGACCGGGTGGTCACCTGGATCCGCCCCGACGGAGTGATCTACTGGACCGGCTCGTCGATCGATCGCACGAGCAACCGCCGCACCAGCGCAGCGCCACCCCCGACCGTCGTCGCCTGACCGGCGGCCGAAGGCTCGAACCACACCACGACCCCGGCGTGCTCGCCGGGAGGTTCGGCGTGCGTCGACCACGAACGAGCGACGGTCGTCGGCGGCCGCAAGATGCTGTCAAGATGTGCAGGTCCGGGTGTCATGGCTGCCGCATGCGTCCGAAGAATTGGAGACGATGTTCACCTCCCGCACCAAGGACGACGCACCATGCGCCTCCATCGGACGCTGATCGCCACCGCGGTCACGTTCGCCACGGTCGCGGGCGCGCTCAGCTTCAGCGACGCCCAGCAGTCCACCGCAGCCGCGCAGACGTCGCCGGCTCGAACACCCGCGGGCCCGCCACCCGCCAGCGCGACGACAACCCCACCGAACGCAGTCGCAGACAACCTGCCGCTGCCCGCCGTCGCCTCGGGCGCCGGCCTCACCCCGGTTCCCGACGTGACCCGGGATCCCGAGGTGACCCGGGTTCCCGACGTCGACCCCGGTTCCCGACGGGGCAGCACTGCTCGCCGCCGACCTGCCGCCAGCCGGCTCGGATGCGCAGATCGCCACCGGGGCCGAAGCAGTCCGCTGGCTCGAGGAAGCGCCACCACGCGTCCGCGGCGACATCGCCGGCAACGTCGGCCACTCACCCGACGAACTCACCCAGCTGTTCGTCGACGACCCCACCGCCTTCCTCGGCGCCGACGGGATGGTCGGCTACATCGACCCCATCCCGGCCGACAGCCTCGACGCACACGACCACGGCGCACGACGACCAGGACCACGACGATCACGACGACGTGACCACGACGACCACGATCAGGGCGCACCGACGCCGAACCAACCGACCAGGGCGCGGCGGCTTCGGCGGCGCTCGTCGAAGCGCTGGGGGAGACGCCGGCCGACGTCTTCGCGCTGCACTCGCTGCCGTCGTCCACCAAGGTCATCTACCTCGACTTCGACGGCCACCAGATGGAGGACGAGTACTGGAACGGCCGGTACGCGGTCGGCCCGTTCGCCAACGACGCCTACGACATCGACGGCAACCCCGCAGCGTTCTCGACCACCGAACGCGACCGCATCTACGACATCTTCCAGCGCGTCGCCGACGACTACGCCCCGTTCGACATCGACGTCACCACCGAGGACCCCGGCATCGACGGCCTGCGCCGCACATCGTCGGGCGACACCACCTACGGCGTGCGTGTGGTGATCACGTCGTCGGACTGGTACGCCGCAGCGAACAACGGGGCGCGCATCGGCGGGATCGCCCTGCTCAACGTGTTCACCTCGAGCACCGACCACGCCGCGTACGTGTTCTCGGACAACCTCGCCGGCGGCAGGGCCAAGTCGGTCGCCGACGCCGCATCGCACGAAGCCGGCCACAACCTCTCGCTGCGCCACGACGGCACCTCGACGAGTGGGTACTACCGCGGACACAACAGCTGGGGGCCGATCATGGGCACGCCCTACAGTCGGGCGGTCACCCAGTGGTCGAACGGGCAGTACCCCGACGCGAACAATCCTGGCGAGGACGACCTCGCAGCGATCGGCGCACGCGGCGGGTTCCGACTCGACGATCACGCCGACACCGCTGCGGGCGCCACTGTGGTGACCGCCGGTGACCACGCCGGACTCGTCGGCGTGGGCGGCGACATCGACGTGTTCCGGTACACCCCGACGGGCAACGCCACACGGGTCGACGTCAGCACAGCGCCGCCGGGCAACAACCTGCTCGCCCGGCTCACCGTGCGCGACGCCGCCGGCGACGTCGTGGCAGAGGTGGAACCGTCGGTGGCCTCGGGTTGGGCGTTGACCGCCGACGTCCCCGCCAGCGCCGGTGCGTTCACCGTCGAGGTGGCCCCCAGCTCGTGGCTCACGCCCGCCACCGGCTTCGTCACCTACGGCTCGCTCGGTCACTACACCATCTCGTTCACCGACATCCCCGACCCGACCACCACCACGAGCACCACGACCACCACGACGACCACGACCCCGACCACCACCACCACGGTGCCGACGACGACCACGACCACCACGACCACCACCACGACGGTGCCGACGACGACCACGACGACCACGACCACGACGACCGACCACGACGACTGCGCCACCACGACCACCACGACGACCACGACCACGCACCACCACCACGACGCCGCCCACCACCACGCGCCGCCCACCACGCCGCCGACCACCACACCACCACGACGCCACCGCCACCATCGCCACCGCAGCCGAACGGGTTGGCGCTGACGGCGATCTCGCCGCAACGTCTCGTCGACACCCGGGTCGGACGTGGCGGGCACACACGTCAGCCCGCCAACGGCATCGTGCGGGTGCCGATCGCCGGGCGGTCCGGCATCCCGGCCGACGCCCGCGCCGTCGTCGCCAACATCACCATCGTCGGACCCGACGCGCCCGGCTTCGCCACGATCTACCCGTGCACCACCAGGGTGCCCGACGCGTCGGTGCTCAACCACGCCGCCGGCCAGACCGTCGCGAACAGCGCCATCGCCACCCTCTCGCCGAGAGGCGAGGTGTGCGTGTACACCTTCGCCGCTGCCGACATCCTGGTCGACGTCACCGGCTGGCTCGGGTCGTCCGGTGACTCGCGGATGGTGCCGGTCGGTCCGACCCGCGCCGTCGACACACGATCCGGGGTCGGTGGATCGCGCCGGGTCGCCGCCGGATCCACCACCGTGTTCGACCTTGGCGCCGCCCTCCCTTCACGATCGACCGCCGTCGCCGTCAACCTGACTGCGGTGGCGCCCTCGGCGGCCGGGTTCATGACCGCGTATCCGTGCCGAGGAGGACGCCCCAGCACGTCGAGCCTCAACTTCGCCGCCGGCGAGACCCGACCCAACAACGCCATCGTCGCCACCGACGACGGCACCATCTGCGTCTACTCCGACACCGACGCCGACATCCTCGTCGACGTCACCGCCGCCTTCGGACCCACCGGCCTCGGCCTCGTCCCCGTCGACCCGGTGCGCCTCCTCGACACCCGGCGCACGGTGCCGTTCGGTCGCAGCGAGATCCGTTCGTACAGCACGCTCGGCGTCCCGGGTGTCGCCGCTCACCGCCCGGTCGGCCTCCGTCAACGTGACCGCCCTCGACCAGCCCGCCGCCGGTTTCGTCACCACGTTCGACTGCGTCACGTCTGCGAGAGACGTCCACGCTCAACCCCGGCATCGGCACCGTCAGCGCCAACGGCGCGATCGTTCCGCTGGTCGACGGCGACCGGAGCTGCCTGTTGTCGTCGAGCGGCGGCAACCTGATCGTCGATCTCAACGGATGGTGGGTGCCGTAGCGCTCAGCCCGACGGTCTCAGCCACCGCACCGGCTCGTCGATCGACCGAGCTGACACAGGAATCGCTGCCCCACCGGCAGCCGAGCGCGCCGCTCACACGGATCGAGAATCGACGATCGAAGAGTGGCCCCGTTAACCTGGTCCGTCGCGCAACAACCATGGGATGACACACAATTCACCCATGTGATCACGAACGGAAACGCACCGTACATCCTCGAGACCTACTTTTGGTGGACCACGAGCTCAGCCACGGCGGAGGGGGGCAACAATGACGATTATCGGATCGCAGACCAGCAAGTTCTGTCTTGCGCCACCGGAGATCACCACCCGACCCCAACAGGTCGACGTCGTCGGCGGCCGCCCCCGCCTGGCATCGAGCATGCCCCGTCGGCACCGCCTCCGACTCGTGCGCATGTCGCGACGCGAACGACGCGTGTATCGGGCCCTCGTGGCGGTCTGGGCGTGCACCGTCGTCGCCCTGTTCGTCTGGTGGGTCCAGCCGAGCCACGTGATCGACACTCCTCGTTTCGTCTTCAGCACGGTCCTGCTCTCGTGGACGCTGGTGATGCCCGCGTGGTTCCTCTACTTCATCGGACGCCAGGCGCACGTCGCACCCGACACGCCGCTGCCAACGGGTCGGGTCGCCATGGTCGTGACCAAGGCACCATCCGAACCGTGGCCGATGGTCCGCCGAACGCTGGAGGGAATGCTCGCGCAGCCACACCCGCACGACACCTGGCTGGCCGACGAGGACCCCGGCGACGAAGTGATCGAGTGGTGCATCGCCAACAACGTCTCGGTCTGCACCCGCAATGGCCTCGAGGGGTATCACCGCACCGGAGTGGCCGCGCCGCACGAAGTGCAAAGAGGGCAACCTGTCGTACTTCTACGATGCGGTCGGATTCCACGACTACGACCTCGTGGTGCAACTCGACGCCGATCATGTGCCCGAGCCCGGCTACCTGGACGCGATGCTGCGGCCGTTCAGTGATCCGGCCATCGGATATGTGTCCGCACCCAGCATCTGCGACGCCAACTCGGACTCCTCCTGGGCAGTGCGCGCGCGGGCGCATGCCGAGGCCCCGATGCACGGCGCAGTACAGGCCGGCAGCTTCGCCCCGCTCTGCATCGGGTCGCACTACGCGGTGCGCACACGCGCACTGCGCGCCATCGGCGGCCTGGGCCCCGAATTGGCAGAGGATCACTCGACCACGTTGCTGTTGCAGGCCGCAGGTTGGCGCGGAGCGCACGCAGTCGACGCGATCGCTCATGGCGATGGGCCCGAGTCGTTCCCGGATCTGATGGTGCAGGAGTTCCAATGGTCGCGCAGCCTCACGAACCTGCTGTTCACGATCACCCCTCGGGTGCTCAAGGGCCTCCCGTGGCGAATGAAGGTCCAGTTCGTGTTCAGCGAGCTCTGGTACCCGCTCTGGGCCCTGGTGTGGTCGATATCGGTGCTTGCGCCGATCTTTGCGCTGGTCACCGGCACGCCATGGATGCGGCTGTCCTATCTGACGTTCCTCGCATTCTCGGCGAGCACGACGATCGCCCTGCTCGCCATCGTGTGGTGGGTGCGCGGTCGCGGGTGGTTCCGACCGGTCGATGTGCCATTGATCAGCTGGGAGAGCAGCCTGTTCCACCTGATGCGCTGGCCGTGGGTGCTCGCGGGTGTCGGCGCCGCGATCTTCGACTCCATCCGAGGATCGGCGTTCCCGTTCAAGGTCACCCCGAAGGGCGCGACCGACGACGAAGCCAATGCCGTTTCGCATCGTCGCACCGCACATCATGATCTCCGCTGTTTCGACGATGGCCGTTGCCCTCGTCGGCGACGCCGGGGCAGCCGGCGGGTACTACTGGTTCGCTCTGGCCAATGCAGCCCTGTACGGAGGTGGATCACTGATCGTCGTGGTGCTCCACCACCGCGAGAACCGGGGCCGCAGCGGTCTGCCTCGTGTGCGGGTGCACGTCGGTGCCGCGGCGCTGGCGTTGGTGTTGGCCGGCTCAGCGTGCGTGAGCCGCAGCGATGACATGATCGAAGGTCTGACCTGGACCGAGGGCACCGGTGTAGCCGGCCCGGAGACCACGGTCGGTCGGTCGGCGACACAAGTCGACATCTCGACCGGCACCGTCAACGTGGGTATCTACGAAACCAGCGAGGACTACGCGGCGTCGAACCTCGTCGCCATCGACCACCACTTCCTGGATTGGAACAGCGCTGTCGCACTCGAAGTGGCCGCGCTCGTGCAGTCGGACGCCGAACTCGGTCGGTGGCCGCTCGTCACGGTGATGCCGTTCCCGGCAACCGACGACGGGTGGGACACGATCCTGGAGGACGTCGCTGCAGGCAGCTACGACGGGCAGATCGGTGAGATGTGCGGTGGGCTGGCCACTCTCGACACCCCGTCGTTCGTTCGCTGGGGCCACGAGATGGAGCTCGTCAGTGGGCGCTATCCGTGGGCGTCCGACGACGCCGCGTCCTACATCGCGGCGTATCGCCACTTCGCCGAACGGTGCCGGGAGCTCATGGGCGACCAGCTGTATCTCGTGTGGTCGCCTGCGGGCAACCAAGAACTCACGGCGTACTACCCGGGCGACGACGTCGTCGACTATGTCGGCCTGTCGGTCTTCGACTACGCGGAATACTTCGAGCGTCACGAGATGCCCGCTGATCCCACCTTCGACGAGCTGTTCTCCCCTCGGTACGAACGAGTCGTCGACTACGACAAGCCGGTGATGATCGCCGAATTCGGGACGACTCGAAGCGGTAGCGAGCGAATCGCCTGGCTCAACGACGCGTTCTCGGCGACGCCGAACTACCCGTTGCTCCGCTCGATCGTGTTCTTCCACGCCGTCGACCAGGAGGGAGTCTGGGGCGACGACGTGCCGACGCCCGACTGGCGGCTCGAACCGGACACACTCCCCAACAGCTGACCCGCGTCAGTTGGCCTCGGTGCGTGTCCCGCCGACGTCGACCGCCCCGTCACCGTTCACCCCGTCGCCGTTCACCCCGTCTCCGTTGACCCCGTCTCTGTTCACCCCGTCGCCGCTCGGCTTGTCGCCGTTCACCCTGTCGCCGCTCGGCTTGTCGGCGAGTGATCCGTCGTCGGGAGCATCGATCACTTCACCGCCGGTGGCGAGCCTGAACTCGAAGTGTTCGGCCATCTCGACCAGACGCTGCCCAACGGATCGGAGTTCCCTCGCCGACTGCGTCGCCGATTCCGTCAGCTCCTCGTCGATCTGTTCGAGTTCGTTCGTCGCGCGCCGCCCGGGCCTTCTCGAGCTCGGAGATCTGCAACTGGTGATGCTCGGCAGCGGCCTCGGCTTGGACGCGGGCTGCGAGAAGGGTCTTGTCCGCTTCGACTCGTGCCGCATCCAGGGTGGCGCTGGCGTCCCTGCGGGCGTTCTCCAGACCGTCCTTGGCGTTCTGCCGAAGGATGTCGGCGTCGCGCTCCGCCGCGGCGACGGTTTCTGCGGCGATGACCTGCGCCTGCTGCAGTACCTCGAGCGCGGCCCGCTCCGTCGTGCGGAGTCGAGTGAGTTCCGCCTCCATGCGAGCGACGTGGTCGGCAAGAACGCGTGAGGTAGCCGTCGACCTGCAGCGTGTCGTAGCCCTTGCGTCGGCCCGGGGTGAAGCGGTAGGCGACGATCTCTGCGGGGCTGAATTCGCTCACGGGTCTGCTCCCAATACGTTGCCGGTCGTGTCGGTGTGGCGAGACGCCACAGGTGGGCAGCACCATTCCCGGTTCATGACTGAACACCTTGAGTGAAAGCCCTTACAGCAAAAACTACCCTAGGTGGTGGATGCTGGCAAATGGTCAAGACTGCGTCTGGTTCCGCCGCAACTGGCCTGCGGCCGGCGGCCGGCTCAGGTGAGCTGTGCGACCACACCCGTCACCGTGATGACCCACCCGGCTGCCAACACCGCGACGATTCCTGCGTACTCCACCGGCAGGTTTCGACCCGCCACCAGCCGGTGGTACCGCTGCGTGAACAGGTAGTCCCACTTCAGGCGGAACCACTGGAAGTGCGCACGGAACCTCGCGATCAGCTTGAACAGGTTGTAGATCGGCGCAAGCAGCACGATGCCCACCGAATCCTCGCGCCCGGTCCGCCACCACGCAGCGAGTTCGAGTGGCAGGTACAACAGGTACAAGAACACGAAGTACCAGGGGGAGAAGAACAAGGTGACCAGGAAGAGCATCCGCAGCGGGTCGGTCAGCAGCACGAAGACGGAGTAGCCCCGCTCGTAGCGCAGCGAATAGTGGACCCGCGGGTCGAGCATGATCCGGAGACTGAGAAACAACAGCTCGTGTTCCGCCGGGCCCCACTTCTTGGCCCGCTGGCCGTACAGCTCGCGCCACGACGACGGGGCGAGGGTCACCACCCGATTCGGACTGAACGCAACTCCACGCCCGTCGCTCTCGATGTGTGCCAGCAGCGTCCGTTGGAGATCCTCACCGGGGAAGTGGCCGGAGTGCAGGCTGGCCTGACGACGCAGATCCGCTGTCCGGAACAACCCGATGGCGCCGGAGACGTTCGCCACCGCGCCCGCATCCGACATCAGGGCCTTGCCGAGCGTCATCGACTTGCGGTACTCGTAGGTCTGCATCCGATTGACCAAGCGAGCCCGTCTCGATCGGCATGACATCGAAGGCGACCGCCGCGGCGCCCCCTTCGAGCAACTCGACCGGAATCGGCTCCGAGCCCACCTGGGTGTCGTCGTCGATGACCAGGGTGTAGGTGGTGTTGACCATCGGGGCCACCCGGCTGACGCTCAACGGCTTGTTCCGGTTGAACCGGTTCTCCACCACGCGCACGCCGAACCCCCGTGCAACTGCGGCCGTGTCGTCGGTGGAGCAGTCCGACACCACGATGATGTTCTCGGGGGCAACATGCGTCGAGCAGGCTCTCGAGCGTCTCGCCGATCACATCGGCGCCGTTGTAGCACGCGATGATCGCCGACACGTCCTCCTGTCTGGAGACCGGACCCTGTTGGGGCGTCGGCGGACGTCGCCCGGTCGAGAACGCCAGGAGCAGCCCGTCGGTTCCCAGGAGAAACGCGATACCGACGGTCAGGTACGACAGGTTGTCGAAGCCGCGGAGGACGGCCACGTAGTAGCCGACGGTGAGTGCCGCCATCACCGCGAAGACGGTGACGACACTGATGACGAGCCGTGCACGCCGCAGCCCGTGAACTGGGGAAACCGGAGTGACAGTCCGCACCGCGGGCGCGGTCATGGAACCCGTACGGGTTGTTCTTCGAGAGCGATCGATTCGTCAGTGGTGGTGTTGATCTCCTCACCACGGGTGGCGAGTTCGAACTCGAAGTGCTCGGCCATCTCGACGAGACGCGACCCCGCCGATCGCAGTTCGCCGGCGGACTGGGTTGCCGAGATCCTCAACTCGTCGACGACCTGCTCGAACTCCTTGATGCGCGCCTGCCCTGCCAGCTCGAGCTCCGCGAGCTTCGCCTGGCCGCGTTCGACCATGGCTTCGGCCTGCACCCGGGCCGTCAGCAGTGTCCGGTCGGCTTCGGCTCGTGCCGAATTCACCATGGCGTGGGCGTCCTTCTTGGCGTTCTCCAGCCCGCACGCGGCGTTGTGGCGGAGCTTCTCGGCGTCGCGCTGGGCCGCCGCCACGGTCTCGTCGGCAACCGTCTGGGCCTGCTGCAGCACTTCCAGCGCAGTGCGTTCCGTCGCCTGATGCCTCGCGAGTTCTTGCTGCATCCGACCGACGTGAACTGCCAGACGCTCGAGGTAGCCGTCGACCTGAAGGGTGTCGTATCCCTTCCGCCGGCTCCGCGTGAAGCGGTAGGCGATGATCTCTTCGGGGCTGAATTCGCTCATGGGGGTGCTCCTGGTTTCGTTGCGGGTCATGTCGATGTGGCGAGACGCCAGAGGTTCGGGAAATCGTTGATCACGATCTCGGTGGTTACCCGTGCCCTCCGCAACCAGGCGGAGTTCATCGCGGAAGCTCGGGAGGTCGGTGCCGGCGAACGTCGCCGTCGGCGGATCGATCGACGCCGTTTCGACCCCGATGATCACGGGCACCTGCTCTCGGGCGGTCTCCTGGCTTGCCAGGTCGATGATGCCGCCCTCGCCCTGTGCCCGGTTGCGGTAGGCCATCACCGACAGCGCTGCGCCGTCATCCACGACGTTCAACAGGTGATCGAACGGATACCGGGTATGTCCGGCGAACGAGACCATCGGCGCTTCGCCGTTCGAACCGTCGAACCAGTAGGGGATCAGGTACGTGACGGGGGTGGTGAGTCCGCGGCGTGTGCGTTGCTGTTCGACGTGGTCGACGAAGTCGAGATACGCAACCGAGAGTGCTGACTTGTTGTCGTGCCCACTCGTCGAGTCCCCACGGCTCGGCGTCGATGTGGAGGCCGGCCAGCCCGGCGCCGTCATCGTCGAGGTCGGCCACGAATCCCAGCACCGCGTCGGCATCGACGTGGCCCTGCGGCGACGGCCACCACGGGTCGCCGGCGACCGCACCCACCTCGATGTCTCGGGCGTCGGCCAGGCGCACGAGCGCCGCGACGTCCGCGAGCGAGACGGTCGCGCTCGTCGCCGACTGCCACGCGCAGCGCCGGTGACGTCGACAGTAGACGCGGTCGAGGCACAGCTCGTCGGCCGATTGGACGAGTTGCTCGCGCGCCGAGTCGCTCCGCCAGCTCGACTCGCGCCATTCGTAGCTGGTGACGCGGGTGCCGGACGTGTTGCACGACGCCGACGGGTTGTCATCCCGACTGAGGAGGAACCCTCCGATCGCCCCAACAGCTATCACCGCAACTCCAACTAGTAGTGAGACCCGGATGCGCTGATGATGCAAAGAACGCCACACCGCTGTCGCCGCCCGACTCAGATTCGTGATTCGGCACCAGGAGTGATGCCTCTACACCAAATCCTACTGCAGGTGGTGGATGGTCGGAGAATCGTCAGGAAGATTGTCGACCAATCTTGACTCAAGCTGGAGGGATGCCCGCCGATGTCCCGGTCCCGGATTGGGGCCTCGGGCGATCAGACGACCGGCAGCGAGGAGCCGAGATGGTGCGCCAACACCTCGACCGTGGCTGCGTCGAGCATCCGCACCCGGTCGTCGGTGGCGATCGCCGTGACGAGTGCCCCTGGCCAGGCGACCAACACACCGTCGACGTGGAAGGGGCGGGCGAATCGGCCCCACTGCGCGTTGGTCAGACACATCACGGGTCGTACGGCCACCTCGCCGTGACCGACGGGATCGAGTTGTGCTCGCACGGCCACGACCTGCCAGGACATCGCGTCGATCAGTTTGGTGCGGTTGTGGTTGCCGACGAACAGGCGCTCGCCGCTCGAGATCCACCCACCCACGTTGCGGCGTCGGACACGTCCGGTGAAGTGCTTGGCGTCGATGAGCCAGATCCCGGTCGGTGCGATGACGATGTGATGGGCCTTCCCGCGTGCGCCCGGCACCTGACGGTCGTGCAGCACGGCGGCGTCTTCGGGGACCTCCATGTCGAGGCGACGCGCCAGACGACGCTCGCCGGCGGCCCGATCGGCGCGGTCAGCGTTCGAGCGCGGCAGCGGACGGACCCGCTGCGATGGCTCGCAGTCCGCGCAGAACACCGAACGCGACGGGCCGTCCCACCATGCCGTCGACCCCTCCCAAACAGGAGTCGAGCAGTGGGCACACATGTCGTCGCGACGCAGGGTGAGCCGCTTGAGCGCCATGAAGTGTCATCGGCACACCCGGCTGGGCGCTTGAGGGGGCTCGACCAGTGGCACGCCCGAGCTCATCGCCGGTGATGCCAGACTGGGGCAGTGAGCACTCGGACCATCGTGAAGCAGGTGCTCGCCCAGGGCGATCGCATCGTCAAGCCCGCCGCTGGTGTGACGATCCTGATCTACCACCGTGTCGGTGGGGGATCGGACAGTGAGGTCGACCTCGACGTCGACGCGTTCCGACGGCAACTCGAACACCTCCGTGATCACCACCAGGTCGTGCCACTCGACGCCGTTCCGGCGCTCGTTGCCGCTGACGCGCCAGCGGACGCGCCGGCACGTCGTGGTGACCTTCGACGACGGCACCGACGACTTCTGCGACCACGTGGTGCCAGCACTCGTGGAGTACGAGATCCCGGCCACGCTCTACGCCGCCACCCACTTCATCGACAGCGGCGAGCCGTTCCCGTGGGGGGCGCCGCCGGCCACCTGGAACGGGTTGCGCGACGCCGTCGCCACCGGGCTGGTCACCATCGGGTCGCACACCCACACCCACGCCCTGCTCGACCGGGCCGACCCCGCCGAGATCGGCGCCGAACTCGACCGTTCGATCGACCTGATCGGTACCGAGATCGGGGTCGCTCCCGCCCACTTCGCCTACCCCAAGGCCCTCCCGGGCTCCGACGCCGCCGAAGCCGAGGTGCGCCGACGGTTCACGACCGCTGCCCTCGCCCGCAGCCGGGTGAACGAACCCGGTGCGACCGACCTCCACCGGCTGTGGCGCACCCCGATCCAACGCAGCGACGGCCACGACTTCTTCGTCGCCAAGGCTGCCGGCGGGCTCCGCCTGGAAGGTGAACTCCGCAACCTCGTCGCCAGGGTGAAGTACCGGGGCGCCACCCGGTGAGCGCAACGATGAGCGCCGCCCGATGCGGGTCCTGCTCGTGACCAAGGGTCTCGACCTCGGTGGCATCGAACGGGTCGTCACCGATCTCGCAACCGGCCTCCACAGCGACGGCGTCGACGTCGAGGTGGCACTGGTCAACACCGATCGAAGCCGGCTGGTGCCGGTGATCGAGGCCGCCGGAGTCACCGTGCACCGCCTCGACGGCACCGACACGATCGGCGTCAACGCCGCACGACGCCTCGCTCGGCTGGTGCGCGCAGGTTCCTACGACGTCGTGCACGTCCACGGTCCGCTGCCGGCGATCGTGGCTCGGATCGCAGCAGCCGCTCCCGGCGCACGAGGAGCCGCCCGGGTGGTCACCACCTCGCACACGCCATGGCACTCGCTCCGCCTGGCCACCCGCACCGCCTGGCGCGCCACCGCCGGACTCGACGCCGCCAGCATCGCCGTGTCGGCCGCAGTGGCTGCGTCGCTCCCGGCCCGGGTCGGTCGCGACGCCGTGGTGATTCCGCACGGCATCAGCCCCGCGCGGATCGCCGACGCCCGGCACGGCGCGAACTGCGATGACGTCAGCGAACGTCGTACGGGCGTGGTGCGAGTGGTCGCCGTCGCCAGTCACCGTGACGCCAAGAACTACCCCAACCTGCTGCGCGGCGTGCGGGCCGCTCTCGACACGCGGTGCGCCCATTCAGCTCGTCACCATCGGCGACGGCCCCAACCTCGACGCGCACATCGCATTGGCCGGCGAACTCGGCATCGACGACGCCGTCACCTTTGCGCCGAGCACCGACGACGTGCTCGCAGCGATCGCCGGCGCCGACATCCTCGCCGTCGCCAGCGACTACGAAGGACAACCGATCGTGGTCGCCGAAGCGCTCGCCCTCGGCGTCCCCGTCGTCGCCACCGCCGTGGGACGGGTCCCCGAAATGGTCAATTCCGATGTGGGTCGCGTCGTCGCCCCCCGAGACCCCGCGCGCTCGGCGGCGCCCTCGTCGAACTCGCCGACTCGGCGGAATTGCGGGCGACGATGAGTGCCAACGCACGGCGTCAACTCACTGCGTGGACGCTGCACGACGTGATCGCCGCCCACGTCGACCTGTATCGAGACCTCGCCTGATGTCGGTATCGACGCGCATCCGGTCTCGAGGCCTTCTGACCGCGAACGTCGTGCACGGGTAGTGTCCAGAGCGATGCGTGTACTCGTCACCGGTGCTGCCGGCTTCATCGGATCGCACGTGGCCTCACGCCTCGCCGACCTCGGCCACCAGGTCGTCGGCATCGACGATCTGTCCACCGGGAACCGCGCCAACCTCGATGGCATCGACCTGCGCCTCGTCGAAGGGTCGATCCTCGACCCCGATGCGCTCGCCGAGGCCATCACCGTCGACGGTGCCGACGTGGACGCGATCGTGCACCTGGCGGCGATCCCGTCGGTGCCACGGTCGATCGTCGATCCGGTCGCCAGCCACGAGGCCAACGCCACCGGCACGCTGCGGGTACTCGAAGCGGCCCGCACGCTCGGCGATCCGATCGTGGTGGTCGCCTCGTCGTCGTCGGTGTACGGCGCCAACCCGACGCTGCCCAAGCACGAAGGGCTCGCGACCCAGCCGCTCAGCCCATACGCGGTCAGCAAGCTGGCCACCGAGCAGTACGCGATGGCGTATCAGCGCAGCTACGGGCTGCGGACCTTGGCGTTCCGGTTCTTCAACGTGTTCGGTCCCCGCCAAGCACCCGGCCATGCCTACGCCGCCGTGATCCCCGCATTCGTGCACGCCGGGTTGACCGGCGAGGCGCTCACGGTGCACGGCGACGGCACCCAGAGCCGTGACTTCACCTACGTCGGCACGGTCACCGAGGTGATCGTCGACGCCATCACCCGTGGTGTCACACACGACACGCCGGTCAACCTGGCGTTCGGGAGCCGCACGAATCTGCTCGAGGTGATCGACAAGCTTCGCGGAGGTGATCGGCGCTCCGCTCGATGTCGACCATGTCGACAACCGCCCCGGCGATGTCCCCCACAGCCAAGCCGACAACACGCTGCTCCGGTCGCTGTTCCCCGACGTCACGCCCGTGGCACTCGACGACGGGCTCGTCGAGACGGTGGCGTGGATGCGCTCCGCATTCGTCGAGGTGAGCGGTGGCCCGCCGATCCCGCAGGCGATGCCGGTGTCCGCTCGGCCCGAGTGACTGGTTGCAGCCGGCTGTGAGCGACGTCGTGTCGGCCGGACGCACCTTCGAGCGGGCGCCCGAGGTGCTCTGGAGGATTGCCAACGACCGGGTGCTGACGCACCGAATCGGCGCCGCGCCGGCACACACCGCCGCCGATCTCTGTGGAGCGGTTGGGTTGGTGTGGCTCGCACTCGACGAACCTGCCACCTGCGAGGACGTGATTGCGCGGCTCGCAGACGCCGAGGTGTACCTCGACGACGTCCAGGCCGAACTCGACCGCCTGCTCGCTGCGGGCCTGATCGTCGAACTTGGCTCGGAGGACGCTGCGTCGATGCCGGACCCCGACGTCGTCGAGGTCGGTTCGATCAGTGTGTTCGACACGACGGTGCTCGTGACGGCAGCAGAGCCGCTCGTCGACGAACTCCGCAGGGGGTTGGTCAATCTGGGTGCGGAAGCCAACCGCGACGAGACGGGTCGTCGAGCTGGGTCGGTCCACCGACTCCACTTGGAGTTGCTGGGCGACACGTGGACCGTTCGGTGGGATGGAACCACCAGCTACGAGGGCCCTTCGATCGACATGGCACTGTACGACTCGCTGATTCTGCTCAACCAACATGCGTCCAGACGGGCAACCGAACGGGGATGGACGGTGCTGCACGGCGGCGCGGTCGCGCTCGATGGTCGCGCGATCGCCGTGGTCGGCCACAGCGGGGCCGGCAAGTCGACACTGACCACGGCGCTGACGAGGCGCGGCCATCCGTACATCGCCGACGAGGTCGTCGCGGTACGACGAGGACCTCACCGTCGCCCCGTTTCACCGCCCGGTCGGGTTGCGTCCGGGCGGGGCCGCCCGGGTTGGCGTCGACGTGCCAGGAGGTCCGTACGGATCGATCATGCCGTACCACGTGTCCAGCGCCCTCGGCGGGGGCGAGCCGCTCGGGCTGATCGTCGTACTGCGGCGCACCGACGAACCGATCGACGCACGTCTGGCCGATCTCGACCAGGCGTCTGCCCTCTTCGAACTGGCGAACCAGACGCTCGGTGCAACCGGCAACGAGCGGGCGGTCTTCTTGCGGCTGGATGGCTTGGTGCGAGCGGTGCGAACCGTCGAGCTGCACTACCACGACGTAGCTGATGCAGCCGCCGTCCTCGAAGCCCTTGACGCCGACGCGCTCGCATGTGGGCCGGGCTGATGCAGCCCGCTCAACTCAGCGTGCTGACCGCCGGGCTGGCGAGCCCTGACGAAGCGGCGGTTGCTGATCTCGGAAACGAGGTCGCCGTCGTCGACGCCGCCGCGTTCGACGCGCTGCTGCACTGGGCCACCGTCGAACGCTTGGCGGGCCTGTTGTGCGCAGCGCTCATGGACCGGTCGGTCGTCATCGGGGCGGACGAGACCGACCAGCTCGCTGCGCTCGATCGCGCCAGCGAGTCACACAGGTCGGCATTGCGGAGTGCGCTCGCGGCCGAAGCGACCGCGGTGCAGGCAGTGGGAGTGCTCAAGGGCGCAGGTATCGACGCGCACGTGTTCAAGGGGCTGGCGACAGCGCATCTCGACTATCCCAATCCGGCGATGCGGACGTTCCACGATGCCGATCTCCACGTTCCCCGCGCCGACTTTCGAACGAGCAATCGGCGCGCTGACCGCCGAGGGCTTCCGGAAGTCGCCCACCGCCTTGAGCCCGCGATGGGAACGACGTTTCGCCCGGGCCTGCGAGTTGCGATCGCCGGACGGCGTGGAACTCGACCTGCACGCGGCGGTGGCCACCGGCTACTTCGGCGCCGTCCTCGACCACGACCGACTTCGCACGGCACCGGACCATGTCTCGCTCGGCGGTGAGGTCGTGCCCGTGTTCTCTCTGCCGGGACGAGCACTGATCTCGTGCTACGGCGTGGTGCTCTCGCGGGGGCCCGGTCTTCGGCTCAGGCGTGACCTCGTCCAACAGTTCGACCGCATCGGTGACCGTTGGGGAGAAGTCGTTGAATTGGGCGGCGCGGCCGGCGGTGCTGTGATCGCCGAAGCGACGGCGACGCTCGCAGCGACGTTCGGGCCGGGTCGAGTGCGGTCGGACCTTGCCGCCTGGGCGTCGACCCTCGAGCCCGATCGTCGGGCCAGGCGGGCGCTCGAGCTTGCGCAGCAGGGTGTGACCAGCGGCTGGTCAGCCGATGCCCGCAGCGCCATGATGGCGCTCGGCGTGCACGATCGGCTTCGTTTCGGCACCGGGGTTGCAGCGGCACGAGTGCGGCGAGAACTCCGCCGCCGACGTGCCGTGACTACGGGCTCGTGATCAGGCGGTCTGCGGATCCGTGCCGTCCCAGGTGACTCGATAGACGGTCGTGAAGATGGCGGATCCGGTTCCGGGACCGGTGTAGGTGCAGGTGTGACGAACCCGGAACGCACCCGCAGAACAGCGTCAGCTGCGGCGCATCGCTCGTCAGCATCGGTGTCGTCCGACCCGAGCCGCGCCACTGCTGCCTGAGCCGTTGGACCGCAACGGTCGAATCTGTCTGGCCGTCGCGAGGTCCGGTGCGGCACGACCGGCCAAGCAACATCAGCCCTACCGGCGCTGATTTTCAATCGTACGTCGGCGTTGCTCGTTACGATGGTCGCGGTCACTGAGCGTGAGGTCCGTCCTGCCGCCAGGGATACGAGCAGCACCGGCGAACGGCTTCCGTCCAGGTGGACTCCTGTCCGAGTCAGGGTCTTCGGCTGTATGCGGCCGCTGGCCGTCGCGATCGTGAGCTTCGCGGTGCTCGTGCAACCCGTTGCCGCACGTCAGCGTCGTGAAGCCAAGGCTGGCGTCGGAGCAACAGAGCCCGTCGGGGTTGTTGAACGTACCGTTGGAGGCCGGCGCGCTGAATGTCGACGTTCGCGAGGGCGAGACCAGTTGGTGCGAGCCCCCGCACGTGGGGTCCGCCTGCCCCATGGTGAAGATGCCGACACTCTTCTCGGATGAGCTGTCGTGGACGGTCACCGTTGGGGCTACGGGCGTCACGTCGAATGCGAACGCCGGTGACGACACACGAGGGACGCGCCCGCGACAGTGACACCTCCCATGCCGAGTTTCTTCAGTGCGTCGCGCCGGTCCATCGGTGGATCCTTCCGTGAGGTACCAGGGCGAGGAGCGTAGTCGGTGGGTGACGACAATCCGAATGGCGGGACGTCGACGACGTCCCCGCCCCTCCGGGGTGCCCTCTACACTCGTGTCGGTGAGCGGTCAGAGCACACTGGGCGGCCGCACCGTTGGTGGGTTCGGTGCGCACGACCGCCCGCTCGCGAGAAATGACGTCGAGACCGCGCTGGTCGACGGTGAGTTCGTCGTGTCCCACGAGTCGGGCCGGATGGTGCACCGGTTGAACTCGTCGACGGGCGCCGTGTGGTTGCTGTGCGACGGTGAGACCACTGTCGAGGCGATGGCGTTCGAGCTCGGCGAGATCTTCGCGATGGAGCCCGCAGAACTGACCGACGACATCCTGCGGGCGCTCGACCAGATCGCCGCCGTGGGGTTGCTGGTCGGTATCGATGCCACGATCCCTCACCTCGATGTCGATCCGAACGAGGTCCTGATCTCCGATGGCAGCCGGATGCTGATCGCTCCGCCGGACCCTTGAGGGACGCCCATCGACCCCTCCGTGTGGGCGGGTACTCTCTGGCTCCGCATCGGCGAGCAGCGCGATGTGGTGATGGCCGTGCAGGTCGACACCGACGCATCCCTGGATCGGCTCGGCGTGCTCCTGCAACCTTGGGTCGAGACCCGTGCCGACCCGGCATGGGCGGGATTCCGGCCGGCGTTCGGGATCCGTCTCGAGCCGGTCAGCGATGGAGCCGCTCATCGGAGAGCTGCACCCCGGCCGGTACCGCAATTGCGCCATGGCTCGACGGTGATCGCCCGGTCACGTCAGCCCGACGACATCGTTCGTGCACTGGCGCAGGTGCTCGGGGGAGTGCACCTGCAACGTCGCGACGACGATCAGGTGTGGACAAAGCGGCGTCCGTTCGTGTGCGACAGGTCGCTGGTACTCGTCGACGTCCGCCCCCCGACGTTGGTCAACGACCGCCAGCTGTCCCGCGCCGGCATCGAGGAGCTGGCCGCATGGGCGGTCACCGTCGACGACGACCGGTTCGTCTCGGTTCCGCCGCCGCTGCCGAATCTGGCATGGGACTCGATCGGCATCGACGCGCCGTCGGGTGAGATGCGACGTTTCCACCTCGCCGGAGTGGCGTTGCAGCAAGACGCCCGTTCACTGCGCGACGAGATCAGGGCGTTGTTCGACGCCGCAAGCGAAGACTGAATCGACGGGTCAGCGCCGGCGCAGAGCGGACGCGCCGAGTCGTACGTGTTCGGACCAAGTGCGGTTGCGGGCGCGCATGCTGGCACGAGACGGAACGGCAAGCCCAGCCAGGAACGCAGCTCGGTCGATCGGTCCGAGGGCGCCGAGCACACTGAGGCCCTCCGGCGCCCAGCCCTGACCGCGCGCCGCGGTGTAGCCCGCGAAGGCGCGTTCCTGGGCGGGGTCGGCCACGAAGTTCGCTGCCCACTGCAGGAACGGATGGTGGTGATCGAGGCCCAGTTCCGTCCAGGTGGAACGGACGGCGCCGGCGATCACCAGGTCGCTGCCGTCGCGACGGCTGCGCTCGACGACCGATCGCCAGTCGGCGTCGCTGATCAGCACGAGCTGGGCGACATCGCGCAGCGGCGCGGAACCCCGAACCTCCGCCGAGCACGGCATGGCAGCACGCGTGCAGCAACCGGCCCTCCCGGTCGAGGCCGTGCGCCTGAACCCCGTCGAGGAGGAACGGTTCGCTCGTGCTCGCCCACAGTTCGTCGTGATCGATCCGGGCACCGAAGTAGCCGCCGGTGATCGCGAGATGCAGATCGAGTTCGCCCCCGCGTCGGCGCGCGGAACACGATCGCCTTGCCGAAGCGCTGCTCCCACCACCCGCGGACCGCTGGTTGCGCCCGCTCGAAGTCGGCCGACGTCAACGCCGCCAGCGCCGTGGCGTAGTCGGCACGCCGGATGAGCAGGTCGGCGTCGCCGAACATCCGCTCGGTCGGATCGGCGTGATCGAGGTTGGCGATCGCGACGCCCTTGAGGACACGGGCCTGCACGCCGACAGCTCCGAGGGCATCGAGCGTCAGCGCCGCGGTCGCCAGCGAGGTCTGGCAGTGACCGAGCGCCGCCGCACGAGCCTGTCGGGCTGCGTCCACCTGCGCCTCGTCCCCGACGACGACCCCGTCTTCGATAGCAGTCCACAGCAGCCCCTGCACCCGATGGCGGTCGGCGAGCGCGATGACGTCCTCGTCGAGCAGCAGCTCCATCCCGGATGCGGCAGCTTCGAGTTCGCCGCCCGGCAGACCCGTGTCCCACGGCAACGCGCAGCACGTCGAGGGGGTCCAGCGCGTCGGTCACGGCGTCACTGCCGCTCCACGAGCGCCTCGATCGCAGCGATCGGGCCGTCGATGCCGTCGTGGCGCAACGTGTGCCGGGTGCACCGCTCGACGAGTGCGACGATGTCGTCGAGCCGATGCCCGTACTCGGCCAGGTTGAACGCAGCGGCCGCCAGCGCGACGACGACGTCGATCGTGTCGGCCGCGATCAGCGTGTTGTCGGCACCTGGTGCATGGGTGGGCAGCACGAGATGGCCGATCACGGCACGCTCGGCGACGCAGGCCGGACGGACGTCGTGCGGAGCGATCCGCCACTTGGTGGACTCTCCGGCGGGCCCGCCGGGATCGAGGTGCGGCAGCAGCTGTTGGGATCCGGGGTCGAGGGTGATCGGCTTCGGGTAGGCCACCACCTCGCCGGTGTCGAGGTCGATCGCCGTCGCTTCGTCGGTCAGATAGTCGAAGCCGGCCTCGACGAGGATCGTGGCGAGGGTCGACTTGCCCGAGTTGGCCTCCGCCGGAAACACGACAGCGACGCCGTCACGACTGACCGCCGATGCGTGGATCACCAGGTATCTGGGGGAGTGTTCGATCGCCAGGCGGGTGATCTGCCACAACACGAAGTCGCAGGCCATCGACTCGTCGGGCGCAGTGAGCCGTGCGTCGCCGGCGTCGAGGGTCCAGCCGTCGTCGCCGTGCCACACGACCAGCGTCGCCTCGTCCGTTGGCTGGTGTGGTGGCCGGGTCGACTGCCAAGGTGGCGAGCACTCGCTCGAGCTCGTCGGCGACCACCGGTGCGTCGAAGCACTCGATGGTGACCCGCAGGTCCAAGGCCGCATACGGCCCGAGGCGGCGCCGAACCTTGGGACGCGGTGGAGGCGCGTCGGCGGCAGCGACATCGGCGCCGGGGCTGTGTTCTCGGCGCGGGCGTGGCGGGCTCGTGCCGTCGAGCAACCCGAGGTCGGCCAGTTCCTCGATCAGCGTCGTCGACCGCGCCGGCGACCAGCGTCGGTGGGCTCACCGAAGGCCTCGGCGAGTTCGGCGGCGATCGTCTCCGTCGTGGCAGTCCCGTCGCAGCACTGCCACACGAGCAGACCGGTGGCGTTGAGCCGGTGCACCCGCACGGCGACGGGGTCGTACAAGAGGCCCTCGTGCACCGACTCGGATCAGGTCGACGTCGGCTCGACCGGTCGGGGGCGCAGGGACAGACATCGCGAAGGTCCCGGTCGGACCCGGTGTCAGCGCATCCGTCTAGCAGCACAGAATCATGCGGAACTTGAAGTAGGACTCGTCCGACGGCCAGCGGCGGGAACGTGAGACGGTCTTGCCGTCGGCGGGCGATGATGCCGATCGTCGCACGGCCACACGACGCTGCAGCCGGAACCGACCTGGCGTCGTAGCGCCGGGCGTTGCGCGGCCAGGATCGTGCAGCCCGCCGGGTGCGTGTAGGTCCACCGCCACGTCCCGACCAGCGAGCCGCCGGTGGCCGCAGGCTGCCCGTCGCGAACGCGCCGCAGGTGCACAGGCTCCCCGTTGCACCGCCGGGAGCGCAGCCGGCAGGGTCCCGGCACGGGGTCAGGATCGCGTCCGTCGCCGGATCGGTGGTCGTCTCGCGAGACGAAGAGCGGCGTTGAACTGCGCGTACGCGCACGTGCCCGCGGCGTGAGCGGTGACGGACTCGAGCACCGGCGATGCCCAGACGATTCCGGCCGCGCTGGCCGCCTTCAGGAGGGTTCGTCGTTTTAGGTGTGGGGGGTTCATCGAGCCTTAGCGGAGGGGGGTGGTCGGGTCGCCCAGCAGGGTCCATCCCAACGTGATGTCGACCGCCGATGGTCATGCTGGCGAGGTCGTGCTTCGCGGCGGTCATTGCGTCGCCGAGAGTAGTTGCCGAGGAGAACGCATCCATGATGTATCGGACCGAACATCGCGTCGTGGACGCTGTTGGTCAGCGTGGTCGCACCCACCACGGCTGCGGCTCCGCCTGCGGAGGTCGACAGCGCGGTGCCGAGGCTCTGCAGCGTCGGTTCCGAGAAGTAGGTGTTCCAACAACCGAACTGCACGACGATGGTCGGATCGTCGGTGTTGGTCAGGCCCGCCGCGTCGGCGGTCGTCAGCAGACCCTCCGACCCCCACTGATCGGTGGAGGAGTGACCGAAGTAGACCGTGAGGCCCGCACCGTCGTTGATGCCGCCCAAGCAGCGTCGTGCGGGCATCGGCGACGCTGAGGTCGTCGAGGTAGGCCGTCGTGACGTCGTAGTCGGAGGGCAACGATGCGGCGATCTCATCGGCGACACCGCCGAAGCCCTGCTCGGCAGCGAAGACCGCCGTGGTGTCGGGGGTGTAGTTGATCGCCTTGGCGATCGCAGCCGACAGCTCCTCGAGGTTGCGCACCGGCAGCCGGCCGAGCGGCAGATCCGGGCACCTGGTCGTCGTCGAGATCGACGAACGCCGGATCGATCGGCGACCAGGGAACATCGCCGACACCGACGTCGCCGTACAGCGTCGGGATGAACGAGATCGAGCCGGTGCCGGCGTAGTCGCGGTAGTCGTAGCTGTCGGCTCCGACCAGCAGGATTGCCGGATCGTCGAACACGACGGCTGCGTCAGCGATGTAGGCCGAGATGGCTGCGGGGTCGAAGACTTCACCGGTGTAGGCGGCGTACAGGTCCTCGACCTCGACCACCTTGACATCGAGGCCCTGAGCTTCGCGAGCGGCGACGAGATCGCCGAGGTGGGCGCTGAACGTCGAGTGACTGATGATCAACAGATCCGCCTGACCGTTCAGGAGACCGCTCGGGGTCCTCCCAGCCACGATGTTCGGCTGCGGCAGGCTGTCGACCTGGGTGACAGCGTACGACGCGCTCGCGCCGGTGCCGGTGAAGGAGAGCGTGTAGGTCCCGTCCGGCTGGAGAACGACTCGCTTCCTGACGACTTGGGTCACGCCGTCGCCGTCGAGGCGCAGGATCCTCGACCGAGGGGCTCGTGAGCCCCGAGACCGACGATCCGGCGGGCCGACGTCGTGAACTGCGCTGCACCGTCGACCGCACGGATCTCGCGTGGGTAGGTGACGGCGATGTCGATCGAGGTTGACCCAGTCGAACGGCATGCCGTCGGCGACGTTGACCGTCACGGTCACGGTGTTCGCTCCCTCGACCAGCACTCCGTCCGGAACCTCTGCGGTGAGCACCGCCTCGCTGGTCCCACCGAACTGGATGTCGCCGACGGCGACACCGTTGACGGCGACGGCGACATCGTGATCGTCGACCGGCGCGAAGTCGAAGACGCCCCACATCTGCACGTCGATCGACCCGGCGCCGGCAGCGACGTGGTCCAACTCGACGACCGTCTCGTGTGGCAGGCCGAACGAGAACATGTTGAACCCGTACCACGGGTCGTCTCCTGGCGCGGTGGGCGAGTACGAGATTCTGCTCCTCGACCACTTCGGTGTGGAGGTAGGTGTCGACGGTGGTGGCGTTCCTTCTCGGAGCCTTCGACCGGTCGCGGTCCATCACGAGCCGCATCGACTTGTCGACGACCAGGCGATACACGTTCGTGCCGGTGTACAGCGTGTCGACGGGTTCACCCCAGAACTCGACCCAACGTCCGGGCCCGAACTTCTTGTTCGAGTTGGTGCGAATCGGGACAGGTTGGCCCGCCGCGTCGATCACCGCGAGCGACTTCATCTTGACGCTGGACCAGTCCATGCCGGCGGCCATCAGGTCGTCGAAGCTGATCCGATACAGCCCGGCAGTCTCGACGCTCACGGCGGCCGAGTTGCCTGCGCCGACTGCGCTGCTGTTCTCGATCTGCCTCACCGAGCGAATGGTGCTCGCCGCAGCCGCCCCGACAGCGGTCCTCAGGTTCTGTTCGGCGATGAGCTCGGCGTTTGCAGCGCTCTCAGCCGCACCCGCTTCTGCCTGCGAGGTGCTCCAATCGACGTCGATCGGTGCTGGCACGCTCCCGACCGTCCTGCCCACCCGGTAGGGGCCGTGCAGGGTCTCCTTGCCGGTGAGGTCGACGTCGGCCAACCACAGCTTCTTGTCGTCGGTGCTCACCGACGCCGTGTATTCGAGTGGCTCGAAGGAGTCGCCGGCGCCGATGATCAGATCGGTCAGCGGAACCATCGTGTTCTTGTTCTTTCCGCCGTAGATCACGTAGCCCGGCGTTCGCCGACTCCGTGCCCGACCACCACGTGACGTCGACGCTGTCACCGGCGCTGCGTCGAGGAGAAGTACGCAACGGTCACCGGCAGCGTGGCCAGGTCGATCGGGATAGTCCTCGACCTCTCCGATGCCGAGGTGCCCGCCTTTGCGGATGCCTCCGCCAGCGTGGGCGCAACCCGGAATCGGGAGAACGACTGAGCCGTTCAGGCCGCCCACGTCGGTCCAGGTCAGCGCTGGCCGCGGATTCGCCAACCAACACTTCGTCGCATTGCTGCTCCAGAGCGTCGAACAGGCCGTTGCTGTTCGGTGTCGATCCATCCGCACACCCACACCGGTTCGCCGGTCGTGTTCGTCACCGCCACGTCGAGCGTGTAGCCGGTCGTGGTCACCGCGGCGTTCGAGAAGTCGACACCGTCATCGGCGTCGGCGTCGTCGTAGCGACCGCCCTCGTCCGGGGTCACCCCTGCGCCGAGCGACAACAGCGGAGAGATCTTTGCCGAGGCGGTGCCGTACGTGATCGGGGGCGTCGCCGTAGTCGAGCGCGACGTCGAGGAAGTCGTTGCCGTTGCTGTCGACGCCGTTGCCGTCGAGGACCACACTGATCGTGTTGTCGTTGGGGCCGTCGATGTCGGACACGCTCGCATGGCTCGCCGGGTCGGTTTCGACGACCAGATAGGTGCCGTTCGGGAGGTCCTCGAACACGTACGTGCCGTCGCCGAGCGTTGTGGTGGTGGCGATCGGGTCGCCGTCGGGAATGCCATCGTCGTCGTCATCCCGGAAGAGCTCGATCGAGTACGCCGGCGATCGTGCCGTCGCCCTCGGAGATCGAGTCGTCACCGTCGATGTCGTCGAACACGGTGCCGCGGATGTCGGCCAGCTGACGCCGACGAAGATCGTGGCGTCGTCGCTGTTGTTGGTCAGATCGGAGTCGGGCTGATCCATCCAGGCGATGCCGGGAAGCCGCAACGGAATTGCAGCGGTGTTCACGATGGGAGTGCCGCTGGAAACACCTGCGCCGACCGTTGCGACGATGCTCAGTGTGGCGACGCCGCCCACGTTGAGTCCACCAATGCTCCACTGTCCGGTGCCCGGCGTGAAGGTGCCGAGCGACGCCACGTGCGAGACGTAGGTGAGGCCGGCCGGAAGGACGTCGTCGACCCTGATGCCGGTCGCGATGGTCGGGCCGTTGTCGGTCACCGTGACCGTGTAGGTGATGTTGGAACCGGGGGCCGGCGTCGGGTTGCTCACCGACTTGGTGACAGCGACGTCGGTCGGCGGCACGCCGCAGGTGACGGCTTCGAAGTCGTCACCGAACGCCGTCATGTCGGTGTAGGCGATGGCGTTGATGCGGCCATTGACCCCGGCGCTGGGGGACGGGGTCTTGTCCATGTCGTAGAAGCCGGAGTTCTCGAGGCCGTTTGTTCCGGTCGTGACGTACAGCCGTCCCTGCAGGTCGAAGCTCATGCCTTCGACGTCGGTCATCTTGGAGTTCTGATTCGGCGCTGGACGGTAGAGCACACCGTCGATCGTCGTGGTCCCGGTGAGCTTGTCGATGATCACGAGCACTTGGTCGCCGGTTCCGTCGGAGTTGGCGATGCCGTACAGCGTTCCGTCGAGGTCGACGCCGAGCGCATCGATGTCGTTGCGGGCGGTTCCACTCGAGGTCACCGAGCGGATGAGCACGAAGTCCTCGATCGTGTCGGTGTCGTTGTCGGTGTCGAACGCGTTCGGCACGAAGACACCCGTCGCCGGGTTGATGCGGATCAGGAGATCCTCCGGTGCGCCGGCGCGCCGGACCGCCGCGTAGAGGAAGCCGGTTGTCGGCATCGAAGTGCATGCCGTCGATGTCGTTGAACGGGAGGGCGCCGTAGTTGCCGCCTCCGGCGGTTCGGAACCCGGATCCGGTGCCGATCGCGGCAGGGCCGATCGAGGTGAACTTGCCGGTGATGCAGGTCGATCTGTCCGAAGTTGCCGCCGTCGGCGGTGTAGATCGCTCCGGTCACGGGGTCCATCGCCGATGACTCGATGTTCGTGGTGCCGGTTCCGGTGGGGGCGCCGATGGTGATCTCCTGTTGTGCACCGGTGTTGCGATCGACGCGAGTCAGCAAGTCGCCTCCGCCGGTCGTCGATGCGGCGCCGTTGTCGGCGATCGGGAAGCAGGTGCTGCCGGGCAGACCGGGTACCACGGTGCCGTCGCCGTTCGTGACCGTCACGGTCACCTGGTCGATGTCGTCCTCGGTGAAGTTGCGGTTGCCTGGCGAGGAGTCCGGGTCGATCGCATTGACGCTGATCAGTTCTGCAGTGTTCACGTGCTGGCCGCCGGTTGGGAGCGTCACGTTGATGGTGAGCGTCGCAGTACCGGGGGCCATTGTCGGAATCGTCCACAGCCCCGACCCCGGCGAGTAGGTGCCGGCAGAAGCCGTGGCGCTGTTGAAGAGGAACTTGTCGCCCGGCAACAGATCCTCGACCACGACGTTCTGAACGGTGTCCGGCCCAGCATTCGTGAGGGTGAGCGTGAACACGTGCGAGCTGTTCACCGGCGCAGTGAGCGAATCAGCGCCGTTGATCTTCTTGACGAGCGACAGGTCGGCATACGGGAGGGCGAACGAGGCACTGGCACTGTTGTTGCCCGGCGTCGGGTCGACCACCGGCGCGACATCGACCGACGCAGTGTTGGTCACGGTGAGTGGACCAGACGGCGAGGTGACGGCGAGCACCTTCGCGTTGATGCGCAGCGTGCGCGTCTGGCCGTTCGCGAGGGCTCCGAAGTTCCAGGTCCCGGCGGTGGGGTCGTACACGCCGCTGTTGAGCGGTGTGGTGCTGTAGGTCTGGAAGCCGAGCGATGACGGCAGGACGTCGTTCAGGACGCCGCCGGAGATCGCGTCAGGCCCGTTGTTCGTGACGGTGATCGTGTACGCGACGACGTCGCCGACGCCGGCATCGGTGACATCGACGGTCTTGGTGACGGCGACCTCGGCGGTGGGCGGTGCCACCACGGTGAACGCCGCGCTGTCGTCGTCGTCTTCGGTGGTCGAGTTGTTTCCGGGCGTCGAGTCGGGGTCACGCGACAGCGAGTCGGTCACTTCGGCGGAGTTGGTCACGACGGAGTTGACGGTGAGCGGGCCGCTGACCGACGCGAGGATCGTGAGCGTGACGGTCTGTCCGTTGGCGACGTTCGGGACCGTCCACTCGCCGGTTGCCGGAACGTACGTGCCCGTGCCGCTCTGGCTGACGTAGGTGAGGCCTGCTGGCAGTTGATCGGTGACCACGACGTCCGCGGTCGGTTGCGGCCCGTTGTTGGTGAGCGAGAGGGTGTAGGTGACCGACCCACCGACGTAGGCGGTCGGCGCGCTGACGGTCTTGGTCAGTTCGAGGTCGGCGCTACGGGTCAGACCGAAGTCGAGGCCCGTGACGTCAGATGCCCCGTCGCCGCCCGACACGGCACCGTGCGTGAGCCGGTGGCCGGCGTGGCGTTGCTCCACGTCGTGGGCGCGGTCGGCGTGGTGTCGGACAGGTTGCTGTTGTCGTCGAGGATCACGGTGTACGTGCCCGCGGGGACCAGCGTCAGCGTGTAGCTACCGGTTCCCGCGTCGACTGCGGCCGCCTGGACGGCGGTGCCGCCGCTGTCGACCAGCTTGGCCCACATCGGCGCACCGACTGCCGGGTCGCCGGCGTTGAGGCCACCGCTGTTGTCCTTGTCGAAGTACACCGTGCCCGTGAACGACGGCAGGCTGACCACGGTGTGTGGTCACGATGTTGCTCGTGAGCGTCGGGCCCCCGGCGAACGTCGCCGTGGCGGTGTTCTCGAGGTCCAGGGTGCCGACGCCGGAGCCCAGCGTGTCAACCGTGGCTTCGAACGTGACCGTCGCCGTCTCACCGGCGCGACCGCGTAGTGGCTCGATGCCAGCACCAGATCGGGCGGCGCCGCAGCGGTGGTGAGCGGCGCGATCACGTCGCACAGCCCCTCGATCCTGACGTTGTCGATGTAGAGCAACTTGTCGTTGTCGTCCGAGCTCCGGAACCGCAGTTGTGCTCCTGCGACCCGGTAGGCCGCGGGAATCACCTGGGAGTACGTGCGGTAGACGTCCTCCTTCTCTCCCGAGAAGGTTGCTTGCGGTGCACTCCAGGTGGTCCCGTTCGTCGAGTACTCGAGGTACACCTCCTTGCCGCCGGTGAGGTCGTCCTTGCGCCGCCAGTCGAAGCTCAACGTCGGCGTTCCGGTCGCACACGCGCCGAGGTCCACCGGACGCCTGATCGAGCGGCCGTCCTTGCCCTTGACGTAGAGCACGTTCACCCTCTCCGGGTCGGGATCACCGTCCTTGTCGATCTTGATGTCACCACCGGTTGGGGAGCCGCCGTCACCGGTCTCCACCCAGACTCGAGGTCCAAGTCGTGTAGCCCTCCTCGTCGTTGTTGTAGATCTTGGCGCCGAAGCTGTCGAGGTACTGGACGGTCGTGCGCGCGCCGGAGATCTTCGCGCTGCCCGGAACGTAGGTCACCCCGGCCGGCAACGTGTCGGCGACCTGCAGGTCGGTGAAGGGATTGGCGGTCAGGTTCTCGATCTCGACTTCATAGGAGATGGTGCTGGCCCTGGAGCACGGTCGAACCGCCGCCGGGGGTTGTTGCGGTCTTCGTGATCGCCGAGCCATTCAGGGTGTGAGTCACGGCGTTGCTGACGACCGGTCCGAACTCATCACTGTCGACCGTTGCCGTGTTGCTCAGCGACGTCGCTGTGCCATCGGCGACGACGTCGAACGTGAGCACCGCTGTCTGCCCAACGCCCAACTGGTACCCACCGACTGGCCGGCTCGAATGCCGGAGGTGTGCCTGCGGCGACCGCAGTGGCACTCGTGCACGTCTGCTCGATCTGGAAGTTGTCGATCTCGAGGTCTTTGTCCTCGCTCGTGGGGAGGAGCCGGAACTGGATTTGCGCACCGGCCACCCGGAAGGCCGCCGGAATCGGCTGGCTGATGGTGCCGGATCCCTCGTTGCCTGACAGGTCGGCCTGCTGCACCCATGTCGCCGAGGGGGAGCTTCTCATCTCGAAGACGGCGTCGATGTCGTCGTCCGTGCGTTCGTAGTTGAACGAAACGGTCGATGTGCCCGTGGCGCAAGTGACGAGGGCGGCCGCACGCGTCGCTTGCTCATCAGCCTTCTTCAGTGTGAGGACACCGTCCTTGATCTCGGTGTCCGCGCCGAGGACCCAAGGTGTCGAACTCCAGTTGGTGGCGCCGTTGCTGCTGTCGAGTTCATCCTGGTTCGTGAACTCGTCGCGGTATTGCACGTATTGGCTCACGCCGGAGATCAGCGAGCTGCCCGGGACATACGTTGCGCCTGGAGGTACGACATCGTCGATCGTGAGACCGGTCAGCACTTCGTCACCGGTGTTGGCCACGGTCACCGTGTAAGTGATCGTGTCGCCAACGTCGACGGTCGATCCGGTGCCGGGCGACGCGCTCTTGACCACGTTCATCCCCGCGGCGGCGTGGACGGGCGACTGCGCGCCGACCATGGGCAGTGCGACGACCTGCGCGGCGACCAGTGTCAGGCCGATCAGTGCTCGTTTGAGATTCCGGGAGTTGCTCATCGTGGAGATTCGTTTCGGCGAGGGGCGGGGGCGGCGCAGGACACAGCGCTGTGGCGGAGACGGCGAGTGGCGGGCTTGGTCCGATGCATGTGGGTGGGGGTTGTCGATGGGCAGACTCCGCGGCTCGCGAGAGTCGTCCGACAGATGTGCATCGGCGGTTGTCGAGCCCAACCTGAGCGGTTCCTGGCGATTGTTTGGCACGCCCGAGAGGCGGCGTCGATCGTCTCCGACCGTTCCCTACCGTCGGAGGAGTTCCCGAGCTGTCATCACGACGCGCCGACCCACTCGTGGTACCGGTCGATCAGTCCGGCCCACAGCCGGTTGCGGTCGAAGCTTTCCACCACCCAGAGGAGATCTTGACGTGAACTTGAAGATCGGTCGATTTCGGGATCGACTCGAGCGACGATCTGCTCACCGAGCGCGTCCACGTCACCGAGCGGCACCAGCACCGCGCCGGGAGCCGCTGCGTCGACGGTGCCGGTCGCGGCGTAGCCGACAACCGGCACGCCGCACAGCTGAGCTTCCAGCGGCACGTTCGGCAGACCCTCACGGTACGAAGGAAACGCCAGCAGGTCCATCGCCCGGTACGCCACGCCCGGATGGTCGAGCCATGGCACGGTGACGATCCGCTCGTCGCTTCTCGATCGTCTCCCGGACGGCCGCCGGCAGCGGATCGCCCTCCTCGAACTGTCCGACCAGCAACAGCCACACATCGGGCCGCTGACGCAGCGCCGACGTGAACACGCTGGTCAGGTCGGCGATGCCCTTGTCGCGGGTGAACCGGCCGACGAACCCGACGACCGTTGCGTCGGCCGGCAGCCCGAACCGTTCACGGGCATCGTCCCGGGTGGGGAGCACGTCGTCGGCGAAGCGGGCGACGTCGATGCCGTTACCCGAGCCCCCACCGATCACCTCGCCGCGCCCGTGCGCGATCAGACCCTCCTGTTCGCCCACGGCCATCAGGCTGCGGCTGTTGAACAGCACGTGGTTCGCGCAGCGGATCGCCGCCCACTCCAGCGACCGGAACAGTCGCCGTCGCAGGCCCGTCGCGGTCTCGAAGCGGAACCCGCGCACCACGTACACCCGCACCGGCACTCGGCACAGCCACGCGGCCAGCATCCCCAGCAACCCGGCCTTCGGGGTCGACGCATTGACGATCGTCGGTCGCAGCCGACGGATCAGTCGGATCGTCGCCCACAGCGCCCGCAGATCGGCGATCGGCGACGGCTCACGCACGAACGGAAGGTGCTCGACCGTGACACCGTCGTCCCACTTGCCGACCTCCGGCGGAGCGTCGGGGTCGGCCTGCCGTCGCCGCCACCGTGACCTCGAAGCCGTGCTCGGCGAGGGAGCCGAGCTGACCCCGCACCAGTACCGACGAGATCTCGTCGGTCAACAGATACAGGACCGAAATCCGCCCGCCATCGTTACTCATGGTGTCAGACACCATGAGTAACACCATGAGGAACAGTGATCAGAGCAGCTCACCGGTGAACTCGTGGCCCGCCAACAGGTTCTTGGTGTCGAAGACCAACGCTGCATGTTCGGCGATGAATGCCGGGTCGAACTCGGGGTGATCGACCAGCACGACCACCACGTCCGCCGCTGCGAGTTCCTCCGGCGAGAACGGCACCATCGAATCGGCCAGATGGAGCGCGTTCACGTCGGGAATGTGTGGGTCGCAGAACCGCACGTCGGCGCCACTCGCGCTCAAGCGCGCAGCCACGTGCACCGACGGGCTCTCGCGCCAGTCGCTCGTCGCCTTCTTGTAGGCCAAGCCGAGCAGCAGCACCCTGCTGCCGTTGACCGCTTTGCGCTCACGGTTCAGCATCGCCGTCACCCGGTCGTGCACGTAGTCGGGCATGTGCTCGTTGACGTCGTTCGCCAGCTCGACGAAACGGAACGTGTGGCCCAGGTGCTGCTTCACCCGCCACGCCAGGTAGCTCGGATCGATCGGGAGGCAGTGGCCACCCACACCCGGCCCCGGCGTGAACTTCATGTACCCGAACGGCTTGGTCGCCGCCGCGTCGATCGCCCGCCACACGTCGACGTCGAGGTCGCGGGCGAACATCGCGAGTTCGTTGACCAGCGCGATGTTGACATGGCGGAACGTGTTCTCGAGCAGTTTCACCAACTCGGCCTCGGCGCACGACCCGACCGGCACCGTCTGATCGACCAGCGTCGCGAAGAACGCGTCGACGACCGCCGAGGCCGGCGGGCGTCGACCCGCTGACCACCTTCGGGGTGTTCACCAGGCCGTGGGTGGGGTTGCCGGGATCGATGCGCTCGGGGGAGTAGCCGAGGAAGAACTCGTGCTCCGCCAACCCCGACACGTCCGCCAGGATCGGGCCGAGCAGCTCGGTCGTCGTGCCGGGATAGGTGGTGCTCTCGAGGATCACACACGCCCCCGGCCGCATGTGAGCGGCCAGGTCGCGGCCGGCGTGTTCGATGTACGACAGGTCGGGCAGACCGTCGCGTAGGGGAGTGGGCACGCTGATCACGGCCACGTCGAAGCCCTCGAGGCTGGCGGGGTCGGCGGTGGGGGTGTAGCCCTCGTGCAGGGCCCGAGTGAGCTCGTCGTCGGAGATGTCGCCGACGTAGCTCTCGCCGGCCAGCAACGACTCCACCCGCTCGACCGACGCCTCGAAGCCCACGACGCAGAATCCGACCTCGACGGCCCGCATCGCCACCGGCAGGCCCACATAGCCCTGTCCGACCACCACCACCTTCGCCGTACGGTCGTTGATCTTCTGGATGGCCTCGTCGGCGTTCATTGTGCTCCTGGGTCGTTCGTAACGGGGTCGTGCGATGGTCAGTGTCTGATCGGTCGGGCGGGCACTCCGGCAACCGTCACGCCCGCTTCGACGTCGTTGGTGACGACCGCGCCGGCACCGACGAACGCGCCAGCGCCGATGGTCAACGCCGGGCAGCACGTTGGCGCCGGTGCCGATGGTGACGCCGTCGGCGAGGTGCACGCTGCCGCTCACCGTGGCGCCCGGATACACACTGACGAAGTCGCCGAGCACCGAGTCGTGGCCGATCGTCGAGTTCACGTGGAGTTGGGTGTGCCGTCCGAGCGTGATGTTGGTGGTGACCCTGGCACCGGCGGCCAGGATGCAGCCCTCGGCGATTCGGTTGTCGCTCCCGACCGTGGCCATCGGGTGCACCAGCACCATCGGCGCCATGCCGGCCGCCGTGAGCCGGGCATCGAGGTCGCGTCGTACCGCGCCCGCCCCGATCCCGATCACGAACCCGGTCACGCCTGGTGGTCTGACCCCACGCGTGATCGTCCGGTCGATCGGGCCGAGGTACGCGACGCCTCGACGGGCGAGCAGATGGGCGTTCGTGTCGCTGTCGTCGACGGTGCCGAGCAGTTCGAATTCGGCGCCCGCTGCGTTCATCGCCTCGACGATGTCGAGCACTTCGCGACCGAAGCCACCGGCGCCCACGACGATCAGCCTGCCCGCAGCGGAGGCCGCATCGGCGAGCGCTGGCGAAGACGATGACACGGGCGCCAGAGTACTCCTCCACCTACGATCGGCTCCGTGACCCGGTGGCTGCACTCCCCGCTGAAGCGGGCGATCGACGTCGTCGCGGCCGGTGCGGTGCTGCTGCTGGCGTCGCCGGTGCTGATCGTCGTCGCCGTGGCCGTGCGGGTGAAGCTCGGTTCGCCGGTGCTGTTCCGACAGCAGCGCGCCGGCCGGGACGGCCGGCCGTTCGACATCGTCAAGTTCCGTTCGATGACCGACGCCTGCGGACCCGACGGCGGAACACTGCCCGACGCCGAGCGTCTCCCGGCATTCGGGAAGAAGCTGCGGGCCAGCAGCCTCGACGAACTACCCCAACTGTGGTCGGTGCTACGCGGCGACATGAGCCTGATCGGGCCCCGACCGCTCCCGATGGAGTACAACGACCGCTACAACCCCGAACAACGCCGTCGCCTGCTGGCCGTGCCGGGCATCACCGGCTGGGCGCAGGTGCAGGGCCGCAACGCCATCGACTGGCCCGCCAAGCTCGCCCACGATGTCTGGTACGTCGACCACGCCTCGCCGCTCGTCGACCTGCGCATCGTCGCTCGCACGATCGGGGCCGTGATCACCTCGACGGGAACCGCTGCCGACGGCCACGTCACCATGCCGGCGTTCCTCGGCGACGAAACGCAGGATCCTTGATCATGGTCCGTCGACACGGCATCCTGAGGCAGCCATGAGCGACGACCCCGGCGACGCCGCCGTCACCTTCGCGCCCGACGACCGGCCCGCCGGCATCGAGGACGTCGAGCTTGCCGTGTTCGAGGGTGAGGCTGTGCTGTTCGACGTGCAGGCATCGATGGTGCATCTGCTCAACGCCGTCGCCGGTGCAACCTGGCTGTGTTGCGACGGTGAGACCACCGTCGCCGCGATGATCGACGAACTCGCCGACACCTTCTCCGTCACCGAACCCGGTGATCGGACTGCGCTGGAGACCGCCGTGCACGACAGTCTCGCCCGCTTCGCCGACGAGGGGCTGCTCGCCGACCACCCACGACCCGCCCGCCTCACCCTCACCCCCGAACCGGTGCTCGCCGACGACGGCACCGAGGTCGTGGTGGCACCCCCGGACCCTTGAGGCAGCCCGATCGACGGCTCGGTCGGAGCCGGCATCATCAACTTGCGCGTCGGCACACAACTCGTCGGCATCCGCACCGACACCGCACGCACCTTCGAGCGTGCCCGCACGCTGCTCGCCGCCTGGATCGATGACGACTGCGGCGACATCCCCCACGCGCTCGACCTGGTGCTCGACCGGCCCGACGGCGACCATCGGCGCGGGCCGAGGCCGGTACCGCAACTCCGACATGGCCAGAGCATGCTCGCCCGTTCGCGATCGGCCGACGAGGTGCTCACCGCGTTGGCCGACGTGCTCGGAGGGCTGCTCGCCCGCCAGGACGACACGCTGCTGTGGGTGGCGCTCCGCATGCTCGCCGACGACCGTTCGGCCGTACTGGTGGAGGCGCCACCGATGACATCGAGCGGAGATCGCGGGCTCGCACGGGCAGGCATCCGGGAGCTGGCGACCTGGGCGGTCGTCGTGGAATCCGGCTCGTCCGCAACGGTGCAGGTGCCGCCACCGCTGGACGGGCTCGACTGGGCCGGCGCCCGGCTCGAGCCGACGCGCTCGGAGTGGCGCACCTACGACCTCGCCGGAGTCGTCGGCGTCCACGACGAGCACGCCGCCTTCCGAGGCGCACAGCGCAGCGGAGATGTTGGCCCACTTCGGCCGCCGACACTCCGCGCCGGAATGGTTCGCGTTGCTGCGCGCGATGGCCGACGACCGGCGTGTCTCGATGGTCCACACCCGGCCGCGCCTGCGCAGCACGGTGATCGAGCTGATCGGCCCTGCAGCCGTCGGACGCGGCGTGAGCTCCGACGCGCACGAGAGCAGCGTGTTCGATGCGCACGGGTTCAGGTTCCGGATCGCCTCGCCGATCGACGGCGTCACCGCCGTGTTCGACGATGTGCTGGTCGACATGGTCGTCGAGCCCGACGACGGGTCGGATCTCCACCGATTCGACATCCGGCCCGCCCGTGGCCACGAGCGCCGCAGGAACCGGCCTCCTCGAGGTGTCGCTCGACGAGGACGCCGTGTACCCGACACTCCGCGCGGGGAGCCTGACCTCGCATCTGCTGATGGAGGTCAACCGTCGAGCCACCGGGTCGAGTGCCCGTCACGGGTGCATACCGCTCCACGCTGCGGCCGTGTCGGGCGCGCAGGGCACCGTGCTGTTCCCGGGTGCGTCGCACTCGGGCAAGACGACGATGGCAACCGCAGTGGCGGTGAGGTACTGCGAGCGGGTGCGCTTCGTGGCCGACGAGGTGTCGGCGCTCGACCCGGCCGACCTGTCGATCCGGATGTACGGCAAGCCGGTTGCGCTTCGTGCTGCCTCGGTGCAGCTGCTCGCGACCCGTCTCCCACGACTTCGCGACCCTGCCAGCCGGTTCCAGGAGGACGAACGGTTCGTGCCGCCGAGCGCACTCGGCAGCACGGCCGCACCGCGATTCCGGCGACGGTGTCGTCGACGGCAACGCCCGTGAGCGCCGTGGTCTTCCCACAGTTCGGCGAACGAGCCGAGCCGAGCACCGGTGGCCGGCGCCTTGCGCCCCTGACGCCGCGGCGAAGTGCTCGAACGGTTGATGCAGTCGGTCCTCGGCGTCGGGTGCGATCAGCGCCGACACGTTCAACGAACTCGCACGGGTTGCGGCGTCGGCTTCGGGCTACGAACTCCGGTACGCGCATCTCGACGACGTGATCGGCGAGTTGGCACAGCTGCTCTGACCCAGCCGGCGCCCAGCGACCATCCGCCACCGGCTTGCGGTGCGTCACTACCGTTTCGATGGTGTCTGATGACCAGGATTCGGTGCGCTCTGGCGTGAAGCGGCGTGATGCGCTGCGCATGCTCGCCGCCGCCGGAACTGCAGCCACCGGTTCGCTCATCGTCTCCCAACCTGCCAGCGCCGACACGGGCAGCGAAGCGTGCCGCTACGAGTTCAGCGGTGGCGGCCCGGTGGCAACATTCAGCGCGTTCAACACGATCTTCGGCGACTTCTTCGGCATCGACATGACCGTCGCCGGCACGTGCCCGTGCGGGAGCGTGAGTTCGATCGAGTACGCCTACTTCCTCACCGCCACGAGCAACAACGCCACGACGGGGTCGGGCTGGGTGCCGGCTCGAGCGCATGGAACGTCAACTTTGCGGCGCTCTGGCCCGGTGGGGGAGGGACCTTCACGGTGACGGCCGGGCGTGCGCGTCACCTGCACGGGCCCTGCCGGTGTCACCATCCGGTGCCGGTACGCCACCAGCCCGAGCATCGCGATCGGTGGCGGGTTCTTCTCCAGCGTGACCGGCCAGACCCTCACGCTCGGCACCAACAACGGCGACAGCGGGTCCGGTGTGTTGCCGGTGTGCAACCCGCCCGCGGCGCCACTCGCCGCCGGACGTCTGTTCAGCAACTCAGCGGCTGCGGGCGGTGCGACTGATGATGCAGCCGGGCCCGTTGGTGCTTCCCGACGAGGTCCTTCGCCTCGAAGCGGGCGAGGTGCCGACCGATCCGCTCGGCAACCCGCTCGACCCGGTCGACCCCGAGGCGGGCCGCCCGAGACGCCAGGCAGGACGCCGAACGTCGACGACACACCGTCCTCGACCACCACCTCGACGACGTCCCCCGCCACGACGACGTCCGCGCCGAGCACCACCACCACCACGACGACGTCGACCAGCAGTACGACATCACGACGAGCACGACCACGCCGCCCACCGGCTCGACACCGCCGTCGACTCCGACCGGACCCTGACCGGTCCGCTCGTGAGCGGTCATGATCGACGCCGGCACCGCCACGTTCGGCGACCATCCGCCCACTGCGATTTCTGCGCCCGGTAACGTCGCGCGCTGTGCGCGTTGACGGCCACGAGGAGCGGTCGGGTGCTCTCCCGGCGGAGCGCGTTGCAGCTGCTCGCTGCCTCGACCGGTGCGACTGCCGCCGGGTCGATGATCGTCTCGCAACCGGCCTACGCCGACAGCGGCAGCGAATCCTGCCGCTTCGAGTTCACCGGCACACCCACGGTCGCAGTGACCACCGTCAACCAGACCGGGAATCGGCGTGACCAGTGCAGCATCAGCGTGTCAGGCGTCAACGGGAACTGCCCGTGCGGCGGTAGCTGCCACGTTCGAGTACGCCTACTTCCTGGTCATTCCCGGATTGGGTACCGGCGGGATCGGTTGGATCTCATCCTCGGCGGTGTCGGTGTCGAACAATCCGATCTGGCCCAATCAGGGTGGCTCCGTCACCGTTCGCGTGGGTGTGCGGGTCACCTGCTTCGCCAACGGGCGTGCGGCGATCCGCTGCCGCTTCGGCGAACAGACCTTCGAGGTCGGTCGGAACTCGAGTCTGACCCGTACGTTCACGCTGTCCGACCAACAACGGCAACAGCACCCCACCTGCCGGCATCCCGGCCTGCGATCCGGCGGCGCACTGCGAGCGGCGCCGCTCCTGGCGTCGCCGGCAGATGAAGGGATCGCTCTGGCTCATCCCCGGATTCCAGGCACCGATCCCGCTCGACGACCCCACCGATTCCCTCTCCGACCCGGTCACCGATCTGGGACCGGTCGACACCCCGGCCGACACCACCACGACCGAGCCGCCGGCGCCGACCGTGGCCGACCCGACCGACAGCACGACGACACCAGCACCAGCACGACCACCACGACGACGACGGTTGCACCGGATCAGTCGACGACCGACCACAACGTCACCAACACCCACTGAACGATTGACCGTGGGCGACCGGGCCGGCACGGCTCGGACCCGCGTCTGTCCAGCGATGTCGTCAGGCCGGCGATGCCAGCGCGGTGTGGGCGACCGACGCCACCCGCTCGACCTGGGCGTCGGTGAGCACGCTGCCGCTCGGCAGGCACAGCCCGTGGTCGAAGAGGCGCTCGCTGGTGCCGTCGACCCGGGCGGGCGCCGAGGCGAACACCGGCTGCAGATGCATCGGCTTCCACAGCGGACGGCTCTCGATGTCGGCGGCCGCCAATGCCTGCTGCACGGCGTCGCGCACCGCCGGATCGTCGAACGTCACGCACGTCAGCCAACCGTTCCAGCCACCCGGCTCGCCGTGGTCACCCCACGGTGCGATCGGCATGAACTCGAGCCCGTCGACGTCGCCCAGCACCGTTCGATAGTGCTGGTTGATCTGATGGCGACGCGCCGACATCGCCGGCAGCCGTGCGAGCTGGGCGCGGCCCATCGCGGCGAGCAGGTTGCTCAGCCGGTAGTTGAAACCGATGTCGGTGTGCTCGTAGTGCACCGCCGGCTGGCGGGCCTGCGTGGCCAGGTAGCGGACCCGATCGGCCATCGCAGCGTCGGGCGACACGAACGCCCCGCCGCCGGAGGTGGTCATGATCTTGTTGCCGTTGAACGAGAAGATCCCGCACGACCCGAGCGTTCCCGCCGGGCGACCCTTGTAGGTGGCGAGCAGCGACTCGGCCGCGTCCTCGATCACCGGCACGCCGTAGCCGGCACACAGCGGCACGATCTCGTCGTAGTCGGCGCACTGCCCGTACAGGTCGACCACGACCACCGCAGCGGGCAAGCGCCCCGCTGCGGCTCGCTCGGCCAACTCGTCGGCCAGCAGCTGCGGGCTCATGTTCCACGTGTCGAGGTCGCTGTCGACGAAGACCGGTGTCGCACCCACATAGGTGACCGCATTGGCGGTGGCGGCGAACGTGAACGTCGACACCAGCACCTCGTCGCCCGGCTGCACACCGGACACCAGCAGCGCCAGGTGGAGCGCACCCGTGCCGCTCGACAGGGCCACCGCGCCGGGCCAGCCGGTGACGGCGGCGATGTCGGCTTCGAACCCGTCGAGCTCGGGCCCGACCGGGGCCACCCATCCACCGTCGAACGCGTCGACCAACGCCTGGCGTTCGGCGTCGCCGACGTCGGGGGAGCTGAGGAAGATGCGTTCGTTCACGCGTCGAACGGCACCGGCTGCGCCGACATCGCGATCGACGTCATCTCGTCGAACGACGGGACCGGACCGGACGTCATCGAGTCGATCGGCGCCAGCGGATCGACCGACACATGGGTGATCAGCTTGTGCACTCGCCGGTCGCCCAGCTCGTCGACCGAGATCAGGTCTTCGTGCAGCTTCTCGTTCGGGCGCAGACCGGTGAACACGATGTCGAGCGGCGGATCGTGCTGGCCGGCGAAGCGCTGCGCGACATCGACGATGCGCACCGGTTCGCCCATGTCGAGGATCAGGATCTCACCGGGATCGCCGATCGCCCCGGCGTAGATCGTCAGCCGCGACGCCTCTTCGATCGTCATGAAGTAGCGGGTGATGTCGGGGTCGGTCACGGTGATCGGCCCGCCGTTGCGGGCCTGCGCCTCGAACGCCTTGAGCACCGACCCGTTCGAGCCGAGCACGTTGCCGAACCGCACCGACACGCACTCGGTGGGACCCAGGCTCGACGCGTGCGCCGTCAGCCGTTCGGTGATGCGCTTCGGTCCAACCGAGCACGCTCGTCGGGTCGGCCGCCTTGTCGGTGCTGACGTTCACGAACCGGTCGACGCCGTGGCGTCGCGCCGCGTCGAGCAGCGTCAGCGTGCCGCGCACATTCGTCTTCCAGCCCTCGGCCGGGTGCATCTCCAGCAGCGGCAGGTGCTTGAGGGCCGCGGTGTGGAACACCACCTCGGGTCGGTACTCGGCGAACACGTCGTCGACGCGGGCGGCGTCGCGGATGTCGGCGAGCACCAGGTTCGGGTCGTCGAGCATCGCCCGACCCTCGATCGACAGCTGGGTGCCGTGGAGCCCGCTCTCGTCGCGGTCCAACATGATCAGCGCCGACGGTTCGAAGCGCGCCAGCTGCCGGCAGATCTCCGACCCGATCGACCCGCCCGCCCCGGTGACGAGCACCCGGCGACCGGTGATGTACTCGGAGACGGCGACCGGGATCGATGTCGGCCGGGTGGCGACCGAGCAGGTCGGTCTCGTTGACCGGACGGATGTCGGCCACGCCCACACCCCCGAGGAGCTGATCGACCGGCGGCAGCACGAGCACGGCGAGTCCGGCCTCTTCGGCCAACGACGTCACCCGGCGGTAGAACGCGCTCGGCGCACTCGGAGCAGCGATCAGCACGGCGGTCGCACGGTGCCGGTCGGCAACTGCGACGAGGTCGTCGACGCGGCCCTCCACCCTCACACCGGACATCCGCAGGTTGCGCTTGGCATGATCGTCGTCGACCATCGCCACGGGCACGTACGGCGACTCGGTCGACGCCCGCAATGTGCGCAGGATCTGTTCGGCGCCCTCGCCGGCGCCGACGAGCACGAGCCGTTCGAGATGATCGCCACTCGGGCGGTTGCGGTGCTCGACGTACAGCCGCCACATCGAGCGGATGGCGATCTGTCCCAGCAGGCTCACACCGGTGGCGAGCAACGGAACCGAACGGGGGATGGGTCGCGAGTCGCCGGTGTCGGCCTGCCACCACGCGACCGTCATCACGAGGCCCACCGACAACGCCGTCAGCGCCACCACGCGCACCTCGTCGAAGCTGCCGTAGCGCCAGCGGCGGCGGTAGAGGCCGTAGAGCAGTCCGAACGCGCCCTGCAGGACGACGGCCACGAGCATCGCGATCAGGACGTCGCGTTGGCGAACTCGATCGACGTCGAAGTCGTAGCGCAGGAACACGCCGGTCGGGATCGCCACCACCCAGAGCGCGCTGTCGACCGCGAAGTGCACCAGGGGCAGATGGCGGCGTGCGGCCTGGCCGAAGCGGTTGCCCGAGAGCGGCTCGTGGGGCCTGGGCGACCCGTCGGAGAGATCCGTTTGCCTACGCACTGTGGTCGACACTAACCCTCTGAGGTCGCCGGAACGCGGAATCGCTCGGGGCGGTCGATCACGCCGTCGAACGCAACGAGCTGCCGTCCGTCGGTGGCCCGCACATCGATGCGGTGGTGCTCCGGCAGCACGAGCGGCATCGGCCGCACGGCGAGCTCGTGGTCGCCGGTCGACGCAACCGTGCCGGTCAGATCGGCCGTCACCGTGACCGTCTCGCCCGGTGCCACGGCGACGAACGTCGAGTAGGTGTTCCAGCCGGCCTCGGTGCCGGCGTCGAACGCCACGAACTGCTCGGGGTCACCGCCTGCTGCAACCGTGGCGTCGACCAGGGTCAGCGGCGTGTAGAGCGTGAGCAGCATGCGGTTGGTGCCGATCTCGTCTCCGGTGTAGTTGCCGGTCACCGAGTCGGGCAGGCCGTCGACGGTGACCTCGTTGGTGAGGTCCACGGTGAGCGTCGCCTCCACCTCGCCGGTTGCGGGATCGACCATGGCGTCGTAGGCGATGTCGCGTCCGAGGTACACGTCGAGCTTGTTGGCTCCGGCATTGTTGAGCACCACGGCGTAGCCGTCGTCGCCGTCGTCGAGGCGGGGGAGTGCCGCCGACAGCTTCACCCGATCGAAGAGCTCCTGCTCGGCCGGGTCGCGGGCCCAGCCGGTCAGGCGCCCCTCGGCGGCGACCGGGCCCAGCTCGCGGGCGACCACGGTGGGGTTCGGGAGCGCACCGCCGAGCACCCGATCGATCGTGGCCCGTCGACACCTCGTCGAGCAGGTCGACGCGGGTCGGCGAGTCGTCGATCTCGTACTGGTCGACGAGCAGGAACTGCAGCACGTTGCGCTGATCGAGCTGGGTGTCCGCGCTGTCGACCGACACCGGGCCGGTCAGGCCCAACAGCGCCTCCAACACGTAGGGGTCCATGGCGAACACGCCGTCGAGTTCGGCGCCGCCGCTCTGCGGATACAGCTCGGCGATCACCTGCGCGGTCGACGGGAACTGCGGCGAGATCGTGATGTTCGACCACGGCACGTCGCCCGTGGTTCCACCGGGGCCGTTCGTGAATCCGTAGCCGCCCCACTGGTCCAACCAGTCGTCGGGGCCGGTGATCGAGCGCTCGGTCCGTCGTGGCGTCGTTGAGATCGCTCGTACGCCCCGATGCCGACACGGTGAGCCGGCCGCCGTCGGCGGTCATCTCCACCCAGTTCCCCATGAACCCGCCGTGGCCGCGCACCTCCGCGGGTGTGGTGAACGCCACGAAGTAGCGGCGCGGCTCGTCTGCGCCCAGGAGTTGCGGGGCAAGATCCACGGCGAGCACAGCGTTGTCGAGCCGATCTCCGTTGTCGGTCAACTCCTCGTCGAGATCGGCGAGCCGGGTGGCGAGCGGGCTGATCAGCCACGGCGACTCCGCATCGTCGATCGCCGACTCGAGCGAACCGATCGAGTCCTGCACGTCGTGGAACGGCTCCTGGATCAGCCGGACCGCGTCGATGTCGAGGCGACCGTCGACCACTCGGAGCTGCTCCGGATCGACGACGCCCAGTGCGGCACTCAGATCGATCGACGCCTCCGCAGCTGCGCTCGCCAGACCCTGTGCGGCCGTGAGGTTCTGTGCCACGCCGGGCACCAGGCGCGCCGGCAGCGCCCAGGGAGCGGTGAGTGCATCGTCGGCGCCGGCGAACGATGCGGCGGCTTCGTCGAAGCCGGCGGCCGCCGCTGCGTAGTCGCCGTCGTTGACGAGTTCGAGCGCCGCCCGGGCCTGACGGTTGCCCGACGTCAGGTCGTCACGCGACGACAGCGCTGCGGCGGCCGAGCCGGCCACGGCGAGCACGCCGAGCGCTGCGGTCAGCGCAAGGCCCCACCAGACCCGACGCCGGATGCGGGTGCGGCGCCGCGCCAGCCCGATCATCACGATTGCGGCACCGGCCGTCACGCCGATGATGGTCGACAGCCCCAGGAAGCCCTCGAGCTGCGACCGGATCAGCACGTTCATCGCCACACCGACAACGGCCGCCCGCACCAGCGGCACGTCTCGACCCTGCAGACCGATCCACAACCCGACGGCGAACGCCACCAACCCGATCACGGTGAGCGTCAGATCGACGGCGACGGCCGCCGCCAGCCCGGCGACCGCAGCAGCAGCCCACCAGGGTGTCGACGCGCCGGCCCACGTGACCAGCCCGACCGAGGCGACGATGACGATCCAGTCGCTCCAGGTGGTCCCCGTGGGGCTCGCCCCGCTGGCCGCTGCGACGATCCCGGCGACGAGCGACAGGGGAACAGCGGTGCGGTCGTCGACTCGGCGCCGCTTCATCGGCTCCGGCCCGAGCGGGCCCGTCGACCGAGCCCCGAGCCCCGATCCGCCGTGGTCGAGGTGCTGGCGCACGCAGGGAGGTCGGCGGTCATCGGCACGAGACGATACCGCAGTCGGTCCCTGCGATCAGGGCGTCGTTCGTACCGGATCCCGGGACGACAGCGGCGCAGATCGTGCAGGGCGGCGGAATCGCGGGCGGCGGTCCATCGTCCGACGGTGCTCCTGCTTCAGATCGCTTCGTGCCGTGCCGATGAAACTCGTGATGCAAGATCGTTACGCCGGCGATGTCGGTGACTTCATGAAACTGGGCCTGCTCCGATGGCTGGTGGCCCCGACCCCGTTCGCACCGCAACGCCACTTGGGGGTGATCTGGTACCGCGTGGCCGATCAGAGCCACAACGGCGACGGCAAACACACCGGCTACCTCGACCCGTCGAGCTCGGCCGGTCAGGACCTCCGGCCGCTCGATGCCGATCTCTACGATCGCCTGCGAGCCATGGTGTCCTCCGACAACCGTTCGGTGGCGGCCCTCGCTGCGAGCGGAGTGCTGCCCCCGTCGACCCGCTACTACGACCAAGTGCTGGGATTCGCCGACCTCGCCCCCTCCGACCGGGGCAGCGCGTACGGTTCGGCGAGAACGCTGGTTCCACGAGGCGATGGTCGCCGTCAGCCCCTGTTCGCTCGTGTTCGTCGACCCGGACAACGGCCTGCGGCGCGACGACCATCCGGTGCCGGCGCACCGCAACCTCGCCGAGAAGCACGTCTATCTCTCCGAGGTGCAACGCATTCTCGATCGCGGCCAGAGCGTCGTGGCGTACCACCACGCCGATCGAACCGAGCGCGTGCCCGAGCAGGCCCAGTCGCGGATGGAGGACGTCCACGACGAACTCGGCGTCGAACCTGTCGCAGCGGTGCAAGCGTCACGTGGCAGCTCCCGGCTGTTCCTCGTGATCCCGAGCAACGATCACCATCGCTCGGAACTCGACCACCGCCTCGCAGCACTACAGCTGTCGAACTGGGGCGACGAACTCCGCGTCCATCGCTGGCAGCGGGTCGGCGCCCTCGCCTGACACCGGCGGCCTCGGCCTGTGCGATCTGTACGCGAGCTGTCCCGCTTGCCGGGACGTTTCGCGCTCTGATCGTGCGTTGGGACGTTTCGCGCTCTGATCGTGCGGTGGGGCGCGCGACTGATCAGTCGTCGCGGCCGGCGTTGAGGAAGGCCTGGCCCTCGTCGCAGCTGTCGGCGAGGGGGCACCAGCGGCACGTCACGCCGGCGCGCCGCACCGGCGGACGCCCCTCGGCCTCGAGTTCGACGATGGCGTTGATGCCGTCCAACGTGCGGCGAACCGCCGAGCGCAGCAGCCGTTCGCTGACGTCCTCGGCCTGCGCCTCCGCAGCGTCGAGGTAGAACGTGGCCAGCTTGCGCGGCGGCACTGCCCGGGCAAGCGTTTCGAGGAGCGCATAGAACCCGAGATCCTGGCGGTGACGGACGTTCGGGCGTCCCGTCTTCAGGTCGATGATCACCTTGCGGCTCTCGTTGCCGGCCGGCCGTCCGATCATCAGGTCGACTCGTGCCTGCAGCAGAATCGGGCCCTCGTTCGGCCAGCGTGCCGCCGCCTCGGTCACCGGATTCGAGCGGCGATCGAGCGGCGGGAAGCTCTCCATGAACTTGGTCAACCGCTCGACCGACTGGCCCCGGAGGTCGGCTTCGTCGGCGGGGGAGAGCGCCGCGATCCACGCACCGATGCCACGCTCCTCGTCGGCCAGGCGGGCCATCGCCTCGTCGACGAGATCCGACGGGTTCGCCTCGCCACGCCACGACAACAGCAGTTGAATCGCCCGGTGCGCCACTTGCCCCTTGGCCGTGGCCGGCTTCCACTCGAAGTCGTCGGGGAGCACATGGAACTCCTCGCAGTCGAGCGCCGTGGCGATCTTGTGCTTGGAGACGAACACCTCCTGATTCGGACGTAGGCGTTCGGCGAAGTCGTCGAGCGCCACCCGCATCTCGGTGCGGATGTCGGCGACGAGGTCCGGATCGAACACGAGCGGTTCGCCGGATCGGCGCAACGCATCGAGCGTCCGCAGTTGCACGGGGGTGAGTGAAGGTCCGCCGGCAACGTCACTCATCAGCGTCACTCATCGCGCCGACTGTATTCGTCGTCGAGCCTGCGGTGAGATGACCGATGCCGGTCGACCGCCCGCACCGAAGTCGATCAGGTCGTCGTCGTCGTCGACCGGAGCTGGAGGCTGGTGGCACGACCGGCGTTGTGGCGGGTGGAGCGGTCGTGGGCGGAGCGGTGGTGGGCGGCGCCGTGGTGGGTGGTGCGGTGGTGGGCGGCTGTGTCGTGGTGGGTGGTGGTGTGGTGGTGGGACGGACCGTGGTGGTGGTGGTCGAGGGTCGGTCGGCGACCACGATCACCGGCGGTCGGTTGGGAACCACGATCACCGGGGGAGAGGTCGCCGGCGGGACGGTGACGGTGGTGGTCGTCTCCGGCTGGGGTTCTTCCACTCGGTCGGCGCTTGTCGGACGTCGCCGGCGCTCGCTGGTCGACTCGGTCGGCTCCGGCTCGTCGGCCTCGACGTCGTCGGGCGCCGCGGTGTCGGGGGCGACCTCGGTGTCGGCCGGCGGTTCGGTCTCTTCAGGCTCGTCGGCGCCGAGAGCTGCGACGTCGACATCATCGACCTCGGGGAGTTCGTCTGGTGCGAAGTCGTCGTCGAGCGCTTCGAGCACGCCGACCGTGGTGTTCTCGTCGTCCTCGGCGGTCGACACCGTTTCGGGCTGCGAGAGGTCGATCGAGTTGTTCGACTGCCACGGAGCGACGAACAGGACCATCGCGCCGAGCCAGACGGCTGTGGTGGTGGCGACCAGCGGCCACTTCCACCACCACTTGTGGTCGCGGAGGTACAACCGCCACTCGCCGTTTCGTATCGGGTTCGTCATCGGTCACCTCCTCGCCGCCACTACATCCTGCCTGACGGACCCACCGGCGCAACGCCCGTGACTCCGACGGAATCGCCCGTCGGGGGCACGACACCGACCGGGGTGCGGGCACGAGGGCCCGACACCCCGGTCGGCTGTCTCGGTTGTGGTATCGGATCAGCCTGCGTGTGAACGTGGCCGACATCGACCGGTAGTGAATGGTGACCGGCAGCCGGTGGGTCGCCGCGCACATCAGGTCGAACGTGTTCGGTCCTGCAACGACGTCGAACACCCGGTTGGTGCCGAGGGTCGGCTGGGACCGGCGCCGGTGACCGGTGAGGCGATGCCGAGCACCTCGTTGCCTGCGTCGATGGTCGTCGCGTCGGGGTCATCGGTGATCTGGCAGACCAAGCGGCCGTGCGTTCAGTGGCCTGCTTCGCCGTGGCGTTGGCGACGACCGCCACCTTGCCGGCGCTCGGTGCATCGATGGTCACCGTCAGCTGCTCGCTGGCGGGCGAGACGATGAGGCCGGGTCCGACACGGTCGCGAGCGGCAGGGGCACTTCGTCGATGCGCCGAGCTGTACTCGACGACCGGCCGGTTCGTGCCGAGCGCGGTCCTCGACCGACCGAGCGAGGCGCGTTCTCGATCTCGGTCAGGCTGCTCGGGGTGTAGTAGCCGGCGACGTCGGCGATGACGTCGACGGTGCCGAACGGCGTTGAAGAACTTGATCTTGCCGTCCGGCGACAGCGTCACGGTCACCGAGTTCGGTGTCGGCGCCTGGCCGGCGACCCAGTTCAGGTTCGACGCGGATGGGCACCGCTGTCTGGTCGGCCGGATAGGCGGTGAGGAACGACTGCGCCGAGGGGTTGAGCGCGGTGACGTTGAGCTGGACCGCCGAGGCGTCGGCGGGATGCCGACGCAGCGACCGACGTTGCCGGTGACCTGCTGGATCCGGACGTTGGCAGCACCGGCAGCGATCGGGGCCTTCAGGCCGTCGGTGGGCGTGGCGCCCGGACGCGTGTCGAAGAGACGGCACGGCTCGACCGGCACGTACGTGGTGTCGGTGTCGCCTGGGGCTGCGGTCACGTTCCACGCCTGCGTGGCGGTGAGGGTGAGGGCGACACCGAGCGCTGCACCGAGCGCGAGTTTGCCGAAGAGTCGGTTGCTGGACATTGGTTCTCCTACTTCTGTGGAGCCCGTCGTGGGCTCTCGGTTGTGCATGAAGCCCCGCCAAGGAGCCGAAGCGGGTGTGACCCTACCGCGCGGTAATCCGACGGCGCAAGGGCGATCAGGGTTCAGCGGACCCCGGACATCTCGAGCGCGTCACGGTAGAAGGTGTTCGTCTCGGCCAACCGGTCCGGCGCGTCGAACGCCTTGAGTTCGCCGTCCATCACCACCATGATCCGGTCGCAGCTCTCGAGCGTCGAGAGGCGGTGGGCGATGATGATCACCGTCATGTGCTTGCGGAGTTCGTTGAGCGTCTGGCGTACGAGATACTCGGACCGGACGTCCAGTGCGCTGGTCGGTTCGTCGAGGATGAGCACGTCGGGATCCTCCACGAGCGCCCGTGCGATCACGAGCCGTTGCTGCTGGCCACCGCTGAGATGCCCGCCCTGCTCGCCGACTTCGCGGGCATAGCCCTCCGGCCACCCCATCACGTCGTCGTGCAGGCTTGCGAGCCGAGCGGCGTGCTCGATGCGCTCGTCGGTGACGTCGTCACGGAAGAAGCGGATGTTGTCGGTGACCGTTCCTGCGATCAGGTGTGCCTGCTGCGGAACGAACGTCACATGGCGCGCCCATTCGGCGCGGGACAACGTGCGGATGTCGCGTCCGTCGGCGAAGACCGCCCCCGATGTGGGCGAGCGCAGTCCGAGCAACAACTGCACCAACGTCGACTTGCCGCTTCCGGACGGGCCGACGACGCCGACCATTTCGTACTCGTCGATCACCGCATCGACGTTGTTCAGCACCGGAGTCCCGGGGTGGTAGGCGAAGCTGACGTCGTCGAGGCGGATGTCGCCGATCTTCTCCACCGTCTCGCCGCCGTCGTGCGCCTTGGCCCGCTGGTACCGCTCGAGTTCGTCGTCGAGATGATCGAGGAACGGGAGGTTGGCGTTCACCTGCGTGGCGTTGATCTGCAACGTCTGGCCATACCGGAGCGTCCGGAGCATGATCAGCGTGACGGCGCCGACCGACGACAGGTCGGACACGCCGATCGCCGCGATCACTCCGAGCCCGCCGAGGAGGGCGAGGTACGACAGCGAGCCGTAGGTGGTGGGCGTGAACTGGTTGAGGAACGCGAGTCGGCGATTCGTCTGGGCGTTCTCGTCGATCAGGACGGCCAGACGGGCTTGGGCATGTGGCTGGACGTTGAACACGTGCATCTCCATGCCGAGCTGCGATGTCTCGCTGAGCGTGGTGGCGAGCCGCATACCCGCGTCGGCGGTCACGGTCGCCTCCCGGCGCACGAGCTTCCTGAGCGGTCGCACCGACACAGCGAGCACGACGACCACGACCAGCAGCCCGATGGCGACGAACACGTCGATGAACATCGACACGATGAGCAGGGCGAGCAGGTTGCAGACCGCGATCGTGCCGAGCGTGGTCGCTGCGACCAGTTGGGCCCCACCGCGGATGAACGTGGTGAGCAGTTCCTGCAAGCGTCCGGCGCGCTCGTCGTGCTGCGATGCCCACGTCGCCTCGAGGAACGCCGCCGACAGCTGTGTACGAATTCGCTGGATGACGAGAGCGCCGAGCGAGGCCGACTGCCAGGTCGCCAGAATCTGCAACACGATGGTGAAGAAGGTCAACCCGACGGCCACTGCGAACGCGGGCCCGAGGTCGAGCGACCAACCACCGGCGAGGTCGACCGATCCCTCGTCGTCGCTGACGGCGAAGGCGATGCGAGCGATCAGGACGAGGATCGCTGCCTCGAAGACGCCGCCCGAGCCGGCGGTCACGGCGAGCAGTGCGAGCCGGCCCTTGTAGGCGCGCAGCAGTGCCAAGTAGCCGCGCGGTGCGGAGGGCGAGTCCTCCAGCGGTGCGTCGGCAGTGGGGTCCGGGTCCGGCGGTGCTGTCGGCGGGGTCGACGCAGTCGTCATGCGCGCACCAGGTCTCGGTGCGGCCGAGCTGAACTCGCGGCGGTGCTTCTCATCTTGGAGTGGTATCGGCCCGATTCGGCGCGTGCTGTAGGGAGAGTTCTCGAACGTGACGTCGCGGTGGCAGCGTGGCCATCGGGTGGTTCTGACAGGATGGCGCCATGGCCTCTATGCCCACCTTCGGCTTCATCGTTGGGTCTCCGCGGAGTGGAACGACCTGGTTGCAGCTCCTGTTGCTGCAGGACCCACGAGCCGCGAGCGTACAGGAGACCCACGTGTTCAGCGAGTGGATCACGCCGCTGGTCAAGGGCACCAGAGCCGACCGGGATCGAGGGCGAGCGGTCGGGCTGAGCGCACTGCTCGACGACGACCAGATCCTGGAGATGGGGCGATCACTCTTCCAGCCGATCGTCGATCGAGCGCTCGAGGAGCGACCGGATGCCTCGGTCTTCGTCGAGAAGACGCCGGCGCACGTTCGTCACGCCGAGACGATCGTCGAGCTGTATCCCGACGCTCGCTTCATCGAGGTGGTGCGCGACCCGCGCGCCGTTGCTGCGTCGCTGATCGCTGCGAGCCGGACCTGGGGGCGGTCGTGGGCGCCGAGCGACGCCGCGGGATCGGCACGGCGCTGGAGGAACGCTGTCCGGGCGGGTGACCAGCTCCGAGACCTGACGCCCAACGTCGTTCGGGTCCGCTACGAGGATCTCACCTCGGACGGCCCCGCCACGCTGCTCGGCGTGATGGAGCTCCTCGACTTGCCGGCCGATCTCGACCACTGCCAACGGCTGTTCGAACTGTGTGCGGTCGAGCGACTCGGTGACGGACAGGTCGAGAAGCCTCTCGGGATGTCGGGCAATGTGGCCGGGACCGCCCGCAACGCCAACGCTGCGGGCTGGCGGGACGAACTCGATCGAGCGAACATTCGCACCATCGAGTCGATCTGCGCCGACGAGATGGCCGCACTCGGCTACGAGCCGGCCGGTGGTGGCGGCAAGGTCCCTCCGCTGCCGCTCGTCACGGGCTCTGCCAAGGCGGCGGTGCGCCGAGCGCTCGATGGTGTCGCCAATGCGTCGAACACCGCATCGAGCAAGCTTCGTTGAAGCCGCGGTCCGCGGATCACTGTTCGGCGGGGACGTCGTAGCGGTCCCAGCGGTCTCGCCAGTGCGACAGGTAGGCCACACGATGGCGGTTGATGGTCGCCTGACAGTCGTCCTTGTCGGCGCAGTCCAAGTCGGCGTAGTAGTTGGGGTAGGCGTCGTCGGCGCGCCGGAACCGGCCGCCCCAGCTCGGGCCGGTGGGATCGTCGACGTCGCCGGGGCCGCCGAGCTGCGGCGAGAGGAGGTACAGCAGCGACGGTGAATCGCCTTCCTTGAGCGACCCGATCGCCTCGCGGGGACTGTTGGCCAGGGGGAAGGCATCGCCGAGGATCTGCCCGAACCGGCCGTTCGCGTCGGTGCCGTGTCCGCGGATGTTGCGGTCGACGAACTCGTTGCGGTTCCACTGCCCCGACTGTTCGCCGCCTCGCCAGACGCCGCGGAACGTCGAGCGAGACTCGAGGGGCAGCACCCCGTTCTCGATCCACCACAGGTCGGGTTGGTCTTCGAGCACGCCGAACACGAAGTCACGTGCGGCCACGTTCGATCTCGTGTTGTAGTCGCCGATGCTGTAGATCCTGATGCGGTCGACGATCGACGGATCGTCGTGCAGTGCTTGGGCGATCGTGCCGAGCGATCCCCACGCCAGCAGCCAGAGGGGGTCGTCGGGCGTTCCGGCCCGCGCCCGCTCGATGATGTGTTGCGAACCTTCGGTGGTGCCGTTCGGGCCGGGCGGCCGCAACCGCTGCGTTCCGGTTCGTACCCCTGCGAGCAGGTCGGCCTCGGTCGTCAGTTCGTCGTAGCCGAGATCGCGGAGATGGTCGACGTCGGTGCGCCTGATCCACTGGCGGATGAGCCACGGCTTGGCATCGCCGTTGCCCTGCGTCGACACGATGCCCTCGATGCGCAGGACGTCGGAGTAGTGGATTGCTCGAATCAACGACTGGATGTCGTCGGGATCGCCGCCGAGGTCGGTGTCGATGATGATGCGAGGCGGCAGCGGGCTCGTGCCCGGCAGGCTGGTCGCAGCGGTTGTGGTCGCAGGGGTTGTCGCCGCCGGGGGAGCAGCGGTCGGGGTTTCGGCCGTGGTCGAGGTCGGCGAGGTCGTCGTGTCGGTCGGCGAGGTCGCCGTCGAGGGTCGTCCTGCAACCGATGGAACCGACTCGGTACTCGACGGCAGCGAGACGCCATCGTCGGCGCACGACACGCCGACCACGATCAGGGCGGCCACGGTCGCTGTTCGGCGAACCGACACGCCGAAACGGTACCTCTGCACCATGATGATGGTAGTTGCGCACACTTCGCCGATGCCCGCGTCGCAGCGGGGGTGTTCGTCACACCTAGCGTCGGCGTGAACACCCGCCGTGGTATCCTTCAGATCTGGTCAATATGTGATGCGTGTATTGCCGCCGGTCGTGCGCGTAGATATTCTGCCGTTTGGCGGAACTCCTAGGAGGAAAAGACATGCGGATTCTCGTGGCAGGTGGTGGCGGCTTCATCGGTGGTCATCTGGTGAAGTCACTCATGGCGGACGGGCACGACGTACGTGCGGTCGACGTGAAGCCCATCGAACAGTGGTGGCAGGTACACCCACAGGCCGAGAACCGGCCCGACACCGACCTGATGGAGGCTGCAGCTTGTCTGCAGGCCACCACCGGCGTCGACCACGTCTACAACCTCGCTGCCGACATGGGCGGCATGGGGTTCATCGAGAACAACAAGGCCGCGTGCATGCTCAGCGTGCTCATCAGCACCCATCTGCTCCAGGCAGCGGTCGAGAACGACGTCGAGCGGCTCTTCTACGCCAGCTCGGCCTGCGTCTACGCAGCCGAGCATCAGACCGACCCCAACGTCACCGCACTCAAGGAGGGCGACGCCTACCCGGCGATGCCGGAGGACGGCTACGGCTGGGAGAAGCTGTTCAGCGAGCGCATGGCCCGCCACTTCCGCGAGGACTACGGCATCCAGACTCGGATGGCCCGCTACCACAATGTCTACGGTCCGAACGGCTCGTGGACCGGTGGCCGGGAGAAGGCACCAGCGGCGCTGTGCCGCAAGGTCGCCGAGTGCGTCGTCGGCGGACACCGCGAGATCGGTGTGTGGGGCGACGGCGAGCAGACGCGCAGCTTCATGTTCGTCGACGACTGCGTCACCGGTACACGGATGCTCACCGACTCCGACGTCACCGAGCCGATCAACATCGGGTCGTCCGAGCTCGTCTCGATCAACGGCCTCATCGACATCATCAGCGACATCGCCGGCATCACGGTCGAGCGGGTGCACGATCTCAACGCGCCCCAGGGTGTCCGCGGCCGCAACAGTGACAACACGATGATCCTCGACCAGCTCGGTTGGGAACCGTCGACGTCGCTGCGGTCCGGCCTCGAGGTGACCTACGCCTGGGTGCTCGACCAGGTGCGCTCGGCCGCCGACGCGGCAGCCTGACGGCCCCGGTGCCCGATCAGCCAGTACGCGTTCTCGTCGTCAGCCCGCCGTCCACGGTGTGGGGCGCGCAGCTGTTCCTGTTGAGCCAGCTCGACTCGCTGGGTGAGCGCGGAATCGAGTTCACGCTGGCGACCTCTCGAAACTGCGAGTTCGCAGCCGAATGGGAGGCGACCGGTCGCGAACTCCTCGATCTCGAACTCCGGCGGCCCGATGGCCTCACCGTTCCGGGCACCACCCAGCGCCGGGGAGCGGCCTCGCTCGCTCGGACGCTTCGTGACGTCGTCGGCAACGGCCGGCGCATCGCTGCCATCGCCGGTGGTTACGACATGCTCTTCTCGTTCGCGCTGTCGACCCACCCGTCGGTCGCCGTCGCCGGCCGTCTCAAGCGGGTGCCGGTTGCGCTCGACCTGGTCGATCTCGTTCGTCCCGGCGTGGGTCGCCGCGTGCTGCGAGGTTCGGCGCGGGTCGCGACACTCACGGTGGCCAACTCACAGGCGACCGCCGACACCGTCGCGGGCGCCGGCGCCGTCGAGATCATCCACCCAGGGATCGACCTCGATCGATTCCACCCCGGTCCGCCCCCGGCGGGGCTCCGCGAGGAGCTCTCCGGCGGAGTCGAACGAACCCTCGTCGGAATCGTCGGCCGTCTCGACTTCCGCAAGGGTGCACACGTGCTCGTCGAGGCGATGGCGCAGCTGCCGGATCGCCTCGCCGACACCCGGCTCGTCGTGGTCGGAGACGCCGGCACCGGGCCCCCGGAGTACGCCGCCGAACTGCGTGCCAACGCCGAAGCGGCGCTCGGTGATCGCGTCGTGTTCGTGGGCCGTCGCAACGATGTTCCCGACATCATGCGAGCGCTCGACGTGCTCGTCGTTGCGTCTGCGTCCGAGCCGTTCGGCCTGACGGCGCTGGAGGCGCAGGCGTCGAGGACGGCGGTCGTCGGGACGCGGGCCGGCGGACTGCCCGAGTTCGTCGAGCACGAGGAGACCGGGCTGCTCGTGACGCCGTTCGACGCCGCCGACCTCGCTGCCGGACTCGAGCGTCTGCTGACCGACGACGAACTCCGCGGAACGGCTGATCGACGAGGCCGAGAAGCGAGCCAACCCCGCATCGCGGGCTCGAAGCGCAGTACGACGCGCTCGCCCGGATGTACCGCACCGTCGCTGGGCGGTGACAGCGTGACCGCCCGGCTCGTTCCCGACTTCTTCGTCATCGGTGCCTATCGCAGCGGGACGACCCTGCTGCACCGAGCGCTCGGCCAGCACCCCGAGGTGTTCGTTCCGGACCTCAAGGAGCCCAATTTCTACGCCGTCGACGGCAACGACGCCGCCACGCCCGAACTTCGTGCCGGTCGGTCGTCGATTCGGTCGCCTACCAGCAGCTCTACGCCGGCGCGGACGGCGTCTCAGCGGTGCGGCGACGTGTCCCCGGAATACCTCCGCAATCCTGCGGCCCCCGGGCGGATTCGCCGGACCCATGCCGACGCACCGCTCGTGGCGATACTCCGCGACCCGACCGAGCGCGCCTGGTCCGACTACCTCCAGCATCGAGCACGGGGCACCGAGCCGTGCGTCGACGTTCGCCGAGGCGCTCGAGATGCAGGACGACCGGCGTGCCGGGCTCAGCCGCTCGGCGCCGCACTACCTCGACTCGGGCCGGTACGGCGAGCAGATCGAGCGCTACCTCGAGTCGTTCGGACTCGGACCAACTCCTGGTGCTGCTCTACGACGACCTGCAAACAGACGCCGACGACGTCGTCCGCCGTGTCTTCGCCCACATCGGCGTCGACCCGGCTGTCGAAGTCGAACTCGCGGACGACGTCAACGCTTCAGGGCTGCCGCGCAACGCCGCCTACCGCACACTGCTGCGGGTTCGGCGGTCGGTCGGAACCCGGCTGAGTCGTCCGCTCGTCGAGGCCGTCCGGCCGCACTGGGATCGAGCGATGCGGGGAGGACTGGTGAAACCGCAACTCACGCCGGCCGATCGTGACCGGCTCAACGACATCTACCGCGACGACGTCGAACGACTGCAGGTACTGATCGGCCGCGACCTGCAGCACTGGCTCACGCCCGGTGAGAGCGACTGAAGCCGATGCCTTCGGCGGAGTCAGCGACCGTGAATCGTTCGATACTCGTCGTATCGACGGTCGAGCAGTCCGGTGATCATGCCGGCACCGAAGGCGACGCGCTGTGCGCCGAGCGTGCGGCGGTGTCTTCCGCCGACGAGGCCGACGACGACGCCCATGCACCCGGCCAGCGAGCTCGAGTACGCCTCGGACGGCTCGACGGAAGAACCGAGCGCGGCTGGGATCACGTCGTCGGAGCGACCGGCTCAGGGTCTGTCCGCGTCGGTACTCCCTGCGGATCAGCCACGACGCATCGACCCGGCTCGCAGGGATCGCCTCGTACACGATCGCACGGTCCGACCAGGCCATGGCATGGCCGGCGTCGCGGAGCTCGGCGAACAGGTGGGTGTCGGAGCCGCCGGACAGCCCGAATTCGGGGTCGAATGGGACTGGACGCCCCTCGAAACAACTGCGCATCATCAGCACCGACGACGTCGTGGCATACGGGATGGCCGAGTTGTGGGGAAAGCGCGGTCGATCGAAGAACCCGCCGGCGAGCACCCACGGTGGGCGCAGGGTCGTCGAACACCGGGAGCACAGGACCGGTCACGATGTCAGCACCGGTGGTGTGCTGGGTCGCGATGAACTCGGCCAACCAGTCGGCGTCGGGCCACTCGTCGTCGTCGATGAAGACGATCGCATCGGCGCCGGCGTCGAGCCCGAGACGCACCGCCGTGTTGCGCGCAGCACTGATGCCGCGCTCGAGTTCGATGTCGTAGAGCAGATCCCACGGAGCGTCGTCGGCGGCCGACTCGACGATCGAGCGGGCGGACCCGTCCGGGTCGTTGTCGACGATCACGACGAACATCTCGTGGTCACTCGGGCGTGTCGAGCCGTTCGAGACGATCGAGGAGACGCTGCAAGCCCTTCCGGGCGATGGTAGGTGAGAGCGCAGACAGCGAGCCGCATCACGCGGCCCCGGGTGGGGTGAATGACAACTCGGCCGCCGACATCGTCAGTAGCATAGAGCCGGTGAACGAACCCGTTGCCGAATCCCCCGGTGACCGTCACCGTGTGCTCGTCCACGACTTCTCCGGGCACCCTTCCAGGTCCAGCTCGCACGGTCGCTGGCGTCGACCGGCCACCTCGTCACGCACGTGTACTGCTCGTCCTTCCAGACTCCACACGGCGCCGTCGGCGAGAACGACAGCGCATCCGGCTTCGAGAGCCTCAGCATCGATCTCGGTCACAACTTCGCCAAGTACTCGTTCTGGCGGCGTCTGCGTGACGAGATCCGCTACGGCATCCGGTTCTGTCGGCTTGTCGCGACGCCAGCGCCCCGATGTCGTGGTCTCGGCCAACGCCCCGCTCGTTGCTGCGTTCGTCATCCAGTCGTATCTGCTGGTGCGGCGTGTCCCGATCGTGTTCTGGCAACAGGACATCTACAGCATGGCGATGCGCCAACACCTCGCACGTCGTGCGGGTGCCATCGGATCGATCGTGGGCACGATGTTCCAGCAGGTCGAGAAGTTCCTGGTCCGCACGAGCGACTGGGTGGTCGTCATCAGCGACGACTTCATGGGAACACTCCGGAACTGGCATGTCGACGAAGCGCGTGTGTCGGTGATCGAGAACTGGGCGCCGCTCGACGAGGTGCCCGTCGTGCCGAGGCCGAACGACTGGTCGCAGCGTCACGGATTCGACGACAGCGAGACCGTCCTGCTCTACGCCGGCACGCTCGGACTCAAGCACCAACCGTCGATGCTGCTCGAACTCGGTCGGACCTTCGCCGACCGACCCGACGTCCGAGTGGTCGTTGCGTCGGAGGGGATCGGCGCCGAGTGGCTCCGAGAGCGGATCACCGACGCAGGCGAAGTCGAGTTGTTCCCGTTCCAGGACGTACTCGGACCTGCCGGCGATGCTCGGAACCGGCGACGTCCTGCTCGTCCTGCTCGAGCCGGGAGCCGGCATGTTCTCCGTGCCGTCGAAGGTGTTGACGTACCACTGTGCCGGCCGGGCGCTCGTCGGCGCGATACCCGAGGAGAACCTGGCGAGCCGGATCATCGAGGACAACGGTTCCGGTCTGGTCGTCGCCCCCGGCGACACCGAGGCGTTCGTCGACGCCGCCGCGGCGACTGGTCGACGACCCGGCGCTGCGAACCGAGATGTCGGCGGCGGGCCGGTCGTATGCCGAGCGAACGTTCGACATCGACACCATCACCAAGTCGTTCAACCAGATCATCGAGTACTGCCTCGATCGCCAGCCACGTAGACGGGCCCGCAGTCCACAGGCGGCAACTGACCGATGCTCGAACTACTCGTCGGCGGCGTCGTGCTGCTCGGGCTGTTCACCTGGTTCTACCTGCTCGAGATCGACAACCGACGCCACACCATCTTCGTCGTCCTGGCCGTGGTCTTCCTGGTCGAGGCGATCATCGCCGGCGGCGGCGCAAACGTGCCGGTCGGGCTGCTTCGCCCGCAGTTCGGTGGTCAGGACTTCCGCCCACCCGACGTGGTCATCGTCGCTGCGGTCGGCGCCCACCTCCTCGCCGGTCGGATCGGTCGGATCGGGCCGCTGTCGTTCGCCTGGTTCCCCTTCGTTCTGATCTACGCAGCGGGTGCCGCAATCGGCGTGTTGATGAACCAGCCGATCGAGCTGGTGCTCTTCGAGGGCAAGTTGTTGTTCTACCTGGTCGGGGGTGCCCTGGTGGCGTCCGGGGTCGACACCGAGCGGCTGATGGAGTCGATCGGGCGGGTGGGGCTCGATGGTCGCGCCCATGGTGCCGATTGCGCTGGCGATCCGAACCGCCGGGATCGAGATCAACGTCAACACGCCGGTGCAGCGGCTCGCGAACTTGGGCGCACTCAGCAACGACACGATCACGATCTTCGTGGCGTTGGGTGCCATCGTGATCATCGCCGAGTGTGTACGCAGCACGTCCGAGCTTCCTCCGGCTCGGCGGCGGCACGGTGTTGTTGCTCGCCCCGTTGGCCGGCTCCCAGCGGGCGTCGTACCTGTCGCTGGTCGCCGTCTTCGCCGCCCTGGTGGTGTTCGTCAGCGGTCAGGACCTGGGGTCGTCGCTCGACCGTCCGACCCGCACAACTCGCACTCGCCGCCGGAGGTCTCGACGGCGATCGTGCTCCTGGGCTTCCTGACCAGCGAGTCTCCCGGCGTCGTGTCCTTGGTCGACGATGCGTTCGGCGGAATCGGCAACGAGCAGAGCGCCGAGGCGCGGACCCTGCTGTACGCCGACACCATCACCGAGATCAACAAGCACCCGATCATCGGCTCGGGCCTGGGGGCGCGGATCACCACCATCGTCCAGGCGGGCGAGCTCACCACGTCACCTCACAACTTCGTGCTCGAACTGTTGCTGCGCGTCGGCGTCATCGGTCTCGTCGCATTCACCGCTGCGCTGTGGGGTGACCTGGGCGATCTCGATTCGGGTGTGGCGATGGGCGCCGCACGCCGCCACCGCCGCCATCGGTGCCGCCGTCGTGATGGTGTTCGCTGCCGTCTTGGCCAAGGCGATGGTCGAGCCGGCGCTGTCGAAGTTCCGGCTCGGGTTGTTCATGGGGATGGCGCTCGGTTGCCTCGCCGCTGCTGAGCGGACGGTCGTGCCCGCTCGTCGAACGGGTGCTGCCCGCCGACCGCGTGCAGCCGATCGAGACGATGGCGTCGGCACGGAACCGCAGCTGCCGACCAATCAGAGTGGAACCCCATGACGTCGACGTCTCGAAGCCACCGATCTTCATCCTCGGGCTCCTGCCCCGATCCGGCACGAATCACCTCTGGGACCTGCTCGGACTCCACCCCGACACCGAGTTGATGCGCCCGGTCTACGAAGATCACCTCGTCAGGTGGACGCCGCACCTGGTCCACTACGTCGAAGACGTCTCGCGGCGGTGGTCGCCCGAATGGGAGGTTCCCGGCGACGAAGCCGACGAGCTGCTCGAAGTCGCTCGGCGACGGCGTTGCCGCGTGGATCACCGGCGAATCCGATCGACACGTCGTCACGAAGATGCCGAGCGTCGCAGAACGCCCAGTCTGTTCTTCGACGTGTTCCGCTCGAGTCCGTTGATCGTCGTCGGTTCGCGACGGTCGGAGCCTCGCCGAATCGGGGGTCCGAACGTTCGGTTGGACCTACGAGCGGGCCTTTCGCAGCTATGCAGCTTCGGCGCAGGTGCTCCTCGATCTGCAGGCCACCGCGCCGAGCGGTCGGCTGCACGTCGTGCGTTTCGAAGACCTGGTCGAGCGTCCGGAGGCAACGGTTCGCAGCGTCTGCGAGCACTGCTCGCTCGACCCGGACCGTTTCCCGTACGACCGCATCGACGCGCTGCCGGTCCGCGGCTCGTCGGCGCTCGCCGGCAGTGGCGGCGACGTTCACTGGGCGCGCGTCGACAAGCCCGAGGACTTCGCCCCGGTCGAACGCTGGCACAGCTGGTCGCCGCATCTCCATCGTCGATTCGCCGAGCTCGCCGGCGAGCAGCACCGGGCGCTCGGCTACGACCTGTTGGAGCCGACGGGTACCGACACGATCGGTGAACGCGTCGGCGACGTGCGCGATCGTCTGCTCGATTCGACGTTTCGCGACGTGCGCGAACGGCTCGGCCGTGTGCGTCGTGCCGTGCCGCGTGCCGTGAAGGGCGAGTGATGCAGCACGCGCGCTACGCTGGCTCTGGGTGACACCGGCGGTCACGCACCAGCGATCCACCGGGGCGCTGGTGTACTCGCTGTCGCTCGCCGATGCTGTTGCCGAGCACGGCGTCGACGTGACCTGCGTCGGTCTCGGATCCGATGGTGGCGCTCCACGCGGAAGTGGGCCGGACTACCTCGCGGTCGAGGCCTCCGTTCGTCCCGGCTGGCAACGTCTCGCCACCACGTATCCCAATCAGACGGCGGCCACGTCGGTGCGACCGTTCCGGGCACGTGTCGAGGCGCTGCTCGCAGAACGTTGGGACGTCGTCGTCGTCGATGGCATGCAGACCGCATGGGTGGCATCGCTGATCGACGCCGAACGTGTGGGCTGCGTCGTGTACATCGGCCACAACCACGAGGCGAGCATGCGCAAGCAGATCGCGCGTTCGAATCCGTGGTCGTCCGTTCGGCGGCCGCTCCTGGAACTCGATGCCGTCAAGACCGAACGCCTCGAACGGGCGGTCGTTCGACGAGCCGATGTCGTTTCGTCGATTTCGGCAGAAGACCTCGATCGGTTCAGCCAGGACGCTCCGAGGGCGAGACACGTGCTCGTACGTCCCGGTTGGTCGGGTCCGAGTGAAGCAACGCAGTCGACGCCGATGAGCGATCGGCCGCGACGTGTGGGGATACTCGGCAGCTTCGAGTGGCACCCCAAGCAGGAGGGGTTGCGCAGATTCCTGGCTGTCGCCGACCCCGTCTTCTCCGAGCAGGGCATCGAACTGGTGATCGCCGGCAAGGTCCCCGACGACTTCCGTCGATCGTTCGATCAGCTCAGAGCCACCAGTTTCCTGGGATGGGTCGAGAATCCGACCGAGGTGTTGGAGGCATGCCGCATCGGCGTGATCGCCGAACCCCTGGGAGGCGGCTTCAAGCTGAAGGCGCTCGACTACGTCTTCAACGACGTTGCGGTGGCCTCGCTGGCCCACTCGGCTGCCGGGCTCCCGTTCGAGGCCGGGGCGAGCATGATCCTGGGCGACGACGAGCCGGACTCGTCGACGCGATCGCCGCAGCGATCGACGATCCGGAGTTCCTGCAGCGAGTGGTGCGCCAGGCCCGAGGGATCGCAACCGAGCAGTTCTCGTGGTCTGCGGCGGCCCGATCGCTGATCGATGCTGTCGGTGGCCCGACGAGCGCCGCCCGCTAGGACGTGCAACACTCATCGCAACGAAATCGACGTTGATGTGGCTGCCGGCGGCTCGGTAACCGAATCGTCTGGAAAGTCTCAAGATCGTCAGGACTTCTTCAAGCGTGGCGAATGGCCGGTCGATACTTCCGTGACCATCCGCCATACGGAAGGAACACCCCCATGCACAGACGACCACTCTTTCGCCATGTCGCCAGGACCGTTGCGTGCGCCACTGCGCTGACCGCAGTGCGTCGCCGGGGTCTCCGCCACGCAGCCGGTCGCGGCCGACGGTGTCATGCCAGCCGGACTCGCTCGGAGCGTTCGTCGGCTTCGAACAGGACGCTCGATTCCGACAGATGGAAGCCGGCACTCGGGCGGCCCCTCGACCGGGTCGTGACCATGACCGCCAACAACTCGCCCGCCGGAATGCGCTCGTCGGTCTGGGGGCAGTTCGCCAGTTCCTCTGCGTACCTCCCGGCGCTGTCGGATCGACTCGACGTCACCGTGACGATCCCGCTCGCGTTCGGCAAGAAGGCGCCGTACCAGCGAGGCGGTCCGGCAGAGGTCCTCAAGGGCTTGAAGAAGACCGTGTCCGGAGCGTACGACGCCGACTTCCGGACCGTGGCGAGAACCCTCATCGCTGCGGGGTACTCCGATGCCGTGCTGCGGCTCGGCCACGAGTTCGACGGCACCTGGGTGCAGTGGTCGGCCCGTGACAACGAGCAGGGCTACATCGATGCGTTCCGTCACGTCCGCAACGTGTTCGAGCAGGAGTCGAAGGCATTCCGCTACGAGTGGACCGGAATGAACGCACCGTGGCGGGCACACGCCCGCGGCGCGTACCCCGGTGACGCCTACGTCGACATCATCGGCCTCGACATCTACTACCGATCGCCGGGCCAGATCTCGGACAAGGTCTGGAATCGATACAAGGCCACACTCGAGGCGCATCGGGACTTCGCCATCGAGCGAGGCAAGCCGGTCTCCTACCCCGAGTGGGGACGGGCGCACTACGACACCGGCCGATTCATCGGCCTGATGCACGACTGGTTCACCGACCTCCCGGCGTCGGGCCCCGGCAGCCTCGAGTACCAGTCGTACTTCAATCCGCCCACCAGGGCGGCAAGTACGACCTCAACAGGCTGTCCGACCGTGAAGCGTCGGTACGTCCAGCATGTTCCGAACCACTGCAACTGGGTCCAGCCAGCAGCCCGCGCCCCACGGCCGGCCCCGCTGGAGACTCCTGCCCCGCCGTCGACGACGATCGCCGTTCGCCTGCGCCGGCCCCCAGCGTTCCGGCTGCGACGCCTCCGTCGGTATCGACGACGCCGTCAGCCTCGGGTTCGGGGATCGCCCTCGTGGCCACGGACGCTCGCTCGAAGTCGATTGGCTCGACACCGACGACGGACGGCGCAATGTCCGGTATCGGGCGGATGGCGAACGAACCGGTGGAAGTGGGTCCGCTGGAAGGCGCCGATCACCGGGCTCCGCTCGGGCACCGCCTACGAGGTCCAGGCGCGAATCCACTCCGGCGAGGCATGGCAGCCGTGGATGACGGCGACCGCCACCACGAAGTGAGCGCTACTCCGAGCGACACCACGGGAACACTCGTCCTGTCGGCGAGCATGGAGAGCGCCGGCAGTGGTTGGCTCTTCAACCTGACGAACGAGTTGCTGAAGCGTGTCGGGTGTTCCGACGTGCGTGAGGTCCGCGAGGAGTACGGGCTCGCACGACGTGCTCCAGTGGGACAACTGCAATCTCGGCGACCTCGACGAGGCGACGTGGGAACGGCTGCAACCGGCGCTCGCCGACGGCCACACCTTCGTGGTGAAGTCGCACCGCAAGCCGACGGCGATCGCCAGCCGGCTCTGTACCGAAGGACTGGTCAAGGCCACCTACATCCACCGCGACCCTCGCGACGTGGTGGTGTCGGCCTATCGGCGTGGCCAGACGCGCAGGGCGAACGGCCGCAAGGACAGCTTCGCTCGGCTCCGCACGATCGACGTCGCGACCGGCTGGATGCGCTTCAAACAGATCCCGGTGTACGACGCCTGGCGGACGCAGGCGAACACGATGGTCGTCCGATACGAGGACCTGAGCGACGACGGCGTCGCCGTGCTCCGACAGCTCGCACAGCACCTCGACGTCGACCCGACCGACGACGACCTGGCAGACCTCGTGTCCGACTACACCGGCGAGCGTGCCCGCGAGCAAACGGGAACACACTTCATCCGTGGCGGCCGTCGTCGCGACGAGATGACATCCGGACAACTCTGGCGGTGCAATCGACTGTGCGGGCCGACCATCGCACGGATGGGTTACGAGCCGTGACCGACGCGCCGAACGCCATCGATGGTGGGCCTTCGCATGTGGCGTGATCTACCTGGTGGCGGGACCGCGCAGCTACCTCGGTGAACTCTCGACGTCGCTTCGGGGACTTCGACGCCAGCACCCGGACCTCCCCGTCACGGTCTTCTCGTCGTACTCGATTCCCAGTGGGCTCCAGGCGGATCACGTGCGCTACGAATCGACGTTGCACCCCTTGCAGCAGAAGGTCGACGTGCTTCGTCGCAGCCCGTACGACCACACGCTGTTCCTCGACACCGACACCACGATCCGGGGCTCGGTGGTCGACATCTTCGAGCTCGCTGCGGCGGGCAACTTCGCACTGGCCAAGGCCTATCGGATGGCCCCGACCAGCACGGGAGAGACGCACATCGAACTCGAGCATCCCGAGCAGTTCAACACCGGCGTGTTGTGCTTCGACTCCAGCGACGCCACGAACGCCTGGCTCGACCGCTGGTTCGAGGCCGTGCGGGCACAGGATGCCGACGACATGTGGCCCGGCCACAACTGTGATCAGACGTGGTTCAACCGCCTGGTCGCCAACGGAGTTCCGCAGGAGTGCGGCATCACCATGGTCACCGTCCCGAACACCTTGTACAACACCCGCGGGGCGATGGCGCCGGAGCTGAAGCGACTCGGGCGGTGGGACGACGTTCGCATCTTCCATCACCGGACTCGGCCGATGAAGGCCCGCAAGGCCCTGTATTCGCTCACCGACATCGCCTACGTGACCGAGGCAGGTCGGCGGGTCGTCGACAAGGTCGAGCGCCGCGTGTCGAGCCGAGCGAACGCCGGCGCCTAACGAGTTCGCGCCGCCCGCGCGATGACGAACTCGTAGACCCGGATGAACGACCGCCCGACCGCGTCCGAGCTCAGCTCGTCGCGCACCCACGCCTCGCCGCGCTCGGTCCGCCGCTGCAACTCCTCCGGCTGAGACAGAAGTCGACGCAGGTCGGCGGCGGCACCCTCGGCATCGGAGAAGTCGAGGACGTGCCCGAACTCTCGTGCTGCGAGTGTGTGCGACAGGTACGTCTCCTGGCTCACGATGACCGGACAACCGACGCTGAGCGCCTCGGGGATCGTGTTGCCGAATGCCTCGAATCGGGCGGGGTGGATGAAGAAGTCGGCCGCCGCCACGCGGCGATACAACTCGTCGCCGTGAAACGGGCCGAGGAACTCGACGTTTGCGGGCAGATCGGCGAGTGCGTCGACGGCGACGTGATCGGACTGGTCGATCGCGCCGACCAGTGAGTACCGCAGGTCGGGTGTCCGCCTGGCGAGCTCCAGCAGCCTCGACACGCCCTTGTGGTAGTCGTTGATCCGGCCGAAGTAGATCCCGTGCTCGGCCCCGCCCGGTGCGAGTCGGTCCGGTGCTCGGACGGTTTCGGCGAATCGGGGTCGATCGACGATGTTCGGGATGATGAAGTGCTCGGCGGTCCGACCGAACCACCGGCTGTTGTCGGCGAGGTCCCCCTCGGTCACCGAGACCACGGCGTCGGCACCACGCAAGGGCCGCTCGATCGTGGCGAGGTACGGGTACTTGCGGAAACGGTGGTGGGAGAGGAACCGTGGATCGAGTGCGCCCTCGGGGTGGGCGACGATCGGAATGTGCGAGTGCCGTGCCCAGGCCGCCACCAACGACCCCAGCGGGGTCATCGCGAACGTCACGTGTACCACGTCGGGTCGAAGGTCGTCGAGCTTCGTCTTCGCCGCCCGTAGGCCGTTCGCCTCGTGGAGAACCGAGCTGTCGTCGTCGTACACCCCGCGCACGAAGGTGTAGCGCTGGCCCGTCCGGAAGAGCTGGATGACCTCGACGCCGAGATCGGTGAGCGCGGCGGCCAGCCGTCGTTGCACGTGGGCGACCCCGCCGACGCCAGGCGTGCCGGACACGGCGCCGACCAGCAGTACCCGTAGTGTTTCGTTCCGCCTCACGGACCCGAATCTACACACAGACGGTGGTGCACCCGGATGGTCGACACCGACGTCGACGCTCGACGACAACGGCACTGGACATCACGATCACTCGTCGAACGAGTAGCCGAACCTGGTGATGTCCTCGGCGAAGTGGTCGGCGACGAGGGCTGCGGTCTCGTCGGTGTAGTACGACCGGAACTCCGAGTGCTCGGAGGCGTTCTCGTGCGTGAGTTCGAGGTCCCAGCCGAGTTGCCCACAGACGAAGTGGAAGTCGTCGGTGAGGTTCTCGAACCGACCGACGAAGTCGACGATCTGGTTGCCCTGCTTGTCGACGACGAACGTCGACTGCAGGTGCTTGTCCTCGACGACTCGCCATCGGATGTACTCGTCGAAGCTCATCGAGCTGACGAGTTCACGCTGATGGTTGAGCCGGTTCTTCTGGATGAAGTGGTACAGCGACACCTGCCAGTCCCACGGGTTCCGCACGAACGTGAACGTGAAGATCCGGTCCCATTCCTCCGGTCCGAGCCACTGTCGGATCTCGTGAGCGGTGGCGTGGGCCCCGAGCGGCCGGAACGCATATGCGAATGGGAGCTCGATGAGCTTGGCTGCCGGCGTACGCAGCGGGCCCGGGACACGTCGGAACTGTTGGCGGCGAAGCGCGAGCTTCACCGACTGGCCGGCCGCCTTGTAGACATGGACGAAACAGAACCCAGGATCTTTCGAGTAGATCATTCGACTTCCCGCACCATCGCACCCTAGCTGTCACTGGATTCCGCACCCCTTGGGGTGGTCGGGACGTTAGGGTGAGCGGCGTTGTACCCGAGGAGGACCGCTGTGCGCTCACCTGCCATTCATCGTGGGCCGCGATGAGCCGGCCCGACCCTCGCTACCTCGGTCTCGCAGCCAGGTCCTTCGCCGAGGAGTTGCTGTGGTACCTCACCTGCGTTCACGAACAGGGCTCCGAGCCGAACATCTTGCTGTTTGCGACGCGGCGAGGGGGCAGCACGTTCCTGATGGAGCTCATCGCCGCCAATCGGGGAGTTCGGTCGATCGACCAACCGTTCGAGGTCTCCTCGAAGTTCGCGACCGCGGCACAGGTCGCCGACCTCCCGCTGTTCGAGGACGGGCAACTGTCGTCGCTCGACGAACGCTCCGCACGACGGTTGCAGTCGGTGACGGAACGGATCTTCTCGCGGTGAGGTCGTGATCAACGCGCCCCGTCGTGTGTGGCGACGGGACGTGGAATGGCGATCGAACCGGCTCGTGCTGAAGATCCTCGATGCCAAGGCGTTGATCGGCTGGTTCGCCGACACGGTTCCGTGCGACATCGTGTACCTCACGCGTCACCCGATTCCCCAGTCGATCTCATGCATCCGAAACCACTGGACCCTCACCGCTGCGGCCTACCTGCGCGACGAGCGCTTCGTGGAGGCGAATCTCTCCAGCGCTGCGGAGGCCACGGCCCAAGATGTGATGCGGTCAGGTACGCAATTGCAGCAGTTCGTGCTCAACTGGGCGCTCGAGAATGTTGCACCGATACGGCTCCTGCCCGAGCCACCCGGCGTGGCTGCATGTCCGCTACGAGGACTGTGTGACCGACCCATCGGCGGTGCTCGACACCGTCGCCGCACGGCTGAGGTTGGGCGACCACGAACGGATGCAGGCAACGCTGCAACGGCCGTCGGTGTCGTCAGGGATGTCCACGAAGCAGACGCGCGAACTGATCGAGCAGGGGAGAGGCGGCGGACGCAGTCACCCGATGGCGGAACGACATCGACGCCGACACCGAGACGTGGTGCAACGAGTTGCTCGAGACCTTCGGGATCGATCCGCAGCTCGTACTGCCCTCGTCCTGAGCCGCTGATTCCAGAGCTGGGCGGCGAGCGTCGCAGCGGACGGCGAGCCGAGGGCTCACCGCTAGCCTGCGCAGCGTGTACGAGCTCAGGAGACTCGGATGACCGCTTCCACCGCGCCCCGCGTGTCCATCGGGCTGCCGGTGTACAACGGCGAGCGCTACCTCGAAGAGGCGCTGGAGTCGTTGCTGGCGCAGAGCTACACCGACTTCGAGATCGTGATCTCCGACAACGCCTCGACCGATCGGACCGAGGAGATCTGTCGCACGTTCGCCGCACGAGACCCCCGCGTGCGATACGTACGAGCCGAGGTGAACGGCGGCGGCACATGGAACTTCAACCGCGTCGTCGAACTGTCGCAGGGCGAGTACTTCCGGTGGGCGGCGCACGACGATGCGATCGCACCGACCTATCTCGAACGCTGCGTCGACGTGCTCGACCGCAACCCCAGTGCGGCGCTGGCGCACACACGTGTCGAGCTCATCGATGCCGCCGGCGAGAGCCTCGGCGTGTACGAGGGGCCCCGAGCGCGACGCGAGGACGAACGAGCGTGGATCCGATTCCACGATGCGGCGCTGTGGTCGGGTCGGAACCACCTGATCTTCGGCGTGATGCACCGGGCACTGCTCGACCGCATCCCGCCGTACGGCTCCCACGGGAACGCCGACGGTGTGTTGCTCGCACGACTGAGTCTGATGGGGACCTTCGTCACCGTCGACGAGCCCCTGCAGCAGATGCGTGTCCACGAGCAGCAGGCATCGAGCACGTACGGGGTCGAACGGGGAGGTGTCGACTACCGGGCGTGGCGCCAATGGATCGATGCCTCCGGCGGGGCGAAGCGGAAGATCGAGTTGCCCTACTGGCGGATCTGGGCCGAGCACGCTCGCAGCATCGTTGCGGTCCGTGATGTGGCGTTGCTCGACCGCATCCGTTGCGTGCCGACGGTCGCTGCGTGGGCATGGTCGCGAAAGGGCCGGATGCGCAAGGACGTGTCGGTCCTGCTGCGCCCGGCGGCAACGACCCCGGGCTGACTGCTCGGGTCAAGAGACGTTCAAGTCCGAGTGCTCCGGTGCCGGGCTCCGTTCGGCGCCCTAGGGTGACGATCGAGCCGCAGGACCCCGACGAAAGCAGGCGCCTCGTGACCTTCCAAAACGCCTTCGAGGGCACCAAGGTGCTGGTGACCGGACACACCGGTTTCAAGGGCACGTGGATGACGATGTGGTTGCAGGAGCTGGGCGCCGAGGTCGTCGGTGTCGCCGACGGGATCCTGACCGATCCCGCGCACTTCGTTGCTGCAGGTGTCGACTCGACGATGACGACACACTGGATCGACATCGTCGACACCGACGCCGTCACCGAGGTGATCGCCGACGAGGCACCGGACTTCGTGTTCCACATGGCCGCTCAGGCGCTCGTGCATGCCAGCTACGTCGACCCGATCCGCACGTACAACGTCAACGTGCTCGGCCACGCCAATGTGCTCGAGGGCCTTCGTCGGGTCTCGAAGCCGTGTGCCGCGGTGATGATCACGTCCGACAAGTGTTACGAGAACGTCGAGACGTACTACGGCTACCGCGAGGACGACCGTCTCGGTGGGGCCGACCCGTACTCGGCGTCGAAGGCGGCTGCCGAGATCATCGTGTCGAGCCACACCCGGTCGTTCTTCGCCGACTCGCCGGTCCGGATCGGTGTTGCTCGCGCCGGCAACGTCGTCGGTGGCGGCGACTGGTCGGCCGATCGCCTCGTCCCCGACGTCGCTCGGGCCTGGTCGCACGGTGAGAACGTGACGATCCGCCGCCCGCAGTCGACCCGGCCGTGGCAGCACGTGCTCGAACCGATCAGCGGGTACCTCCAGCTGGCAGCAGAGCTCACCCGACGCCCCGAGCTCCACGGCGAGGCCTTCAACTTCGGTCCGCCCGCTGCTGCGGTCAACACCGTCCGTGAAGTCGTCACGGCATTGCAGCGCGACTTCGTCACGCTCGATCTCACGATCGACGAGAGCCAGGCGCACTTCCCCGAAGCGGGCCTGCTCAAGCTCGTCTGCGACAAGGCCATGAGTCTGCTGGGGTGGTCGTGCGTGCTCGACTTCGACGAGACGATGAAGATGACCGCCGACTGGTACGCCCGTTTCTACAACGACGGTTCCGACGGAATCGGGGAGTACAGCCGAGCGCAGTTGTTCGACTACACCCAGCTGGGGGCTGAACGCGGTCTTGCCTGGGCAGGCGGCTGAGCACGCCTCAGCGTCATCAGGAGCTGCGGATGCGGTCGGCCACCCACGGGAGTTTCAAGGGTTCGTTGTGCCGGCCACCGACCACGTGCGACTCGAAGTTGCCGGTGCACAGCTCGCCGAAACCCATCTCGACGTCGTCCCACCACCCCTCGAGCGCCATCTCCTTGGCGGCGAAGGTTGCGGTCCGGAAGTAGAGCACGTCACCGTTCCATGGATTCGACCGATGGCGCTTTGCCGTTCGGATCATCGTCTCGGTGCAGTACTGCAGACGTCGGTCCATCGGCAGTTCGCGTCCCGTTCGCACTGTCGCCTCGATGAGGGCCGTCTGCAGCGCCGCACGGGTGGACTTCGCGGCGCGCAGCATCCACGGAAAGCGCCGCAAGGCCGCGCGAATCGGATCGAGCTTCTGCTCGGGTCTGGCAGCGGCGCGTGCGGTGCGAGTGTGCCCGCGCCAGCCCTCGGTGCGGAGCTCGGGAGGTACTCGTGCGAGCAGCTCCTCGGCCATCGCCTCGAATTGCTGCTCCGACTCGGGGTCGCTGTCGGGCTCGCCGGCGCGGTGCGACCGCGCCGCGAGGTTGGGGGCATCCGACACGACGAGGGGCCCCTCGAGGCTGACACCGAGTTCGGTGAGCCGGTGCGCCATCTCGATGGCAATCAGCCCGCCGATGCAGTGGCCCCCCAGTCGATATGGGCCCTCGGGTGCAAACCGTCGTAGTTCAGCGACGTACGCGTCGGCCATGTCGGCGACGGTTGCTTCACCGCGGTGGCCGTCCCACCCCGACCACTGGAAGGCGTAGACCGGCTGCTCGGGTCCGAGGTTGACGGCCAGTTCGGAGAAGATCAACACGTTGCCGCCGCCACCGTGGACCAGCACCAGCGGCACCACGTCCGGGTCACCGTCTTGGAGCACCTGCAGTGACCGGTATCCGTCGTCGCCGAGCGAGCCGTGGGAATCGATACGTGCCGCAAGTGCCCGCAGTGTGGACGCCCGAGTGATCGTCGCCAGCGGGAGTTCGATGTCGAACTCTTCGGCGATCCGCAAGAACAGGGTCACCGCCGCCAGGGAGTCGCCACCCAGATCGAAGAAGTCGACGTCGGGAGCCAGGTCGGGGAACTCGAGGACGTCGGTCCAGATCGCAGCAAGTCGTCGTTCCGTGTCCGTTGCGTACTCGGGCTCGGCGATGGTCCCGCGGTGACGTGGATCGGGCAGGGTCTGCAGATTGGCCTTGCCGCTGGGGCCGAGCTCGATTCGATCGAGCCGGATCACGAACGCCGGAACCATGTAGTCGGGGAGGTGGGCGCGCAGGTGCGCTCGGACATCGGCCGGTGTCACCGCTGCGGCGTCCACACCGCTGCTGCCGTCGACCGGCGTTGCGTCGCCGGCGACGTAGTACGTGACGATGAACGGGGCACCCGAAGCCTTGTGGAAGGTGTGGCTGAGGCACTGGGCGACGCCCGGCATCCGACTCGCCACCGCATTGATCTCACCCGGTTCGACCCGGTGGCCGCGGATCTTGACCTGGTGATCGGCGCGGCCCTGGAAGTGGAGTTCGCCGGCGCTGTCGGTGCGGGCGAGATCGCCGGAGCGGTAGAAGCGGCTCTCGCCGGCACCGTCGGCAACGCTCACGAACCGTTCGGCGGTCAGGTCGGGACGCCCGATGTAGCCGTGGGCGAGGTTGCGTCCGCCCAGGTACATCTCGCCGACGTCTCCGTCGACGACCGGCTGCTGGTCGTCGTCGAGGAGCAGCACCTGGCACCCGGTGATCGCTGTGCCGATCGGAGGAAGATCCGGCCACGCACGAGGATCACCGTCGAGAAGGTGTGCGGTGATCACATGGGTCTCGGACGGGCCGTACTGGTTGTCGAGCGTGATGCCCGGGCGAGCGGCGAACACCTCGCGGAGCGCATCGTCGACGCGGAGCTGTTCTCCGGCGGTGATCACCTCGGCGAGCGAGTTCGGTAGGCCGTCTCCGTGTCGTGCGACCTCGACGAGGCTCCGGAGCGCAACGAAGGGCAGGAACAACCGCTGAATCCGGTGCTCGTCGAGCAGTTGGAGCAGCTGGCGGGCGTCGCGCCGCTGTTCGTCCGGAACCATGAACAGGTGGCCACCCGAGGCCAGCGTCGAGGCGATCTCCTGCAGGGACACGTCGAAGCTGATACTCGAATACTGCAGGAGGCGCGCCGCCGGGCGGAACGAGCTGCGAGCGAGCTGCCACTCGACGAGGTTGGCGATCGCCCGGTGGGGGAGTTCGACGCCCTTCGGGCGACCGGTCGACCCTGACGTGAACACGATGAACACCGCAGCCTCCGGATCGATTGCGGCACCGATCGTGGGCACGTCTGCGTCGGGTGCGGTCGGCTCGGCGACGATCTCCTCCCAGATCCTCGTCGGCGCACCGCCGGCGGCAATCCAGTCGCGGTGGCGTCTGCTCACGAGCGTGAGCGTGAGGCCTGCATCTTGCAGCATCACTTCGAGGCGGTCTCGGGGATAGGTGGGATCGAGTGGTACGTAGGCCGCGCCACACTTGAGAATGCCGACGAGGCCGGCGACGAGCGCCACGGAACGGTCGATGCACAGCCCGACCCGGTCGCCCGGCTGCACGCCGTGGTGGATCAGATCTGCTGCAACACGATCGGTCAACTCGTCGAACTCACGGTGGGTGAGACACTGATCGGCGTCCTGTACCGCGGGTGCGGCAGGATCGAGCTGCGCCCCCCATGTCAGCCACTGCGTCACGGTCGTGAGGCCGTCGGGTGCGCCGGGGTGTTCTCGTGATCGATCCATGTTGTCGTCCCGCTCTTGCATGTGCGCTCTCCGATCTCGAGCGTGTTCCGCCGGCAGCGAGTGTACCGGTGCCGCATCGTGGCTCGACGTGGCTCGACGTGGCTCGAAGTCGCTGACGACCTGGCAGAGCATGGCACCTTGACATCGTTCAGGCGGGCGGTAGGCTCTGAGGAACAGCTGGTGGCGGAACCAGCTCTTGATCACGAGTGGAGTACAACGTCGTGAAGACTTTGATCCTTGCGGGAGGCTTTGGTTCGCGCCTGGCCGAAGAGACCGAGATCAGGCCCAAACCGATGGTGGAAATCGGTGGTCAGCCGATTCTCTACCACATCATGAAGTCCTACAGCGCGAGCGGCTTCGACGACTTCGTCGTGGCGCTCGGCTACAAGGGCGAGTACATCAAGAAGTACTTCGCCGAGTACGGCTCCCTGGCCGGGAACCTCACGGTCGAACTGCGCAACGGATCCGTGGTCCGCCACGACGAACACGACGAGTCGTGGTGCATCGATCTGATCGAGACGGGGCAGAACTCCGAGACAGCGGGACGGATGCTCAACGCCCGTGACCACCTCGGCGACGGGACGTTCATGATGACCTACGGCGACGGCGTCGCCGACATCCCACTCGACCAGCTCGTCGACTTCCACCGATCCCACGGCAAGCTGGCCACGGTCACGGCGGTTCACCCGGTCGCCCGATTCGGTCAGATGGACATCGAGGGCGACCAGGTCCGATCGTTCATGGAGAAGCCGCAGCTCGACGCCGGCTGGATCAACGGCGGGTTCTTCGTGCTCGAACCCGAGGTGTTCGACTACATCCCCGGCGACTGCGACTGGTCGCGTGCTCCCATGGAAGCGCTCGCGAAAGCGGGTGAGTTGTGCGCTTACCGCCACGACGGATTCTGGCAGTGCATGGACACGATACGCGACAAGATCTACCTGGAGGACCTCTGGGCCAGCGGGGCCACGCCGTGGACGACGAGGTGGACCTGACCGTGCGGAGCGAGTGACTTCGTCGCTCACCACCGGAACCCCACCATGAGGATCACCCCCACATCCATCGCCGGGACCGCCATCGTCGAACTCGACATGATCGCCGACGAACGCGGCTTCTTCGCCCGCTCGTTCTGCCGTGACGAGTTCGTCGCCGCCGGACTCGAGCCGGCCGTGGCGCAGTGCAACGTGTCGTTCAACCGACAGGCCGGCACCCTGCGCGGCCTGCACTTCCAGACCGCTGATGCACCCGAGGCAAAGCTCGTGCGCTGCACCCGCGGAGGGGTCCTCGACGTCATCGTCGATCTGCGCCCGGAGTCGGCCACACTGGGACAGCACATCGCCGTCGAACTCACCGCCGAGAATCGTCGAGCGATCTACATCCCCCCGTTGTTCGCTCACGCGTACCAGACCCTCGAGGACGACACCGAGATGCTCTACCAGGTCAGCCAGCCCTACACCCCGAACACCGAACGGGGGCTGCGGTACGACGACCCGCTGCTCGACATCTCCTGGCCGACCGCGCCGACCATGATCAGCGACAAGGACCTCCGGTGGCCACTCCTCGATGACCGAGCCGCCCTCGGCGAGCTGGCCAGCACGGACGGAGTGCCCTCATGATGATCCTCGACGACCGTCTGCAGGCGCTCGAGTCCGACGGCACGCCGATCAGGGTCGCGCTGGTCGGAGCCGGGTTCATGGGCGCAGGATTCGTCAACCAGGTCGTCAACTCGGTGCCGGGCATGACGATCTCGGCGATCGTGAACCGCACCATCGACAAGGGGATCACGGCATATGCGCAGGCCGGCGTCGACGACGCGACCGCCGCCGACGGTCAGGCGCTCACGGGCGCGCTGGCCCAGCAGCGGCCCGTCGTCACCGACGATCTCGACAGCGTCTGTTCGTCCGATCACATCGATGTGGTCGTCGATGCCACCGGTGCCGTCGAGTACGGCTGCCGAGTGGCAGAGGCGGCAATCGCCGGCGGCAAGCACCTCGTGCTGCTGAACGCAGAAGTCGACGGCACCGTCGGTTGGGCCCTGGCTCAGCAAGCGCAGGCAGCCGGCGTCGTCTACACAGGCTGTGATGGCGACCAGCCCGGGGTCGAGATGAACCTGCTGCGGTTCGTCCGTGGCATCGGTCTGCGTCCGCTGGTGGCCGGCAACGTGAAGGGACTTCACGATCCGTACCGGACACCGACCACGCAGAAGGGCTTCGCCGAACAGTGGGGTCAGGACCCGGCGATGGTCACGAGTTTCGCCGACGGAACCAAGATCTCCTTCGAGCAGGCGCTGGTCGCAAACGCCACCGGAATGACGGTGGAGCGTCGGGGAATGCGCGGTGCCGATCACCGCGGCCACGTCGACGAACTCACCGACCTCTACGACGTCGACGAACTCGAGCAGCTCGGCGGCGTCGTCGACTACGTCGTCGGTGCCCAGCCGGGACCCGGCGTGTACGTGCTCGCCACGCACGACGATCCTCGGCAACGGCATTACCTCAACCTGTACAAGCTCGGCGAAGGGCCGCTGTACTCGTTCTACACCCCGTATCACCTGTGTCACTTCGAGGTTCCCTTCACGGTGGCTCGCGCAGCGCTGTTCGGCGACGCAACGCTGCGACCACTCGGGCCGCCGACCGTCGAGGTGGTCACCACGGCGAAGACCGATCTCGTCGCCGGCGACGAGATCGACGGTCTCGGTGGATACATGACCTACGGGCTCGCCGAGCGCGCCGATGTCACCGCGGCCGACGGTCTGCTTCCGATGGGTGTCGCAATGGGGTGCCGGCTGGTGCGAAACGTCGCGAAGGACAGCGTGCTCACCTACGCCGACGTCGAGGTGCCCGAGGGCCGAGCCGTCGACCGTCTTCGTGTTGCGCAGCAGACAGGGACGCAGGGCTGACCGATGAGAGACACCCGCACTGCGCCGGCACCGCCCACTAGGATCGATCCGATGGAACGCTCGTCGAGGCGCTGGGATTCCCGAACGAGCACGGATGTTCGATCGGTGGAGCATCATGGACTTTCGTGACCTCCTGCGCACGCTGACCCGTCACTGGGCGATTGCCCTGGTCGTCGGCTCGCTCGTGTTGATGGTCGGGATGGCCGCAGCATTCCTGCCGGAGAAGACGTACTCCGCAACAGCCACACTCGTGTTGGACCTGGCCGACGACACCGATGCCGACCTCTCGATCCAGCAGATCAACTTCCTCCTCCCGGCGTTGCAGGAATGGGCCCAGAGCGAGAGCCTCCGTGATGCAACCGAGCCGCAGATCCCCGAGGAGCTACAACGGCCTCGTCCTGCCATCAGCTCGGAGGTCGACTCGAGCGTGTTGCGCATCACTGCGACGGGAGCCTCGCCGGAGGCTGTTGCAGCGTGGGCCAACGGCGTCTCCGAGCAACTGATCGTCGAACGGTCGGCAGAGGGTGGCCCCCTCGAGCTGATTCTGCTCGACCCGGCCAACGAGCCCAGGTCACCGATCTCGCCCAACCAGCGCCCGATCCTGCTCGCCAGCATGGTGGTGGCGCTCATCGCCGCAGTGTTCGCTGCGCTCGCAGCCGACCGCATCCTGCAGGCCTTCGACACGCGCCATGCCGTTCGAGAGCGCCTCGGCACCACCATTCTCGGTGAGATCCCGAAGTTCACGCGATCTGCGCGCAAGTTCCCGATCATCGCGTTGTTCACCGACCGCGAAGCACAGTCGAACGAGATCATCAGCGCGTTCGAGACCGTCAGGATCAATGCCGAATTCCGCCTGATGGATTCGTCGGATCCGGCGATCAGCGTGATCTCACTCGATCGTCACGCCGGCAAGACCACGGTCGCAGCCGGCCTCAGTTGTGCGCTCTCCAAGGTCGGTCGACACGTCGTCGCCGTCGAGGCCGACCTCCGTCGTCCCACGCTGGCCGAGCAGCTCGGCACGGGCCGCGGCCACGGTCTGGGTGATCTGTCGGCCTCGGGCTCCGAGGGAATCTCGCTGCAGTCCACGGGCTACAGCTCGCTCGAGGTGCTCACCGCCGGCCTGCCGGTCGGCCGCGCCGCCGATGTCATCGGTTCGACGTTGCCTCGAGTGCTGAACGAACTCGCCGCCGACGGGCGCACGATCGTCGTCGATGCTCCGCCGCTGCGGGGAGCGCCCGAGAGCTCGATCGTGGTGGCCCAGACCCACCACGTGATCTTGGTGGTCAGCAACGACCAGACCGACCTCGACACGCTGTCCGACGCCGTTGCCCGCATCAACGAAGCCGGCGGTGTCCTGCTCGGCATCGTGATCAACCGGGTGCCACGACGCAAGCTGCGCCGTGATGCGTACCCGGAGTTCAGCGAGCGTCGCAAGTCGTCGAGCGGATCCGGCGCGCCGGCGCTCGAGGCCCCCGCGTGGCCCGAGAGCGTCAGCGGCGATCGCCCGACGACGCAGGTCCCCTGACCCGACAACGGTTTCGTCCCACGCTTCGGGTGGCCGGCACCGGGTCCACCTGATGGCGTCGGCACCACGACGTCGAGGTTGGAATCGTCGGGATTGGAATCGTCGAGCGTCGGCGTGGCTACCGGAGCCGCTACGCGAAACAGCCGGCCCGGAGCGCAGCGTGCTGCACCCCGGGCCGGCTGTGACCGGGCGTGTTTGTCAGAGCGCTGCGTCTGGGTTGCTGTCTCGCCGCCGAGAAGCGGTGGCCACACCGGTGATCGCCATGCCGGCGAGCAGTGCAGCGCCGGCGATCATCAGCGACGGTGCGACATCGGAGTTGCCCGTGCTCGGCAGGGAGCCTGCCTGCTGGCCGCCATCGATCGGCGCTTCCGGCGGACCCGAGACCACGATCGACGTGGTCGTGGTGTCGCCGGGCTCCGTCGTGGGCGGCTGCGGCGGGTAGTCCTGTGCACTCACCAGGCCCGGGCCCGCCAGCGCGCCGGCGGTGAGGCCGGCGAAGAGAACTGCCGTTCCGATCCTCGCTCTGCGTGCCGGAGAAGTTCTGGTTTTCGTCATGATCCGCCCTTTCGGAGTTGTGAGCACAATGTGTGCTGTTGGCCTCGGGCCGCGTTGGACGCTCCGAAGCAACAACTTCAGAATAGCCCTCGAACCGCACAGCTACAAGGCCAAATGCCGGATCATTCGGTCATGATCCTGGCAAGCAAACGCAGTCCACAGGCCGAATTTCTCGCTCTGAGAGGTCGGCTCCTCGCTCACCGTCGGTGAATCGTGCCCGCGCTCCGTGAAACCATACGAAGCTGAGACAAACATCACTTTCGCCCCCGTCGAGACCTGTGATAAGCCAATGACGCTCATCTCAACGGGACCGATCGGAAAGGATCGAAGTGGACAGGCGGGAGGCGTCGAGCGAGATCATTTCATCGTCGACCGACAACGTCGCGCGCCTCGATCCGGCAGAGCCCGACACCGATGCCACGTCGTCGACGAGCACGCACCGGCGTCGACATCTCCGCCTCGCCACCGACTCGTCTGCGACGACCGACCGGCTGCGTCCGTACATCCGGCCTCGGACGGTCAAGCGCTGGCTGATCGTGGCGGACGTCGTGGCCGTGATCGTCGGTCTCGGGTTCGCGTTCTTCGTCGAATCCGTCTGGTGGTCGGTCGAGTCCGACATCTTGTTCGGACAGTGGCTGATCGTGCTGGCATCGGTCCCGTTCTGGTGTGCGTCGGCCGTCGTCAACCAGATGTACGCCGCTCGGGCGAACCACCGTTGGACCGACGAGTTCAAACACATCGTGGGTACCGCCCTGTTCGGCGCGGGATCGATCGTCGGAGTGGCATTCCTCGTCCAGAACGACGACCTCAGCCGCGGGTGGGTCGTGTTGGTGTTCCTCGGCGTGGTCGTTGCGCTGACCGTCGAGCGACGGCTCGCTCGTGCTGTGTTCCTGAAGCTGCGAACGTCGGGTCGCATGCTGCGACCCATCCTCGTCGTGGGTACCGACGACAACGCCGCCAGCCTGGTCGAGACCGTGCAACAACGGCCCGAACTGGGGTACTGGGCGGTCGGTTTCGTGGCCGCCGGCGCCCCGGAAGCCGATCTTCACGGCGTTCCGTTCCTCGGCGACCTGGCCAACGTCGAAGACGTGGCGGTCGAACACGGGGCCACGGGCGTGCTGATCTCGCTGTACTCCGTCGACGGCCCGACCGTGAACTCGCTCAGCCGCCGCCTCACCGATGCCGGCCTGCACGTGACACTGGTGTCGAGCCTCCAGGACATCGACATCCAACGTCTGCGGGTCCAGGAGATCGACAACCAGGCGTTGCTCTACATCGAGCCCACCATTCGCAACGGGTGGCGGTTCGTCGCGATGCGCATGTTCGACTACTTCGTGGCATCGGTCGGCCTCGTGTTGACGCTGCCGATCCTGTTGCTGTCGATGCTGGCGGTCCGGCTCGAGTCGCGTGGCCCGGTCATCTTCCGGCAGGTGCGCACCGGCGTCAACGGACAGCTGTTCGAGATGCTCAAGCTCCGCACGATGTACGACGGGGCCGACGCCATGAAGGGCGAACTCATCGAACAGAACGAGTCCGACGGGCCGCTGTTCAAGATGCGCGACGATCCTCGTGTCACCCGCGTCGGGCGCTTCCTGCGCAAGTTCTCGATCGACGAGCTGCCGCAGTTCTGGAATGTGATCCGTGGCGACATGAGCGTGGTCGGTCCGAGGCCGGCGCTGCCGTCCGAGGTCGCCCAGTGGGAGGACGACGTCTACGAACGTCTGCGTGTGCTGCCGGGCGTCACAGGGATCTGGCAGGTGTCCGGGCGTTCGGAGACGACGTTCGACGAGTACAAGCGGCTCGACAGCTACTACGTCGACAACTGGTCGTTGGCGCACGATGTGGGCATCGTGGCCCGAACGATCACCGTGGTGCTCGGACGTCGAGGCGCCAGCTGATCGGCTGATCTCTCAGCGGCGTCACCGCTCGTCGAGGGGAACGACCAAGGTGGCCGGTCCGGCAGTCGATTCGAGCGTCGCCTCGATCGGCGAGGTGGTCGTGCCCTGGATCTCCACAGTCGCGGTCACCGGCGTTCGTCGTGCAGTGAGCGGCGACCACACGGCCAACCGGTAGCCCTCGCCGAGATCGGTGGTCCCGTCGACGGCGACTTCGATGGCCCTGATCGCGCCGGGTTCCATCGTGACGAACACCCCGGCCACGAAGAGCCCGACCTCCTCGCTCCGCTCCCAGTCGACCTCCTGGCCGTCGACGGTCAACGAGGTGGCAGGCGACTGCGTGTACACCGACACCCACGTCTGGTTGTAGCCGCGGGGCAGTCCGAGGCTGTTGTTCATCACGAAATCTGGCTGCGGACCCGGAGGTTCGCGGTTCTCGAGTTCGACGACGACCGTTCCCGTGACCGACGACGTCTCGGCATCGACGACGGCGTCGTAGCTCGCTCGTGCCCGCAGGAAGTAGTCGAGCTTGCCGCCGATCGAGTTGTTGAAGGTGACGGCGAACACGTCGCCGCCGTCGCCGTCGGGGAAACCGCCCGCGAACCCGAGCGTCTCGAAGAGCGACTGTTCATCGGGGTCGACGGCCCAGCCGGCCAGTCGACCCTGTTCCACCATCGGCCCGAGGATGTCGACCAGATCCTGCGGTGGGGGCAGGGAGCCACCCAGCAGTTCGTCGATCACCGAGAGCGACACGTCCTCGAGCAGATCGACCCGTTCCGGGCGGTCGCCGATCCCGTACTGACCGTTCAACAGGAACGCCTCGCCGTTGTCGGCATCGAGGGTGACGCCCGCCGTCGTGGCGACCGGGCCGGTGATGTCGAGGAGCTGGGTGACGGTCCTGATGTCGGCCATGAAGACTCCGTCGACGGTCACGACCGCCGCTGGCCGGGTACAGCTGGGCGATGACCTCGCCGGTCGCGGCCATGTCGGGGGAGAGTGTGATGTTCTGCCACGTTCCGAGTGACGTCCCCGGCGGTGAGGACGGCCCAGCGAAGCCGTACTGCGAGTACCGGTTCAGCCAACCGGTCGGGCCGTCGATGACCGAGGTCGCCGTCGACGTGTCGAGGTTGTCCTGCAACGATTCGTGGCGGCCGAATGCGCTCACCTCGATCCGCCCGTTGTCGGCGGTGACCTCGGCGTAGTTGCCCATGAAGCCCCCGAGCGCCCGAACCTCGGTGGCGGTCGTGAACGCCACGAAGTACGTCCGAGGTCCATCGGCGCCCAGCAGCGCCGGCACCGCACGAACCACATCGAGGGCGGAGTCGCCACGTTCCGCCTGCTCGTCGATCGTGTCGTCGACGTCGTCGAGGCGTTCGTCGACCTGGGTGACCAACCACGGGTCGCGGACGTCGTCGATGGTGTCGGAGACGTCGACGAGCGCACGCTGGAACTCCTCCAACGGACGCTCGAGAGCCCTGACCGCATCGAGATCGACGGCGCCGGGCTGGGCGGTGATGGCATCGATGTCCAACGCGTCGAGTTCCGACTCCAGCAACGTGATGGCGGCTTCGGCGCTGCGGCTCACCTCGGCAGCGGCCCGGCGATGCTGCGCCACGACCGGGACCACCGCAGCAGGCATCGTGAGTGGACTGCTCAGCGACGACTCGACGTCCGACAGGCTGGCGCTCGCCGCCTCGAGCGACTGGCGGGCGCCGTCGGTGTCGCCGTCCAGGACGAGGTCGAGCGCTCCGTCGACGGATCGCTCCGCCTCGCGGAGGTCGTCGAGCCCGTCTTGTCCGGCCAGCGCAGTCGCCGCCGTTCCAACCACCGCGGCGAGGCAATAGAGCGCGCACCCGCCGGCGACGATCAGGCGGGTCCGTCGCCCGCGGTATCGCAGCCCGACCAGGGCGAGCACGACCGCCAGCACGACAGCGACCACCGTGGCGGCACCCATGAACCAGTCGAGTGAACTCCGGGCTGCGATGTTCATGGCGACGAGCCCGAGCACTGCGCTGGGGATCTGCGACTGCGAAGGGGTCCGCCGGACCCAGAAACCTGCTGCGAAGGCTGCGACTCCCAGCGCCGCCAGCCAGATCGAGTTCGAGAACGCTCCGGCTGCGAGCGCAGCTGCACCGACCACGATCGGCGGCGCGGCCGCTGCCAACCACGTGACGAGTGCCACCGCGGCCGTCACCAACACGACGTCGACGATCGTCGAACCGGTCGGCGACGCTCCCGCTGCGGCAGCGAGCACACCCGAAGCAGCAGCGATCACCGCGACGATCAGCTCGTTGTTTCTCATTGCACGTTCCACCGGCGAACGATCGTACGCGCTGTCGTCACCGCACCCTCGTCACAGGTCGAACGTCGCCGGCGTGGCTGGTGTGTCATCGTTGCCCGATGAGTTCGCCCCCGCGCTGGCTGCCCGCGCTCGGTGCACTCCTGTGGTCGGTGTGGATACTCCAGCTCGGCCTCGACGAACGTCGACAGGTCGTCGGTCTGTCCGCGAGCGCGTCCGAGGCCGTCCAGCACATCGTGGCGTTCGCCGTGCTGGGAGCGCTCGTGATGGCCACCGTCAGGACGTGGCCATGGGCCGTCTTCGCAGCCGTGGCCGCCGCCGGGGTGCTCGGCGAGGTCGTCCAACTCACGGCGTCGGATCGCACGTTCAGCACCCTCGACATGGTGTTCTCGGTGCTGGGTGCCGCGATCGGTGTGGCGGTCGGAGTCGCAGTCGCCCGATGGCGGGGCTGGTCGGCGACGGTCGCCATCGTGTCGCTCGCCGGTCTGATCTATGCGGTGGCGCCCGTCGTGCTCGAAATCGTGGTGTCCGGTCCGAGGACGTCGTTCCCGGCCGATTGTGCACCTGCGCCGTCGGCCGCGCCGGGGGCGCCGGCGGTCGTGCTGAGCGAAGAGATCCCGCCGGCACTCGACGGCGACTGGCCACTCCGGATCGACGAGCCGTCGTCGGCCGAACTCCGGGCTCGGCTGCTGGCCACCAACGAACTGAGCGCCACCGTCGAGTTCAGCACGACCGACCTCGACCAGAGCGGCCCGGTTCGCCTCCTCACCATCAGCGACGGCACCGCAAACGATCGGGTCAACTTCCACATCGGCCTCGAGGGCGACGACCTGAGCATCCGTCTGCGGACCTCCTGTGAGCTCTTCAACTCGGTGATGGTTCCCGACGTCGTTCGCGTCGACACGGTCCACCGGGTCGATGTCACCTGGGGTGAGGGAACGCTCGAGGTCTGGGTCGACGGTGTCGAGACCGCAAGCGAGACACTGCAGTGGGGCGACTTCGAACGTTGGGATCCGGCGTACCCGATCGTCGTCGGCGACGAGCCAGGCGGACGCCGCAGGTTCGACGGGTCGATCTACACCGTCACCATGTGGGACCACGCCCTCGACGACGCGTTCATCGTCGCCGAAGCCGCTGGCGGATGAACGCTTCGGTGACGCTCTGGCAGTCGATCGACGTCGGCGGTGTCTCGACCCGAAGTTGGGGTGATCGCCTGTCCGGCGATCGGCGATCGATAGCCTCGCCGGCTCATGAAGCAGCAGCAGCGGAAGCTCCGGTGAAGATGGATCTCCCCGCATCGGTGTCGGTGTGCCGGTTGTCTCGAGGGTGCCGATGAATCGGCACCGGGTCCTCACGGCGCTCGTTGCGCTCATCGCAATCGGCGTCGTCGGTGCCGTGGCGTACCTCGAGACCGCCGACTCGACGACCGCCGCGACGAGCACCACCACAACGACGCTTGCGCCAACGACCACGACGACCACGACGACCACAACGCCCTCGACGACCACCTCGACCGTGGCGCCAACGACCACTTCGACCACGTTGGCGCCGACGACGGTTGCGCCCACCACGACGTTGCCGCCCCCGGAGCGAGCATCGGTGCCCGTGGTGATCTCGAGCGGACCCAGTGACGGCCAGCGGCTCGCGCCCGGCGCCGAGCTGATCGCGGCCGTCGGCTGGACCGACGTTCGCCCGCTCACCGGCTCGGTGCCCCTGCCCGAGACGCTCGTGTTCTTCGCCGAGGGGTTTCAGGCCTCGGCCGAGCTGCTCGCCGCCGACACCGGCCTGCCGCTGACCTCGATCGCCCCGTTGGCGGATGCTCCGCCGGTCGCCGGACTCGCGAACGCCCAACTCCTCTTCTACCTCGGCGCGAGCTGACCCACCCGGGCCGCAAGGTTCGCCCGGTCTCGCTCGGCGGTGGCCGCGAACTCTGAGGTACCCCTTCGTCATGATGGATGGCGTATGGAGTCCGCCACCACCGTCGAGTTCGCAGCTGCTGCCCGCACCCTCAGCCGCGAGGCGCGTCGGCAGGGGCTGGTCGGGCCGAGCTTTCGGTGTCCGCCCCGTCTCGTCGGGATCGATCGGTCGATTCGCCGCCGCCCGGACGGCGCCGTCGTCTCGATCCGGCTCCAGGGTCGTCCCCGTGGTGCCGTCGTCGCCGACATGATCGAAGGGGTCGTGGTCGCCAACGGTCTGCGCCCACCGGCCGCCGATCGGGCCCGCACCGAACTCTGGGCCGCCCTCGACCAGGCCGTGTCCCACGCCGCCGCCTGAGCGTTACTCATGGTGTCAGACACCACGAGTAACAGCGCTCACACCGGCTGTGGTTCGGTGCCGGCGACGCTGGTGCGGAACAACTCGCGGCGCTCGCCGGGGTAGTCGTTGATCGCGAAGTGCTGCGTGGCCGAGTTGTCCCAGATGGTCACCATGTTCGGCTCCCAGTGCAGCCGGCAGGTGAAGTTCGGATGCGTGGCGTGGGTGGTCAGGCGGGCGAGCAGCGCGCGACCCTCGTCGGGGTCCATCCCCTCGATGCCGGTCGTGTACACAGCGTTCGCGTACAGCGCTGGGCGACCGGTGCGCGGGTGGCGGATCACCAACGGGTGCGACTCGCTGGCGTGGGCGTCGGCCGACGGCTCGACCGTCATCGAACTCTTGCCGGCGACCGCTTCGAGATATCCACCCGTGCCGTAGGCCATGCCGGCCGAATGCGTTGCGCTCAGCCCGTCGATCTGCGCCTTCAGCGAGTCGGGCAACGTCTCGTAGGCGAGGTACTGGTTGGCCCACATCGTGTCCCCACCGGCAGGCGGCACGTCGTGGGCGTGCAACACCGTGTAGGCCGGTGGGGCGGGCAGATACGACAGGTCGGTGTGCCAGGCGTTCGCGAAGTTGAGTTCGTCGGTCGGCTCCTTGATCACCCTGATCACGTGGGGGCGTCCGTCGACGGCAGCGATGTACGGCGTGATGTCGCGGCCGCCGAGTTCGTCGGTGAAGGCTTCGAGCCGGTCGAGATCCATCGGCTGATCGGCGAAGGCCACCACGAGGTGCTCGTCGAGCAGCCGCAGGATCGTCTCGATCTCGTCGGCCGACTGCGGTCGGGTCACGTCCACGCCTCGAACGATCGCCCCGCACGAACCACCCAGCCGTTGCACGTCCATCGTCGTCCCCATTTCCCGAGCGTACCGAGCGGGCCGACGGCCGGTCGAGTGCCCGATCTCAGCCGGCTTCCGGCCACGGGAGAACCGACCGGCCAGCCGGTGGCGGTCGGGCCGTGCTCGCGAAGGTGCAGCAGGCGGCGATGCGCGTCGGCCAGGTCGGGGACCTCACCTGCGGGGATCCACCAGCACACCGACGTCGCCACCGGGCTGCGCTCGAACCACTCGACGCGACGCCGCAAGTAGATGGCGTGGCCGCTCTTGAACATGAAGTGCTTCAACGACTCGAGGTCGGCCCAGACCGACATGTTCACGATGCTGAGCGGGTCGTCGTCACCCGGCAGTCGCACATAGCTCGACGACTGCCCGTCGTCGTCGACGAGGCGCCACACGAACCCCGGCGTTGCCTCGGCCAGTGCGTTGATCGGATCGAGCGCAGCCTGGAACTCGGCGGTCTGCTCCGAATCGAGCGCGTGATGCAACGTGCCGACGTTGAGTTGGGCCAGGTGGAATCCGTCCATGGCATCGACCGTACGCGTGCCGGCGCGCTCCCGCCAGCGCCGACCTGGTGGCACCGCCACCTGTGACCACGTAGGACAACACGAGTCTGATCCAGGTTGCTCCTTGGCGTCGTCCGTTGCGCTGGCGCGACTACACGGTGACGTCGAGGCGGCTGACGCCTCGCAGCACCACCCGCGGCTCGAACTCGGGCTCGGCCGCCAACGCCAGGTTCGGGAAACGTCGGATGATCCGCGGGATCGCGATCGCCCCTTCCAAACGGGCGAGTGCGGCGCCCAAGCAGAAGTGGGCGCCGCCCCCGAACGAGAGCTGATCCTTCGCGTCGGTCCGGGTGATGTCGAATTCGTCGGCGGTCGATCCGAACTTGCGCGGATCCCGATTGGCACTGACCGCGCACAGCAACACCACCGAACCAGCAGGGATCGTCGTGCCGGCCACCTCGACGTCGTGGTCGGGGATGCGGCGGGTCATCTGCACCGGCGAGTTGAACCGCAACACCTCCTCGACCAGGTTGGTGTCGTCGGAGCCACCGGCTCGCACCATCTCGAGTTGGTCGGGGTGGCGGAACAGCTCGACCAGGCCGTTGCCGATCAGATTGGTCGTGGTCTCGTGGCCGGCCACGTACAGCAGCCGGATGTTCGAGATCACCTCGTTCTTCGTCAGACGGTCACCGTCGTGCTCGGCGGCGATCAGTGCCGAGAAGATGTCGTCGGCCGGCTCGGACATCTTCGCGTCGTAGACCTCGCGGAGATAGCTGTCCATCGCGATTGCAGCATCGACCGAGCGTCGCTGTTCGTCCTCGGTGTTCACCGCGTCGAGGGTCTTCGCCATCGCATGCGACCAGCCGCGCAGCTTCTCGAGGTCGGCTTTCGGCACGCCGAGCATGTCGGAGATCACCGTTGCCGGCAGCGGCAGCGCGAAGTCGTGGAGGGCGTCGCCGCCACCGCGTTCTTCGAACACGTCGAGCAACTCCTCGGTCAGCTCGGTGGCCCGGACCCGCCACTGTTCGATCGCCCGGGGCGTGAACGCCTGTGCGACCAGCCGACGCATCCGGGTGTGGTCCTGGCCATCGACACGCAGCATGTTGGGCCCGGCAGGGTCCTGCGCTGCCGCGGCACGCTCGGCGTCGATCGACGGCGTCGAGGTCGCGTTCTCCGAGGTGCTCCCGATCGAACGGTCCCGCAGCAGCCGGAATGCATCGTCGTAGCCGGTCACCATGTAGCCGCCGGTGAATTCCATGAAGTGCACCGCCTCCTGCTGGCGAAGTGCGTTCAGTTGCACGCTCGGATCGGCGAAGTAGCCGGGCTCGAACGGGTTGAAGATGACTCGTGTTCCTTCGGTGACCGTCATGTATCCCCCAAGACGTCGTCGGTGTGGAGCCCAGTGTCGGTGAGTCGAGCGGACCGGTCAATGTCGCACATGGCACACCATGTGACACCGTTCCCGGCGCTGCGCCAGGGGATGGAGCACCCGGCATCATCCCGCCCGCCGGGATCGAGTGGCGGGGGATCTCTACAGTGGCACGAATGCAACCAGGCGACCTGCCCGTTTCCCGTGCCCGAATGCTGCTCGATCGGAGGCGGTTCCTGATCGCCGGTGCCGGTGCCACGGCTGCCGTGGTCGCCGGGCGCTCCAGCGACGGCGACGGGGCTGGAGCCCCGACGACCGACGCGTCGGCGCCGTCATCGACCACCCCTGGCACGACGATTGCCGACACCGTCCCGGCCGACACGACGGCCACGACGACGCCGCTGAGCGCAGCCGCGGCGGTGCTTGCCGCCCCCGGGTCACCCGGGCTGATGGACGAAACCGATCTACCAGCAGCGCGTCAACGAGCACCTCGGGTTCGCCACCACCGCCGAACACTCCTCGACGCCATCGGGCCATCAACGCCTACCTCGGCCGGGCCCGTCGCGAACCGGACTTCACGTGGCCGATCGAGAACGTCACCGTCGACTCACTGTCGGCGGTGTTCGAGCAGATCGACAACTGGGAGGACACCCGGCGATCTTCCGGTTCATGGACCTGCACTGGATGCTCGCCCTCCAGGGCGACACGCCGATGACGCAACTGTCGCCCGAGGTGATCGCCGCGAACGACGAAGCGGATGCTCGCCAACCGCTACGCCTGGGACGACCCGCTGCCCGACGACCGGGTCGACAACCTCTGGTTCTGGTCGGAGAACCACATCGTGATCACCCGTGCGGTCGAGT
>CAWKCN010000009.1:0-11426 GCA_963848145.1 Ilumatobacteraceae bacterium
ACCACCGGCTCGACTACCTGACCGCAAAGGGGCTGGGTACCTGGGGTGACTGCCGTCTCACGATCGTGGGCACCGAGGGCACGATCGAGGCGCGAGCAAACGTCGACGTGGCGGGAGCGGAAGGCGGCGAGCACCTGATCGTGGTCGATGCCGATGGCACGCGGCGCGTCGATGTGTCCGGCGTGGTCGTCGACTGGGGCGAGCAACTGCTTGCCGACGTCGCCGACGGCGGCGAACGCCTGATGACCCAGCAACACGCCATCGACGTCACCGACGTCTGCCTGCGCGCGCAGGCCGCCGCCGGGCCCTGGGGTCGCCCCGCCACCTGACCGCCCCCTCACCGCCGGCCGCCCGACGCCCGCCCACTCACGTTTGCGTTGCGTTTCGGTGACCCGTCTCACCGAAACCGCCACGCAAACATGGGTGGTGGTGGGGGTTGACGTTTGCGTTGCGTTTCGGGTGACCCGGTTCACCGAAACCGTCGCGCAAACGTGGGTGGGTGGTGTGGGAGGGCGTACGGTCGGGGGATGGCCGACGAGCCCCTCGAGCTGCATCCCTGGAATCGTGGCTTCACCTGGGAGGACCGATCTGGCCCGTTCCGGCGACTCACCGGTGAGCAGGTGGCCGGCTTCGACCGCGATGGCTTCGTGGTGCTCGCCGACGTCTTCGCCGACGACGACCTCGCCGCGCTGATCGAGGCGATCGACCGCAACGAGGCAGCGACCGAGGAATTCCTCCGCAGCCGTGACGACGGCCGCATCTCGATCGCCGAGTCCGGAGCGATCACGTTCACCGTCCACCTCGTCGAGCGCGAGCCTGTCGCTGCCGCCTTCGCCCGCCACCCGGTGTTCGCAGATCTGTGTCACGACCTGATCGGCCCCGACGCCCGCCTCTACTGGGACCAGGCCGTGTACAAGAAGCCCGAGAAACCGCGTCGGTTCCCGTGGCATCAGGACAACGGCTACGCCTTCGTCGAACCGCAGCAGTACCTCACCTGCTGGGTGGCGCTCACAGATGCGACCATCGACAACGGGTGCCCGCAGGTGATCCCCGGCCTGCATCGCCGAGGCACCTACCGCCACCGGTACGTCGATCCGCTCGGCTGGGAGATCGTCGAGTCGCACGCTGATGCCGTCGCAGCACCCGTCGGCAAGGGCGGCATTGTGGTGTTCTCGTCGCTCACCCCGCACCTCACCGGCCCCAACGTCACCGACGCCGTGCGCAAGGCCTACATCCTGCAGTACGCGCCGGGCGGCGCTGCGGTGTTGGTGGGTGACCCGGCCGCGGGTGCGTCTCCCGGTCGGGTTCCCGCAGATTCGCCGACGCGCCAGTTCCTGATCCTCGTCGACGGTTCCCCAGCACCCGCCGAACACTGACAGTCCTCGACGTTTGCGTCGCACTTCGGGTGGCCCGGGTCACCCGAATCGTCACGCAAACGGGGTGGCCGAGCGACGTTGGCTAGCGTCACAGCATCATGAGTGAGCTTCGAGTCGGTGTGGTCGGAATGGGGATCGGGCAGAGCCATCTACTGGCCTGGTCGGAGGTCGGCGGAGCGTCGGCCACCGTGTTCGCCGAACTCGACGACACCAAGCGGGCCAAGGGCGAGAGCGACTGGGGCATCCCCGGCGTCGCCTCGCTCGACGATCTCCTCGACGCGGTCGACGATCCGACCTCGCCCCATCAGGTCGACGTTGTCGATCTGTGCACGCCGCCGTCGATGCACGAGGACCAGATCGTGCGCTGCCTCGACGCCGGTGTGCACGTGATCTGCGAGAAGCCGCTCGTCGACTCCGTGGCGGCCTGCGACCGGCTGACCGAGGCCGTCGATCGGGCGGCCGCAGCGTCCGGAGCGCGGTTCATGCCGATCTTCCAGTACCGCTTCGGCGAGGGTGCCGCCCGAGCCCGGGCGCTGATCGACGCCGGCATCACCGGTCGGCTCTTCACCGCCTCGGCCAACACGTGGTGGCGCCGCGGTCGCGCGCTACTACGCGGACGCTGCGTGGCGTGGCACCTGGGCAGGGGAGCGTGGCGGCTGCGTGCTCAGCCATGCGATCCACAACCACGACCTGCTGACGTGGATGGCCGGCCCGCTCGTCGAACTCAGGGCGATGGCGACCACCCGCGTCAACGACGTCGAAACCGAGGACTGTGCCGTGGCGATCGCCCGCACGGTCGACGGTGCGTTGGTCACCATGAACGTCACACTCGGCGCGGCGTCGGAGTCGTCGCAGCTCGTGTGGCACTTCGACAACGTCACGATCACCTCGTCGTCGGAGGCCTACGACCCGGCCTCCGGCCCGTGGAACTTCGAGTTCCGACGATCGGCATTTGCCGAGGAGGCCGAACAGGTGTGGGCCGATTTCGCACCGTCTGGCGCGCAGTACACCGGCCAGTTCCAGGGGTTCGTCGATGCGGTCGCCGACGGCGGCGACGTCCCTGTCACGCTTGCCGATGCCCGAGCCTCACTCGAGCTGGTCACCGCCTGGTATCACTCGGCCCGCACCGGATCCGTCGAGCAACTCCCGCTTCGCGCCGACCACCCCGCCCGCTCGTCCTGGATCCCGGAGGAAGCCCCGTGACCGCCCAGCGTCAATGTCGTTTGCGCTGCGTTCTGGGTGGCCCGGTTCACCGGAATCGTCACGCAAACGTGGTGGGCGAGCTGGGTTGCTGTTTGCGTTGCGTTCTGGGTGGCCCGGGCCACCGGAATCGTCACGCAAACGGGGTGGGGGCGGCCGGGGGTGTGCGGTGAGCTTCGGGGCGCCGACGCCGGCGGAGCAGTTCGGGGTGGCGCTGCCCGGTGGGACGTCGGTGAGCCACGTGCGTGTGTACGACACCGTCGGCCCCGACGGTCTGGCCGGCGGTTCACCGCACCTGCACACCGTGTGCACCGAGGCGTATCTGGTGATCGCCGGCGAAGGTGCCGTCCAGACGCTGTCAGGGGAGGGCTACGCCGAGACGCCGCTGACCGCCGGCACGATTGCGTGGTTCTCGCCGGGCACGATCCATCGGCTCGTCAACCTCGACGGCCGCCTCGAGCTCTACGTCGTCATGTCGAACGCCGGGCTCCCCGAAGCAGGTGACATGATCCTCGCATTCACGCCCGACCTCCTCGCCGACGACGACACGTACCGCGCCATCGCTGACCTGCCCGCCGACGGCCGAACCACCGATCATGCTCCCGATGCGGCGATGCGTCGCCGTGACGCAGCCGTTGCGGGCTTCGGCCACTGGCGCTCGAAGGTCGAGGCCGACGGCCCGTCGGCGCTCGATCCGCTGTATCGCAGCGCGGTGGAGTTGCTCGGCGATCGCCCGGCCGACTGGCTCGACCTCCTCGCGGGCGACCCCGCCACCGAGCTCGAGCGATCGCGAGCCCAGGTGGAGGAACTCTGGTCGCCCGACCGTGGACGCGCTGCCGAACGCCTCGCCGACTCGGCGGTCCGGGCGCGTTCGCTGCTTCCCGCAAGCCGCAACATGGGCTGTTGCGGGACGCTCGGGACCGTCATCCACTGACCCAGGTCGGCCCATGCGCATCCTCTACATCGACATCGACACGCTGCGCCCTGACCATCTCGGCTGCTACGGCTACCACCGCGACACGTCACCCAACATCGATGCCATCGCTGCCGACGGCACCAGGTTCACCAACGTCTACGCCTCCGACGTGCCGTGCCTGCCGAGCCGCACGGCGCTGGTGACCGGCACGTTCGGCATCCGCAACGGTGTCAGCAACCACGGTGGGGCCGCCGCCGACCTGGCCTCGCGAGGGGCGCAACGTGGGTTCTTCAACCAGTGGGTGGCCCGATCGTTGCCGTCGGTGCTCGGGCGAGCCGGACTGCGGAGTGCGTCGATCTCGAGCTTCCCGTTGCGTCACGGAGCGATGTGGTGGAGCGCCGGGTTCAGCGAGTCGATGAACCTGATGCGAGGACTGGGCGGCGAGCGCGCCGACGAGGTGCTCCCCGGTGCGCTCGACTGGCTCGACCGGGTCGGGGCATCAGACGACTGGTTTCTCCACGTGCACTTCTGGGACCCGCACACGCCGTACAACGCGCCCGAGTCGTTCGGGAACCCATTCGTCGACGACCCGATCCCGCAGTGGCACACCGAAGAGGTCCGCGCTCGCAACTGGGGCCTCGCCGGTCCGCACTCCGCACAGGAACCGTGGGGGTTCCGACCGGACGAATGGGGACCGCCGGGACCTCGTTCGCCGTGGAACCTCGAGACAGAACACGACGTCAAGGCGGTGTTCGACGGCTACGACGTCGGCATCCGCTACGCCGACGATGCTGTAGGCCGCCTGGCGAACAAGCTTGCCGATCTCGGTGTGCTCGATGACACCATCATCTGGATCTCGAGCGATCACGGCGAAGCGTTCGGCGAGCTCGGCGTGTACGCCGACCATCAGGCAGCCGACGATGCGACCGCCCACGTCCCGGCGATCCTGAGCGGGCCCGGCATCGCCGTCGGCGAGCAGACCGGGCTGCACTACCACCTCGATGTGGCAGCGACCGTGGTCGACTTCGCCGGTGGTCGCCAGCCGCAGCCGTGGGACGGCGTGTCGCTGCGCTCGGACGTCGGGTCGGGGACCGACTCGGCGGGTCGCGAGTTCCTGGTGCTCACGCAGGGTGCGTGGTCGTGTCAGCGCGGCGTGCGGTTCGGTGACCACCTGTACCTCCGAACCGACCACGACGGGTATCACCCGCACTGGGCCGACGAGATGTTGTTCGACCTGGTGGCCGACCCACACGAACAAACCGACCTCATCGACCGCCGAGACGACGTGGCCGACGACGCCAGAGCGCTGTTGGCCGCGTGGCTCGACGAGCAGCTCGCCCGGTCGTACGTGTCGCAGGATCCGCTGGCCACGATCGCCGACGAAGGCGGGCCGTTCCACGTGCGCGGCCATCTCGACACCTACCTCGAACGGCTCCGCTCGACCGGGCGGGAGGACTGGGTCGCGCCGCTCATCGCTCGGCACGCACGGACAGCCTGAGGTCACGTCACGTCACGTCCCGTCCCGTCACGTCACGTCCCGTCGCCTCGGCAGAGGCGACTACGGTCGATTCCATGCAACGGATGATCGGTTCGTCACGCATCACGTCGATCCGCGAGCAGGACCTGACCGGGATCAGCGATCTCGTCCACGGTGCCACGCCGGAAGCGATCGCCTCGATCGACTGGCTACGGCCACACTTCGTCGACGCCGACGGTGTGCTGCTCGGACTGGTTCAGGCCTTCGTGCTCGAACACGACGGTCGGTTGATCGTGATCGACACCTGTGTCGGCAACGGCAAGGATCTCCCGGTGGTGGAGGACTGGACCGGTCTCCAGACCGACTTCCTCGATCGGTTCCGCTCGGCCGGATTCGACCCGGAGGCGGTCGACGTCGTGCTCTGCACGCATCTGCATCTCGATCACGTCGGTTGGAACACCTACCACGACGGTGAACGTTGGCAGCCCACGTTCCCGAATGCCCGCTACCTGTTCAACCGCTCCGAATACGAGTTCTGGCAGGGCGAAGCCGATGCGACCTACATCCCGACCGCCGACGAGCCGGAACCGTTGGTGGCGGTGCGCCGGTTGTTCGCCGACACCCAGGTGAGGGTGCAACGCGACTCGGTGCAACCGATCGTCGACGCCGGCCTCGCGAACCTCGTCGAAGCACCCTGCGAGCTGTTCCCCGGCATTCGCCTGCTGCCCACGCCCGGGCACACGCCCGGCCACGTGAGCGTGGAGATCGTCTCGGACGGAGCGAGCGCACTCGTCACCGGCGACAGCTTCCACCACCCCTGTCAGATCGCACAGCCCGACTGGGCGGCGTTGCCCGACTCCGACCAGCAGCGGAGCACGGCGACGCGTCGTCGCCTCCTCGAGCATGTCGCCGGCACCGACGAGCTCGTGATCGGCACACACTTCGCTGAGCCGGTGTGCGGACGCGTCGTTGCCGACGGCGACACGTATCGCCTCCTCGTCGGCGACAGCTGACCGTTCTCACCGCCCGCCGCGTCGCATCCGTTCGACCATGTCGTCGGGTGTTCCGTGCGGGAGTACCCGTTCGTGCAGGAGGGCCTCGGCCCGTGTGCGCTCGGCTCGATCGGCGATCAGCGCCTTGACGATGCGGTTGGTGCCGGCGGAGTTGGCCACGATCTCAGCGGCGAGGTCGTCGACGGTCCGATCGAGGTCGTCGTCGGCCACACATCGGTCGACGAGCCCCAGTGCTGCGGCGTCGCGCCCTCCGATGCGCCTGCTGGTGTACATCATCTCCTTGGCCGTCGATCGGCCCACCCGCTCGGGCAACCGAACCGACATCCCCCACACCGGAACCAGGCCCCACTGTCCGTGCGTGTCGCCGAGGCGGGCCGACTCGCCGGCGACGAGCAGGTCGCATGCCAGCGCCAGTTCGAGTCCACCGGTGTAGCAGTGGCCGTGGATGCGGGCGATCGTCGGCTTGGGCAGCGCTTCGAGTGCGTCGACGGTCTCGGGCTCGAAGTGGCGGCTCGGCGCTCGTTCGCCGGTTGCGATCGCATCCAGGTCGTGGCCGGCGCAGAACGCCCGGCCGGCACCGGTGAGTACCACGCAGGCCACCGACTCGTCGCCGGCGATTGCATCGAGATGATTGCGCAGCTCGACGAACACCGTGGGGTTCAATGCGTTGAGCTTGTCGGGCCGGTTCAGAGTCAGCGTGGAGACGCGGTCGCGGTCGGATCGGATCACCAGCTCGTTGCTCATCGAAAGCCCACCACTGCATGAGGCGTGTACGGCTCCTCCAGGCTGGCGACCTCGTCGGCGGTCAGTTCGAGGTCGACGGCCGCGACGGCGTCGTCGATGTGGTGGGGTTTGGTCGCACCCACGATCGGTGACGTCACGAACGGTTTCGCCAGCACCCACGCGAGGGCCACCTGTGCCCGCGACACCCCGCGGTCGGAGGCGATCTCGGCGACCCGGTCGACGATCACCTCGTCGTCGGGGGAGTAGAGCATCTTGCCGAACTCGTCGGTCTCCGACCGGGCGGTGGCCTCGTCCCACGGACGGGTCAGCCGACCGCGGGCGAGCGGACTCCACGGGATCACGCCGACACCCTGATCGGCGCACAGCGGCATCATCTCGCGCTCCTCCTCGCGCTGGATCAGGTTGTAGTGGTTCTGCATCGACACGAACTTCGTCCAGCCGTGCGCCTCGGCGGTGTACTGCGCTTTCGAGAACTGCCACGCCCACATCGACGAGGCCCCGATGTAGCGGGCCTTGCCGGCCTTGACCACGTCGTGGAGCGCCTCCATCGTCTCCTCGATCGGTGTCCGATGGTCCCAGCGGTGGATCTGATAGAGGTCGACGTAGTCGGTGCCGAGGCGGCGCAGACTGTGGTCGATCTCGGCCATGATCGCCTTGCGCGACAACCCGATGGCGTTCGGCCCGCTGCGCATCGGCCCGTTGACCTTCGTTGCCAACACGATCTCGTCCCGGTTGGCCATGTCGGCCAACGCTCGCCCGACGTACTCCTCGCTGGTGCCGATCGAGTACACGTTGGCGGTGTCGAAGAAGTTGATGCCCGCATCGAGCGCCTGACGAATGAACGATCGCGACGTCGCCTCGTCGAGCGACCACGCGTGCGTGCCCTCATCGGAGGCGCCGAAACTCATGCAGCCGAGACAGATGCGCGACACGTCGAGGCCGGTGTTGCCGAGTTTGGTGTACTTCATGGTCGGCCACCGTAGGACAACGGTGTCGCTCGATCGCATGCGTACCCTCGGGTATGGCCGTAGCCAAGAAGCTCCCACGAGACGACCCCCGAGCCGCGTACATCGCCCGAACGACGACGGTCGACCGGGCGGGGTTGGCGGGGTTCGTCGCCGACAAGCACCGGTGGGTCCTGGCGACCACTCGGGCCGACGGACGACCACAGTTGAGCCTCGTGACCGGAGCGATGATCGCGTCGGGAGAGCTGGTGATCTCGACCTATCCGGAGCGCGGCGAAGACCGCAAACGTCCGCAAGCGTCCCGAGGCGTCGGTGATGGTGATGGGTGCCGAATTCAACGATGCATGGGTCCAGGTCGACGGCAGTCGCACGGGTGGTCGATGTGGCGGACGCGGGCGATCTCTTCGTCGAGTACTACCGAGCGATCTCCGGGGAGCATCCGGACTGGGCCGAGTACCGCCAGGCGATGGCCGATCAGGGCAAGTGTGTCATCGTCGTCGAACCGACCCGTTGGGGTCCGGTGAGCACCGGCGGATTCCCGCCCTCGCTCTTCGAGGACTGACCACCAACCGTCGTTTGCGTTGCGTTTTCGGCGACCCGTCTCACCCGAAATGCACCACAAACGGGGTGGGAAGGCGATACGTCGGATGGCCCATTGCGACGCTGCCGGACGACAGCCACGATGAGGTGATGCTCGGCCCTCGGTCTGCGATGCGCGCCAACCGACCACCGGTGGTTGCTGCCGGCCTCGTCGCAGCCTTGCTCGCGGTCACCGCCTGCGCAGACGGCGACGACACAACCGACGGGGATGCAACCACGATCGCCTCGTCCGCGCCCACGTCGTCGTCGACCTCGCCCGTGACGACCGCTGCGCCAACGAGCACCGAGGCGACCGCACCGGCAACGACCGCACCAGCGACGACCGTCGCACCCGCTGTGACCGCCGCTCCGGCGGCCACCGCGGCCACTGCGGCCGAGGCAGTGGAGTACTGCGAAGGAGCGGGGCCACTTCCCGCTTCGGCGGTGCTCGACTCGGCGATGACGCTCGACGTGATGGGTGACGGCACGGCCGACGATCTCGTCGAGGCCTACGACGTCGACGGGTGGTCACGGCTGCGGCTCACGACTGGTTCGGTCGTGTCGGAGATCGTCAACCCGGCGATCGATGGCCGCTACCGCCCGATCGGTGTGGCGCCGGTGTTTCCCGGCGACAGCGCCGAGTTGTTCGCCGTGATCGGCGATGGCTCCGCCGCCACCGAAGTCGGTGTGTTCGGTATCGACAACGCCGACTGCCTCTTCAGCTACACCTACTCCGGCACGAGCGACGACTTCGTCATGCTGATCCGACCCTCGTCGCCGTTCCGGGGTGGTGCGGTGTGCTTCGACGGTGGCATCGGTCTGCTCACCGCCGAACAGCGCAGCGACGGGCTGTGGGATGCGTCGTCGGCTGCGTACGAGATCGCGTCACCGTGGACCGTGCAGTACCTCGGCGGCTCCGACGACTACAGCGAGGGCCTCGACGAGGCAGCCCTCAGCCCATTCGAGTTCGACTGTTTCGGGCTGTCCCTCAGCGCTCAGCCGAGCGGGCCGAGCACGCCGTCGGCCGACAACCGCGCGATCCGATCGTCGTCGTAGCCGAGCGACGCCAGCACGGCAACGGTGTCGGCGCCGAGCGCCGGCGCGGCAGCCGGCACCGCTCGCGCCTCGCCGTTGAAGCTCACCGGCGGTCGAGCCTCGATGCGGGCACCGACCGGCCCGTCGTCGAGACGCACCAACGACTCGTTGTGGATCACCTGTGCGTCGTCGGCCACCTCATCGCGCCCGACCACCCTGGCTCCGGGCACGTCGTGGTCGACCATTCGTTGCAGTGCTTCGGCGGTGGTCAGCGATGCGACCGCCTCGTCGAAGATCAACCCGAGCGCTTCGCCGTTGACGTCGCGGTCGCGCATCGTGGTGAAACGCGGGTCGTCGAGCAACGCTGGAGCGAACGCCCGGCACAGGTTCGGCCAGGTCCGATTCCCGCTGGCGACGAAGGCGACCGCACCGTCGAGCGTCGGACGGATCGAGTACATGTCGGCGAAGTGCGACGACTCGGCGATGTCACCGCCGGTCCGACCGCCGTCGCCGAGTAGCGATCGATCCATCATCCCGTCGGGCCAGAAGAACCACAGGCCGATGTCGAGCATCGACAACTCGACGTGTTGTCCGCCGTGGCCGCGTTCGCGAGCGAACAGCGCAGCGGTGATCGCCTGGCTGACGGTGATCGCCGTCGTCTTGTCGACGACGAACTGGCGAATCAGCTGCGGTGCGCCGGTGTCTCCCTGCTGCAGGTCGGCCATGCCCGTCATTGCCTGGATCACGTAGTCGTAGACCTTCTGTTCGGCCTTCGGTCCGGTGCTGCCGAAGCCCGACACCGACACGTAGACGATGTCGGGGTTGATCGCCCGTAGTTGCGCCTCGCCGACGCCCATCCGTTCGGCAGCGCCCGGTCGGAAGTTCTGGAGAAACACGTCAGCGGTTGCGCACAGGTCGATCAGCGCCTGGAGGCCGTCGGGGTGTTTCGTGTCGAGGGTGACCGAGCGCTTGCCGCGGTTGACCCCGTTGAACAGCGCACTCATCGAGTTGCGCTGCGAGCCGAGCTGGCGCAGTCGGTCGCCGACACCGTCGGCGAGCTCGACCTTGATCACCTCGGCGCCCTGTTCGGCCAGGATCACACCGGCCATCGGGGCGGAGATCATCTGAGCTGCCTCGATCACTCGAACACCGGCGAGCGGTTGCATGGAAACTCCTCGGGTCGTCACGGCAGCGGCGGGTGTCGCCTCGCAGAGTCTGACGGGTCGGCGCACCCGGCCCAGAGCCGGACGACGCGGGTCTGACCCGTGTCGTCACACCTCGTAGGGTTCGGCGATGGATCTGGTTCCCGTCGTCGACATCCGCAGTCCGGGCGCCACATCGCTCGGAGAACTCGACCGGGCATGCCACGACCACGGCTTCTTCCTGCTGACCGGCCACGGACTCGACAGCGTGATCGCCGACACGTTCGCCGCTGCTCGCCGCTTCTTCGAGTCGCCGACCGACGTGAAGGATGCCGTGCGTCGCGATGCTCGCAATCCGCTCGGCTACAACGAGCGCGAGCTGACGAAGCGGGTGCGCGACCACAAGGAGGTCTTCGATCTCGTCGACCCGGTGGAGGGGCGCGCCAAGCACTACAACCGCTGGCCCGACGTCGACGGCTTCCACGACACGATCGCCACGCACTACGACGCGTGCAGCGAATTGGCGTTGCGCACCACCGAACTGGTGCTGAGCGCGCTGGGACTCTCCGGGGCCGCGCTCGCAGGGCATCGTGGCGATCGCACCACGAGCAACATGCGACTCAACCACTACACGCTCGGCGATCCCGTGCCCGAGGGCGAGCGCAACGGTCTTGCGGCGCTCGCCGACGTGGCGCTCGGCCACCACACCGACCTCGGGCTGATCACCCTGCTGATCCAGGACGACGTCGGCGGGCTGCAGGCCGAGTCGGTCGAGCACGGCTGGATCGATGTCGAGCCGCGTCCCGGCACGATCGTGGTCAATCTCGCCGACTGCATGCAGGTGTGGTCGAACAATCGCTACCGGGCGGCGGTGCACCGGGTACTGCCGATGACGACGAGGACGCGGATGAGCATCCCGTACTTCCTCAACCCGCCACGCGACTGCGTCGTCGAGCCGATCGCCGACGTCGCCGGCGGA